>JBEKWS010000064.1:0-3474 GCA_049512815.1 Bacteroidales bacterium | reverse complement strand
CATTTAAAATCATTAAAAATTAAACTATATGAAAAAAGTTTACGCCTTCTTCTTTGCAGTATTATTAGTGTCAACAATATGGGCACAAAGTCCTCAAAAAATGAGCTATCAGGCAGTTATTCGTGATGGGAGTAATGCACTCGTCACAAATCATGCAGTCGGAATGCGAATAAGTATTCTTCAAGGCTCTGTAAGCGGAACAGTTGTTTATACAGAAACACAGACACCAACCACTAATGCTAATGGTCTTGTTAATGTTGAAATAGGAGGGGGAACGGGGTTTGATGTTATTGACTGGGCAAATGGTCCTTATTTCATCAAAACAGAAACAGACCCGACAGGAGGTTCAAGCTACACCATAATAGGTACAAGCCAGTTATTGAGTGTTCCTTATGCATTGTATTCAAAAAATGTAGCCGGCTATAACGAAACTGATCCTGTTTATGGAGCATGGAATAAGTCCTCTGGAATTAATATAATTGCATCGCAGGTTAGTGATTTTCAATCAAGTGTCACTAATAATGCTTCGGTATTGGCGAATACAGCCAAAGTAACTAATGCTACACATACGGGAGATGCCACTGGTTCCATGGCATTAACAGTAATAGGAATAAATGGTACCTCGTTAGCTGGATTATCGACTGGTATTCTTAAAAATACAACAGGGACAGGAGTTCCTTCCATTGCAGTAGCAGGCACAGATTACCTGGCACCAAATGGTAGTGCGGCATTATTAACCAACTTCCCAACTTTGAATCAAAATACCACTGGTACAGCATCAAATGTTACTGGAATAGTAACAGTTGCTAATGGAGGCACTGGTGCATCTGTTGCAGCGACCGCAAGAACTAATCTTGGATTAGGTGATCTTGCTACTTTAAATTCAGTTGGATCAGCTCAAATAACAGATGGATCAGTGACCGGAACAGATATTGCTACAAATACTATAACCTCATCAAATCTGGCAGTAGGATCCGTTACGACGGGAAATATTCTTGATGGTACAATAGCCACTGCAGATGTAAATTCAATTGATACCAATGCAAAGTTAAGTGTCGTTGCCAATGGTCTAACAAGTTATGGGATTTACGCATTATCTGAAGGCTTAGGATATACATCGAACATCGGCACGTTCTCAATCGCTGCTGGCAATGGATCATCTGTTAGCCAAGGAATAGCAGGATATGCAACTGGCACCGGAACGAATGAAGGAGTTTATGGTACTTCCTCTGGTGGAACAACAAACTGGGCTGGTTACTTTTTTGGTGATGTATGCATCACTGGTCAGATTGTGGCAACTAACCTATCTAGTGCAACAGGAACATCACTTGTCATTGATGCAACGGGAAGTATTAAAAAATTATCATCTGATAGTCGTTTAAAAGAGAACATAACACCGTTGACTAATTCACTTGAGAAAGTTTTAAAACTAAAGGGGGTCAATTTCACCTGGAAATCCGACAGCACTCATACTCCTGATTTAGGGTTCATCGCTCAGGATGTTCAAAAAATTCTGCCAGAGCTTGTAATAAAAGATGCTAATGATGGACTTCTGAGTGTAAAGTATCAAAATCTGGTTGCTGTACTTACCGAGGCAATTAAAGAACAACAGCAACAAATTGAATCCCAGCAAAAAGAAATTGATGAGCTTAAAGCACTTGTCAACAGCCTTATAGCCAATCAGACAGCTCAGGTGAATAAATGACACTGTAAATAAGTATTGGGTGGAAAAGCCAATGGCCGGAACAAATTGACCACCCTTTAAATGGGAGTTAAATAATTGTTGTTTTGTTATGTATGTTCTATGGAATCAGACCGATTTTTGTAGTGGTCAAAGAAGGATGGATTTTGTACTAAATCAAATATTTAAAAACCCAAATTGTAAGTGTTTATTATTTCACACCAGGTTTACGCCAGGTTTTGGACAAAAATGGATTATTTTAATTATAAATTATCTTCGTTTCAGGTTACAGGATGTTTGAGGTTAGCCTAAGAGATTTTTTAAAAGGCAAAACTTCTTCCAACGATAAATTTGATTATCCATTTATCCGTTGAAGAGTTAAGGCCTCGCCCAATACCTGCATTAAACTCCCAATTATTCCCTAAATCAATGTTAGTAGCCAAAAAAAGTACCTGGTGCTGTTGATCCCAAGAAAGAAAGTCTTGAACTGGGCCATACCCGCTATACCATTCCAGCCCTAAGTCAGCTTTCTTGTTAATTTTATAACTGGTCATAAAGCACGGATTAAATTCAAAATCCTTTGATTTATCAATATTCCAGTCGAAAGTTGGATTTATTGCAATGTAAAACTTTCCGAATTTCCTGTCAATTATTGGGTGTATTTCAAATAACCAATGATTATTAAAAAATCCGATTCTTTGATATCCTAATTCCCATCCCAAGCTTAACCCTACTGGAATATTACATGATTTAGGAACACTAATCCTGGGCCGGATATGGGAACCTCCATAACCACTTCTGCCATCGTTGCCAATTGCATTGAAAAAATAAACTCCAAGTTCAAAAATATCACTAAAACCATGCGTTATCTCCAATGTTTCATGCAGTATCTTATCCGATGGAAATATTTTATCTGAATATTGCTTGTTTCCTACAGGTGTATAATTACTATGAAGTTCAAAAAGAGTATAACCTTTTTCAGTCAGATCAGAATTGTATACCTGAATCTCATAATCATCCTGTGCTGCAACGGGTACAGAAAGGATTACTAATAATAAAACTGTGTGATATGTTCTGATTGATTTATTCAAAAAAGTTGTATCTTTTAGATCCGCTAAAGCTCAAAAATACATTTTTCAAATCATTTTTATCTAAAGGCGTGAGTCAATCTATCGAAGTAATTATAACTCAGAAAAGTTAATAATCTTAACCATAATAGGTCTGATTAGATTGCCTACTATTATCCGGAGTTAAATAATTATTGTATAGTTCTGTATGTTAAGCGCAATCAGACCGGATTTTGAAGTGGTCAAAGAAGGACGGATTTTACATTATTCATTATTTCTACTATGTTTTAAGGTTTCTGGTGACAGATCGTCTTTTGCCAAGCTTCTCCCCTTCTCATCACTAGAAATAGTTCCAGAAGCAACCAGAATCAACCTGGTGACATCTGGTGGTATTATGTCATAACAACTACATGACAACCCGTATAAGTGGTTTTGGCCTGTTGCTATGTTCTTCCTAGGTTTTTGACGGATTTTATTGGATCCAATCGTTTAAATTCACATAAAGGTGGTGGTAATTAACACCAACCTTCACATCTCTTTCCCCTTTTCTTAAACTCATTTTTATCACTGTAGCTTCTATATTAAAATAAAAACAAAATTCCCCAAAAAGTCAACTGTTTTCAGCTGATTTTTCTTAAATCACTACATCATTCCCCGGAATTTATCTAACTTGTATTGGATAAAAGAAGGTCATTCGTCAGGCACACCCATTATATCGGTATTTAA
>JBEKWS010000063.1:0-5903 GCA_049512815.1 Bacteroidales bacterium | reverse complement strand
ATCTCCCGCAGAACCAATTGTTCTAATGATTTTTTTTCATTGTAGTATGATTATTAAGTGAATAATCATACAAGCTACGGATTTTCAGTTATATCTACCGCCATGTGGCGGTTTAGTTCAACGGCACGGCAATAAAGTAAGTAAGCGTTACCTAACGCAGCACCGGGCAGTCCCGATTCATCGGGATTAGCCAGGAAATTGTCACGGTGCAAGGAGGGTATGGCACATGTTTTTGCCGTCCAGGTATAAAGTTTTTTGAGGTATACGAGTTTCGCGGTACAAGTTTGCTAAGTTACTGGTAATTTATCCAAGTGCAGAATTTTATTAAATGCGCAGTGGCGCAGTATCGCGGTACAATTTTGGTAAGTGTTCTGAATTTGTCCCGGTTGCAGTAGTTTGGAAATGGGCAGTGGCGCGTATCCGGGTTTATCCCCAATTACAAATTTGTCTTGGCGGCAGGAGCACCTGCCTGCCGGCAGGCAGGAAAGCAAAAAGTGTGACAAACAACTTACCTTTATTGTCCGTTAGTGACTGTTCTTCATTTACTTAACCCTATTGCCATTTTATAGGCCAATGCGGCGTCGGGAAGCGGTGTTAGAGAATCTAATAAAATATTGTAAGTCCCTTTTTCTGATAGTTCGTCAGCAACTTTTTTAATTAAAGCTAAAGTAGCTTTCATCAAACTTGAACCTAGACTTAAACGGGCGACACCTAAATCCTGCAGTTCACGAACAGATGGAGGTAATCCTGCCCCAATTCCAGGGTTTGAAAGAATATTAATTGGGGCATTAATTTCCTTAACCAGTGTTGAAATCGTTTCCTTTTCCCATACAGGCTGAATAAATATGCAGTCTGCACCTGCTTCCCGGTATTTATTGCCACGCTTTATTGATTCGGATAATTTTTCTCGTGGCGAACCTGACGAAGTATAAAATGAATCAGTCCTTGCATTAATTACTAAATGAAAGCCCAGTGAATCTGATAATGCACGAATAGCTGATATTCTTTCACAAAATTCCATCTCGTCAATTAATACTGCATTTAAATCAATACTGTCTTCAATGTTTATTCCAACAATTCCTGTTGCAATTATCTTTTTAACCGAATCAATTATTTCATTTAAATTATTTCCATATCCGGCTTCTATATCCACAGTTACCGGAACTTGTACTGCATTTACGATCCCCGTTATAGCTTCAATCATTTCTGACAATTGTATTATCTGGCAGTCAGGATAACCTAAAGAGGCAGCTATTCCCATACTTGTTGTTGCGATTGCTTTATAGCCACATGCTTCTATTAATTTAGAACTTCCGATGTCCCACGAGTTTAACAGAACCAAAATTTCTTTGTCTTGATGAAATTTCAAGAACATTTCAGCTTTTTCATTTTGAATACTTGAAACCATAATCTGTCATCTTTCATTGTTCTAGATAAAACATTGAATCTTGAATAATTGTTCAAAAAATGTAACAATTGTTACAATCTTTTAGCAGTAGTTTATTGTCTTGCATTTGTCATATTGATAGGGTGAATCTTTAATAACGATAAAATATTGTGTTAATAATCAGGGTGTTACAAATCCCTTTTCCATCAATAAATTTGTCAAGGTTTATCAATTTTTGCTGTTCGCTTAAGAATTTAACTGAGTAATCTCGGTGTGGGAATTGCCACTAACGGGAGTCTGTGCAATAATAATTATTTAGATACGGCTACATTGTATTATAAACGCTCTTTTTTGTAAAATAGGATATAATTGAAAATAGTATGAGGCGTAAACGGTAAAAATGTGTGAAAAACAGCTCAAAAATGGGCTAAAACACTGAGAAAAAGCCTTAATGGCTTTTAGAATACCATTTATGCTTATAATATTCATTACCCTTTTCATGTTATAGCATAAAAATATCAGACTGATTTCTGAATCGGTTTTCTGAAGCCCCTTCATCATTACATGATCGTATCCCCATTGTCGTTTAACAACACCGAAGGGATGCTCTGTCATCGTCTGCCGGAGTCTATATTTTTCTTTTTCATTTCTGACCCTCAGATTATTTGCATCAACTGAGTCCTGATATTGCGAACGTTCAATCAATCTTCCTCTTTCAAGAGGAGAACTGGTACACCAGCATCTCTTTGGACATTCCCTGCATGCCTTTGTTTTGTATTGTTTAACCAGAGTTATGTGAGTCCGGTAAAATTTTTTATACCATCTTCCATTACTTCTTAATGTTTGTCCTTCAGGGCAGGTATAGCAATCATCCTGTGAATTGTATCTGAATACATAGGTTTTAATATTTATTAAGTCGCATTTTAGTAACTCTTCTCCGTTATGGTACCCCTTATCGGCAAGAAGGTCAAAGCTTTCCTTGTTTAGTATCTCTTTGGCCCGCAATCCCATGGTTGCCAGTATCTTTCGGTCTGTTGTATTAATTACTTTTGTATCTATTACGAGATTGTGTTTGCTATCTATTGTTGTCTGAGCATTATAGGCAACTTCGGCAATATCTCCCCTGATTAATAATTGTCTGGCATCATGGTCGGTTGTTGAAACCTGGTCCTGACCCGTTTCCTTGAGTTGCCTTTCCAGGTCAAGATATTTTTGTCTTCTTTGTTCTAACTGTTGAAGGCATTCTTTTACCTTTAATTTGCGTTCACCCTGTTCTTTATGATCATTCTCATCAAGCTCTTTTAAATACTCATCTGCTTTTTGGTCGATATAGTTAAGGTGACGCTGGATCTTTTGTTGGTTATAGTTGTTCTTTTTGGAATTCACTGCCCGGAATTTACTTCCGTCAACTGCCAGTAGATCTCCGGCAATAAGATCCCATTTCTTCATCATAACTACAAACTGGCGAAAAACGCTTTTTATGGCTTTTAAATTATGCGCCCTGAAATAAGCTATTGTTCTGTACTTTGGCCGAAGCTGGTTCAATAACCAGATAACTTCAATATTGCGTGTGCACTCCTTTTCCAGTTTACGGGAAGACCTTATCCTGTTCAGGTAACCATAAAGGTAAAGCTTTAACAAGTCTGCAGGATTATAAGGAGGGCAACCTTTCTCTACTGGAATACTGTTTTTGAAACCTGTTTTGTTCATATCCAGTGAATCAACGAATACATCGATAACCTTTACAGGGTTATCTTCCCCAACAAACTCATCAAGGCTGGGTGGAAGTAAAAGCAGCTGGTTTCTGTTGGTCCCGGTTCGATGTGCCATTTTCGTTTTTTATAACAAGTTATAGAAATACAGCGTTTTAGTCTATTAATTGGCAATTAGGTTATAAACAAAACAATAGAGTTTTTGCACAGTCTGACGACCCGGCGGTTTGATTGAGTTGGCGTCCGTGTCGGGGTGCCGTGTTTTTTGCCAGTCCCGGTAGGTGGACGGAAGTTTTCTCGTCCAGGCAAAGTTGTCAAGATGGCTGAGTCCCGGTAAATGAGCAGGATTTGTCATGTCACGATAAAGCTGTCAAGGTGGCGCGCAAAAACCATGACAACTGCGCGTCGGCTTGCAACCCTATTGACTTTGTCTCGGCAACAGGATCAGTCCGGGGACAACAAAATTTGATAAGTTGAAATGAATTTGCTCGCATAGACTTTAGGGGCTGATCGAGAAGTAATCCGGGTTGCAAAAGGCAATTAATTAAACCGTCCGTGTTATGCTTAGGCGTGTTCTAATTGTCATGATGAAGCAGTCTCGATGTTTACGAAGTTGTCCAGATAGAAAGGAACTTAATTATTGGATGTCAGCGTTGAGTAATTTTCTAGTTTTCATTAATCCATAAATAATAAATCCAATTCCCACGACAATGTAAGGAATACTTAAAAGTTGTCCCATATTGAATGTCATCCCATCTTCAAATCCGACTTGGTTCTCCTTTACAAATTCAATTATAAATCTAGCTGTAAAACATAAAACGACTACAAGCCCAAAGAAGAATCCGTTTTTAAGTCTATCTCTCATTTTTTTGTAAAGAATCATCATAATCGTAAAAATGATAAAATAAGAAATCGCCTCGTACAATTGAGCTGGGTGTCTCGATACGTTATCTACTCGCTCAAAAATCACACCCCAAGGTTTTGTTGTCGGAATACCGATAATTTCAGAATTCATAAAGTTTCCAAGTCTGATAAATCCGCCGGCCAAGGCTCCAACGACCGCAACCAAATCAAGGGTATCAATCAGTGAGTGTTTAGTCTTTCGAGAATAGAAATATACCGCAATCAGAAATCCTAGTGCACCACCATGACTCGCCAATCCTTGATAACCACTAAATTTATATCCACCGCCAGGTTGTGGTTGAATTGGTAATATCATCTCAAGAGGATGGGCAAGATAATATGAAGGTTCATAGAATAAACAATGTCCAAGTCTTGCCCCTGCAAGAATACCAATCATACCATAAATTGCTAATTTCTCAAGATTCTCAGATGGAATGTTTTCTCTTTTATAAATCCAGCCTAAAATATAGATGCAAAGAATCAATCCACTTACAAAGAGTAATCCATAGTATCTAATCGAAATCCCAAAGATATTTACTATCTCAGGGTCAGGGTTCCAGTGAATATAGTTTAAAATCATCCGCCCTGACAAAAAATTGTTATAAAAATGAACATGACCAGTCCAAAGAGAAACCTTTGTAATTTGATATTATTCATGTTTTCTGGCTTCTCAATAATTGACAGAATTTCATTTGATTCTATTAGCTGTATAGCATTCATAATCTTCAGTTGCTTCCAAGCTAGTTTAAGATTGTTTAGCTGCATGATACTCGTTGTTAAATTTCATTTTTAATTGAGACTTTACTCGATTGAAGCGAGTGCCAACATTAGTTGGAGACATGTTTAAAATTTCAGCGATTTCTTTGTTCTGGTAGCCTTCCAGATACAGTACTACAATTGCTTTGTCAATATCCTTTAATGATTGAATGATAATAAAAAGCAACTCTACATAATCATCAGCTTTTGCATTGGAAATATAAAGGTGGTGTAAGTCAATTGGTTCGACAGTTACTGATTTCTTCTCTTTTTTGATTTTAGTGAGAATCGTATTAAGACTTACCCGATAAATCCAAGTACTGATTTCAGATTCTCCACGAAATGTATCGAATGATTTCCAAAGTTGAAGAATGATATCTTGAAAAGCATCTTTTTGATCCTCATTACTTCCAAAATATATTTTACAGAGGCTTCTGATAGTGCCTCTATTTTCGTTTATTATTTGAATAAAGTTTTGCTTTTTTAATTCCATTTCAAGCTATTGCTTTTATTGTATTAGTAGCAAAATTTTAGGAATTGTCACAGTCGGATGATGATTTTTTACCAATTCGCTTGTCTCGCCGATCAGAAATATACTTTTTAAAGTTATGCTTAGGCGTTTTATTTCGGGTAGAATCTGTCTCATAAGTCGCTGGCGCTTAAGCATAACGGGAGTCTGTCTAATAACCATTTTAACCGGTAAAAATTATTCAAATTAATCTGGTTTAAAAGGGGCTGAAAATATTAAAGCCATGGTTATCAACTGATTAAAAGATTATTGGAAATGTCTGGTTTGTGGTTAATATTAAAACGGGCAGGTTATTAGACAGTCTGACGGCCCGGCGGTCGGATAGGTCAGGCGGGTTGCCCCGCCTTTCCCTCCTGAGAACCGTACTTGCGACTTTCACCGCATACGGCTCAAGCACTTTTAAGACTGTGTCAACAGTCCGGTCGTTTTTTCACAAGCTAATTTACTGATGTTTTCAAGTTAGCCAATCGATTCCTTCCTCTTTCAGCAAAGTAATTATCCCACTTCCTGTTATAAGGATTAGAGATGCTGATTATTTTCCTATGCCGGACTATTTTAATGGCATAGAAACGAGGTAATTCAATCTGTTTCCTGTTACCAGTAGTTGCAAATACCC
>JBEKWS010000062.1:0-3671 GCA_049512815.1 Bacteroidales bacterium | reverse complement strand
TTTTTAAAAGCTTCGTATCCATATTTTGATAAAAAATCGAATTTATCGTCAGTTTTACGATACCCGGTACTCCCCTGTTTGAGAAGGCCATATCCAAGATCCAGAGAATTGACCCAGACAGATTTATTCCTCTTATAGTTGGCAAAACCGCTGAATATTCCGCTTATTGCAAAGGAATTCTGACCACCTGCCGACCAGTTGGTAAGTGAAGTCTGTGCAAGGTTAACTGAAAATACTCCTCCTTTTTTCCATCCCTGGGTAGAATCGACCGGATGGGTTCGTAAGGTCTTCTCAGCATCAGTTACCTGGCCGAACGACATTTTATAGAAACCAGATAATAAAATAATTACTGCAATCACTTTGAATTTAGCTTTCATTTTTTTCATATCTAGGCTTTTATCAGTCATATTTTTAGGATCAATTTGTTTAGATTTAGCCAAAGTTAAACATTTATAGTAATTCTTAAAACCGCTTTTTTTAGAGTTAAGAACCTGTTTTTTATTAGTTCAATAATAAATCGAATATATTTGTTCTTGGTGAATATTGGTTAAACATGTAAATTGCATCAGGTTCATCTAAATAAAAAAAATGGCAGCTATGGACAGAAAAAATTCTTTTACAACAAGCATTAACGGAGGATATGCCTGTAATGGTGATAGTATAGTTCTTGGCGGGGCTATTCTCGACGGTCAGCCTATTGCCGAAGCTCAGGTGAAAATTCCATTAAAAACTATGAACAGGCATGGCTTGATAGCAGGGGCAACTGGAACCGGAAAGACCAAAACTTTGCAATTGATTTCAGAACAACTATCTGAAAAAGGTATACCAGTACTTCTTATGGATGTAAAAGGTGACTTAAGCGGTATTGCCAAACCGGGAGAGGTGAAGCCATTAATAACGGAAAGGCATGCTAAAATAAATCTTCCTTTTTCACCAAAAGGATTTCCGGTGGAACTGATGTCTCTTTCGCAGCAGGATGGTGTGCGATTAAGGGCTACCGTTTCCGAATTCGGACCTGTGCTTCTTTCACGCATTCTCGATCTGAATGATACTCAGGGGGGTGTAATTTCTGTAATTTTTAAGTTTTGTGATGATAAAAAGCTGGCATTGCTTGATCTGAAGGATCTTAAAAAAGTGGTCCAGTATGTCACAGAAGAAGGAAAGGAAGAGATTGAAAAGGACTATGGAAAAATTTCAACTGCTACAACAGGTATAATATTGCGAAAAATAATTGAACTTGAACAACAGGGGGCTGATCTTTTTTTCGGGGAAATATCTTTCGATATTCACGATCTGTTGAGAGTTGATAAGAATGGCAGTGGATATATCAGTATTATCCGTTTGACAGACATTCAGGATAAACCAAAACTCTTTTCTACTTTCATGCTTTCACTTCTTGCCGAGGTCTATAGTCAGATGCCGGAAAAGGGTGATGTGGTAAAACCAGAACTTGTAATTTTTATAGATGAAGCTCATCTCATTTTTAATCAGGCCAGTAAAGCATTGCTTGACGAGATTGAAAATATTGTGAAACTGATACGCTCCAAAGGTATTGGTATCTTTTTTGTAACTCAAAATCCGATGGATGTCCCCAACGGAGTTTTGGCGCAACTAGGGCTAAAAGTTCAACATGCCTTGAGAGCCTTTACCGCAATCGATCGTAAAGCAATTAAGCTTTCGGCAGAAAACTATCCTGTTTCAGACTATTATAAAACTGATGAAACTATAATGAATCTCGGAATCGGGGAGGCACTGGTGACAGCCCTGAATGAGAAAGGTGTTCCAACCCCTCTTGCTGCGACTATGCTCCGGTCTCCGGTTAGCAGAATGGACATTCTGTCTCCGGCTGAAATAGCTTCAATTAACAGTTCATCTAATCTTGTGCGTAAATACAGCCAGGTTCTTGATCCTGAAAGTGCTTATGAGATACTGAGTAGAAAAGCATCGGGGATGCCAAAAGAATCGACGGAAGAGACTGCAAGGAAAGATTGGGGGAATAGAAGAACGGGAGAAGAAATGAGCCAGCCCAGAACTCCTTCTCATACAACTTATGGAAGAAGCAGCAAGACACCACAGGATGAAATTGTCAAGGTCCTGACAAGCGCTACATTCATAAGAGGCGTCTTTGGAATATTAAAAAAGGTAATGAAATAGTTGTTATCGTCTGACCTTTACACTGTCAACAAGATATGGTGAATCTCCACGCCAGAATAAGGATGCATTCTTCTGCCTGTAATGTACAATAACCGGCTGTCCCTGGAGAGTGTCAAATTGCCTCATCAGGGCCTTGTTGGTTACAGTAAAAAGAAATTTCTCTGATGCAAGTGCTACATCCCTGTTGCTTGACACACTGCTTAATATTATTTCTCCTTCATAGGTCTTGAAAATAACACCCTTATGAGAAAATTTCTGCAATAATCCTGCACGGTAACCTTCACTATAAGTATAGAAATACTTCCAGTAGATTAAGACGCTTCCAATTATCACAATAAGGATCAGTAACCATTTTAAAACCTTTTTTGTTCCCAGGACTATACCTGACCAGAAGGAAGGTTTTGATGATGAAGATAATGTGCTCATAATGAGATGTTTTTATAGGGTTACTTCATGTATATATGGGTATATTTTAAGTCATTCTTTTTGTGACAGTTTGAAAATATCTTCCACTTCAAGGACAGGTTTCTCATATCCGCAAGTTACTGAATTAATCATTGCGATTGCAACCACTTTTAATGTTGAAACAAATCGAGGGAATAAAGCCCTCAGCAGTGGGTAAAGAATTCTGAATACAACATAATATCCATGTACATTTTTTGCCCCTTTTTCAGGTAGCATAAATCCCGGACGGAATGCAAATGCTTTTTTGAAGGGCAGCTTCATCAGGTCGTTTTCCGTTTTTCCTTTAACACGTGCCCAGCTCATTCTTCCTTTTTCAGTGCTGTCTGTACCTGCTCCTGAAATATAGCAAAAAGTCATATCGGGATTTTGTCTTGCAAGAATCTCAGCCATATGCATTGTGAGGGTGTATGTCAGTGAATAGTATTCTTCTTCCTTCATGCCAACGGAGGATACACCCAGACAGAAAAAACACGCATTGTATCCTTTTAATTGTTCAGCGATAGGAGAGAGATCAAAAAAATTAGTATGCAGGATCTCAATTAATTTAGAATGTAAAACACCACATGGTTTTCTGCTAATAACCAGAACCTTTTCCACTTCAGGATGAAGAAGGGACTCCATGAGAACTCCTTCACCAACCATCCCAGTTGCTCCTGTAATTATTGCATTTATTTTCATTGCATTATTTATTAAAGCTTATAGTTCTAGATTGAAATCAAAAGATACTATTTTTTTGTGTCTTTCAAGTCTTTGCAATACTAATTTTTTGTTTGATTTTAGCCGACCTGTCTGAAACAACAGATGATTTTCTTTAACCGCAAAGTACGCTAAGTCCACCTCCGCTGACGCTCCGGTGGATAAGAACCAAAGCGCGCAAAGCAATCCCTGGATTATTCAAGTCTTTGCGACCTTTGGTTTTAAACCTTTGCGTTCCGATAGCTCCTAAAATCCGCATGTCAATGTTAAGAAAAGCTGTAAAACTTTGCAGATGAAAGTCTTACAGCTAAGGTATTTTCACCTAAATTGGTGTTGCTAACAAAATACCGATATGA
>JBEKWS010000061.1:0-3848 GCA_049512815.1 Bacteroidales bacterium | reverse complement strand
ATTAACCTTGATGCTAAAAGTACCCAACTCTTGAAAAGTGAGCACCACAAGGCGGTTTGGTCACTGTGCCTGAACACCCTGACCGATAGACCACTTCAAAGTGTCTTGACATATCTTTGTTCAGTGAGACCTCCAGCCTCTGGACTGGCTCGTTTCCCATTGACAATGTCAAAACACAATGACTATCATCATGTTTACAGTTTCGTTGTTGCTTCAAAGAACTTTTTTTTCTCCTCGTACCCTGCAACAACTCAGGACACACTACGACCGCCTAACACGGTCAGCTGAAGTAATTTGCTTATCACTTTATTTTCAGAATAACTTTGACAGCAAAGTGCGATAATCAGAACGCCTGTTTCAATACTTAATAATTATATAATAATTAAATCTCTAGTTGCACAACTAATATATTCGGTATATCTTTGGTATGGATAGACATTATACGTTGATTTATTAGTTTCTATAAGATAACCTAACTTAAATTCGATGCTAAAAAACTATCTTAAGTCAGCCCTGCGATTTTTGAAGCAAAACAAGGTATTTGCAGGCATAAACGCGTTAGGTCTGTCTATAGCTCTGGCCGCTTCATTTGTTATGCTGCTTTATGTTGTCAATGAGTTGAGTTACGATCATTGTCATAAAAACAGGGCAAGGGTTTTCAAAGCACTTAATTACTGGGTTGATTTTAAAAGAACTGATTCAGGAACACCTTACGTTCTCGCATCGGCATTAAAGGAGGAATTCCCGCAGGTAGAGAAAGCTATCAGAACAAGACCTGCGATTGGTTTCAGGCTAAAGCTTAAAGATGAATTTATAAATGTCCCTAATGCAGTAGGAACCGATTCAGATGTTTTTGACATATTCACTCTCCCGTTAATCTTCGGTGATCCACATCAAAAACTTCTCGAAGATCAAAACTCCATAGTTCTCTCCCGGTACCTGTCAGAAAAGTTTTTTCCGGGTCAGGATCCGGTCGGAAAAGAAATCGTCGGATTTGTAGATAACAAAGAACATGTCTTTGTCGTAAACGGAGTATTCGAAAACATCCCGGAGAATTCAACTTTCAGAGCCCAGTGTTTCATAAACAGCAGATGGACTCTTGCCTCAATTAACAGCACTTTCAAGGTTACTAATGCCGACAAGAACTGGAATTTTACATTCTGGAATACCTGGGTTTTACTTTCCAGGGATTGTAATGTTAAATCACTTGAATCTCAGTTCAGGGCTTTTGAAATTAAAAATATCAGTGAAAAACCCACTAATAATTATTCTCTTCAGAATCTATCGGATGTTTATTTGCATTCGGATGAAATTATTAATACCAGGATCAAGGGCAGCTTAAAGAGTATCAGGTTATATTCAGCCATTGCATTGCTTATTGTGCTTGTCGCTACTTTTAACTACATCATTTTGTCGACTGCTGTTTCAATATACAGAACCAAAGAAATTGGAATACGAAAGACCTACGGTGCCGGTAATAAAAAAATCAGGAATCAGTTATTGGGGGAATCCTTCCTTCTGGCTTTGCTTGTTCTGCCGGTTGCTCTTGTTTTAACATGGCTGTCGCTTCCTTATGCCGGAAAGCTTTTCCAGACCCAGCTTCATATTATCAGTTCAAACATAATAATATACATCGTGGTCTATCTGTCCCTGACTTTAATTATCGGTTTCGTCTCGGGAATATATACTTCATATTATCTGTCGGGTTTAAAGGTCATGGATATTCTGAGAAATACTTTATACTCCGGGAAAAGAAAACTGTTTTTTCGTTCTGCACTGATTGTAGTTCAACTGGTAATTTTCTGCTCATTTGTTTCAAGCACTCTCATAATCCGATCACAATACCAGTACGAACTGAAAAAAGATTTAGGCTATTATAATCATGATATTGTCGTAATTGACTTGGGCAGGGATTTTAAAGGTTATTCGGCTTATATCAACAGCATTAAATCCAACCCGAATGTGATTCTCGCTGCAGGAACAATGGAAGGTCTTCCAATGCAGAGTTCAGGCACATTTATTGTCCCAAATTTCGAGGATAATAGCATTAAAGTACAGGTGGAAGGCATGTCTGTGGATTACAATTTTTTGAAAACAATGGGTATTTCGGTGATCAAAGGCCGTGACTTTTCTGAAGAGTTTGGCAGCGATCTTACACAGTCAGTCCTCCTTAACGAAACTGCTGTAAAAAGACTTGGTATAAAAGATCCGGTAGGAAAACTGATCGGAAAGAGTGTTATAATCGGCATCGTAAAAGATTTCAACCTTCATTCCCTGCATACGGAAATTCCTCCCGTGGAAATACACATGACTGATCGGTATATCCAGCAGGTTGCAGTACACTATAAATCAGGAACACTCGGCAATATACTCCCCATGCTAAAAGCGGAATGGAAGAAAGCTGCTCCGGAAAGACCATTCTATTACACCACAATAGAAGATCTCATTAAAAGCATTTATTCCTCAGAGAAAAACTTAAGTAACATTGTTTCCATTTTTGCCCTGTTTACAATGCTGATTGCCGGTGTAGGATTATTCGGTCTTACCTTGTTCGTTATTAAAACTCAAACTAAAGAAATAGGAATCAAAAAAGTATTTGGCAGTTCAGCAAGATCAATTGTCATTTCCTACCTGCTCAGAAACTTTATACTTGCATTGATGGCTGCCGCACTGTCAGTTCCAGCAACGCTGTACTTTATGACAAACTGGTTAAAAAACTATTCTTATAAAACTCCCATCGACTGGTGGATATTTGCAATATCTTTTATAGTTGCAGTTATTGTGGTACTCTTAACTGTTTCCATTCATGCCTACAAAGCATCTCGAACTAATCCTGTAAAAGCTCTCAGATATGAATGAGGTTTTAATCTACCCTTCCCTTCTGCTGTCAGGCACATACCGCAAACCGCTCAAGCCAAATCACTTTCTATGTTTGCGGTAAGAGCCTTCCAGCCCGTCCCTGCGGTGCTCAAATAAATATTATCGAAAAATTCAAAGGATTAGCATTCTAAAAGTAAATTAAGATTTGCCCTACCGCTAACTCGCTGGCACAGGCAATAAGCTCATCTCTATTTTTTCACAACCGCAGGCTATTTTTTTTTAAAGCTTATTGCCTGTACCAGCCATTGAAGAAAAATCTAGTTCTGCACACTTTTTGAAGAATAATTATTAAACAAGACAAGACCAGCTTTTATTTTGGCTTTATTCGATAAATCTGATAAGCAATACGGTATCAGCAAGTTTTTTTTAATAACATATCATTGATATCGTGTTCGATTTAAGTTGGTAAACATGTAACTGACGCGGCGAAAGCATATCATAATCTTGGTTCATCATTAACAAGACAACTAATTCAATGATAAAAGCACCGGCCTTTCAATTGTTAGGCTCATACTGAAAATCCCACCAACCAAAGCACAACCAATATTTATAGTAAGCCTTTCATTCGTTCAACTATGATCTGAAGAAAAGAATTAAAATTAAATCTCCTGGTCAACATGACACGACAGACTCGCCCTAACCGCTAACACGGTCAGTTGGGGTAATTTGCTTGTCACTGGGACAATTGATCGGCTAAAGAACGGGGATGCGTGACCGGCTGGCTTCGCCGGCTAACGCAAACTCCCTCAACTGCCGTGCCGTTGAACTAAACCGCCACATGGCGGTAGATATAACTGAAAATCCGTAGCTTGTATGATTATACACTTAATAATCATATTAAAATGGAAAAAAATCATTAGAACAATTGGTTCTGCGGGAGATGCAGACCCGTAATTACAGTCCCAGGAGCATCGGTACTTATGTTCATATGCTCCAATCTATTGAAGAGTATCATAATACCTCTATTG
>JBEKWS010000060.1:0-3914 GCA_049512815.1 Bacteroidales bacterium | reverse complement strand
GAATTCTTCGACTTCTCTCGCTTTCGCCATGAACCCCAAGTTGCTTTCAGCCTCAACACGGGAGCCTGTATTGCCAATTTTCTGGCAGGACAATTATTTCTCACTGTTACCTGGTGAAAAACATATCATTGAAGTGCAATTGGATGCCTCGTTAGTAGCAGAAGGTAAATTGCTGTTCAAACTGGATGGTTGGAACCTGCGGTCAACACAGGAACAAGAACTGTCAGTGCCTTAAATAATTAAATACAGGTGAAATTAATTAATTCAAAGACCATGATAGAAACTTTGTCGGAAAAACTTAAAAAGCTGGAGATAATAATTGAAAAATCTCCCAAGATTGATCGCTATTTTTCAATACCGAAGGAGGAATTTGTAGAGCGTCGTCAGAAAACATGGAAAGCCTTGCTGAAAGAGCATAATATTGATGTTGCTTTTGCTTTTTCTGACGAGCACTATAGCGGGGACGTGCCATATCTTGGGGGAAACACAAATTATTCTATTGAACAAGTTGCATTTGGTCTGGGTCCTGATCCTTACACTTCAGGGATTATAGCCGGATTTGAAGGAGTTTATATTGCAGGACAACTGGCAAAGCGTGCAGGAATTATGGTGTATCCAACCGAGAGTCTGCAACTGGCAGATGAAAAGTACCCTGTAGAAGGATTTTCTCTGAAGGATATTTTGGAAAAAATTGCAGGCAGGAAGGTCCAACGTATAGGGATTTTATCTCCCCGGCAGGTTATTCCGGACGGAATCATAGCCAACCTGGAAGAAATTGTCGGAAAAGATAATATTATCGATACTCAGGTACCATTTCAAAAAGTAAAAAACCTAAAAAGTACAAATGAAATGAGGCTTGTCGAAGATTCAGCCTATGTTACTTCACTTGCCCTGCGGGCAATGCTGGCAGTATTGGAACCAGGTATGGACGAAACTGAAGTGGCTGCATTTGGCGATATGCTTGCAAAATGGATGGGGTGCGAGCGACAAGGCTTTCAGACAATGGTTGGTTCAGACATGGCTTGCGTCACAATGATCGGGCCTGCACTGAACCGGCAGATAATTGAAGGTGAGTACATGCACCTGGGCACATCTTACAAAAGAGACGGACTTACGGCATGTTGCAGAAGGAGCATTTTTTCAAGTAATGCCAATATAACTCCATATCGGGATTATTTCAGAAAAATTGTGGAAGATGGGTTTAGGGTTGGTTTCAAAGCCTATGTAGATATTGTTGAAAACGATAAACCCGCAAAGCATCAGGAACAGGCTTTAATAGATTTTTTTAATGCAAAAACTGACGAAATGCTTAATATGGTTCAGTCTGTACATGGTAAGTCTTCAGCATTTCTCCTAAAGGAAAAATTATTCAGTGAATTTCCCGGTATCACTAAAGGTCTCTCCAGGATGAAACCCTACACAGGGACTCATAATTCAGGTTATACTGAATGTCAGGAATTTTTTGGAGCAATCACCTTGGAATCTGAAGAACCTTTAGAACATCAGGTAGTAACAATGCTGGATGTTGCTTTAAGGGGTCGCGGCAGTAAATGGCTTGGGGAAGAATTCGAATCTATTATACCTGGCTTTGACTACTGGGTTGTTGAAGACACTCTTGGTAAATATGGAAACAAAGTGAAAAACCTGACAGGTGAACTTCAACCAGGTGACATGATAGTCAAGGGTATCGGAAAAATCCCCATCAATGTACAGACTCTGGCTGGCAACGTGAATGAGTACGAAGGTTAATCCATCATTGAAAATGAATTAGCTTATTTATATATTCAAAATGAAAAAAGGAAATTCGATCGTTGCTTTAATATTCTTAATTTTTTTTGTTATTTCTTTGTTACAGAACATGTTAGGGCCTCTAATACCTAACATTATCGATGATTTTAGCCTCAGCCTTTCCCTTGCAGGTTTTCTTCCATTTTCCTTTTTTATAGCATATGCGGTGATGTCAATTCCAACTGGCTTTCTGATTGAAAAATTCAGAGAAAAGGCCATACTCTTAGCTGCATTTTTCGTCTCTTTTTCCGGTGCTTTATTGTTTGCAACGAATGCAAATTTTACTTATGCCCTTCTCTCCCTGTTTTTAATGGGTGCCGGTGTGGCAATGATGCAGGTAGGCATTAATCCACTTCTACGTGTGGCAGGTGGTGAAAAACATTTTGCTTTTAATTCTGTTTTAGCCCAATTTATTTTTGGACTGGCATCTTTCCTCAGCCCGAAACTTTACATTTATTTTGTCAAGAATCTTCAGGATGTTTCGGTATCTAAAAAATTTATTATTAAGCTATTATCACATGTTGTACCCAATAATTTACCCTGGATTTCGCTTTATTGGTTTTTTTCCATATTAACTCTTTTGATGATCATTATTATTGCCGTAATAAGGATACCTAAAGTAGAATTAAAAGAAGATGAGCGTATTGGAAGCAGAGATAATTTTGTTCTTTTATTGAAGAATAAAATTGTTGTCCTCTATTTTATTGGAATTATTGCATATGTAGGTACCGAACAGGGTGTGGCAGATTGGATTTCCAAATTTCTGTTAAGCTACCATCAATATGATCCACTGACAATAGGTGCTAAGGTGGTATCAAATTTCTGGGGACTAATGACGCTGGGCTGCCTGGTGGGATTGTTACTGTTGAAAATATTTGACAGCAGAAAAGTCCTGATCTTTTTTTCAAGTGCAGCGATTATCTCCCTGACTATCGGTCTTTTTGGACCTGGTAAGGTTGCCCTGGTTGCTTTCCCATTAGTTGGATTTTTTGCTTCAGTGATGTGGTCAATCATCTTTTCCTTAGCACTTAATTCTGTAAGTAAACACCATGGTGCATTTTCAGGTATCTTATGCACAGGTATTAGTGGAGGTGCCATTGTACCAGTTATCATCGGCTGGTTAGGAAACATGTTCGGATTACGTGTTGGTATGATATTCTTATATATTACTTTGGGATATATATTAAGTATTGGCTTCTGGGCCAAACCCTTAATACCCAATGAAACAATAAAGGAAAAGAGAGACGCAGCTAAATTGTCAGCTAAGGATAATTTATAATGATAGAAAGAAGAAAACACAAGTAATGGGATTGAAATCACAAGCAAAGTTTTAATCAAGGACAAAATAATAAAACCATTAAATAGTAAAAGAGTATGAAAATACGATTTATTTTGAGTAAGAATTGCATGAAAACATGCGCTCTTTCTGTACTACTATTGTTCTCAATTTTCCTGTCATTGAATGTTTTTGCGCAAACATCTGCAGGAAGCATCATGATTCTGCACGACCACTGGTCCATCCGGTCGTCTGCCGATCAAGCTGAAGGTCTATTAATGCCGATGGTGCGTATCATGGACGACGGCAGGGTTATATCCCAACCCGGTTATGCCGCGAAGGGCTGGTATCCCACCTCAGTTCCCTCGACCGTGCTTGCCGCACTCGTGGCAAACAAGGTGTACCCTGATCCCTATTACGGAAATAACCTCATGGAACTGCCTGGCATGCGTAAGTGGGACTCACCCGAAAGTGACCCCTTCAGTTCGTCCTGGTGGTACCGCACAGAGTTCGATCTTCCCTCCGATTATGCAGGCAAGCATGTGTGGCTGAAGTTCCATGGCGTGAATTACCGTTCTAATCTGTGGGTAAACGGGCATAAGGTTGCTGATTCCACTCAGATGGAGGGTGCATATCGTCTGTATTCCTTCGATATCGCGCAATATGCAAAAGCCGGGCAGAAGAATTGCCTGGCGCTGGAGATCTATCCCCCCATAGGTATGGACCTCACCATCACCTGGGTCGACTGGAACCCTGCTACGCCCGACAGGGGGATGGGTATCTGGTACGATGTTACGGTTTCTGCAACCGGTCCTGTGGCCATCGACCATCCCTTCGTGAAAACCAAATT
>JBEKWS010000059.1:0-4589 GCA_049512815.1 Bacteroidales bacterium | reverse complement strand
TGACGTCTCTTATAGAGGTGTTCTTTCTCCAGATAAGTTTTACGATTTAATTCGTAATATTCTGTAAATGTGGTTCTTGAAAGGATTCTTCCTTTTTTTGATCTTGTGCATTGCGAGTGTACCGGACAGCTCTTGCATGATCGTGTCTTGTATATCTTAAATATGATCAGGTTTGAGACACTTTAAAAGCCACATTACTTCAATGTTCCGTTTGCATTCCTTTTCCAGATCCCTGGTTGACCGCACCTTATTCATGTACCCGTAAATGAAAAGCTTGAGTAAATCAGAAGGATGATATGCCGGACGGCCGTTTTCGATATAGTCTATTCTGAATCCATAATCTTTAATAGAAAGGCTATCGACAAAAAGGTCGATTATCCTCAGTTCATTATCGGGGTCAATGGATTGGTCCAGTGAAACGGGAAAAAGATTGATTTGGTTTCTGTTATGTCCTTGTATGAATTTCATAGAGTTAAGATACAAAACTCATTGATTTTTGAAGAATTACCAGCCTCATAGTTATCAACAAAAAAGAGAGGTTTTTAGATAACTTGTCCCGATTTATCGGGAGTCTGACGGCCAGCGGGTATGAGCAGAAAGCGTTGATGGCGCAGATCCGCCGTTTAGAGTCCTGGAACTTTAGGGAGAATTTGTCCCGGTGGGCAAGCCAGCATGGTCCAATTTTTGCCAGTCCCGGCGAACGATAATTTGTCTCGTCATTACGGATTGATCCAGAGCCGGAATCACGGATTTGGCAGATGTGTGATAAGTCAAGTGTCACGATATTACTGTCCTGGTATAGTGCAAAAATTGTGACAAGCCTTTTTGCTTATACCCGCTTGTTAGGTTTTCGTGCTAATTTTATTGTCTTGATACAGATGATTGTATGTCTTCAAACAAATTTGCACCATTTAAGGTCATAAATTTTTCTGGGTGTATCGCAGCCCGGGTTCTCAAACGCTAAATCACAGACATACATTGATGTAAATATATCATACAGCAACCTGTAGCCGGCAAAAAACCGGTTGTGCAGTAAAATCTAGTTAATTAATCTTTGTATTACTGATAAATGCAATCTTCTTACTGTCAGGCGACCAGGATGGAACATTAATTGTTCCCTGTCCTCCGTATATATAGGCTAAGGTTCGTGCGATACCTCCGCTTGCAGGCATAATGCGCAAATATATTCTCTTGTAGAATGGATGCGTCAACGGATCAATTTCTTTTGGATACGATTCATATACGATCCATTTTCCGTCAGGCGAAAAATGAGGGAACCAGTTGTTATACTCATCAAATGTAATTTGTTCCTGTTCTGTTCCATCTGGTCTCATCCTCCATATCTGCATTGTTCCCGTCCGGACTGCATTGAAATAGATCCACTTTCCATCAGGGCTATATTCTGAACCATCATCAAGACCAGGAAAATTAGTCAGATTTTTTTCCTTTTTCGTGTCAATATTTATCGAATAGATATCCCATTCGTCATTTCGCTGTCCTGTAAAGAGGATATTTTTACCATCCGGAGACCAACTGTGAAGATAAGAGTGTCCCGAATCTTCAGAAGAAATTTTTATTGGGTTATCCGTACCTTCAAGCGGCATGATAAAAATTGTCGATTTTCGCTTTGGGCCAACATAGTTGCTGATTGCTATCATTTTCCCATCAGGTGAAATTACATGGTCATTATTGTTCTGTATTGCAAAACCCGAATTGATCTGTTTTGCAACTCCGCTCTCGATGTTATAATTATACAATAATCCTTCAGAGCTATTGTAAATAAGTGATTTGCCATCTTTTGACCAATTCGGACACTGGATAGAACCCTTTTCGCTTTTTAGAATCATTCGATGCCCTGTACTGACATCCATTATCTCCAGGTGACTTCCGAGATAATCCTGATAAGGTACAAAGTTCTTTGCGGGTGGAATTATTACCCTGAGGTTACTGAACAGAGCCTGTTCACGTACCGAATCAATATGCGAACAAATAAAGAGGCCTGCATATACTTCTTCGTTCATCGTCACTTCTTTTGTCACCGATTTGTAAATTTCACCAAAGGTTGCCGCGGAAAAGGTAAAGGTATTACCGGACCGTTCAAATTCAATTTCAGTAGGATGAACCGTCGAAATCAAT
Organism: Bacteroidales bacterium; assembly: GCA_049512815.1. Classification (GTDB taxonomy): domain Bacteria; phylum Bacteroidota; class Bacteroidia; order Bacteroidales; family VadinHA17; genus LD21. The sequence continues at coordinate 2,453 of JBEKWS010000059.1, read as the reverse complement.
ACCTGGCCGGTAGTATCTCCATCGGTCAGCCTGTACTGCAGGGACGTATTAAGTGGCAGACCGCCATGTAATGCTCCATCAGCATACTTTGACCCTTTGGTCAGATCTTCCCTGGCCATTATTCCTATTTTACGATGCCCCGCAACCCCTTTTCCAATGAACTTTGCTGTAGCCTTGATAATAAAATCGCCTTTTATTTTTTTATAGAGAAACTGGAATTGGTCTTCTTTTAACCAAATGTTATTACCCCCTCCGGACAACAGGTAGGTCTGGTCTTTTTCATTATAAACTGTATTGCCTTTAAGAAGAGGATTGCCGATATCACCATTTTCACTGAATAAGCCCAAATTTTTGGTTTGTCCAAAACAAGGTAATGCAATTGAAAGTATAAATAAAAGTGCAGTATTTGTTAGTCTTTTCATTTCTATAATATTTAAATACTTTATTATTAACGGCCAGATGAAATTTTAAATTCATTTATATAATTTTAAAAATAAGCAATTTAATCTAAAGCATATCATAATATACTGTGTATGTCTTCAACCCAATTTGCACCATTTAAGGTTATAAATTAAGGTGTGATTGTACAAAGATATTTCAAAGTTTTTCATAATCCAATTCGAGTTTTCTTTTGATGTAATTTTTACGTCTTTCCTGTAAGGTTTTCTCTTTGATTTTACTTCTTTCCTTAGGTGTTTTTGTCCTTTTCTTCAATCTTGTATGATTAAAAGTCAATCATGAGCTTTTAAACCACGCCTTAAATTTATATATTTACTGGTAAACATTTGGCTGACGATTTACATACAGATGATGTTATTTTGAAACACAAATATTAGTAGTCCAGCTAAGGGATATGTCAAGATATGGCTGATTCTAACTAGTCCAGATGAGTAAACCCTTTATAGTCAAGGTATAAATTTTATTGATGCTGTTAGGTTTCTGTGCTCGATTTCAAATCCTGGTATACCAGCAGGGGCAAGGCTTGTAAGGACGGACAAAACTTGCAAATGATGCTAATGAACCGGTTTTGTAATTTTCAAAAAACAAAACCGTGAATTATCATTTGCAAGGTGCATTGGCCAAGCCGGTCTCGTCCAGTAAAATCTGGCAGATGACGGAGTCCCGGTAGATGGACGAAATTTCTCAGTCATGATAAATTTTACAAATAGCAAAATTGTCGGCCGCCCCGAGCATGAAAACTAACGGGAGTCTGTCTAATAACCTTTGTTTAGCGGCTGGGCGTTTTCAAGTTATTAAATTTGCTATTTTTTTATTAAAATATCGATCATCGGATAGAAAAAACCTTTACTGATGTTAGGATATATTCGGGTTAAAAATTTGTGAAATTTACTATCTAGAGAAAATGGGATAAAAGGTCGATTTAAATAAGACGCTACCTGATATTTTTCTGCTGGTATATCTAATGCTATTTCTAATTCATGAAAACTAAAACCTCTGCCTCTCCTTAAAAAATGCAAAAATTTTTCATCGGAATGTTCATGATATAATTCCTTGAAATTAATCCTATTGCTAAATTTCGAATAATCAAAGGCTACATTATCTGGCAACCAGTGAAAAAATGGCAAAAAAGATGTATGATCATCAAAATACCATAATCTGTTTGGCGTTTCAACAATGCATAAACATGCACCTTTAGGTAATAAATCATAATATTTTCTTAAGCATTCAATCCTTTCTGTATAAACCATATGTTCCATACAAGCATAGAAAATTATTAAATCAAATTTTTGACTTTGTAACTCATTATATACTTCAGTTGCATTTCCAGAAATTATCGTCGCTGGTATGTTATAAATCTCACATCTGTCTCTCGCTACTTTTAAAGCCCCCTCATCAATGTCAATACCAGTTACATTAGCCCCTTGTTCAGCAAGGGCAATTGTTGAGGAGCCAGTTCCGCATCCTATCTCTAAAATATTGGCTCCCTTTAATTGAACTGTTTTATTAAGCCATGGTATATATGAAACTCTATCTCCTTCCAACCTGGCGCTTAAATGAGCTTTTAAATCATTTGCATATGCTTCACGCGTATAGTTTTCTTCACTTCTCCATCCTTGATGGTAATTTTCTCTTATAGACATTTCAATTTTTTGAAGTTGTGAAACATCTAGTTTGATTTGATTTTTCTTCAAATATTCAGGCACTTGGCCTTTTCTAATTTGTTTTAAAATCTTTCTTGCAATTTTTTTAATCATCATATTTTCTCCTATTTTTAATTTATCGCCTTGCCGCTAACTAAATAGCGTTTTATACACAGTCTTATAACAGCTTTCCCATTAAAGGTAGGCATAAAATATTGAACTACTTACTTGATTGGTGTTATATAAGATTGTGTATAAAACTGAGTTGGACTAAGCCGCGTGTTCCTATGGGCATTCTATTGAATAATTTTCTTATTTATCTGATTCAGAAAGCATTATTAATATTTGGCA
>JBEKWS010000058.1:0-4693 GCA_049512815.1 Bacteroidales bacterium | reverse complement strand
CTGATTACAATTTTTAATCTCCAGACCCATTAGATGCCAATAGCTCGAATTTGTAAGCATGATTCCAATTCTTACATATGAATTATTAGTTAAAGTACTACAATCCAAAACAGGGATTTCGCCCGGATAAGCATACACCTGATATTGACTTCCCGATGTCCCATTTTTGCCATTCACACCAACGGCGGCAAATACATCAGCAATAACGATACCTGCAGGTGTGTAAGTTCCACCTCTGATGTATAATATATCTCCCGCAGAAATTGAATTGAATCCCTTTTGCCATGTGAGCCATGGACTTGAGATTGTTCCAGAATTATTATCATTTCCGGTAGTTGCTACATAATAAGTTGCGCCTGATATTGATAAGCTATAGCAAAAGAATAGCAGTATAAGTGAATGTCTCATATCTAAAATGAATTTGACGAATAACAACTATATTTTGACTAACACACCTAATTAAACGACCAATATTACTTTTTGTTACACTAAAACGTACATATTTCAATTCTTTTTAGCAAAAGAGCCCTACATCGCGGAAATTATTGGATGTCAATATTCTAATTAGTGTGATGAAGGGGACATTCTGAAAGCATTTCACATGAGACAATGCTTAGTATTATAAAAAAAGTTATAAATCCTGGAAAGTTAAAGACTAACGAATACCACTGAACTCTGAGAGTCAGTTTTAACAAGTAAAGAAGCTTTAGTTTGACTGGTATTCAATTTCTGAATAATTCAACAAAACTATCACTCTTTTTGTTTTATATAAAGGATTTAAAATGAGGAGGTATATATGGATGATTTTTTATGTCCGAAATGTAATGAGCACATCCGGGTAGGTGATAATATCATCTTCAAAGTGAAAAATAGCAAGAAACAATCTGCGCTGCTTTTACTAAGCCCACAGATAGGAAATTATACCAGCCATAAACATCCTGCATTCGAGATTCAGAAAGGTGAGTCTCTTGAGTTTTTTTGCCCTCTTTGTAATGCTTCACTTATTTCAGATATCCATAAAAACCTGGCTCATGTTATCCTTCAGGATGAAACAGGGAAGAACAATAATGTCTATTTTTCCCAGATAGTTGGTGAACATAGTACATTTGCCACAGATGGGGAATCTATACATGTTACCGGTGAGGATGCCGGCAGATATACTTATTTCAAAATTGGTGATAAATTCAGAAAGTATTTTTAATAATTCAGATCTGATCAGGTTTTTATGTATTTTTATGTATAATCATTTAAACAAACTTTAAATAAAGAGTTATGAAAACGAGAACATTCCTTACCTCTCTTTTACTTTTATTCATTCTTCCTTCCTTTTCTTTACTTGCCCAGAAATCCGATTTTTCAGGTGAATGGAAACTAAACAAAGAAAAAACTGTCCTGGCTAATGACCAGCTGTTCCTTTCCGGAATCACAATTCAATTTAAAAGTGACAGTCTGCTTACCACACGTGTTTATGAAAACGGTAACGGAGAAGAATATCCTTTTGATGAAAAACTTTCATTGGATGGCATGGACTGCAAGATCGTCATTTTTGAAATGCCAAGAACGACAAAAGTATCCCGGTCAAACAGCGACGGATCCCTCATGTTTGAATCATCAACAATATTTCAGGGTAATAATGGGGAAGATACTTTGACTGTAAAAGAGACATTGAAAGTCGATAATGAAGGGAAGATACTTACAATGAATTTCACAAATAAATCGTCTGCTGGTAAAGTTACAGGAACAAACTACTATGATAGAGTAAAATAAAAGTTAAATTCATTTCAGAGCCAGTTCCTGTTCGTTTACATTCCAACCTGATATTTTGATTATCGGCGTTTTGCCATTAAGTTTTAACAAAGGACAACTTACAGTCACAAATGTGGATTCGGAAGGTGCCAGGGTAAAATAATTGGCTGACCAGTAGCTTGGTAACATCTCTTCTCCATCTGATATCAATTGCATTCGAATAAAGAAAGCTAACTTATTGGTTGAATTTGTTATCTGTATTGTCCAGCTATTTTCACTCTTACTTTTTGTACTATTCAGCACTTTTGTCTGAATTATGGTTTTCTGCATATTGTTCAATGGTTTAAAATCTCCCTCATTCGATAACCAGTATGCATTATGTGAGATTACCCTTCCTGTGGTGTTCTTTAAATTCAATACTACAAAATTCACACCTTTGGTACCCGTTAATACCGAAGATAATGAGGTCGCCTCTTTCACATCAGTTGCTGAAAGACTTATGTTTTTTTCTTCATGAAATAGTAATTTAGAATCCAAACTGAAAAGATCAACCTGTGCAATGAGGCCTGATATAACTTGATAGGTCCTGTTAATAGCCAGCACTTTCAGGTCGTTCAGATTCAGCTGAATATGAACAGTTTCACAAGCATTCTGCATAAAATAATAACCGGCATTTGGCATGAGAAACCAGTCATATACCTGCCATACCACACTGGGAAAAGCTGCATTTAGTTTCCATAGCATCACACCACCTATATCGTTTAGTTTATGTCCTGCCGCTTCAAAAATGCCCTGATAACCAATGGCATTCATCAACTGCATCTTATTGCAGAAATCCTCCATGCTTGCAGGTTCACCATGTCTTTTTACCATTTCTTTATAATATAGATCCCACCTGCCATTACCTGTCGCAGCATCATGATAACCCCACGTATTATTTAATGGGAAAGGCAATTTCTTATCCCACACCAGATCAGGAATAATCTTTGACATAATATTGTATGGAGGCTGCGAAGGTATCCCTGTTTCATCTTTAAAGACCCAGTCCTTACCTGCTATTGCTTTCTTGTAATAAATTAATGGATCTTGCCAGGTGTAGGGGCCACCACTGTAAACACCAGAAGGCAGGTCATCGGGCCATGCCCCTTTCCAGCCTGCTGGAAGTTTTGCATATCCCGATGAACTTGGAATAAATGGTCTGGTCCCATCAAGAGTAATTATACTTTCTCTCATTGCATCATAGAGCTCCTTTCGGGCATGTCCTTCGTTGCCTCCTGTCCATACAAGCAGACTGGGATGATTTCTTATGCGGAGTATAGTACTTGCAACATTTTTAATAAAGATATTCCCTTCAATCGGCCAGTCAGGTGAACCTTTAAATTCACCCTGGGTATCACCTGTAACCCAGAAATCAGACCACACCATTAATCCATACTTGTCTGCAGCTTCAAAAAATTCATCGCAGGGGGTTACTCCTCCTCCCCAAATTCTGACCAGATTAATATTTGAGTTGCGGCAAAGATTCATTTCATAATCATATCTGATTGAATCCCGGTTGAGCATCATATCAGGGACCCACGCCCCTCCGGTCAAATGAATGCGTTTTTCGTTGACATAAAAATCACGACGGTAAAAACCATTAACATCAACTGCTTTTGTATTGACTGTACGTATACCAAATACAAAAGCAGTATCATCGGAGATACCTATTCCATCTACATATTGTAACTTTATACGGTAAAGGTTAGGTTTACCATATCCGTTTGGCCACCACAGGTTAGGATTTATAATATTGAATTCTTTAGTATTATCTCCGTTAAGATCAATAATTGACGAGCTGTTTTTCGCAATTATCACACTTTTTGAAAATTGTATTGGTTTGCCTCTGAAATTTTCAGGAGAAACTGTAACTGTCAGTTTTCCATTATCATCAGCCTGGTAGTGATTTATGAGTATAAGATTCAAGGATAGAGTTGCTATTGTAGTGTCTGGAAGTTTTGGAAGGCCGGTTATCATCTTTGGATTTGCTAATGTTACTCCTCCGGAAGTTCTCAGATATACAGGGAGCCATATACCGATATTACGATCCCTTACAGGCGGAATCCAATCCCATCCGATTGAACAAAGCATTGTTACATTCTTGCCAATATCTCCTGTAGGACCACCATTGGGATAAAAATCGCCGAGGGCTTTCAACTGTTCTGTAGATGGCAATCCGGGATAATCGAGTGGATATATTTTAACCGCAAGCACGTTTTCCGTACCTGCCTTAATCAGTTTACTTATATCCAGGCTGTATTCAGCAAACATTCCTGCCATCTGAGTTGAATCAGCAATCTGCTTTCCATTGACCCAAACCGCAGCCCGATAGTTTATACCTTTGAATATCAACTGAAAATGTCGTCCATTATCGGCAAGTGGAACTTTAAAAACTGTGCGATACCAATAAGGCTTATTCCATGGGTTAACATTATTGGGCAGATGGCTGAATTGTTCCAGGTTATACTTTTTATTAAATTCGTCAGAAGCATCCGGAATCACCATATTGTTCAGCCCGGAATAGGGATCGGGGTATATCTTATTAGAAACGAGCCCCGTAAGGACAGTAGATGGTACCGTCACTGGAAACCAGTAAACTTTAGACTTATATTCCAATGTTGAAATCTCAGTTCCTGATGAGGGAATTAAAACAGAGGATTGTAATTCAAATCTGGTAAGTTTTTCTTGCTTTACTGTACCGTTTTGAGAATTAGACGGAACTGAAAAAGCAAATAAAATTATCAGGAAAAGAATAGATAAATAGAAATGTTTTTTCATAATTTATTTCATTAGTGTCCACTAAAAGTTAAATATCGTTCTTTGAAATCATGAGTATATCGAGGTTGTAGAGCTTTTTAATTACGTGTCGATTTGAAAATGAATAACTACCAGGGCTTTAATTAGACTT
>JBEKWS010000057.1:0-4717 GCA_049512815.1 Bacteroidales bacterium | reverse complement strand
TGCCAAATATTAATAATGCTTTCTGAATCAGATAAATAAGAAAATTATTCAATAGAATGCCCATAGGAACACGCGGCTTAGTCCAACTCAGTTTTATACACAATCTTATATAACACCAATCAGGAAAGTACTTCAATATTTTATACCTGCCTTTAATGGGAAAGCTGTTATAAGACTGTGTATAAAACGCTATTTAGTTATGTGTAAGGTATTAAAATCCAGACCACTAGATAAAATTGACAGACACCCTACACATAACAGCTAAAGATTTAATATTTATTATTCTATCAGGATTCCCAACTCACAAGCAAGAGTTTGGCTGACGCCAAACACATGCTTTTTTGCCTTCTCACATGTACAGTAAAAACAACATTGAGTCGAAAAAATCATCCACTTTAAAAAATTTTTTGAAAAATATTTGGATAATTGAAAATATAAGTCTACATTTGTAGAGTAATAAAATTAAATGTAGAGTATTATGTATCTAACAACTGCTGAAGAACAAATTATGAAACTGCTCTGGAGACTTGAAAGAGCTTTCATTCGTGACCTTCTGAATGAATTTCCAGATCCTAAACCTGCATCAACAACGGTTTTGACATTATTGAAGCGAATGATTGACAAAGGATTTGTCAGTTATAAGCTGTTTGGAAATTCGAGAGAATACTACCCTCTGATCAAAAAGGCAGATTACTTTTCAGATCATATTAACGGATTAATCAAAGACTTTTTTAATAATTCAACTGCTCAGTTTGCCTCATTTTTTACAAACGAAACGGACATGAGTCAGGATGAACTAAAAAAATTAAGAGATCTCGTTGACAAAAAAATTGAATCAAAAAAGACAAAAAAATGATTGCATATATTTTAAAATCAAGCCTAAGCCTGTTTTTAATGTTCGGGATTTACTGGTTCCTGCTAAGACGGGAGAAACTCTTCGTTTTCAATAGGTTTTTCCTAATCTTCTCCATTCTTTTTTCTATGGTTATTCCTTTTATTTCAATCCCAATAAATATTCCGAATAACGAAGTTCAGAAAAACATTATTACAGCCTTCAATACTAGTATCCCGTCATTTAGTCCACAACAATATCACGCCACAAGTATTACAAATCAGCCAAATTTCAAATTTGAATCTTTAAGTGAAGAAATCTCTTTAGGAATTAGTTTCTTGAAAATTTTGCTAATTCTTTATGTTTCAGGAGTAATCCTATTACTATTTCGGTTTTTCCGGAATATTTTCTTAATCACACACTCAAAACTTTGTTCCGAAAAAATTAATTATGCCGGAAATAAATTAGTCCTGATTGATAATCAAATAAATCCATTTTGTTTTTTCAATACTATATTCGTAGGCAAACAGGACTATTTGAATAACAAGATTGCCAAGGAGTTACTGATACATGAACTTGAACATATCAGACAATCTCATTCAATTGATATATTATTCATTGAATTAATCCAAATCATTTATTGGTTTAACCCGATTCTTATTTTGTACAATAAAGCCATAAGAGTCAATCATGAATATCTGGCTGATAATGGTGTAATCCAAGATTCTACCGATATCAAATGCTATGCAGACAAGTTGATAAATTTTATAAGCTGCAAAAGAAATATTCCGTTAACCAGTGGCTTTAATCCATCATTAACCAGGAAACGATTGATTATGTTAACTAAATCTAAACCTAATAAAATCGATAATGGCGTAAGAATCTTTTTGACTTTAAGCTTGGTAGCGGTCTTCTTTTTGATTCTAAGCTGTATCCCGTCAAATTCACAACCATTAACGATAGTCAAAAATCCCGGTGGATTTACTGGGATACAATCACATACATTAAAAGATATTGACGGTAATGAATACAAAACAATAACCATCGGCACCCAGGTTTGGATGGCGGAAAATTTAAAAACCACCAAATACAATGATGGCACAGACATACCATTGGTAACTGATGATAAACAGTGGCAAAAATATGAACCAGCTTTCTGTTGGTACAATAATGATGAAGCAGAAAATAAAAATAAATATGGGGCTTTATATAATTGGTATGTTGTCAATACAAATAAATTGTGTCCCAACGGTTGGCATGTAACAAGTTCTGATGAATTAAGGTCTCTTGTAATCTTCTCTGCGATGGACACTATAACCGGTGGTAAACTGAAAGAAACTGGAACTGTTCATTGGAGGATACCAAATAAAGGAGCAACAAATGAAACAGGTTTTACGGCACTTCCGGGTGGTCTCCGCCAATATAGTGGAGAGTTCATATACCTTGGTGAGCAGGGCACCTTGTGGATTTCGAGTGAAGAGAATAATTACATTGGACGTGGTTGGATACTAACCTTTGATGATAGTAGAGTAAATCCTAATTGGCCAAGCAAACGAGATGGATTATCTGTTCGGTGCCTTAAGAATTATTCAGAGGAAGAGATTAATGTTTTAAATAACCAGCATAAAACTATCCTTGATGCCCAAAGTCCTACAAATTTTTCGGGCAAGTGGAAATTAAATAAAAAACAAAGTAATCTTTCTGAAGCTATAGGACTGAACTCTCAAACACTTATCATAAAACAGGAAGCCAATAGTATTACTTTACAGTCGACATTTGATATTCCTGACCAAAAGCCACTTAAAAGGGAATCAACGTACATTCTTAATGGTGAAGAAACAATAACCAAATCTGGTGAAAAGACACAAAAGGTATCAGCAAAATGGTCCTTAAATAAACAGTCATTTACAATTACCACAACATTAGTTTCTCAAAATAAAGGAGCTACGAGAGAGCTCAAACGTGTTGAGTCTTATACATTGATTGATGGCGGAAACACTCTGGTTGTAAAATATGATGACACAATGCCTAAAGATTCTATAATCCCACCAGAAGCAAATTTTTTTGTTATGGTTTACAATAAGAAATAACTAAATTCACAGCCTAAATTACACCTTCCCTTCGCTGTCAGGCACGTTTGTATATGACAAAATACTAAACTATTACCAAAAGCTGCAAACTAGCCTTCCAGCCCTTCGCACCATGATTTAATAAGAATTGCCTTCAAAACAAAATATTCTGTAACAAAGACAATTTTAAAATAAATCCTACACCTAACGGATGGTTTAGTTAATTTCCTTCGGCAGCCCGGACAGCTTGATAATCAGCCCTTAAAGTCTATGCTCGAAACTTTATCTCACTTATTAAGTTTTGTATACCGTGACAAATCCTGCTACTGAGATAAAACCAAGATTCATAACTATCAATAATCAAACAGTAGTGGTTTTTACATTGCCTAGACAAATTTATCGTTACGATATAACTACTGCTTATCTGTCAGGATTGGCAAAAACCACATCAATCGCGATAAAACCGGATCGCCTACGGCTTATAATCATACTACTGGGATTTAGACGTTAATTTAAATCTACCTAGTGGTTGGTTGTAACATTTAAGCTGATTATTCGTCATTATGAGTAGTAAGTATAAGATAAAAATTTATTATCCATGGAAAAAAACAGAATCTTTCCATTTTTATTAACTCTTGTTTTATCTTCTCTTTTTATTGGTCATTCGTCTTTTGGGCAAATTAAAACAGAGGAATTTGCTTTCGTATTTAATGGAAATAAGTTGAACGGGTTTTTAGATTTCCCGGATACTAGTGAAGCATCTACACTGATAATCATTATACCTGGTTCTGGACCAACCAATTTTGCTCATTCACCGGGCTACTATGCCATACGAGCTTCATTCGTAAAACTTGGAATTGGAGTTTGTTTGTGGGATAAACAAGGTTGTGGGAAAAGTCAGGGAGTATATGACGATGATCAAACTGTCCAAAATAGTTCTCAAGAAGTAATAACAGCTATTCACAAACTAAAAGAACTTGATATTCCAGGCTCCAAAAAAATTGGGCTTTTAAGTGCAAGCAGGGGGGGATGGATAGCACCTTTAGTAATTGAACAAATCCCTCCCATTGCCTTTTGGATATCAATAAGTGGGCCAGATGACAAAGATAATTCTATATATAAATTGAGCTCTAATCTGAGGGTTATGGGTAAAACAGAATCAGAAATACAATTACTGATGAATGAAAAAAAGGAAGGTAATAGGGTATTTTGGGCGGGAGGAACATATAAAGAGTATAGTGAAGTCACAAAAAACCTTAATACAGATTCTGCAATTATAGCCCTTGATGGTGCGGAATCGGAAAATAACTACTTACAACTTCAAAAAAGGTTTTTAGGTAAGGATTATATATTTGATAAGGAATCAGGTATGATAGTGATGGTGCCAAACCTTAAAGGAATATTAATGAAAATACAATGTCCTGTCCTTGCAATATTTGGTGAAAAGGATACCCAGCTTGACTGGCAAAATACATTGAATTTTTATAAACAGACTTTGGGGACAAGAAAAAATTCAATATTGACTATTAAAACATTCCCCAATTGCAATCATAGTATCATGAAATGTAAAACAGGTGGGATGAATGAAAACTTGGAAACTTATGGTTGGCAAATTTGTGATGGATTTTTCGAGACAATGAATTTATGGCTTAAAGAACGAGGATTTGGTAAATAAAAACTGCCACCAAATACAAGTTGAACTAAACCGCCACATGGCGGTAGATATAACTGAAAATCCGTAGCTTGTATGATTATTCACTTAATAATCATACTACAATGAAAAAAAATCATTAGAACAATTGGTTCTGCGGGAGAT
>JBEKWS010000056.1:0-5206 GCA_049512815.1 Bacteroidales bacterium | reverse complement strand
AGTCTGTCTAATAACCATTTTAACCGGTAAAAATTATTCAAATTAAGCTGGTTTAAGAGGGGCTGAAAATATTAAAGCCCTGGTTATTAACTGATTAAAAGATTATTGGAAATGTCTGGTTTGTGATTAATATTAAAACGGGCAGGTTATTAGACAGTCTGACGTCCCGGCACCAGCCGGAAAGAGCGAAGCATGCCGTGCCCCGACGAAGCGAAGCGAAGACGGGGGCGCGGTTTTTGCAAGTCCAGGTACGATGTTATGAGAAGTTTAGGGTTGTCGCCTTACAATGTAGATTACGTGTTGATTATAAACGTATCACGGTAAAAGATCAAAGAAGAAAGAGAGGGTCGGGCGTATAAATTACTTGTGGTTTTTGGTAGGTGGCCTTCAGGTCCCGGCAAAAACCGTGACAAACAAATGACCTTTATTGTCCGTATTAGCGTTTCGTTGTTTTTCTTTGATCTGTTTTTTTGTTTTTCAAACAAGATTAGGAGCAGAACATAGAGTCAGAGTAGGATAAACGTAATATCTGACAATCATCATAAAAATAATGTTTCTGTCCTATTAAAATATGGTTTTTCATGACAAATTATTTTTTAATTTTTTTAAATATATCCCCTTGATAACATGGATAAACAGACTGAAAATCCTGAATTGTTAATGAATCTTTACTGCCATTTAAGTACATTTTTTTGTGATATGGATCTATATACATTTTATCCACGCCATCATAAGTCAATATTATACTATCAGATTTAATATAGAATTTATACTGATGACCGTAACAATTTGCTGCAGAATACCACCTATTTATTACTGAGTCATAAATTTGAATGGTATCCTGAGAATTTGAAGTATTGACCCAAGTTCCATAAATATCAGAATTACTGATTGTGTCTTTGGAATTTGATACTTTTTGGCAACCAATTATGGTTACCAAACACAAAAACATTAACAATTTTATTTTCATATTATTGAGGTTTTTTCGAATTATTTATTTCACCGATATATAAATCATAGTTGTATGATGGAAGAAACTTCATCTGCTTTTACTGTTAGTACATCTTCATTCTTACATCAGGTGAAGAAAGGCGATATAATTAAACATACTCTTAAAGGTTTTATAGAAATAATATCTTCAGACAATTAAATGGACACTAAACTAGTTTTAAATAAGTTAGGAGGACAATGACAATATCAAATTTACGAAACAAGTACAATGCAAGTCAAGTAATTTGTTGATTTTTTTTGAAATCAAATCATTCCTGATTGTTTTATAAACAGCCACTTAAGTCACAAGATAATTCACTTCAGTAATACCCATTCTTTTGAGTTAGCGTTCGTTTAGTCCTGGTAAAAAAGATGAATATGGAGTCAAGATAAATTGTCTAGAAAAGATACTGTCCGAAGGCACGAATCTGTCTCGCAATGCACTGTAAATGAATGCTAACGGCAATAAAGGGTGTTTGTGTTGCTGAACGAATGAAGGCTGGGAGCAGAAAAGCCGAATTGGGGCAACGTCCCCTCACCAGCCGAAATGAGCGAAGCATGGCGCGGTTTTTGCCGTCAGGTTGCAAGTATTTTTGAGTTTTACGAGTGTCGCGGTACAAGGTTTATTGGAAGCAGGTCACCTGTCCCCTTACAAAGGTTTTGTTGAGAGCAGCGGCGCAGTCACGGTGATGTCCCCTTATACTGTTATTTTATTAACAGCAGAGAGCGGTTTGCAAAAACCGTGACAAGTCTTATAACCTTTATTGTCCGTGTTATGGTTAGTTCTTATTTTTTCTCTTAGGTAAGAATTTTATTCTCAGATATCTGCAACAATCCCAGTACACGGACGAGGGGTTTACTCGTCAAGATAAAGTTGTCAAAGGGATGAATCCCGATAGATAGGTAGGGATTGTCTCGGTCAAGCAATTCTGCTGTTGGTGGCAGTTTTTTTATTTTCCAAATCCATTTTCTTTCAGCCATGTTATCATGATCTCATAATAACCATCGCACATCTGCAAATTATCTTTTTTTTCGATAATTCCTCCAGTTTTACTTTTTGTAATGCCGTGATCTCCATCTGGGAAAGTTTTAATTGTTAATTTAGGGTTTTGGTTTTTACCTATTGTTTCCTTATATAGGACTATCGTTTTTCGCCAATCAACCCTAGTGTCTTTCTCTCCAAATATCGCAAGGACAGGACATTGGATTTTATTAAGAGTTTCCTGAAAATTTGGAACATAAATCATCAAGCCTGTCTTTTCATCAAATGTGTGATGTTCGTTGATAAATTTACTTTGGTTTTTCATATATTCCTCAGGATTAATCTTCCCTCCATAACCGAAATTTGAAATACAAAAAGAATCTTTTTGTAGATTTTGTGTTGCCTTTAAATATTCTTCAACTGACCCTCCACTTCGAAATACTTCGTTTCCTCGATACCATTCTTCAACTAATGTTTTTATTTGGGATTCACCTCTTCCTTCTATCCGCAAATTAGATTCCAGTAAATATGGAAAGTTTTCTTTGTCATCTGTCCCGCTCACTGAAATCCAAAAGGCTATAGAAGGATATTCTTGAATTACTAAAGGACAAATCCACCCTGCACGACTAATACCCCAAAGCCCAATTTTAGTAGAAGCTGGTATATTGCGATGCTTTAGTTCTTCAATTGCAGCGATAACCTCTTTGGCACTACTTTGCACAGTTTGATTTATGTCAAAATCACCTTCACTCTTTCCACATCCTGGCTTATCCCATACACAACAAGCCAAACCAGATTGTACAAAATGGGTACGCAAACCATCGAACCCTTTACCTGCAACTATATTGCTCTTCCCATAACCCTGTACAATTATAACAATTGAAGATGGTTCCTGTCCTATGGGCATATCCAGAATACCACTGAGTCGTTTGCCTTCGGATACAAATGTGAAGGTATCAGTCTGTATCTTTCCTTGACCATATAAATTCAGGGCACAAAAGAACCCAATGAATAAAAGAATTATATACTTTTTCATTTAAGTTTTTCAATTTATATATTCTTTATGTTTTTCTTAAAGACATATGTTTATAATCAATGCTGCATCTTAAATTCGGGATCCTGGTAGACGGGTAGGGATTGTCGCGGTTATACGGTATTGCTTTTTCTGTTATGGTTAGTTCTTTAAGGAATTGTCTAATGTCCATTGTTGTAATGAATTAACCATAACGGCAGTCTGTCTAATAACCATTTTAACCGGTAAAAATTATTCAAATTAAGCTGGTTTAAGAGGGGCTGAAAATATTAAAGCCCTGGTTATTAACTGATTAAAAGATTATTGGAAATATCTGGTTTGTGGTTAATATTAAAACGGGCAGGTTATTAGATAACTTGTCCCGATTTATCGGGAGTCTGACGGCCCGGCGATAAAGGGAGGTTGTGTTACCCGCCGCCAGTCATGGTGGCAGGAACTCCCTGAGTAATTCGTCCCGGTAAAGGAAAGCGGCGGGTACGGCGCAGTTTTTGGGGTCATGTTGCAAATTATCTTGAGCATTACGCGTGTCTCGTCACAATTTCTCTAAGTTGCCGGGAATTTGTCCCCTTAGATGAAGCTTTTAAAATGCACCAGAGCAGTGTCGCGATAAAATGTTTGATCGGAGGCAGGAAATAGTCATGGTGCAGGAATTTTATTGCGTGCAGATGCGGGTATCCTGGTGCATATATTTGCAGTATTTATCTGAACAGCAGCAAGTTTCAAAAACTGTGCCGAACAACTTACCTTTATTGTCCATGTTAGCGGTAGAACATATCATTTGATAATTAATTTTCTGATTTTATCGTAACTCAATGAGTAAATTATATTGTCTTTTGCAAACAAACAATTACTATTAAAATCCCACTGATCAAGTATTTGATCTGACCATGTTTTTCCCCCATCTTTTGTAATCTGAATTTTTATATTATAATAGTCAAAATCACCAATTCCACCATTCTCATATCCAAGAATAATCCCTATATTTTCAGTAATAAAATAAATATATTCAATGCTTTCATTAGCTGTATAAATAAGATCCCATGTATAGCCTCCATCTGTCGTTTTCATTAGGTTCTTTAAATTATTAGCATAACCAGCATTCTCACTTGTAAAACAGAAATCTGAGGTATGATTATCATCGCTTACGATAACATTCTTCCAGGTAATGCCCATATCTTCAGTTCTAAATAAGTTTCCCGTGAGACTCAAGCAATGACCTACATTCGAACTTACGAAAGAGACTTTTCGCATATTATTTGTATTTCCTGCAGTAAATGCTTGCCAAGTATTACCTCCGTCTGAAGTTTTGATACTTAATCCTAACCCCACTACTAATCCAATTTTTTCTGTAAAAAACCAGGCAGAATTTAGTTCCGACCATGCGTACGGAACACTTTGATTTATCCAGGATTTACCACCATCAATAGTTTTGTAAACTACACTACCGAATGGGGTACATGGAGAAGGGCTACAATCAGATTTGCCACCAAAGGCATAACCCACACATGAATTCACAAAGAATATTGTATTTAAAGATACAGGTGATATTTCACCTAAAAGTTTCCATCTTTCACCACCATCGGTAGTTTTAAAGATTTCACCACTTTGAGTAGTGGCATAACCGATTTTTTTTGTATAAAAGAATAATGAGTTACACCATTCCTTTATATTGGAGGAGTCAGAACTGTAATCTACAGTTCCTTTTAAATCATTGTAGTCAAGTGGTTCATCCAATGTGACATTTTCACATAAGTCATCCCGTTCATTTATTTCACTTTCACCCAAATTTGGCTTACATGAGAAAAATGAGAATGTTATTACGAATACGAATGCCAATAACTTAGCAGAATTTTTCATTCTTATTGTTTTCGATTGATAGATGAATTTAAATCAATTTGAGTTGCGTTGTTTTACCGCATAACTGGAGTCTGTCTAATAACGATTTTAACCGGTAAAAATTATTCAAATTAAGCTGGTTTAAGAGGGACTGAAAATATTAAAGCCCTGGTTATTAACTGTTTAAAGATTATTGGAAATGTCTGGTTTGTGGTTAATATTAAAACGGACAGGTTATTAGACAGTCTGACGGCCCGGTGGTCGGATAGGTCAGGCAGGTTACCCCGCCTTTCCCTCCTAAGAACCGTACTTGCGACTTTCACCGCATACGGCTCAAGCGCTTTTAAGACTGTGTCAACAGTCCG
>JBEKWS010000055.1:0-5394 GCA_049512815.1 Bacteroidales bacterium | reverse complement strand
GATGGTACCTACTGTTGGTGATATTGGGGTTGAAGGCTGGGCATCTATGACAACATTTCCTGATGCCGGTGAAGTACATCCTGATGCATCCGTAACTGTATAATTGTGGGTGCCTGTTGCTAGCCCGGATATTGTTGTACTTGTTCCTGATCCAGTGGTAGGAGTTCCTCCAGGGCTTCTTGTTAATGTCCAGGTTCCTGATACCGGCAAACCGCCTAAAACCACACTTCCTGTAGCTTCAGTACAGGTTGGTTGGGTTATTGTTCCAATCAGCGGTACTGATGGACAATCACTAATTATGGTACAGTTAAAATTTGCGTCATAGGGACCTAATAATGGATTTGAATCATCGCCGTCTTCTTCTAAGTGGGAAGTAACAGGGCAGCCGTTAGATGGTCTTTTACCAATACCCCACCAACAATAACCATCACCATCAGAATCAGTACAAACGACATTGTAATTTGTTGATGCAGGTTGAGTAATCGGAGTTTTTACTACACTAGCCGAAACATCTTGATTTAAATCAAAAAAAAATTTACCATAACCATTTTCGCCCCATCCGGCACCCCAACTATTTTTTGCAATCCAATAGACTTGCCCTATTAATGGGTCATTAGCGGGTACTAAGCCATAATTGTCTAACATATCACCTTGGTTAATAACACCAAACCCGACGAAACACATAATATGGGACCAATTAGAATAACAGAATGCCGTAGGACCATTTCTTATTATATTCACTTTTAGACTATCTTCAGTAATTAATTCACACCATGAATTAATGGGATAATAGGATTGGGGAGGATCTAATTCTTTAAAATCTTCTATTTTCCATAATCGTTGTAAATAATCTGAACATAAACTACCACAAATACTGCAACTATTGGGTGTAAGTGTTGTACAAGCCTGATTGTTATTGTCTAAACCAAACATATCATAAACATCTGAATAAGGATAGCAGTCCTCGTCAACAGCGCCAAGGTTTTTAACGTCACAAAAAACATCTGTCGGTGAATTTATTCCACATTGCGGCAATGGAGGGGCTGGCCATCCTTGAATATCATAATTTCTGTATATACCCCACATACATGACACAAATGCTTGTTCAGATAAATCTTTATTAATATGCTGATTATAGTATAAGTTAATAATAGCTTCTAAAGAAGCCATAGCTCCAAATGCCCAACAAGAACCCTCGGATCCTTGATTTTTTATTGAAGTAATCCAATTTTGCCCATGTCTGTTACGCCAGTCAAATGATGAGACAATATTGCTCGCAGAGCCCTTTTTAGAACTTTTTGCATCAGTGAAATTAAATATACCTCCTTTATAATAATCAAACCCTTTTAAGTTTGGTAATGTACCTCCAAATAATTGCTTTTTCTGTTGATATGTCATTAATGAAACGGGAGTTTCACCTGCTATCCATAAAAGCCCATTCTTCTTAATTTGCTTATTAAGTATGCTTATTTTAACAATATCCTGATTATTTTTAATTTTTTTCGAACGGAATGTAAAATCTTTACTTCCTAATTTATTCTGAGTGGTATTATTATAAGAAATTGTCTCTAGTAAAATAGTAGCATCCTCAATTTCTATCTTTATATTGCCCGGGACAACTCCATTAAGCAAAGCCGTTTCCTCTCCGTAATCACTATATTCCATTTGATTTTGTTCAGAAATCATATAATTCGATTCTAGTACCAAATATTCATCTCCGGTTTCAGTAATAAGAATAACCCTGACTAAACTTTTATTGCTGTTTAAAATCACTTTAGCATTTATAGATAACGAAAAGAATGATTCTTTTTGTTTGAAAGGATTGATTATTATTGATTTAGAATACTTTTCATTTATGCTTATAATCTTAGATTTGGGATAAGCCATTTCAAACATTTTCTGATTCTGTCCCATGCAGATATTTACTTTTAATAAGTAAATAGTCAGAGTAAATAAAACCATTATAAAATTTTTGTTTTTCAAGAAATACATTTATTAAATCATTTTGTTTTAACAATGCTATACAATTAATGAGTTTCCCATATAAAGGCACCCAACTTTATAGTGGTTTATAAATAGCCTTATAACAGGGTGGCAATCAACGTGTCGATTAAATTCACCTTACCATCAAAATTAATCTTTAGTTATATTTAAAACAATTTTATTTTCCATCTCCCAAAATCCCTAGTTATTGAGTTGCATAATTGATCTTTGAGATATAAAGGTTCAAAGTTAAATTGCAATTAGAAATCTGTTATTTAATGTGCTGTTTTAATGTGTTTTACGTAACTTTATTGTTTCTAATTCGTATACAATAATACTACACAGATTGTGTCAGTTAGATCCGGAATTGATGGCTCTGTTTGATCCGGAATCATCACTTACAATTTAATAATACAACAATGAAAATACTAAAAACACATTTTAGGAAGAATGATTTATACTATACATTAATCTGTAGAAATGATAAGGTAGCATTTTACGAAACAAGACAAGAAAAAGACTCGATCCATTGCCATTATGAAGTAACCAGGATTTATATAAGACCAGCACACACCGCTTTTGATGTGGACTTTGAAGAAACTGAAGTATTAACAAGTAATGATCAATTCTACTATGATGGCAGTGGGGCTTTTATAAAAAAAGATAATGCTATGAAACATTTTCTTCAATTAACAAAAGAATTGTACCGTGGTGAAAAACAGCCTAACCGTTTAGATACAGATCTTCCTGAATAGGATAGGTCCAATTGAGATTAGTTAATAGAAACGGGGGTAGCTGTTTTGGGATACGGTAGGGCAGATTTAAGGGGGGTTGAGGTATCAACTATTCAGAAGTGTTTCATAGATACTTTTAGATCGTAAACTGATACTATTCTATTCACAATAATATATAATGCATCCTTTTTTCTATGGTAAGACGATTAGAGATACTGTAGCTATTTGTATGTGGTTAATATACTGTATTATATGGTAGTTAGTGATAAGTGGGGAATTGGTGAGGAGAATTGCATATACTTTTTCAAGCAACAATTTCCCAATTTCGTCTTAAACGGGTCAAAAATC
Source organism: Bacteroidales bacterium (assembly GCA_049512815.1). Lineage (GTDB taxonomy): Bacteria > Bacteroidota > Bacteroidia > Bacteroidales > VadinHA17 > LD21. The sequence continues at coordinate 2,329 of JBEKWS010000055.1, read as the reverse complement.
CTATATAATAGTAATCCTTAAAGTATCTACAAGAAATAACTATATGCATTTCACCATTAAGAATGAAAAGTGCATGAATAATAATAATACTAAGTTAAATCCTTATCAATTACTCTCCTTCATTCCAGAGTATAGCTTTTGACTGTTTCAAGCTTATCCATAGAAGGGCAGACAGAAGTAAATTCACTATTGCAGGAGGTATGGCATACCAAACACTACCTACACTTTCAAAAAATACCTCATACAAATTTGTTAAACCAACTATGAGAGTTCCTATGGCCGACATTTTTACAAAAATTCCTTGTTTTCCAGGATTGCGATAAACCATAATTGCACCTATCCCAAGGCTAATTAGTATTCCTCCAGACCATCGAATCCAGGACGGAGGTATAGGTTCACTTCCTGTTGATTTTACATATATTTCAGGAATAAATAAATATACAAGGCCGTACCCCAATGTTACTGTAGCAAAGAGTAACAATGAAACTTTCAGTAATAGTAAATTCTTGTTCTGTGTCATCATAGGTCTCCTTCCTTTAATATTAATCAGTAATTGTGAATTATTTGTTTGTTTACAGAATCTGAAAGAAAAAGCTCGTGGGTTCTAAAATTATACTCAATTATAAAAATACAGAATATCACATGTTCTTAGGCATATTTTATTAACTATCAAATTTATGAAGTTGCTGAATACGAAGCAAATATATTTTACTACGCCTATAGTTCCCAGTTGTACAGTTGCTTAATTAATATGCTGATATAGATATAGTTGGCATATAGTGCAATTATGGCAAATGTCCTAAATGGCTGTTATTAAACGATTTAAGGCATTGTTGCATTTTATTGATACAGAATACTATAGTGGAATTGAGACTGTCTTAAATGGGCCAGAAATGGCCTTAAATGAGGTTATGGTTATACTGTATGCTACTGACAATCAGTATGATGAAAATAATTGGGGAATTGGGATTTGATAATTTAAAAACTCTTTAAAAATTTATCTTTTATTTACCTGTAGGATATAAAACTATACCTGTATTTAAATCAGTTAAAATAGGAGACCAGTTAATATAAGTTATGGCCAATGATCCACTGTTAGATTTTTTTGGAATTTCGTCAACCAATGCTTTGAGTTCATACATATGCCCTGGCTCTGAGTCGAAGCTAATGAGTATTGATTTTGATGAATTTGATACATAATTACCTTCTTTTTTGTGGTAGCCGACAAGTAAAGAGTGTTTCCCTGGAAGAAGTTCTACTCGAAAACTACCATCTACCATAGAAGCATAACGTTTCATGGTTGAAGTTGACCTTTGGCCATCTACCTCCCAGAGCATAACATCTGTGTTAAATTGTTTTTTCGAAATTAATACACTGATTTCATTTGTATTTCGCTTTGATCCGCTATACATACGATATTGTTTACCACAAGAAACAATAAGAAATAGAATGCAAATTGCAAAGCTAGATCGGAATAGAGAAAGTTTCATTTTAATATTCTATATACAAATTAGATGCTTCTATAAAGTCTTTAACCTGCTGACATTAGAATGTCGAATTTTTTATCCTATTAGTCAAATTTATAACTATTCAGTATAAAATACAATTTTATTTTACCCTTCCCAAAGTCCCATACCATAGAGTTGCATAATTGATGGTTTGATATAATAGAGTTAAAATAAATTGCAATTAGAAATCTGTTATTTAATGTGCTGTTTTAATGTGTTTTACGTAACATTCTTGTTTCTAAATCGTATACAATAATACTGCACAGTTCGTGTCAGTTTAGTCCGGAATTAGTGGCTCAGTCTGATCCGGAATAAGCAATAACAATTTAATAACACACAACAATAAAAATACTAAAAACATATTTCAGGAAGAATGGCCTTGAATATACATTAATGAAACGCAATGATAAAGTATCTTTATTTCAACTAGGTCTAAAAGAATATCCTTATGGGTATGAGGTAAGTAGAATCTATATAATGCGTCCACATAAAGCATTTGGAATTGATTTTGAAGAATCAGAAAAAATAACAAGCAATGATCAATTTCTCTTTGATGGCAGTGGTGCTTTTAAGAATTTGGATAATGCTCTGAAGCATTTTGATAAACTCACAAATAAACTTGTACGTAAGGAATACGTAGAGCCTGAAAGTCCTTCTGATACTGAGTTAATAGCAGAATGCCAGCCAGTGGGAGATAATGTGTAAATGGTAAATAACAATGTCGGTTTTTTGGCAAATAGTAATGTAGGTATTTTAGCAATTAGCAATGCTGGGTTTTTAGCAAATAAGAATGTAGGTTTTTAAAATCCTCCCCTTTTCCC
>JBEKWS010000054.1:0-9956 GCA_049512815.1 Bacteroidales bacterium | reverse complement strand
ATAATAACTATTTATCATGAAAAAAACCTTGTTTGTTATTCTGTTTTCAGCACTTTTTGTGACATGCTTTCCCCAAAAGTACCAAAACTTTAAAGTATCTATTTATTGCACGGCTCAGGATGTAAGTCAGATGGCCGATACAACAAATTATCTCAAACCAAGATGGGCGGAGATTAGAAGACAAATAAAAATCGATAAAGTTTATCTTGAGACTCACCGTGATTTTTTTATTGTTGACCAAAAAACGTTGGACATTGCCAAGAAGTTTTTCAACGACAAGGGCATAGAAATAGCCGGAGGTATTACTTATACCGCTATACAAACCGATAATTACCAGTCTTTTTGTTATAATGATCCCGAGAATCGTAAAAAAGCAAAAGAAATTGCTGAATACACAGCAAAGAATTTTAATGAGGTTATCCTCGATGATTTTTTCTTTACAAACTGTAAAACCGACGACGCTATAAAGGATAAAGGCGACAGAAGTTGGACGCAATATCGTTTGGACCTGATGGCTGAAGCCGCACAAAACCTTATTGTAGGGCCTGCAAAAAAAGTAAATCCAAATGTAAAAATGATCATCAAGTTTCCAAACTGGTACGAGCACTTTCAGGGACTCGGCTTTAATCTTGAAAAAGAACCCAAAATATTTGACGGTATCTATACCGGTACCGAAACCAGGGATGCCGTGGTGAGCGACCAGCATTTACAGGCATACCTGGGTTACAATATCATGCGTTATTTTGAGAACATTGCACCGGGTCGCAACGGTGGTGGTTGGGTAGATCCATTCGGTATAAGTAATTATGACAGGTATGCTGAACAATTGTGGATAACCGCCTTTGGTAAAGCCAGGGAAATTACCTTATTCCATTTTGGTCTGCTTAACACTACTATCGATCCATCCGATCGATCAGCCTGGCAGGGACAAGGTACCAGTTTTGACTTTGATGAGATGATGCAACCGGTAAATAATAATGCTGGTACACTGGTAAGACCAACCAGCATTGCAAGGGTTGCAGGCTATGCCTTAGAAACGGCAGATAAGATTATGGGCAAAACAGGTAATCCCGTTGGTATTAAAAGCTACCGACCGTATCACTCGATAGGGGAGGACTTCCTGCAGAATTATCTTGGCATGATTGGTTTGCCTATGGATGAAAGACCAGAGTTTCCGGCAAAAGACAATATTATACTATTAACAGAAGAAGCAAAATATGACGCAGACATTGTTGGCAAAATAAAAAATCAATTGACAGCGGGGAAAACCGTGGTTATAACTTCCGGTTTGTTACGCGCATTGCAGGATAAAGGTTTGGGCGACATCGTTGAATTGAGATATACGGACAGGAAAGCTTTGGTACAGGATTTTCTGATCGATCGCCGGCAAATGGTGCATAATGATAAATCCATATTAATCCAGCAGTTACAATATCTCACCAACGATTCGTGGGAGATTGTTTCAGGGATTGCAGGAGAAAATGGCTGGCCTGTTTTGCATATGGCCGATTATTCAAAAGGAAAACTTTATGTGTTTACCATTCCGGATAACTTTGCCGATCTGTATAACCTGCCTCCCCAAGTATTGAACAAAATCAGAGAAATTTTATGTGGCAACTTAAACGTATCAATCGAAGGGCCATCAAATATTAGTCTGTATCTTTATGACAATAATACCTTTATTGTAGAATCGTTCTCAGATAATGAAACTACGCTGAAAATTGTCACATCTGATAAATACAGCAAAATAACTGATCTAAGCACGAATCAAGTGTTTCCCGGAGAACTTAGCCGACTGTCGCCATATAGTCGTAATGGCAGTAGCCAACAGAAAAACAGATACAGCATCACCTTAAAGCCACATTCATTCAGGGCTTTTAGTTTTGAATGATATTTTTAGTTTTTAAATAAATTGCACCGTATGAAGGAACTTGAATTTCTTTGCATACGGTGCAAATTATTGATTGCTTCTTAATCAGGATATAATATTCGTGATTATTGATAAAAGAAATCCTTATTCTATCACATTCACATCTCCTGTTACTTCAAGATCGGCTTTAAGAACCTCTACAGATTATCTATATGAGAGGAGGGAGAAAGTAACATCAATATCTAGAAAGAAAATTGTAAAAGCTTTACAAGCAGGGGAAGAATTATATCAAATATTAAAAACTGATGCCTTTTATACAAATTCAGTCCAGACAAATATGGATAAGTTTGAAGTACATGTGACTGGTGAGGACAATTTCCCTTTGCCTAATCCACAATGCTTTACATATACTATAGCTTCAAAAGGTCATCATAAAAAGCTTAATTAATTCTATCAATAGAGATTATTGTGATATTTGTTAACTAGTCAGAGATCAAACACATCTATCAGACCGTCCCTTCGCTGTCAGGCACATTACGCAAACATAAGAATTCTTCTAAAAAGTCTATTCAATTTTTTGCGTAAAGAGCCTTCCAGCCCGTCCCTGCCACTCGGTGAGACAGGAATCTAAAGTAGAAAATGTCGACATATCCAGCTAATAATAAAATTCGCCCTAAAGCTAACTCGCTGGTACAGGCAATAAGCGCTAATTATAATGTGACTCTTAACCCATTAAAATTTCAGGTACTTAATGATCTACTCGTCTACAAGTAAACGCTTATTGCCCATACCAGCAAACACTAAAATCATATATCTCCGATCACTATTAGATCGAACTTATTTGATAGATTTGATATGCAATACCTGATTATAAGAATATTCAACTATATAACATTGATGTCGTGACTAATAACTAGTTAGTTTTATGTGACTGACGTGGCGAAAGCATATCATGTCTATGGATTTCTTATTTTCTATAAACACTTGATACTATGGCAGGCTTGTTCTCTCCACCAGGATTTAAAACTTTCTTCCTTGACAGCTTCGTTATGAGCCAAGGATAAAAGCCCTAACAGCTAACACAGACGGTTTAATTAATTGGCTTCGGCAACCCGGACAACTTCGTAATCAACCCCAAAAGTCTATGAGAGAGACATTTAACTCATTTATTAAATTCTGTGCCACCCGTCCCGATAGCTCCTATGTAATACTTCAGAATTTCGGTAACAAAAGTATTAAATTGTAAGTTATGACAAATATTAAATGACCATCAAATTTTAAATTTCATAAATGGCTATATCTCTTATACATAGCAAACTTTTTCACCCCTTTGGAATCATCTTTTGTCAATTTCTTATGTTGACAAAAGATGTTACCTAAATTGTGAAGAAATACATAGCTATCGGGACGGGATTGCAAAAACGCCTGCCTACGGGCAGGTAGGCAGGCCAACCCGGACACCCCGCCTGCGGCGGGGCAGGCTCCCGGCAACTCATTAAACGTGCCGGGCCGTTATGTTTAAGCAGATGGTTCCCAGCTAGATGCCAAGACAAATTCGTTATGACAACAAGATCCGCTCAATCTAGACAATAAGCCAAAACATTACTCTCCGAAAAAAATTATAGTATGATCAAGTTTCGTCCTAAAGAAACATTTCGTATATTTGCATCATGGTTAAAGACAAATTCGAAATTGAGTTTCTAGACGAAGCCAGAGAATTCCTCAAGACAATTGAGGACAAAGCCCGTTACAAACTCATTTTCAATATTGACAAATCAAAAAAATACAATGACCCAAAAGTATTTAAGAAATTAGATAGCGAGATTTGGGAATTTAGGACCAAATACAAAAATCTACAGCACAGACTTTTAGCTTTTTGGGATAAAAGAAACAATAAAAACACTCTTGTGATTTGCACACATGGATTTATAAAGAAAACTGATAAGGTTCCAAAACAGGAGATTGAGAAAGCGAGAAATTTGATGAAACAGTATTTTGAAACTTATTAATTCAGAGATCATGGGAAAGAAACTTAAGAAATATTCTCTTGACGAGATAAAAGATGAGTTCATTGGGAAAAAAGGTACCACTGATAGAGAACAGTATGAATATGATTTACAAATGGATGTCTTAGGAGAACTTATTAAGCAGACTAGAATAGAGCGAAAATTAACTCAAGAGCAATTAGGAGACCTCATTGGTGTTCAGAAAGCTCAAATATCCAGACTAGAGAATCATACTGGCAACGTGACCCTTTCAACTATTTTAAAGGTTTTTTCGGCGCTTAAAGCCAAAATTAAAATGCAGGTTGAATTAGAGGGTAACAGTATCCAGATCGTCTAGACAAAAGCATCTGACACATCATGACAATTTTTTAAAAGCCTAAACATAATCGGACGGTTTAGTTAATTGCCTTCGCCAGCCCGGACTACTTATCAATCGGCTCCAAAAGTCTATGAGAGTAAATATAACCCCACTTATTATATCTTGTGGCACCCGTCCCGATAGCTCCCGATAGCTATGTATTTCTTCACAATTTAGGTAACATCTTTTGTCAACATAAGAAATTGACTATGTATAAGAGATATAGCCATTTATTAAATTTAAAATTTGATGATCATTTAATATTTGTCATAACTTACAATTTAATACTTTTGTTACCGAAATTCTGAAGTATTACATAGCTATCGGGACGGGATTGCAAAAACCACGCCACAGCGACGCTGACGGCAACTCATTAAACAGCCGGGCCATTAGTAATAAGTATGGGTTTCCAACACTATAGAGAGTTTTATTGTTTGAACATAGAGCCAGCTTCATTGTTAAATAAAAATGAACTACTAGTTTTCTTAACTTAAATACTATGTCGAACAATCAAACAAAGAAGGAGTTGTCACCAGAACAATATGAAGAACTACTGAGTGCTTTGAAAGCCCGTTTTGAGAAAAACATGATCCGCCATAAAGGTCTTGAATGGGCCAGACTACAAGCAAAGCTGGAAGCTAATACCGAAAAACTGTGGTCGCTTAATGAAATGGAAAGAACTGGCGGTGAACCTGATGTTGTTGGTTATGATAAAAAGACAGGCGAATACATTTTTTATGATTGTTCAGCGGAGAGTCCTAAAGGCCGAAGAAGTGTTTGTTATGACAATGAAGGGCAGGAATCAAGGAAAGAACATAGACCAGAAAATAGCGCTATTGAGATGGCTGCTGCTATGGGAATTGAACTTCTAACGGAAGACCAATATCGAGAGTTGCTGAAACTTGGGAATTTCGATACGAAATCGTCAAGCTGGGTAAAAACACCTTCTGAGATCAGAAAACTTGGCGGTGCCCTCTTTGCTGATTTCCGCTACGGCAATGTCTTTGTGTATCACAACAGTGCACCATCTTACTATGGTGTCAGGGCGTTCCGAGGCTCGGTAAGGGTCTAAATTTGGACTTTGATTTTTAGCATTTCTTAGATTTTTGATTTCGTTTTTTACGAGAGACCAATCCCAGGTGATGTGCTAAGAAACAGTAACATAAGAAAACGACAGACTAAGAAGATAGATTTAAACATACTTATCTATCTATCGGGACTTGGTACCATCTGGCCAATTTCAACTTGACTCCAACCCTCCGTCCATCTGCCGGGTCCCGTTAGCTATTTGGAAGCAAAAGACGCTACACCCCAACATCGCGACTCTGACGCCACCTAACCAAACCGCCGCCGTTAGGTGCGCAAATTTATTAAATGCAGCAGCAACGATTTGAGAATTTGTACGTCTTTAATTGAAAACTATGATGAATATGCGTAAGCCACTTTTCTCTTTAGTTGTTTGCCTTTTAGCAATTCTGACATCTTCCATTGCATACCCATGTACAACTTTCGTTTTACGACAGGGCAACAGGATCATTTTCGGTCGAAATCTGGACTGGTATTCTGGAACGGGTCTGGTTATTGTAAACCCTAGGAATCTCGAGAAGGTTTCGATAGTAAATCCATCTGAAAAAGCTGTCAAATGGATCTCGAAGTTAGGAAGTATAACTTTCAATCAGATAGGAAGAGAACTGCCATTTGGAGGTATTAACGAAAGCGGACTGGTAGTAGAACACATGACGTTGGATGAAACAGTTTATCCTTCCAAGGATAACCGTTATGCCATAGGTGCATTTCAGTGGATTCAATTTCAGCTGGATAACTACTCAACAATTGAAGAAGTGATAAATAGCGATACATTCCTGAGAATTGAGGATAACAGCAAAATCCATTTTTTAATCTGCGATCGTTCTGGAAATTCAGCAGCAATAGAGTTCCTTAACGGGAAAATGGTGTGTCTTACTGGGAAGGATCTTCCTGTTCAGGCTTTGGCGAATAGCACATATGAAGAATCGTTGAGATGTTACAACAATAATTGTGACACACAATTAAATCCTTCACTAAATCACTTTTGTACTGCAGCAAAGCAGATCAATGGTGCAGATACTTCTACTGATGATTCTAAATTAGACTACACATTTCGAACTCTAAATATGGTTAGCCAGGCGCTGTTTACTAAATGGAGTATCGTATATGATATTACTAATATGCGCATTTACTTTAAGGTTTTTGAAACACCAATAATTGTCGGTAAAAATAAGATATTCACAAAGCAACCGCCATATGACCCAATAACAAAGGTTGTTGATTTTAAAGGGATGGATTTCAACTGTTCTGGTATGGTAAAAGTATTCGATATCAATAGTAATCATGACCAAGAGGTGAATCAGTACTTTATTCCCTATTCGACTGACATTAATAAAGAATTCATTGACAAGGCATTCACATTCTACAAGGGATGGGGACTAAATATTGAACTGAAAGAAGATGAATTAAACTCATTGGCTAAATATCCGGATTCATTTAGATGTATTGGAGATAAATAAATCTGCTAACAAGTGACTTACCATCTTTGAGACAAATTCCTGCAATAATTTTGAATTAGTACGATATAGTATTATATTTGTCCGATATAGTACTAATTTTAAAATTCATAAACTATGGACAAAGATTTTATCAAAAAAGGAATTGAGTTAATAAAGAAAGCTGATGCAGCTTATTTGACAACGATTGATCCAAACGGGTTCCCTTCAACAAGAGCTATGTTTAATTTGAGAAATGGCAAACAATTTCCAAAGCTCGTCGATTTTATGTCGCAGTTTTATGCCGGTTTCACCTTATTTTTCACAACAAACACTTCATCTACCAAGATTAAACAAATAATTAATAACCCAAAAGTGTCAGTGTATTATTGTGATACAGAGACATATAACGGCTTCATGTGCCAGGGGAAAATTGAAATCATAACGGACAAGTCAATAAAAAATGCGATATGGCATGATGAATGGAAAATGTATTATCCTGATGGCAAAGATTCTGAAGATTATGCGATATTAAGATTAGAACCAAGTTATGTAAAGCGATATTTTAATTTACAACAATCTGATCTGAAATTATGATTAATAAGAAAGAAGGCGGGTTTTTAATTTCTCAGATTCATCAGTTATCGGGCAGGATTTTTTCTAAAATGCTCAGGGATTATCAAATTGATATAAATCATGCCCAGGGAAGGATCATTTTTGCTCTTTGGAAGAATGACCAGATACCGATTAATGATCTGGCAAAAGAAACATCGCTGAGTAAATCAACATTAACCACCATGTTAGAAAGGCTTGAAAAGTCAGGGCACATCGTTCGTAAACCATCAGAAACGGATAAACGTGTTACGATCGTCTGTCTGACTCAAAAAAGCAGCTACTTACGGAATGATTATCAAAAAATATCGTCGGATGCGACAGATCTTTTTTATAAAGGATTTACCGATGATGAGATTTTACATTTTGAATCGTCATTAAAAAAAATACTTAAAAATCTGAAACAAAAAGACAATTCAATTTAATATTAACGAATAGGTTATAATAAAAAAGTTATACATTATGAAAGCAAAAATTATTTTACTTGGTTTATTTATTACTATTACTTTTCAAAATACATTTTCTCAAAAATCTGTTCCTAAACAGAAGTCATTTGATTACTACGGGCAGATTCCTCCCAAAGATTCTGCAAAATTATTTGCCCCCGGAATTATATCTGATACTGCGACAAGAGCACATGACTTGGCTATTTCACCGAATGGTGATGAAGTGTTTTTTGCCAGAGGGGCATGGCCTCATTCTAAAATCATGTATATTAAAAAAATGGGAGATAAATGGTTATTACCCGATACGGCCATATTCTCGAAAGACTGCTGGGCTACTGAACCCGCCTTTTCTCCTGATGGCCGGTACTTATATTTTTCAACCAGTAAAGGGAAGACAGATATTAAATATTATAATTTGTGGAGGGTTATAAAAATAAGGGATGGATGGTCTCAACCTGAAAGCCTTTTTGATATTGGCGGAGATAGTATATGGGAATTTCACCCCACCCTTACCAACGATGGATTGATTTATTTCTGTTATTGGGATGTTAAAAATGCAACCGGGGATATTTATGTGTCGCGATGTGGTGCAAATGAATGTTCCGACCCAATCAAAATTGGTACCCCGATTAATACCGGCTATAATGATGCTGATCCATTCGTCAGTCCGGATGGAACTTATATGATATTTGCATCAAACCGGCCTGGCGGGTACGGAGGCCTAGACCAATATATTTCTTTTAGAAATAATGACGGAACATGGACAAGTCCGAAAAACATAGGTCCAAAATTCAATACCAGGGATGACGATTATGATATGGATATTTCTCCTGACGGTAAATACATATTTATTTATCTGAAGAGTAGTATTTATTGGATGCCGATTGGAAAATTAATCTGCCGGTAAGAGTTCTGCCTCTTAGATCAAAATACGTTTCATGCCGATAAAATTTGTTTTATAAAGGATTCATAGATGATGAGATTTTAAATTTTGAGTTATTTTTGAAAACAATTCTTAAAATCCTGAAACAATAATAATTACTACTGCCAACAAGAAAAGAAACTAACACACTAATATTATGGATTTAAAAACATATTCAGCAACTTTATTTGTAAAAGATATAGAGGCTTCAAAAAAATTCTACCTTGACCTTTTAGGTTTGTCGATTGATTTGGATTTTGGCAAAAACGTAATCTTTAAAAATGGATTTGCGATTTGGGAGATTAAAAGCAATCATATAATTCCAAAAACACTTGGATTAGATAAGATATCTGATTCTAATGTCAATCGGTTTGAATTGTATTTTGAGACAGAAAATCTATCAGAGATTTTTGAGTCTTTGAAAAGCAAAGATGTTACATTCTTACATGATATTCATGAAGAGCCTTGGGGACAGCAAACAATTAGATTCTTTGACCCAGATAATCATCTGATAGAAATCGGAGAATCTATGAGAGTATTGGTTAACAGATTTTATAATCAAGGATTAACAATTGAACAAGTATCCTTACGGACTTCAGTACCTATTGAAGAGATAAAAAAATTGATAAACAGAAAATAAAACAAAACGTTAACTCGTACGGCTTAGTTAATTGCCTTCAGTCTTCGCCGACTGCCACAAACCTGCAATTTGTAATACCTTGACTGCGTAGGCTTCGACTGGCGGGGTCGGCCGGACAGGCGCGCTGCGGGTATGGTGCAATTTCATCTAAACTATCTAAGCGAAAGGATTCCAAATCATTTCAAAAAGTTTTTAAGAGAAATATATTTATAGTTTTTCCCAATTGGTTTGTCCCCTTGAGCATCGCTATTTATCTTTTAATCACTGATTGCACAGCAAAAGTTCTTATCCTGACAATCATTTTTTCATTAACTGGTTTTATTATAATCCCTGTAATATTAAAATTTGTCGGATGTAAAAACTGTGAAATAAAGGAAGACTGCCCCTGGATGACAATTAACAAATAGCACAATTGCTAAAACGGTCAATGAATTCGTTCAGTTGGGCGGGCAACTAACTAAACGTGCGACAAGAAGTCGCTTACTATAACTGTTTGACGTCAACCTGTCGATAGGAAGGTTTTGACGATCAAACCTTGTGTTCCATCACAAGTAGCCTACGGACACATGCATACCGGGTA
>JBEKWS010000053.1:0-5804 GCA_049512815.1 Bacteroidales bacterium | reverse complement strand
CATATCGGTATTTTGTTAGCAACACCAATTTAGGTGAAAATACCTTAGCTGTAAGACTTTCATCTGCAAAGTTTTACAGCTTTTCTTAACATTGACATGCGGATTTTAGGAGCTATCGGGAGCAAAAACCATGACCCTTCGCAAGCTCAGGGCAAGCTCGCGTGTTGGCCAGCAGCCCTATTGACTTTGTCCCGGCAGCAGGATTAGTCAAGGTGGCAGAAATTTGATAAGTGGCTTTAATTTGCTCCCATAGACTTTATTATGCAATACGGATTTGTCCGAGCTGACGACCGTGTCCCGCGAAGCCGACTTTGCCATGTTATAACGAATTTTTTATTGAGTAAGGAGGTGAAGCGGGAAGGCAACCGAGGATCGATCACAATTTTGCTTTGCGAAGCAACCTGAAATCTCCATCCGATCCGAGCTCGGCGCAGCCAATTACCCATACTTTCCGTTAGCTGTAGGGCTATTTTTATTGTCAAGTCAGATGGAATGTTTGTTTTGTCCTGTTTTAAGTCCAGGTGGGACGGGCTGGAGGGCTCTTCCCGCAAACTTAGGCAGTGATTTGGCTAGTGCGGTTTGCGGGATGTGCCTGAAAGCACCGGGAAGATACTTCGGCAATTACTAATCTGTCTAGGTTATTGAAAAGTCAAAATCACGTTATCTGCTTTCGCAACGTCAATCATATGTTTGAACCAATACAAGCGTTACAACACTTTCAGACAAATTATGATAACTAAATTTAGTTCCTTTTTTAGGGTATTTGTATTAGCATCAATGGTAAATTCAATCTCACCCTCAATAATATAGTAATATTTATCTGATCTCTTTGACTATGATACTTTGTGTTTTATATTCTGAGCAACTTTAATAATTGCAAAAGATGATGATTGATTACAACTTGCAGTGTAATCAAATTTATAATCAAACCATCAAAAGCACTTGCATTAAGTTGTTCTTTTCTTAATATCATTTTTTTTATTTGTTTCGATTATTTCCAGGGGTTGAAACATAACAGGACAGCAATAGGGCAGAGGTTTTATACGCAGCTATTATTTCATTATTTCAATCATAGTTGATTTTGAAAAATCTCTTGTAAAAAATCGAATTATATATAAACCCGCCCTCAGATTGTAATTGCTCATTTCAATTTGATCCTGATGTAAACCTATGCCCCTTTTTCCCAGATGAATGGTTCGTGCCAGTATACCTGCTACAGTATAAAACTCGATTCTAATATCCGATTCTTTTGGCAGCTCGTATTTTATATTAATAGAAGAATACACAGGATTAGGAAAAATTTTTAATGATAACTCTTTTTCAATTGTTTCAGAATCAGCAATTTCTCCAACGGTTTTCTGGAAACTGAACCAATTCAGTTTTAGATCGTTTTTAGTATGTGTTTTAAACACCAGATAAATATCTCTGACTCCGGAAACATCATCCAATACACACGATTTAATCTTGTATGCATCAAGGCTGCCAGACGATTCTGCAGTTAAAGTGCCTGCAACTTTCCCGTTCAGGCTATCAAGCGTTACCTGAATTTGTGTATCGCTGTTTATTGAGGAATAGTTTGCACTAAATTGTTTTGCTACTGAAGAAAAATCCAGATTCTTGAACATAATATAACTATTATTTTCCAACGATTCGACACATTGTCCTCCGGTTGGGCATACATTTATATTTATTGATTTAAATTTATTTTCGAAATATTCTGCTTCAATTTTATTAAAAGGATCCTGACGATAAGTTGTGGCAACTGTTCCCTCTGATACATCTATCTGACCGGTTAGCCGGATATCTGCAGATGATGCTCCAATAAGTATTTCAACTTTACCATTTTCAACATCAAAAGTCCTGTACTTTACGTTATAATAAGAAAGTGCATCGTGCCGTAAATAAAAACTAACTGACTTCGTTTCACCCGACTGCAGGTGTACCGTCTCAAATCCTTTTAGTTCTTTTAGCGGACGTAAATTTGTTTGGGAGATTATATGAACATAGAATTGAACCACTTCGTCTCCGGCAATTTTTCCTGTGTTTTTAATATCGGCAGTGACTTGCAGGGAGTCACCCTGACTTAGGCTGCTAGAGCTTAAGTGAAGATTGCTATATTCGAAATTCGTATAACTTAAACCATACCCGAATGGATAGAGTGGTGTGCCGTTAAAATACATGTAAGTTCTATTGTTCTTAATATCGTAGTCATTCATTAAAGGCAGATCAGATATTGATTTGTACCAAGTAGAAGTGAGCTTGCCCTTCGGATTAAAATCGCCGAACAAGACATCTGCAATGGCTGTTCCTTGTGCCTGACCATCGTACCAGGCCGAAATAATAGCAGGGATGCTATCTTGCAGCCAGTTTATTGCCAGGGGAAAACCGTTTACCAGAACAACAATTGTTTTAGGATTTGCATGGTATACTGCCTTAATTAATTTCTCCTGTACTCCGGGCAGATTGAGGGTTGTCCTGTCTAAGCCTTCACTGGCTGTTGCCATATCTGTACCACAAATCACGATGGCAATATCCGATTTTTTTGCGAAGCTTACTGCTGTATCAAACTCAGCCTGATCAATATCACCATTCACCGAGCAACCTGTTGCAAAACTTATTCTTCCGCCCCCGGCCAATGGATCTGTATCGTCTTCGTTATAGAACCTGAACCAGTTTATATTAAACAGGTATCCTTCGTATCCAATGAATTTCAGGTATACGTTATGAACACCCGAAATTGAGGAAATATCATTTGAAAGTGTTATCCAGTTTTGCCAACCTCCAGTTCCGCTAACCGGGTATACCCCAACCGTAGTTCCAGTGATACTGTCAAGTACAAGTACAAGATTTCCCCCGTTGGTATTGCTGGCTACCCGGATATCAAATTTGCTTTTACCCGAGCCAAAATTCACACTATCATATTCCGTGTAATCGCCACTTTCGATATACCCTACGTTACTTCCGCCTTCCGAACACGATTCAGTTTGTATACCTTTTTGAAATGTATACGATTCAGCTTCGATTGTTCCATTTGAAATATCAACACCTAACTTGGAAGCAATACCCGTCAGAGGTGAAACAGAAACTGAAGGGGAACCGCTGTATCCTCCCAATTGAACCACGTTTGCATTAGGGCCTATTATGGCAATGGTTTGATTTGCATCTTTTTTGAGAGGCAAAATAGTATCCTGATTTTTTAAAAGAACAATAGCTTCCCTGGCAGCACGCAGTGCTAAGTCGCGATTTGCCTGGCAATCGAGCTGACTGGCAGGGATAGATTTATAAGGTACAAGTGATGCGGGATCAAATTCACCCAGAAGAAATCTTGCTGTAAAAATTCTTTTTAAAGCGGTATCGATATCCTGTTCTAACATTAACCCTTTCGTAATTGCACTTTCTGCATTATCGGGATATGTAGTGCCGCAATTCAGGTCGGTGCCGTTTTTTATAGAAATAGCAGTAGCATCTGAAGCGTTTTGAACGTAGTGATGACTATTCCAAACATTGCTTACTGCATCGCAATCGGAAACCACATAACCAGTAAAACCCCATTCATTCCTTAAGATATTGGTCAGCAAAGTTCTGTTTGCCGGACAGGGAACGCCGTTTATTGCATTATAAGCGCTCATTACTGAAAAAACTCTTCCCTTTGTAACACACCATTTAAACGCCGGCAAATAATATTCACGTAAACTTCTTTCATCAACATCGGAGGATATACCATACCGGTTGTTTTCGATATTGTTACAGGCAAAATGTTTTACAGTAGACACGGTTTTTAAGTACCTGGGATCGTTTCCCTGCATGCCGCGAACAAAATTAACTGCCATCCTGGATGTGAGATATGGATC
This sequence comes from Bacteroidales bacterium, assembly GCA_049512815.1. Classification (GTDB taxonomy): domain Bacteria; phylum Bacteroidota; class Bacteroidia; order Bacteroidales; family VadinHA17; genus LD21. The sequence goes on along the minus strand of JBEKWS010000053.1, from coordinate 1,953 downwards.
TTCTCCATAAGATTCTTCAGTTCTGCCCCATCTCGGATCGCGTGCCATGTTTATGGTTGGGCTCCAATAAGTTAATCCTTTATTGAATGTATTGTTTTTCACACGTGCCTCATCGGATATTGCAGTTGCAATCTGATAAATTAATTCAGGATTCCATGTAGATGAGAGAGCTATTACCTGTGGAAAGGAAGTAGCTAATCCTGAAAATGCAACTCCATGCAGTGCTTCGCTCCAATAATTGTAGTATGAGATTCCTAATCTTGGAATTGCCGGTACATTATTTCCCAATTGTGAAATTTTCTCCTCCGGTGTCATTCTCGATATTAAATCAATTACTCTTTCATTTACCGGAAACAACGGATTTTTGTATATCTCCTGGGCAGCACTATTACAAGAAACCAATGTGAAAATTAATGGAATAAAACCTTTGATAATTTTATGAAATGATATCAGCTTCATATTTTAGGGAATATACTTATTTTTTCGAATAATTCGGTCTTTATAGTTTGTTTTGACAAATTATGCTAAAAACAATTCATTTGAAATTTTCTTGTGGAAATTTATTTAATTTTTATTAAGCCTGGCCATTGCTTCTCATAGCATTGTTCGTGTTGAACTAAATCCCGCTCCGCTGGCTGGCGGTTTCGTCCCATTCATAACCAAGGATTTGTGTTATGTTACTATTGGGAGCATAGGTGTATTCTTGCTTCCAAGCCGTGGATTCGTCCAAGTCATATTTAAGGTATTGTGTCATGTTTCCGTTGGCATCATAGGTGTAATCTTTTTTAGAAGCAGGCATCAGCTGACTGAAGAACTAGGACCAGTATTGGTCAACTATACTGTCAAGCCTTTGTGTAATAGCTAGAGAGGATTTCAGTCTTGAATTTTTGGAAAAATTTTTATTTTTCTGAAATAGATGACCTTGCCTGACACAATTGTCATCTTGTTTCAATCCTTTTAATTGTTTTTCTATTTTGGACTTCCAAAATTTTTCATTGTGTTTAAGTTCTGTTCTTTGCCCGAAAGCAAATAATGTAACTAAAACCATAAATGCCATAAGTGTAATTGTCCGTTTCATACTCAAAAGCTTAATGTCTATAAAAATAGTTGACAAAAAATCATTATGAAATTATTCTACGAGCAGTAATTGTTGTATCATGATGAAGTTATCGAAACAATTAGTACACAGCAACCGGTCAGTAGTTGTCTTCATATGCTAAAGTTGTCCAGATGTCAAAGTCCCGGTAAACTGGCAGGGGTTGTAATGGTATGATTAAATTGTCTAAATGGCGGAGTCAGGGCAGGCAAAAAAACATGTGTTTTGCAGCGAAGGGACGGTTAACCCTGTGAAATAGTATAACATATTTACGCTGTCAACGGTAAGTATTATTTCACAGGGTAAAGGGATGGGCTGCAAAACTCTTGCTTGCGCGTTGGAAGTCCTGGTATAATGGGAGCTTGGTGCACTTTGCCTCACAGCTAACGGGAGTCTGTCTAATAACCTTTGTTAGTACGTAATATTTCATATGATTTAAGCGGGTACCAGCGAACCCCTGAATTTTCTATCCCAATCTGACAGCCGGGAAAAAGTTATTTTAAACGGTTGTTTTTTAGCCAGGAGAGGTGCGTTTTGTCCAAAAACAACGAAACAAGTATCCTGAGATACTCTTTCAACCGATCGCTGGTCAAAATATTACCAATTCGTCTGAGGTTATATGCAATAAACATAAATCCTACATCAGCGCCGGTACGCTCTATTCGCTTCTTAGTAAGCATGTAGCTGAACCCCCATTGTCGTTTTATTGTTCCGTAAGGATGTTCTACAATAACCTGACGTCTCTTATAGAGGTGTTCTTTCTCCAGATAAGTTTTACGATTTAATTCGTAATATTCTGTAAATGTGGTTCTTGAAAGGATTCTTCCTTTTTTTGATCTTGTGCATTGCGAGTGTAC
>JBEKWS010000052.1:0-6053 GCA_049512815.1 Bacteroidales bacterium | reverse complement strand
TTTTGTTAGCAACACCAATTTAGGTGAAAATACCTTAGCTGTAAGACTTTCATCTGCAAAGTTTTACAGCTTTTCTTAACATTGACATGCGGATTTTAGGAGCTATCGGAATTTGCGGTTAATGGATTTCGTTTTTTCAACATTAGAAGAGGTAGGATGATCAAGTTAAAGAGATGTTAAATAGAATTGTAAATGAATGCTTATAATTTTTTTTTGCGTTCTTTGTTCTATAAATTAATCTAAAACAATTCGTTTATGGATTCAATATGGGGCAATTACCGTCGATGGAATAATCTTACCGGATGGTTTATTTTTGTCTTTTCAACAATAGTCTATCTGTTAACTCTTGAACCAACAGTAAGCTTTTGGGATTGTGGTGAATTTATTCTCTCAGCATTTAAGCTGCAGGTTGGCCATCCTCCCGGAGCACCTCTGTTCCTGATGATGGGAAGAATTGCTACCCTTTTTGCAGGAGGCAACACTTCCAAAGTTGCAGTAACGGTAAACACACTGTCAGCTATCTGTAGCGGTTTTGCCATTATGTTCCTTTTCTGGACTATTACTCATCTTGTCCGTAAAGTATTTGTTAATGGTAAAGCTCTTGAATCGAAACATGTTCCTGCTATCATCGGAAGTGGAATCCTGGGTGCTCTCGCATATACATTTTCAGACACTTTCTGGTTTTCCGCAGTTGAAGGTGAGCTTTATGCACTCTCTTCACTTATTATTGCAATCGTTTTCTGGAGTATGCTGAAATGGGAGGAAGAAGCAGATAAAACATATTCAGGCAGATGGATAATCCTGATTGCATATATGATGGGACTGGGACTCGGCGTTCATCGTCTTAACCTTTTGATTATTCCTGTGCTTGTTTTTGTATACTATTTCAAGAAATATGAAGTCACAACAAGAGGGTTGATTAAAACAAGTTTGGTTGCACTTTTACTCCTCTGGCTTATGGTGTTTGTTATAATGCCTGGAGCTCCAGAGGTTGCCGGATGGTTTGAATTGTTATTCGTAAATATTCTCAGATTACCTTATAACAGTGGGTTTTTGTTTTTTATGATAATTCTTTTTGGTGCACTGGCATATGGTATACATTACTCTTTAATACATAAGAGGCTGATAATGAATTATGTAATGACTTCTTTGGTTGTGATTATGATTGGTTATTCGTCCTATGCAATGATAATGATAAGGTCATCTGCCAGGCCGCCAATGAATCAGAATAATCCTTCAGATGTATTTTCATTATCATACTATATTAATATGAAGCAGTATGGCAGTGCTCCAAAATTCTTTGGGAATTACTATAGCGCTCCTGTTTCGGATGTAAAGAAAGTTATTGCCGGATATAATAAGGTAGATGGTAAATATAAACCATATTACCATCCCGAATATTCATACAATAAACAGTTTGAAACGATTTTCCCTCGAATGTACAGTTCCGATCCTGACCACGAAAGTGCCTACAAATACTGGGGTAAAGTAGTTGGAAGGAAATACTCGGGGGGCTCAGGTAAAGAAGCTATAGTTTGTCCGACTTTTGGGGAGAACCTTCGTTACTTCTTTCGCTATCAGATTGGATTTATGTACATGAGATATTTCATGTGGAATTTTGCAGGCAGACAAAACGATATCCAGGGGAACGGGAATTCTATTAACGGTAACTGGATAAGCGGAATAAAATTTATTGATGAAACACGCCTCGGGAAACTTGATAAACTTCCAAAAGACCTGAAAACTAATCCGGGTAACAATAAATATTATCTGTTACCTCTCTTGATCGGACTAGCCGGAATGTACTGGCAATACAAGAAAAATAATAATGGGTTCTGGCTTGTAATGGCTTTTTTTATAATGACGGGGCTTGCTATTATTTTTTATCTGAATCAATATCCGAATCAGCCCAGGGAAAGAGATTACGCTTATGTTGGTTCTTTTTATGCGTTTGCAATCTGGATAGGATTTGGATTTATGTTTGTTTATGAGAACCTTCAGAAGTTACTCGGAAATAAAGGATCATTAGCAGTTACCTTCGTAGTCCTTATTACTGCAGTTCCCGTTCTTATGGGAATCCAGAACTGGGATGACCATGACCGTTCAGGCCGATATACTGCAAGGGATATCGGAGCAGATTATCTGAAATCGTGTGCCCCGAACAGTATCTTATTTACTTATGGTGATAACGATTCATTCCCTGTCTGGTATAATCAGGATGTGGAAGGCGTGAGAACCGATATTCGTGTGGCAAATCTGAGTTATATACAGGCAGGCTGGTACATTGAAATGATGAGGCAAAAAGCTCTCAAATCCGACCCATTACCCTTTACTCTTGGTCCAGATAAATACCTCGAAGGGGTGAGAGAACAGCTACCGGTCAATAACCGGGTAGACAAACCTGTTAATCTGAAAGAGATTGTTCAGTTTGCAGGTTTTGACGATAATAAGTACAAGATGGACCTTAGTGGCAGAGGCGATTATATGAATTATATTCCTGCTAACAAATTCATCATTGATGTTGATTCCGCAAAAGTGCTTTCGAATGGTACCGTTAAAAAATATTATAAAGATAAGCTGGTTTCTCCAATGATTTGGGAGTATTCCGACGATGATGCTTTCAAAGGTGATCTTGCGATAATGGACCTTCTTTCTAGCAATAAATGGGAGAGACCTGTTTATTTTTCAACCACGGTTCCTTCAACCCAATATAAAGGACTTGAGAAATATTTTGTTCAGGAAGGACTTGCATACAGGGTGGTTCCGGTAAAAACCGACAAACCTGAACAAGGCGAATTCGGAATGATCGATCCCCAGATAATGTATGATAACATGATGAACAAGTTCTCATGGGGAAACGCAGGAGATCCTTCTGTCTATCTTGATGAGAATAATAAGAGGATGTTCAGCAATTTCAGAAGAATCTTCGGTACTCTCGGCAAAGAGTTGCTTCTCAGGGGAGATACATTAAAAGCTGTGGAGGTAGCTCACCGGGGTCTTGAAATTGTACCTTCCAAAAAGCTTTCATACGATTTTTTCACAATCGGAATTGCAGAAATCCTGATAAGAGCAGGTAAAACTGAAGAGGGCGAGAAATTATTAAATTATATAATTGACTACTCAAAAGAATATCTTGATTATGCAATCAGTTTAAAACCTGAAGAAAGGTATGGTCTTGAATACCCGACCGGGATTAACATGCAGGGTATGCTTGATATTTATAATTTGGCTGTGAGATTGAAATTAAACGGCATAACTTCAACAATCGAGCCTGAAATAAATAATTATTACGGTAAGCTGTATTCGGCAAAATAAATTCATATGAGGCTATTCAGACCTGGCTTTTTCGCAGGTTGGCTTTATTCTGAAGCTATATTCAGGATAAGGACAGATGAAAAGGTATTATACCTGACATTTGATGATGGTCCGGATCCACTCTCAACCATTCATTTGCTTGATATCCTTGAAGCGCATGATATTAGAGCGCTGTTTTTTTGCGATGGAAGAGCAGCTGAAAAGTTTCCCGACCTTATAAACCAGATCAGGAACAGAGGACATCTGATCGGCAATCATGGCTATAACCACCTTGATGGATGGAGAACTGATTTTAAGGGATATCTAAACGATGTAATAAGGGCCTCGGATTTTACATCTGGCAAAATATTCCGTCCTCCATATGGCAGATTATCAGTTAAGCAAAAAAAGAGACTTCTTAGATCCTATAAAATAGTGTTTTGGGATATAATGCCTTATGATTTTGACATATCATTTGGAAGAGAAAATTCACTGAGAATACTTAAAGACAAAATCCGTTCGGGTTCAATAATCGTTTTACATGATACCCCATCTTCTTCTGCCAACATAATCATGAGTGATTTTTTAACTTTTGCAAATAGCTCCGGTTATAGATTTGAATTATTGGATGTTACAGGAGACAGATAATATTCTCTACCCTAACACTTCTCTGCTTTTTTGCCCTCCAGCCCCTTAAAGGGAGGCTAATCAATGCGATATTCACCCCCTTTCATTTTCCCCCAAGGGGGAAAAATACCCACTATTTAAGTGTGATTCAGGTATATACCGCAGAATTAGTCCCCCTTTAGGGAGGGCCGAGGATAAAAAACCAGCCCGGTGGGCTGTTTTAGCGAAGGAGCCCGCCTGCCGCGATGGCCGCGAACCGACCAGAGGGCACTACTCCCAAAACAGAATACCTTCAGGGGAGATGTCCCGCTTCGGCGGGACCGGGTTCATTTCTCACGAAACTGAATCATTTTTAGACTAGATGTAACTAAGGGTCGGGGAAGGGTTAAGAGTCACTAAACAAGGAATAAAGTTGCTTCTGAAAACACCCTTTCAAACCAGTAATCAACTTTTTTGCAAAGAGGAAATTCAAGAACCGGGAAAGGGTTTTCGTGAGAATAAGCATAAGGGAAATCCCATACATCAACTATATTTTTCTTATTAAATTTGCCAAGTGTTGAAATTACTCCTTTACAAGGTATAACAGAATCTTTCAACAAAGATATCGTATGAATCTGATCACGAAGTTTTTTCAGGATGTTCTCCCTGAATGTTTTAAGTCTTCCAATATCAATCATCGATCGGAAAGCCATTCCGATCTGACTCGAACACATAAAATCAACTAACGAACTTTTCCCATTGAGAGTTTTTTCAAAATCATTAAGGTAATAATTATATACCCTGTCGAATGCAAGACTATCCATGATTAATTTTGAAGAGCCATGCATATTACTGAAGACCGATCCTCCACAAAAAATAAAAAGCTTTGACTCAGAAAACAGATTCTCAGGATTTCCCATTAAAATAATTTCAGCAAGAAAAGCGCCTATCGAATATGCGAAAATATTAAAATTACCGGTTCGGGGAATTATCTCGTGTTCACCATTTCTGACAGTTGACAGCAGTTTAATTATATCAGATGCTGTCTGATGTCCTGAATTAAAGAATCGCATCGGGTCCTCGGTGAGACGGTTGCTAATTGCTATATTTGCAAAACTCGACATATTTATTTCACCCAATGCGGAATTCCGGTCTTTCATAAAATTAATCATTGCCCTTGGATCTTTCCATGAAGATGGTGACCTGTTTATATGAAATGAGATCGGGGAAAGAATAACATAGCTGTCACTGTACTGCGCAAGGTAATAAGCCCAAACTAAGTATTTCACCCAACTTCTCTCATTAAGACCATGAAGTAACAGAATTACCTTATCACTTTTAGCATTCCCGGGAGTAAAAACAGGATAGGAAAATAAGCGGTTTTCAGCAATCAACGCATCATTTTTATTTGAAAATTCATCTAATGGAGCATCTGACTGGAATACGATATTATGAATTTTAATATCTGAATCCGGGATAAATATTTCTTTATTCTCAGTTGTGAATAAAAATTTAAGTTCATTAAATGTTTTCGTGTATTCCATCGGTTTTTGATCCCGTATTATTTATATGCAAAGGAAGTTGAGACATTCGTAGAAGTCAAATTTATGTGGTAGATGATAGTACGCAGTGACAAAAAATCAAAATGAGGGATATAATTCGATTATTTGTGACGGAATTCTTGTTTTGTTAAACTATCAGGTGTCTTTTTAGATGGATTTAAAGTAAGAAAATACTTAATTTTACATTCAGTTATAAGAGTGACAATGCTAGACTTCCAAAAACCGATACCTTCATATTTGAATGAAAAGCAGAATATTACCCGCCTGATACTTTTTACTTCACTTTTTGCTTTGGTTTTTATAAATATCTATTCTCCATTTGGTGTGGACAGGTGGTTTAATCTAACAAGGCTCGAGTTTTTCACATATTCCAGCCTGACTATTCTAATAGGAGTGCTTGTTGTTGTTCTAAGCCGGATTCTGATGTATCATTTCTGTAAAAGACATACCATTAATATATGGCAATACCTGGTCGGATAGGTCAGGCAGGTTACCCCGCCTTTCCCTCCTAAGAACCGTACTTGCGACTTTCACCGCATACGGCTCAAGCGCTTTTAAGACTGTGTCAACAGTCCGGTCGTTTTTCACAAG
>JBEKWS010000051.1:0-6080 GCA_049512815.1 Bacteroidales bacterium | reverse complement strand
GGCTGCACTTTGTGAGGTTGTCAAAAAGGGAATGGCCCCCGATGAGGCCATTTCAAAGTACAATCTGACTGATAATTAAAAGCTTACATTACATGAATTAGGGTGTTGTCAATTATATAATAGGAAAACTGCAATAAAGCGTTAGGTTAGTTGGTTAGTTTGTGGGGTAAGAGATAAGTCACCAGGTATATATAGTTGATCCTTAATAATTATTAAGGATCAACTAGTTAGTGTCAGGGGAGCAGGTTTTATAAAAAGTAAACGTAAATTCGGGAATTGCCAACTGCACATTGAATGGAAAACACCTTCTGAAGTTACAGGCGAAAGCCAGGGAAGAGGCAATAGCGGAGTCTTTTTACAGGAGCTTTATGAAGTACAGGTACTTGATAGTTATAATAACCGTACTTATCGAAACGGACAGGCAGGAGCAATGTATAAACAGTACGCTCCCCTTGTTAATGTCTGCAAAAAACCAGGAGAATGGCAGACATATGATATTATTTTTACAGCCCCGATCTTTGGCAATGACTCTACCAGATATGCAGTACCACCCAGAATAACAGTTCTCCAGAACGGAGTGCTGATTCAAAATAATGTAGTTCTGAGAGGTCCAACTGAATACATTGGAATTCCAGAGTATTTTATAAAGAGACATGGTTCCGGCAGTATTGAGTTGCAGGATCATGGTTATCCGGATGCGAGTAGTTATTAATTAATTTAACAAGAAAAAAAAAATGAAAAAACTGTTGATTTTTAGTTCATTGTTGATAACCAGTGTTTATGGCTTTGGTCAAACACCACAGGCGGCAAAAACAGGGGCTTCGAAATACCCTGAACTGGAGAAGATGACTCCCGGGATGACTGAGATATGGGAGCCTGAAGTAAGAATAATTCAGCCTGGTGCCACCAGTTCTGATGCACCTTCAGATGCAATAATCCTGTTCAATGGGAATGATGTTAATGCAGAATGGACCGATGTCCAGGGAAACCCTACAAAGTGGATTGTTAAGGATGGGTCTTTAATCAGTGTCAGCGAAGCCGGTTACATCAAAAGTAAGCGCAAATTTGAAAATTTTCAGTTACATATTGAATGGAAAACGCCATCCGAAGTAACAGGTGAAAGCCAGGGCAGAGGCAACAGCGGCGTATTTTTGCAGGAACTTTATGAGATTCAGGTGCTTGACAGTTATAATAACCGGACGTATCGCAATGGCCAGGCCGCAAGTATATATAAACAATATGCGCCGTTGGTAAACGTTTGCCGGAAACCTGGCGAATGGCAGACATATGATGTTATTTATACAGCCCCGACCTTCGGAACGGACTCTACCATATATGTTACTCCTCCAAGGGTTACTGTTCTTCAGAATGGTGTTCTGGTTCAGAATAATGTTGTCCTGAGAGGTCCTACTGAATACATAGGAATACCTGAGTATTTTATAAAGAAACATGGTCCGGGTAGCATTGAGCTGCAGGATCATGGAAATCCGGTTGGGTACAGAAACATATGGATAAGAGAATTGTAGATTTGTTAATATGTTCTTAAATAAGGTATTTCATATACTTCTCTAATAATAATTAAATAATTTTATGCTTCAATTATAAATTTTAATTTACCTGAGATGAAAGAAAATTCAAAACACATTACACGCCGGAGGTTTCTTGGAACCACAGGTGCTGTTGCTGCAGGTCTGACTATACTCCCGAGTAAAGTTGTAAGTGGCTTAGGCCACAAAGCTCCCAGCGATAAGCTTAATATAGCTGTCGTCGGTATTGGTGGTATGGGTAATTCAAACCTGATGCATGTTTCCCCAACAGAAAATATTGTTGCTCTTTGCGATGTCGACTGGGGTTATGCAAAAAGAGTATTTGCTGCAAATCCTAATGCAAAACCATATTGGGATTGGCGAAAGATGTATGATGAAATGGCTAAATCTATAGATGCTGTTATAGTTGCAACAGCAGACCATTCACATTGCGTAGTCGCTTCAAATGCAATTCAACTTGGTAAACACGTTTATTGCCAGAAGCCATTGACACATTCTGTATATGAATCTCGTTTATTAACCAAACTGGCAGCAAAATATAAAGTTGCTACACAGATGGGAAACCAGGGTTCATCAGATGAAGGTGTAAACCAGACAATTGAATGGATACAAAATGGAGAGATCGGTGAAGTGAAAAAAGTTGAAGCATTTACTGACCGTCCAATCTGGCCTCAGGGACTTAATGTTCCAAAAGGGGAATGGGTTCCTGATACACTTAACTGGAATCTGTTCATCGGCCCAACAAAGATGCGTCCCTATAATAGCGTTTACACTCCGTGGAACTGGAGAGGCTGGTGGGACTTTGGAACAGGAGCACTTGGTGATATGGCTTGCCATATTATGCATCCGATTTTCAAAGGTCTTAAATTAGGTTACCCGATTAAAGCTCAGGGAAGTTCAACACTATTATTAACCGATTGTGCACCAAACGCTCAGATGGTTACTCTTACGTTCCCGGAAAGAGTTGCTCCAAAAGGCGCAAAAATCAAATATCCTGAAGTAGTTGTTACCTGGTATGACGGTGGATTAGAGCCTCCGAAACCAGCCGGCTGGCCTGCAGGAAAAGATATGAATGATTCTGATTCTGGTGGTGGAGTTATCTTCCACGGTTCAAAAGACACTCTTATCTGTGGGTGCTACGGTGTCAGACCATGGCTGTTGTCAGGACGGAAACCTAATGTTCCTCAAACCGAAAGAAGAATTGCGAAAGCAATGGACGGTGGACATGAGATGGACTGGGTACGTGCTTGTAAGGAAACTCCTGAAAGCAGAGTTAAAACAAAATCTGATTTTTCAGAAGCAGGCCCATTCAATGAAATGGTTGTTATGGGTGTTCTCGCAGTCAGACTTCAGGGACTTAACAAAGAACTTGAATGGAATGGTGAGAATATGGAATTTACAAATATATCCGATGCTGATAATGTAAAAATTTGTATTTCTGACAACTTTACAATCACCAACGGTGATCCTGAATTTGACAGGAAATGGACCAATCCGATACCAACAAAACAATTTGCTGCTGAGATGGTTAAACATACCTACCGTGCAGGGTTTACCCTGCCGGAAATGCCAGCATAATTATATTTAGTCACGGGTAACTTGTTACCTATGACTTTAACTTTTTTTAAAATTTAAATATTATGAAGCTAGTAAACATTATTTTGTCGTGCATTCTTATTTTGGGACTTTCAACCTTAGATGGCTCGGCACAAAAAAGCAAGGCCGGTAAATCACAGAAACTTGATGCTGGATTTGTCTCCATCTTTGATGGTAAGACAACTACCGGATGGCGTGGCTACGACAAACCAACCTTTCCTCAGGCAGGGTGGAACGTTGTTGATGGTACTCTCCATTGCATAGGCTCAGGAACTGGTGAAGCAGGCAGTGGTGGTGATATTATCTATGATAAGAAGTTAGCCAATTTCGAACTCGACCTCGAATGGAAGATTTCCGAAGGCGGGAATAGCGGTATTTTTATTCTAGCCCAGGAACTACCTGGTGAACCAATTTGGAAATCTGCACCGGAAATGCAGATCCTGGATAATGAGAAACATCCGGATGCCAAACTTGGTGTTGACGGTGACCGTATGGCCGGTTCACTTTATGACCTTATTCCTGCCAAACCGCAGAATACAAAACCTGCAGGTCAATGGAATCATGTTCATATTCTTGTATATAAGGGAACTGTAGTTTATTCCCAGAATGGTGCAAATGTAGTTGAATATCATCTCTGGACAGAGGATTGGCATAAAATGATCACCAATTCTAAATTCAAAGATTATCAATGGATTATGAACCCGGCCAAAGAAGGTTATATTGGCCTTCAGGATCATGACGATGATGTCTGGTTCAGGAATATTAAGCTTAAAATTTTGTAGTGATATTTTTTATAATAGGAGAGGCTGTTTTGCATAAAACAGCCTTTTTTTTTAATAAATTTTAAGTAAGCCAGGTTTCCCCTCCTTTTTTCATCCTCCCAACCCAATCTCATTCGCTACTGTCCTCTTTCCCATTATACAGTCCGTTATTAGCTCATCGAGGCTTAATCCAAGCATTTCGGCTCCTTTTTCAATTACTGAGCGGTCAACTCCTGCCGCAAATTTTTTATCATTCCATTTCTTTTTCACCGACCTTGCTTCCATATCAAGGACGCTTTTTGAAGGGCGGACGAGAGCACTTGTCGCAACAAGTCCGGTCAACTCATCTACCGCATAGATTGTTTTCTCCAGCAATGAAACCGGTTTGACATCCGTTGCAAGGCCCCATCCGTGACTAAGTACCGCTCTGATATATTCTTCCGGCCATTCATTCTCTTTTAATATTTTCTCAGTCATTTTGCAGTGCTGATCGGGAAACATTTCATAATCCAGATCATGAATTAAACCGATAATACCCCATTTTTCTTCATCTTCACCGTATTTTTTTGCCATATACCGCATGACGCTTTCAACAGAAAGGGCATGCTTCAGAAGACTTTCTGATTTGTTATAATTTCTGAATAACTCAAAAGCGGTATCTCTTGTTGGTGTTTTTGTTGTCATTTTAATCTGAATTTGTTATAGATAGGGGTCGGCTCACGAAACATGTAACCGCCAGGCGTTCGGAAGGTTTAACTTTAGTCACGTAGGTAAGGGAAACTTCTGCTACATGAAGAAAATCGATTGTTTGCTGGGTGGATTGTGTGTTTTTCATAATGCGATAGATTTAAGTTAAACAAAGTTTTTACCAGGGAACGGCAGCCAGAAGGACTAAATGAGTGCAAAAGGAAACGCAATAAATAGCGCAGCGGTTTTATGGCGTAGTCTTTTGCGTGGGGTGGCCGTTTGCGCGAAAGGCCTGGAACTGCTACTTTTATCCGGACAGTAGGTTAAGCTAAAAAACTTAACTTAACGGATATGAAAAAAAGAAGAACATTTGATCGAGAGTTTAAACAGATGGTTATTGAACTCAGTAATAATCGTGAAGACTACACTGCATTAGCATCCGAACTTGACATTCGTGCTGATCTGATCTACCGATGGCGGCGAGAAGCAACGAAACATCAAGTTGCGAGCTTTCCAGGCCAGGGTAATAAGATACTGACCCAAGAGCAAAAAGAGATCGCGAGGTTAAAGAAAGAGCTCCGTGATGCACAGATAGAACGTGACATCTTAAAAAAAGCTGTAAGCATTTTCTCCAAGAACGATGGCAAATATTCCAATTCATAAGGGCCAACAACTCCATATTCCCCATTGAGAAGATATGTAAAGTACTAAAGGTAAGCAAGAGTTCATATTACAGCTGGCTGGTGCGTAAGCCAGGGAAGCGGCAGATAGAGAATGATGAGTTATCAAAACGCATAAAAATTGTATATGAGTCTAGCAAGAGGACCTATGGTAGTCCCAGGGTTACAATGGCACTCTTAGAAGAAGGATTACATGTATCAAGACCAAGAGTAGCTCGATTAATGAAAAAGCAAAACCTACAGAGCATAATTCGTAAAAAATGGATTGCTACAACTGATTCCAGGCATAATTATCCTGTGGTGGAGAATAAGCTCAATAGAGACTTTAATGCGACCAGAATGGGTCAAGTGTGGGTCTCAGATATCACTTATATTAAAACTTCGCAAGGATGGCTTTATTTGACCGTTATAATAGATCTCTACGATAGAAAAGTTATTGGGTGGGCTTTTAGCACATCATTAAAGGCGGCCTTTACTACCATCCCGGCATGGAGGATGGCAATCAGGAACCGCCCTATTAGCCAAGTACTGATTTTTCATTCTGATCGGGGTGTCCAATTTGCTTGTAATGAATTTAAAAACATTCTCGAAGCCTATAAACTTGTGGAAAGAAGTATGAGCCGCAAAGGAGATTGCTGGGATAATGCTGTTGCAGAAAGCTTCTTTAAAACACTGAAAGTTGAACATATTTATCAAAATAGTTATAAGACATTTAAAGAAGCTGAATTATCTGTATTCGAATACATTGAAGCATGGTACAATGTAAACAGGATCCATACAACGATAAAAACATCAATAAAGAATAAAAA
>JBEKWS010000050.1:0-6276 GCA_049512815.1 Bacteroidales bacterium | reverse complement strand
CTATTTTATCACCAATACTTTTGGTTTCAAGCTCCTCTGCAGTAAGGCGCTCTTCTTTTTTCAGTTTTAACAATGTCCTAAAAATTGATGTTTTCATACTATTGATATTATTTATTTTAAAATTTGATTCCTTATTTGTCTCGGTTTTTGTACCAGGATCAGATATTTTCTGGACTTCTGGTCCTTTACGTTTTGTAATTTCTACGGGCTTGACATTGGCAGATATTATTGCAGGCGCCGGCTTACTGAATTTCTGACTTGAAGATATGTCACGCGTTTGCATTGACTTTGTTTTCTGCTTGCCTTCTCTTCGAATGAAAAATTGTTCAAGTTCAAGATGAAAGTTTGATATTTCGGGATCCGACAATAATTTTTTCGCTCTTTGTCCATCTTGACCGCTCAACATATTTCTGGCGGATTCCTGTATGATCCTAAGATCATCGACAGAAAGTTTTGAAATGTTATTTGCGATTCCTTTAACTGCTTTATATTTTGCCATGAGTTGAATTTTTACGTATTTGTATATTTACGGTAGTTTTCTTTGTTTAAAACTAAGACTAGATCTGAACCTTCTGCCGTAAGTTTCCCTGACAAAACTATTTCAATGGGGGCAACGTTGGTTTGTTTGCCGGCATCGTAAGTGTACGACCCTCCTGATGATGAAGAAGCCGAAATGCTGTTATGTGCTGAAGATAATCCCTTTAATGCAGTTCCCATAGCAACTAATGCTATGCCTGCAGCAATAGCGAATGGGGCCCCTCCGAGAGCAATCATGGCTGCATCAAATTTAAGTTTTGCCATTCCTGCGGCTATCATTGCTAAACCGAGGTTCTTAAGTAAATCACCAAAAGCCCCCAAAATTGCCTTACCAAAATCACCTATTGATGAAGCGCCTGATGCAAGATTACCCAGAATTTCACCAACTGAGCCGGCCAATTCTTCCAAAGCTTTCATGATGTCACCACCAAGTTTATCTTTTAAATCAGTAACTGCAGTCGATACTTTACCAAGAGGAGCAAGTATATTTTTATCAACTAATTGAGAAAATTGAGAAAAATCAGGAAGTGTTATAGCTTCCAACGATGCATAGGAAGGACTTGTATTTGCTAATTTTAATGCACTTAGTTTTTGGGCATCGGCTTCATCCTGGGCTAATTTTATTAATTTTGTTTTTTCCCTTTCCAGAGTACGGTCGTAATCAATTTCTTCGGCTATCTTGTAATTATATGCATCATAAGCTGCTGATAAGGCCTTCTTAAGATCCATATTCTCTTTATCAGTCTGCAGTGCCATTTGTGCATTAAGCAGTTTTTCAGTATCAAGAGCCAATCCATCTTTTATTATTTTATGTTCAATTGTAGCCGCGTCTTCAAGAGCTTTTAACCTTTCTGTTGCGGAAAGTGCTGAATCTTTTGCATTTAACCGATATGTAGATAATATTATATTCTCTTCTGAAACTGTGTTATTATACTGCATAGTCATATAATTGAGATCATATGTACTCTGCGCCAAAGCTTTAGCTTCTGCTGCAGCCGATTTTGCTTCTTCGCGTATTCCGGTAAAAGCTTCTTTTATCTGGCTGAATCCGTTAATCACATCTCCTCTAAATAGCGATACCAAGCCTTCTCCAAGCATTCCTAAATGTTCGAGCAATACTTTTCCAACAGCTTTCAATTCTGTCATTCCTGAAGCCAGCTGCTTAGCGCCCCTTTCTGTAGATCCGAAGTATGCTCCAAGTGAAGCGAGTGCCAAAATTAAAGCTCCGATACCCGTGGCCATGATAGACTTCTTGAGAACATCCATTCCGATAGCCAGCTTATCACCATCGGCTTTCGAAGCCTTAAACGCCTGGGAAAGAAAGTTTAATGATTTACTGACAGTACCAAGAGAATTAGTCACACCGGTCATATTAACACCGAACATTTGTGCAAACTTAGCAACCTGGTCACCGGCGGCGCCTTTAAAATCCGACATGGCTTTTTCGCCATCTTTCAGTCCTGTTTTAAAGTCAGAAGTATCTACCCCGAAGTGGGCTTTCAAATTACTAATAACTGTCCCCATTGAATTAGTTTTTAAATTTTTTGCTTCTTGATTTTTCTCAATGGGTTAGATTACATCGGTTTATTTTTTCTTTAATGAAGATTTCAATCTATCCAGGATCTTCATCTTTATTTTGCCGTTTTTTTTTATGAGTTCTACAAAGCCACCTTCTAATAGTGATTCTATCCGGTCAGGAGTTACGGACCCTAAATCTCCAGGAGAATAGCTGTACTCTCTGTGAAACTTGACCCAACGGACCGGAATCATTTCTGAATCCAGGATAATTTTCTGAACAGGAGCTGGCTCTTCGTAATCATCAGGCAATATTTCAATATATGCGATTGGTCTGATCTGATCATGGATGTGGATTGTATCGAGGCGATTGGTGGTTAGATGTTCTTCGTCTTCACCAAGTTTAATCAATGATTCAACCTGGTCAGGTCGGAGATCGCAAATATTTCCCTCGGAATATGCCCACCCTGGTGCAGGTCTAAGCCAGAGAACTTTGACCATTTTGTTATCCATTGTTTGAAAGGACTAAGGTTTCAATTTTTTTTATGGATGCGTTTATATGCGACTTAATGAGCAGCTTATCAAACTTTCTAGCATGCTTTAGTGAAAATTTACTCATATCGAACCGTCCTGAAATCCTTATTGGTTTAAGATCAGGATCCTTACTCGTTGTTCCTGCGAGTTCAGGTTTTTTAGTTTTTTTCATAGTAGGTAGATTTAGGTTAGTTTATTTTTAATGTTTCTTTTTTTTGTTCAGCGATCCAGAAATATTAGTGTCCTGGGAAAGTGCTTTCAATACATCATTAACTGAAAAAATACACTTACGGCCAAATTGTGTGTAAGGTATCTTACCGGAATTCTTTAGCTGTTGAACTTTAGTTGTCGAACATTGCAACTCGAATGCAAGTTCCCGTATTGAATAAACATGTTTAGGTTCTGATTGTGCCTGTATAATCGGACCTGGATTGAGATCTGCCAGACATTCTTTGATTATTTCCTTTAAACGGTCCTCTGAAGTAATTATAAATTCCACGTGTCGATGTATTATTTACATCAACAAATTTATGAAGGCTATTTAATATAAATTGCTGCTGATTACTTGTTATTACTTGTTGACAAGTTAAAAAATGTTTAACAAGATTTTAATTCTTCCAGAACAGACCTGAGATTATTCTATTGGCATTTTTTATTTCATCAATTCGATCGGATTCTATAAATTTTGTAGTGAAGATATTTTGCTGAGTGCCTATTTTATTACCAAAAAACAACTTCATAGCATTATATAAGTCTTTATGATGATGTCCATCCCAGTCCAATAGACCAAGATCCTTTAGAACTATAAGCATGTACCTGTAGCTAATTTTCATTTTTCCCTTATATACCTCTTTGAGGGCATCAGCAAACGTTTCTTTATCTTTACAATTTAAAAACTCAGGGAAAGAACGATTTCCTGTTTGTTTTTTTGTGGTGCTTTTGTGGTCCGTTGAAGTTTCCAGTTTTAAGTGATCATTTATTTTCTTAATTACCGTGGTCGATTGAAGATATCGTGGTTCTTGCTTTCTCCAGAAGAAAAATTCTAATCCTGGTAAATATTCTATAGGATAATTATACTTAGAAGCTGGATTTAAGTCAACCATTTTATAAATCCAAGTTTCTGCCTTCTCATGGACAAAATTTGCATATATTAATATTTTCTCAAGTTCAAATGAATTCAAAGTTTTTACAAATTGAGAATAATGCAAAATATTTTTATATTTTTCAATTATATCTTGTTGTGCTGCATACCCTTTCGCTTTCTGCTCCCATTCCCTTAAATTCTCTTCCACAGCAACCTCTTTTGCTTTCAGTACCCATTCAGGAGCTTCGTCTAAGATACGTTTCGTTTCATTCAATAGTTCCTTCGATTTCTTTTTCATTGTTCTGAGTATTAAATTTATCCATTTCCCGGCGTTTCTGTTTTCCCTGTATCTTATAATAGTTTTCCATTACCTCATGAGATTTCTGGCCCGTCCAGGACATTATAACTTCGGCCGGAATGTTAAAGTAGAGAGCATTGCTTACAAACGTTTTCCGGCCGACGTGGGTCGATAATAATTGCCATTTCTGGAATGTATTTTCTTTCCTTTCATTTCCTTTATAATAAACAATTGTTTCCGGTTTGTTAAACTTGGCCTCTTGCCCTAATTCTTTCAGATAGTCGTTAAATTTCTGATTGCTGATGACTGGCAGGCATTTGTCATCTTTAAATGGTATATCCTTATACTTATCAAGAATAGACCGAGAGTACTGGTTTAAATCTATTGTCAAAGGATCTTCTGTCTTAATGGTAACAAGCTGAATAGAATCTTCTTTAATATTACTATGTTTAAGATTATATACATCTGAATACCTCAATCCGGTGAAGCAACAAAAACAGAACACATCTCTAACTTGATCCAGGTAGTTCTTTTTAACCTTCAATGTATTCAAGTGCATCAGCTCTTCCCATGTAAGAAATATAATCTTCTGACTCCGAGTTGTACCCTTTAATTCCGGGTTATAATCCTTATATGCCAAATTTCTGTTGTATCCTTTTCGTGTGGCCCAATTCATAAACCATTTAAAAATTTTAAGATTCTTAGCTATTGTTGTATTCCTATGCAATAAATCATCTCTCTGAAACGTGACATATTTGTTAAAGAATGTATCATCGATGTTGTCAAAGTCAATTTTAAAATGTTTCTTTTTCTCAAAGTCCTGCAGGTGATTATAATTAGTCCAAAATTTTGTAACTGTTCCGGCCGTCCAGGTCTGCGCTAAGCTTTCTGATTCAATGAAGCTGCTAAACCTTTCAAAGAATGAAGATGTTGTTTTCTGTTCTCCCATTCTGTTTTTAAGCTCATTTCTAATATATTGAATTGAAGGTGTTTTCCTTATTGCTTTCTGCTCAGTGTAGATTTCAGTAATAGTTGTCTGGAGCTGGTCCAGATGCCCGTTTATTATGGTTGCGCTTATGCCATCCCGATTGAAATTATTCCGTTTAACTCTTTGGCTAACGGGATCCCATTTATCAATGTCAATCCGATAACCAGTATAATAAACCATCCGCATACCAGAATAACTGAAAAAAAGAAAGACTGGTACGTTCTCAGTGGTCAGTCGTCCAAAACTATTTTTCCGTTTCTCAGGATAAAAATTTACCTTGCATTTTATACGCATTACTTTAAAAATGTATGTAATTTACTTACAAAGATACATACATATTTAACTTTAATCAAATGGAATGTAATGAAATGTAAAAAAGTTATAAACAGTCTCCGGCTCAATGATTGTAGATATCTGAGCATATTTTTAAAATGAAGCAAAATGTAACAATGTATCTCCGGGAGAGCCTCTTTCTCCGCTGAACAAATTACTCCCTCGGCAAAGCCGGGGATTTTTATTTTACAGATGGCCGAACCAGACTTATATGTCTCCCAGGTAACAAAATGGTTGCGTTCAGTATAAAACTCAGAATATCGATCAGAAAATAATTTAAGTACAATGTCTCCTGTAATTTAACCGGTTGTGTAAATTTGGTAAGAAATAAACAAATCCGGATATATTATTAAAGGACATTGAGTTTATGCTATTCACATTCCTTGTTAGCCATTTTTATAATGTGACTGACGGGGCGAAAGCGTACCTGAAGGCAAAAGTCAAAAGAGGAACGACCGTTAAGAAATTGCCCGATGGGCAATTTTAGGGAGGAGCCTGACTGCAGGGGTGGCATAAAGCAAAAGGCAAAAGTAAAGAATTAAGAATAGTATGAATTTTTTACTTTTCACCTTTTACTTTTTTAGAACAAAATCTGATATCGAATCTGAGAAAGTATAGTGCCGGTATCGGAGAAATTAGTTGCTACCCATTTGCTTGAATCAGGTACAGACATAAGGTATATTCAGGAATTGCTTGGTCACAAAAGTACACGGACAACTGAGATCTACACCCATGTAAGCCGACGGAATCTGTTTGCGATAAGGAGCCCGATTGAGGATATGGAATTGGATTAGAAGATTCAAAAACATACTTCTATCTATCCATAAAATGCACAAACATGCAATTTTTATACTTTTATAAACGAGTTGAACTAAACCGCCACATGGCGGTAGATATAATCAAAAATCTTTAACTCTTACAATTTTTCGATTATTCGTACTATATTTAAAAAAATATTGGAATAACTTGTTGAAATGAGTTGATGAA
>JBEKWS010000049.1:0-7213 GCA_049512815.1 Bacteroidales bacterium | reverse complement strand
TAAATGGCTATATCTCTTATACATAGCAAACTTTTTTCCCCCTTTGGAATCATCTTTTGTCAATTTCTTATGTTGACAAAAGATGTTACCTAAATTGTGAAGAAATACATAGCTATCGGAACGCAAAGGTTTTTTTGCCTCCCTGCTCCCCTAAATGGTGGTTAATTCTCTATCGTTGAGGCAATTCGACCTGACACCACCGAATTAGTCCCTCTTTAGGGGGAAGGCTGCGAAGCGGCCAGGGGGCAACCCTCAAATCAGTGTACTTGAGTTTCCATATATTTTATATAAGTATCCATGTCCTTATCTCCTCTTCCTGAAATTGTTATGACAACAACATCATCTTTAAGAAATTGATGTTTTCCTAACCAGGCAAGAGCATGAGCCGATTCAAGAGCCGGCACAATTCCCTCAAGCCGGGTAAGTCTGAAAGCAGCTTCAAGGGCTTCATCATCATTCACATAATCGAAAACGACCCTCTTTATTTTATGAAGATATGAATGAATCGGCCCGATACCAGGATAATCGAGTCCTGCTGAAATGGAATATGGCTCGGTGATCTGACCGTCGTCAGTCTGCATAAGCATTGTCCTGCTACCGTGTATTATTCCCGGACGACCAGTCACCATAGTAGCCGCTGTTTCACCACTTGTGATGCCTTTGCCCCCAGCTTCCACGGCAATCAGTTTCACATGTTCATTATTAAGATAATGATAAAAAGAGCCAATTGCATTGCTTCCACCACCAACACAAGCAATGATATAATCAGGGTTTTCTTTTCCTGATACCTCTTTGACCTGGAATTTCATCTCTTCACTTATTACTGACTGGAGCCTGGTAACCAGATCCGGATATGGATGTGGCCCAACTACTGAACCTATAATATAATAAGTATCCTTCGGGTTACTGATCCAATCGCGGATAGCCTCATTTGTTGCATCCTTCAGTGTCTTATTGCCGCTGGTAACAGCGACTACCTCAGCGCCCAGCATTTTCATCCGCAAAACATTCGGGGATTGACGTTCAATGTCGGTCTGTCCCATATAAACAATGCACTTCATTCCCATCAGGGCACATACAGTTGCTGCAGCAACTCCATGCTGGCCGGCGCCCGTCTCAGCAATAATTCTGGATTTGCCAAGTCGTTTTGCGATAAGAATCTGGCCCACAGTGTTGTTAATCTTATGAGCACCGGTATGATTCAGGTCCTCACGTTTCAGAAAGATCTTAGTATTATGAAATGATGAAAGTCTTAAGGCATGAAAGAGAGGAGAAGGCCTGCCTACATAATGTTTTAACAATGAATAAAATTCATCTTTGAATCTTTTATCATTAAGTATCTTAATGTAATTATCACTTAATTCCTTCACATTCGGGTACATCATTTCAGGAATATAAGCTCCTCCGAATTCTCCGTAGTAACCCCGTTCATCAACATCATATTTCATAGCTGATCATTTTTAATTGACCTAATAAATGTTTTTACCAGAGCGACATCCTTAATCCCTGTAGCAGTCTCAAAACGGCTGTTCACATCCACTGCAAAAAAACCTCTGTTTTCAATTGATTTAATTAAATCCGAATCTTCAGGGCCGATTCCTCCGCTCAAAATAAATGGTTTATCCAGGGAATACTCTTTCAGTTTTTCCCAGTTAAACTTCCTTCCGCTGCCTCCCGGCTTTTCACTTTTTGTATCAAATAAAAAATAGTCGCAACCCGGCATATATTGTTTAATCTTTTCAAAATCAAAATCTTTGAAAACACTGAAAGCTTTAATTATTTTTAATCCGGATGCACTCAAATATCTGCAATAGTCCGGTGATTCGGTTCCATGCAGTTGTATCATTCCGAGACCACTGTGCTTTGCCAGATTGATTATTTTGAGAGGATCTTCATTCACAAAAACACCAATAGAGGATATCATGTCAGGCACATTAAGAAAAAGTAATCTGTCAGGTTCTTCCCCAACATACCTTGAGGATCCACGGAAGAATATAAACCCCATGAAGTCCGGTTTTGTTTCAGCTATTTCCTTAACATTCAAAGGGTCAGATAATCCACATATTTTGACTCTGATCATGGCTTCAGTTTAAATCCTTAACAAATTCAGAAAAAGCTTTTACCGGATTGCTGGTACTCATGAATTTCTCCCCCATCAGAAATCCATTATATCCGGCAATCCGTAGCTTTTTTATTACCAGAGGTGAAGTGATACCGCTTTCAGAAATTTTCAAAAAACCCTCCGGAATTTTCTTCGCAAGCTTTTCTGAGATATCAGTATTTACCTCAAATGTTTTCAGATTCCGGTTATTAATTCCTATGATATTAACATACTGATTCACTTTATCAAGTTCGGCAGGCTCATGTATTTCCAGGAGTACTTCCATCCCGAGTGAACGGGCTAACCGGGCAAGGCTAAGAATCTCTTTATGTCCCAGAACTGCAGCGATAATCAGAATTGCATCAGCACCGATTGATTTTGATTCTATTACCTGATATTCATCAATAATAAAATCTTTCCGCAATATGGGGAAGATACTCTTCTCACGTGCACTCAAAAGATCGGATGTTGAACCACCAAAGAATTGAGTGTCAGTAAGAACTGAAATGCCGGAAGCGCCTTCCCTGAAATATCCGGAGGTCACTTCCACGACCGATGATGATAAATTAATAATACTCTTTGAAGGAGATTTTCTTTTGAACTCAGCAATAATACCTGTTTTGCTTTTGTCAAGTAGGAATTCTGAAAGAGAAATAACCTCCTGTTTAAACAGCCTGCTGTTTTCGAGATCTCTGACAGCAGTCTCCACGACAAGAACTTCCAGTTCCTTCTTCTTATTTTCAATAATTTTATCAAGAATGGTCATGACTGCAATTCAATCAGTTTTATAAATGAGTTATAAGCCTTTCTGCTTAAAAGAGATTCACTGGCAATTTCGCGGCATTCTTTAAAAGATTTTGAAGGGTAATAACACTTTAGTGCCATCTGGGTGTTTACGGTCACAACATTATTCTGGGTTGATGTGCCTTCTCCCTTAAGAATCTTCATAAAAAGATCAGCTGCTTCCGGTACGCTTTTTCCACCCCTCAATTCGGATTGTTTAGCTTTTTTATAGTTCATCATTTCAGGTGAAACGATATGTTCAACCCCATTCAGTATATATTTGAAATCTGAAGTAAGCGAAACTTCATCATATCCGTCAAGACTAAAAATAATCATATACTGCATTGAAGATTGCTGGTAGAGGTAATTGTATAAACGTGCAAGTTCGAGGCTATAGACTCCAATAAGTTGTTTCCCCGGAAAGGAAGGATTGACCATTGGCCCCAGCATGTTAAAAAAGGTCTTTATTTTAAGAGCTCTGCGGACAGGCGCCACATTTTTCATTGCCGGGTTGAAAAGCGGAGCATGCAAAAAACAGACACCTGTTTTATCAATCTCATTTTTTAATTTATCATTGTCGGTCGAAAATTTATATCCGAAATGCTCTAATATGTTAGAAGAGCCACATGTTGAACTCACACCATAATTTCCATGTTTGGCTATTTTGATCCCTGCTCCGGCAAGAACAAAAGTAGTTAGTGTTGAAATGTTGAAAGTATCTTTCCCGTCGCCACCGGTACCACATACATCCATCTGTTCGAATCCTGACAGGTCGACCCGGATACACAAGTTAAGCAGTGCATCCCGGAATCCGGTGAGCTCATCAACTGTTATGCTCCTCATGAGGTAAACAGTAAGAAAAGCCGCAATTTCCGACTCTGAATAAATACCTTTCGCAATGTTTGTAAGCACCCTTTCTGCTTCCTGCCGGTTGAGGGTTTTGTGCTCGAACAAATGATTCAGTATTTCACGCATATTTAATAGTATTTCGCTTCGTTATTAGAATCTTCAATAATTGACTTACAACATTAAGTTATCTGATTATCAATCCAGTTAGCTATGATGTCTATGCCATGCTCTGTAAGAACCGATTCCGGGTGGAACTGCAAACCACGTACATCATAAACTTTATGGCTTATTCCCATAATAATCCCGCTCTCGTCCTTACAGGTGACTTTAAAACATTCAGGCAGATCATCACCTGACACCACCCAGGAGTGATACCTTCCCCCGATAATTGTGGAAGGAATATTTACGAAAAGCGGATCATTCAATTCCGTAATCAGTACCGGAGTTGCAATACCATGATAAACATGGCTCAGATTGAGGATTTTGCCTCCGAAAGCCTCCCCTATTGCCTGGTGTCCAAGACATATCCCAAGTATGCTTTTCGTTGACGCATATCGCTTAATAAGGTCAATACAAATCCCAGCATCAACAGGAACGCCTGGCCCGGGCGAAAGAAGTATTTTTTCATATCCATCCACTTCTTCAAGTGAGATTTCATCATTCCGGAAAACGGAAGGGCAGGTTCCTGTGAGTTTTTCAATATAATGTACCAGGTTATAAGTGAACGAATCGTAATTATCAATAACCAATATCCTTTTCATTTTATTACAATAAATTATTACTTGATCTCTTCAGCCAATTCAATTGCTTTCCTGAGAGCGCCGAGTTTATTATTCACTTCCTGCAGTTCTTTCTCTTCGTCAGAAATGGCTACTATACCGGCACCGGCCTGGTAATAAAGTGTATTGGCTTTACTTAGAAAAGTTCTGATCATGATGGCATGGTTAAAATGGCCCTTAAAGTCGAGGAAGCCAATAGCTCCACCGTAATAACCTCTCCTTTGATTCTCGCATTTATCTATAATCTTCATTGCCATGTATTTAGGAGCTCCGGAAAGTGTTCCGGCCGGGAATGTTGAGGACATCATGTCAGCAATAGTGGTACCTTCCTTAAGCTCTCCTGAAACAACCGAAACAAGATGAATAACATGTGAATAAAACTGGACCTCCCGATAACTTTCGACTTTGACATTGTTGGCATGTCTGCTCAGATCGTTGCGTGCAAGATCGACCAGCATAACATGCTCTGCGTTTTCCTTCCGGTCGGATGATAACTGTTGAGCAAGAAGCTTGTCATTTTCATCATTGCCTGTGCGCCTGAATGTTCCTGCGATCGGGTTAATAAAAGCTTTACCCTTATTAATCTTCAGGTGCGCCTCCGGAGATGATCCGAAAATTTTATAATTTCCGTAATCAAAATAGAACAAATAGGGAGATGGATTTATCGATCGCAAAGCCCTGTAAACATTGAATTCATCACCTATGAATTGTCGTGAGAATTGCCTCGACAGGACCACCTGAAATACATCTCCGAGATAACAATGTTCCTTGCCTTTACTGACCATTGCCATGTACTGGTCATCAGAAATGTTCCGGACTTCCTCGCCAATAGTTTTAAAGGAGTAAAACGCCACATTTCTGCTGTTCAATAACGACTCAATCCTGTCGAGTTCTCCTGGTTCCCCATTTACCTGGTTTTCAATTATCTGCAATGTGTTCTGATAATGGTTTATTGCTATAATATATTTATAAAGGTGGTACCTGGCATCAGGAATTTTATAAGGGTAATCAGAACCTGGTTTTAATTCTATCTTCTCGAAATATTCTACTGCATCGTATGATAAATAACCAAATAGCCCGTTTACCGGAATATCTACCGGAACATCAGATTGAATAAATGAATTTATGAAAGCTGAAAACCTGGTATTAAATGTCTGTTTATCAACTATTTCTGTGATAATCTTTGATCCATCAGGGTAAGTTTCGGATACAAAACCATTATCAGCTTCGAAACCTGCCAGTGGTTTCATACATATAAAAGAATAGCTGTTTTCATTGCCATGATAGTCGGAGCTTTCCAGCAATAAGGAATTTGGATATATATCTCTTATTCTCAAATATATACTTACTGGTGTAATAATATCGGCAAGTAGCTTCCGGGATGTTGTTTTGACTCTAAATTCCGCCATAATATTTGTTTTTTTAATTTGTATTATCTTTTTTTAAAAAATATTGATGACCTGTAAAATAAAAAAGGCCCGTCGTGAGTACGACAGGCCGCTGGTTAATATCTTATAATATTATATACAAATAGCTGGAAGTCTCACATAATTAAGCGAAATTTACTTAACCACCAACGCCAATTTGTATAAAATACTTTCATTTTAGCATCTTATTCAAATGCAAATGTAAACTTTGTTTTCGATAAAACAAATTTTTAATCTTTTATAATTAATCCATGCAGGTTAAACTTTTATGAGTTTTCTGCTGTGATGATAAACTAAGTGATGAGTTCAATAATTCGTAACAGAGGTTCTCATTTTAATTACTATAGCCACGAATGTGGCTATATGTGAATAACCCCCGGTGCAACCGGGGGTTTCAATCCAACCATCTGATCTCAAGCCCTGAAGGGGCTTAATAAGGGAAGTTTATTACTTAATTATTATATTCAGCTCCTTCAGAGCTGCTCGAAGTTAGTATCGGTCTTACCTCCGGTTGACACCGGGGGTTATTCATATTTGGCTCTTCCAGAGCCGGCGTTGATAATAACATTATTTATCGAGATAAAAATTAAGGCAATGATATATAAATTTACACTAAAATATTTGCATTTGTGTAAAATACTTCTTATCTTTACAGAGTAATTTAATTATTACTCCGATGAAAACACAATTTAAAAGCATCTTTGAACTTCTTGAAAGATTTCCTGATGAACAAAGTTGCATCGAACATTTAGAGGCATTACGTTGGAACGGCAAAGTAATTTCTCCATTTGATAAAGATTCGCAAGTCTATAAATGCAAAAATAATAAATACAAATGTAGAAATACTGGTAAATATTTCAATGTAAAAACCAATACGGTTTTTGAAGATACTAAAATCCCATTGAGAAAATGGTTCATGGCCTTGTATGTTTTCTCTTCTCACAAGAAAGGTATTTCATCCCATCAGCTTTCGAGAGATATTGATGTTACTCAAAAGACAGCGTGGTTTATGTTACATAGATTGAGATATGCTTTCGATCATCCGAATTTCAGGGCAATGTTAACCGGAGAAGTCGAAGCAGATGAAACATATATCGGTGGTGATTACAAAAATAGGCATACTAATAAGAAAAAAGAAGGAACACAAGGACGGTGTAAATGGTAAATAACAATGTCGGTTTTTTGGCAAATAGTAATGTAGGTATTTTAGCAATTAGCAATGCTGGGTTTTTAGCAAATAAGAATGTAGGTTTTTAAAATCCTCCCCTTTTCCC
>JBEKWS010000048.1:0-8489 GCA_049512815.1 Bacteroidales bacterium | reverse complement strand
TAATTTCAACTCATCATCGGAGGGACTATCCAAACAGCCAAAAACACAACCTTTTGTTGCAATTCCTTATTATAGCTGGTGCAACAGGGGAATAACTCAAATGGAGGTGTGGTTACCCCGAATCGGATCTGCTGTTGCACAACCAAAGACAGGAAAAAAAATTACTCCTGGCTTTAGTGGCAATCTGTAATTAGGTATATTTTTTACCCCTAAATCCGGGTGTGTAAATAATTTTGTGTAAATGAATTGGTAGCTGCATTAGGGAACCCAACCGGGCTGGAGCCGGAAATCGAGCTCAAAGGCCGGTTGGTTAAACAGAAAATGTGTAATTTTAACCTAATTTGCAGCAACATGAGTGAAAATGAGTTATTTAAAATTCCAGAATAAGCCTTAAAAAAGATTAAGACGCAAGAGGAGTTTGAGTCTTACTTTCAGGAGCTTTACAAACAAGGAGTTGAAGCTCTTCAAAAGGCAGAAAGCGGTGACCATCTTGGTTATCCCAAACACGATCCTTCCGGGAAAAACAGTGGTAATAGCCGTAATGGGTCGAGTCGCAAGACCTTGAAAACAAACCTTGGAGAAGTACCACTGGACATTCCCCGGGATCGCAATGCAACCTTCGATCCGATTATTGTTCCAAAACATCAGCGCATGTCGCAGCGCATTGAACATGCAATTATTACGATGTATTCCAGGGGTATAACCACACGAGACATTGAAGCTACTATTATAGAGATTTATGGAGTTGAAGTAAGCGAAGGTTCTGTATCTAACATTACCAGTGCAGTTTTGAAAGATATTAAAGAATAGCAACAGCGACCTCTTGAATCTATTTACTTCGTTGTCTGGATGGATGGTATTGTGGTTAAAGTACGATAAAACGGGAAGGTTCAGGGGAAAACGATATATCTTATTATAGGGCTCAAACAAACGGGATTAAAAGAGGTCTTAGGTATGTGGATCAGTGAAACAGAGAGTGCATCACTCTGGCTCAATGTTCTGACAGATATAAAAGCACGAGGAGTAAAAGATATCCTGATTGCCAGCACAGATAACCTCACAGGCATAAGACAAGCAATTAAGTCTGCTTTCCCACATACGATAACTCAGTTGTGTGTTGTTCATCAAATCCGTAATAATATTAAATATGTTGTATGGAAAGACTGCAAACAGTTCCTTTCCGATTTAAAAATGTCTATGGGGCCATCAATAGAGATATGGCTTATGATGCTCTTGATGAATTTGCTAAAAAGTGGGGCTCAAAATATGTATATGCCATAAAATCCTGGAGAGGTAACTGGGATGAACTCACTGCTTATTTTGATTTCCTGCAGGAGATCCGCAGGATAATCTATACAACTAATGCTATTGAAAGTCTCAACAGTTCCATCCGGAAATACACTAAAACAAAAACAGTCTTTCCTGATGATCAGGCAGCATTAAAGGCTGTATATCTGGCAATTGCAAATATCGAGAAAAAATGGACCATGCCGATAAGAAACTGGGGTTTTGTTATTAATCAATTAATCAATAAATTTGAGGACAGATGTGGCGATCTTTAAACCTGGCAGTTACCAGTTTACACAAAATTTTTCACAGGCTCTCAAAAGTATAAGCAAAAATATGTATACAGAATTGTTGTATTACTCCCTCAAATCAATCAGCCAAATTAAAAAGAGAGATTTGTGTTTTATTTTTACCGGACTATTTATAGTCTGTGTTATTAATTTGAACGCTCGTCAGGCAGCCTTGTCTCATACTTGCAATCAGTTGCAATACGAAGATTCCGCTTTCTTTTCAATGAGCTTCTCTAAAGTTATACAAATCCCAGATGATGTTCCTGTAATCCCTCCCTTAAGCCGAAAAACCCCATATTTTTTCGGTGGAATGATAGGCAGGGCTGTTAATTCAAGTGATTACCAAGCTTATGGTGAAGGAGCTTTTATCAAGACAAATGGTACGTCGGAACAAAAATATATAATTACTACAGGTGTTTGGCGACTTTTGGTTGGAGATAAACCTATTATTGGCTTAGACCTTCGGGATACAAGTGGCGCTTATGCCCGTCCGGGTATTTTGCCTCATTTGGGAGTGAAAGGGAAGATTCGACTTCAAGTTAGCACTAAAAAATCAAAAAAATACCTGGAAGATTTCACAAGGATTACAACAATATTATCAGCCGGAGAGCCAAAGTGGGTGTGCGAAGATAACAATCTAAAGGTGAAAGTTACTCTTACCGCTCATGCTTTTCTTGAAGATTATGGATGTGCATTGATAGCACAAGTTGAATCTAAGAATAAAGAGCAGATAGAATTGGACTGGTATTATGAAAATGCAAACCATGTCCAAGATGCTTCGTCCTATACTGAGTTTAGTTATGACAAATACACCCAGATCTTTTTGGGTACCCCCAACAAGGAAACCACCTATCAAGGCGGTGTTACGAAAACTGTGCTTGATGTCAACATCGGAAAACCTGCTCTTGATACCTTAGTATGTGTATGGGGATATAGTGATTATGATAAGGATGAAGTAGCAAATGCTTATAAGCGTTTATGGTTCCGTCCATTCCCGTCCAAGGAATGGGCAGACCAAATGCAGAAAAACTGGTTTCATCATTGGATTGGCAGGGGTTTAGAACCTCAAAAGAAGTTCTTTAATATATTGAACAACCCAAGTGTGTCGATTATAGAGTCAAAAAAATATTGGCTAGCGATGCAAAATAGGGTATGTGTAAAGACCGGGGATGAACGCTTCGATAATGTAGTACAAAGTCTTGGTTCGCGCTTAATATCAAATTACGAATATCCAGCTTATACGCATGGAACTAATTACATGAAATATGGAAAAATCAATTGTGGCTTGTATGGATACGATGCCGCCGGATTCCATGACGAAGTTGCCTCGACACTGAAATTTATTACAGGAACGCAATGCGTCAAAGGTAGACAACGATATTTTGAGCCGAATTTCCAAATCAGCCAATGGGCAGAAGAGATGAATCCTTATTATATTGACCAGGTGTGGTATCATTATCGATGGACAGGTGATAAAGAATTCTTATATGAAATGTGGCCCTCTGTTCGAAGAGCACTGGAACATTTGATTACAACCAGCGACCCCGACCACGATGGATTCTTTACCGGATATTATGAAAGCTGGAATGGCGATGGAAAAGACAGAGGAGGGAAAGGTGCACTTTGGACAGGCATGGGGTCTACTGCTTTAAAAATAGGTTACAATATAGCTTCACTTTTTGAAGACGTTGATTGGAGCAGAGCTAACCAAACTGGAGCGCAATGCTCTGTAGATTATGATTTTAGAATGAGGTACAAACGACTTCTTCAAAGAGCTGAAATAGCTTATGAAACCCTCTACAATAAAAAAATAGGAGCTTATTCATCGAGCGATTGGGATTGCGAACTCCGAAATATGCCCGGTAACGAAGAGTCTAATTATACTATTTGGCGTGAAATGGGAAATCCCTTAAGAAATTATACCTCTATGCGTTTTATAAGAGATAATTATCACGAAAAAGCAGACAATGGTATCTTTGAATTCTGCAATAAAGATTGGCCTGTGTGTTGGAGTAATCATTACGATAGCTTTGCGGATGCAATGAGTTCAGTAGCATCAGCTGCAATGGCAAATGATATAAATAATTTTTGGGCCATATTAAAAACAGCCTCCGAGGGGGTATATACAAAGCCTGAATGTACTGTTATAGCAGGTGGTTCATCACAACTAAGTTTAGAAAGCGACCAAATGTTTATGATGACGGTATTGGATAATATTTTTGGGATTAAACCCTATTTTGGGGAAAATCTTTTGGTAATCAGACCCTCTTTCCCCGATGTTTGGAAAAATCCTGAAATTGAATTACCTGATGTTTCCTATAAATATACTGCCAAAAATAACGAGATTAATCTGACAGTCAAAACTCCTGTAGACCGTATATTACGTGCAGAAATAGCTGTAAAACAGAATGTAAAAGAAGTATTGGTAAATGGTAAAAAAGTTGATTTTGAAATCAGAGAAGAAGTAAACTATTGTCGTTTGATTATTAAATCAGGAGCTTCTGCACAACATGAAATAAAAGTTGTTTTAACTCCCAATAATTTTGCGGTTCAAGGGAATGTTAATTGTATCATTAATGAGCCGACATCATTCAATTTTAGCAATGTTGAGATAGTTAAGGTGGAGAATCCTCAAATAGATTTTGGACAAATAAGCATAACTGCAAATACAATCCAAATCACTCCTGATAAGACCGGGGAATATACCTTATTTGCCGAATTAAAAAACGGTAATGTTTCGTGGTATCAACCAATAGAACTGGATATAAAAGAACCCTGGTCAATAATTGAAGAATACCAGGCATGGGATGGTAATGCCAGAACCCCTGGCAAGTTATTATCTCCAAATGTTAAAAAAGAGAAACGAATTTTACAATTTCAATTAGCAAATAACACACGAATAAAACAAACGGGTGAAATGGTGGTAGAAATTAATGAACAGTATATTACTAAAACCGTTACCTTACTGCCAAATCAATCCAATAAATTCGATATCTCTCTTAATGACGTATGGGAACAATTGAGTCCGGGGATTGTATCTTTTAAGGTTAAGTTTAAGAACGAAGTAAAAATATCACATGCTATTGATTGGCAACTGCCAGTTAAGGAATTATCCAACAAAAAAATTATTCCACTTGATATTCGGAAGTTTTATAATATTAGTCTTGCTCAATTATATGGTAATAGTTTTTTCCAATGGCGCACAGATTATACTGGTGCGGCCGTAGGAGTCGATTGGCGAGATACGCTTTATATCGACCGATTAGAGTATAAACTTTTTGTTCCCCCCACAAGCGTTATCAGCTATGGAATATTACCGGAACAATGTAGTCCTGCATGGTGGTTTGTCACAAATATTCCCGATACACTGAAATATCCTGCACCTTTTTCTTTTATTGAGAATGAACCAAACCGGAAGAACGTTCTTGCATTAGTTAATTCTGAAAATAATAGGGATGTCCCAAGTGAAGCTATTATTGAGCTAAAAGAAGCTATTTCGGTTGAAAAGATATATATGCTGACAGCTAACCTGACAAAGACATGTAAAAGCTATTATCCGGCAGCGGAGGTAGAGGTAGTTTATGAGACCGGTAAGAACCAAATAATTCAACTTACACCACCATATAACATGCCTTCGCTGATACAAGCATTCTGCCCCGATGCGTTTCAAATTCCATTGGGAAAAATAGAAAATAATCAAGTATTCGGGTCTGTTGCACCCGGAATATCTGTTACAGACTTGGTAACCGACCCAACGAGAAAGATAAAAAAAGTGACATTTAGATGCGTAACTTCTGAAACTGTTCTAGGAATTATTGGAATTAGCCTTTTAGAAGTGAAGTAGTGTTTAACCCCCAAACAGTTATATTACCAAAAATTAAAAATATTTAATATGAAAACAAAACTTTTTTTAGTAACATCAATATTTATACTGATGTTTGGAAGTATTCAAAATGAGCTTTTCGCAGAGGGCAAAATACTTCACATATCTCTTCAGACAAGAGATCCTAAAACAAATCAGGTTATAACCAAGACTGAAGATGTTGATGCTTCGAAAATAGGCGTTGTTATTGTTGATCCGTGGAACTTTCATTGGTGTATGACGGCTTGTGAGCGAGTGTCGGCAATGGTTCCCCGATGGAACAAGGCATTAGAAGTCGCAAGAAAAATGGGTATGCCAATTATTTGGTGTCCCAGTGATGTAATAGGGTCATATTCAGGTTATCCACAGCGAGAACGAGTATTAGGAGTGAAACTTCTTCCTGTTCCAAAAGAACGAGAAATGCTTAATGCGAAATTTACAGCTCTGGTTGGTATGTGTATGTGCGGACCCGGTTTTAATTGTATAGTAAACTTTGGTTGGGATGGTATGAATCTGGATCTCTATTTAGCTGATAATGATTTCATTGCAAGTAGTACTGAGGAAGTATATACTTTGCTCAAGAATCGTGATATAACACATGTTATCTATATGGGACTACACACAAATGTTTGCTTGTATGAAAAACCCGGTGCACTAAAGTATATGTGGCAAGCAGGTTTGAATTGTATGCTTGCCAGAGACATTAACGATGCTATAACCAGTTATAATCCGGCTACCGGATTTACTCCCGATAATGGTACGCAACAAACAGATGAAGATCTCGAACTTGCGGGTATTCCCACTATCAATGTGGTAGATGAGTGGCGTAAAGCCGGGTTATGGGACGATAAATGGATAGTTGAAACAGTGCGCATAACTCCCTGGGGTAAACTCAATAGACCATATTTCTTCAAGGAATCTGTTACTGTAACTCTTACTACTCCATTGTTAAAAGATGCTGAAATACATTATACTCTTGATGGCAGCAAACCTAAAAATAATTCACCTGTATATAAAAACCCGCTTACTATTACATCTACTACAAGTTTACAGACAGCAGCGTTCCGAGCAGGGAAATTAATAAGTATTCCAACGGATGCCTATTTCGTGCTTCTACCTCCTGAGCCGCCTAAACCCAATTTATATTTGGACGATTTAGACTACATTATGGACCCTTATGGGAACGTTAATTCTACTTATGCGGCTTGCTTATGGTTACCGAAAAGGGGGAAGTCTTACGAAAATCAGAAGCTGCGTGTACGAGGAAAGGTTTATGAAAAAGGCTTAGGTTTCCGGGCTCCTTCAGCCGTCCGTTATGAATTGAAACCCGAATATGAACGTTTTGTAGCAAAGGTGGATATTGATGACAATTTGCTTGATCATGAATTAGGACGGAATTTGGTAATGCACTGTAGTGTTGTATTTCGCGTTTTTATTGATGGAAAGATGATGGCTGAAAGTCCTATAATGCGAATTTCGCAGGAGCCATGGCGTTTTGATGTCAAAATTCCACAAGGTAGCCGCTATATCAATTTGGTTTGCATGGATGCGGGCAGTCGCAATATATTGGACCTTGGAAACTGGGTCGATGCGGGATTCTGCGTAAAATAATTTTCTAAAAATCAAAAGAGAATTTAAAGAACATAGCTATTAATATATATTTCACAATGTAAAGAATTATTTTTTAAATAGTAACAGTAATATTGATTGTTGCTAATCTGAATCAGGTACAAGCAGAAATAAAAACGTTTCATCTTACGCTTCGTACACGTGATCCAAAAACAAATCAGGTCATTACAAAGTCGGAGAATGTTGATGCCTCGAAGATAGGAATTGTAATTGTTGATACATGGAATTATCATTGGTGTATGACTTGGAATGAACAGGCAGGAGGCATGACCCCTCGTATGAATCGAGCATCAGAGTGTGCTAGAAAGTTGGGTATGCAGGTGTTTTGGGCTCCAACCGATATGGCAAGCACGTATTCGGGCTGGTCGCAACGGCAACGTGCAATGGCTGTTCCGTATATAGAAGTCCCGAGGACTCGCGATTATTCCTGCACTTTTACTGTGCCTTATGGCAACTGTCTTTGTGGTCCCGGAATTGACTGTAAGCCCAATTATGGAGGGGATGCTTTGGATTCGAAATTAAACATTGCCGAGCAAGACCTTATTGTTGCCGGCACTAAAGAACTATATTCTTTATGCAAGGCTTGCGGCATTACTCACCTTATTTATTTTGGTGGAGCAACAAATATTTGTTTAACAGAAAAGCCCGAAGGTTTGAGTTATATGTACGGTGGCGGTTTAGAAACGATAGTTGTGTGTGATTTGACTTTTGCATGGACAAATTATGATCCTTCTAAAGCATATACTCCTTCTGTCGGCAATGCTCAAGCATCTGACGATTTGGAACGCGCAGGTATCCCAACGATTAACTTTATAGATGAACTCCATAAACTAGCTTGTTGGAATGATAATTGGATTACTGAGCCTATTAGAATTACTCCGGCAGGTACGGTCAATCGTCCCTATTTCTTTGAAAAGTCGGTAACAGTGAGTCTTGAAGCTCCGTATCTAAACGATGTGGTAATACGATATACGCTTGAAGGGAGCGAACCAAAAGCAACATCCTCGAAATACGAAAAACCTTTAGATTTATAGCAAACCACCACTCTTCGTACAGTTGCGTTTCGAAAAGGAAAAAAGGTATCGTTGGATGGTCATGGGTATTTTGTACCTTTGCCACAATTGCCGCCAAAACCGGATGTGTTAGTTGATCAAGTTCAGCCGATAATAGATCTTTATGCTGCTGTTAATAGTGCTTTGTCTGCTTGTCTTTGGCATTCGGTCTCAAATAAATCTTACAAAGGGAAACCCTTGCGTGTAAGAGCTATAACCTACGAAAACGGTTTAGGTATGCGTGCTATTCCCTTCGATTTTATGAATGATTCGGCTACATACAACATTAACAATCAGTATATGTTTGGCCCATCATTCCTGGTAAATCCTGTAGTAGAACCGCTATATTACCTGCCAAATTCAATTAAG
>JBEKWS010000047.1:0-10903 GCA_049512815.1 Bacteroidales bacterium | reverse complement strand
TGGGAAAAGGGGAGGATTTTAAAAACCTACATTCTTATTTGCTAAAAACCCAGCATTGCTAATTGCTAAAATACCTACATTACTAT
Source organism: Bacteroidales bacterium (assembly GCA_049512815.1). Classification (GTDB taxonomy): domain Bacteria; phylum Bacteroidota; class Bacteroidia; order Bacteroidales; family VadinHA17; genus LD21. The sequence goes on along the minus strand of JBEKWS010000047.1, from coordinate 10,817 downwards.
TTGCCAAAAAACCGACATTGTTATTTACCATTTACAATCATTTATTGAATTATGGTTCAAATGGGAAGACGCAATAATTGATAATTACCACTACTTAAAAAATAAGTTTTCATTAAATAATTTAAATGCTACTAATATCAATACTATAAGAAGAGATGCAGAAGAGTATGGCAATCATGTAATAACTGCCTATTTTTTTGCGGATAGTTTTAAGCGCACTAGGTTGGTTCCTTTGTTAATGCTTCTGCGGTTAACTGTGATTTTGCTAATGCTGTAACATCGAGATAACTATATGATTTCCCGATGGCATCTGAAAAATGTTTTGCCAGCATTGCTTTTCCATCGACTTTTATCAGCTTAAATGATCCCTGAAACATCGCGCGCCAGGTAACCTCCTTATCAGATTTGTTCGCGAAAACAGTTTTCGTGAGAGATTCATGCCGTAAGGATATCAATCCAATATAAACAGGAATATTTTCAACAGTTACCCAATTGGCATTTTGAGTAAGTCGTGGACAAGTGGTTATTATCCTATCCACCGCTGAAGGCTCAACTCCCATTAATCCGTGGACAATCCCTTCTATAACACTGCTGGAAGCTTCGGGATAACTCCGACGTTTATCAGAATAGATTTTTGCAAGGAAATCATACCCCTCCTGGTTGAACCCATACCGATAAAACAACATCGGCAGATATGATAATACTTCAACTTGTGAATTGCGTATGTCACGCAATGACTTTTGTATCCTTGCAGGATCTTTAATCACGCGGTACCAAAGCATAAACTCACTATTGCTTGTGCCGCCGTGGTAGAACTTCTTATCCGTTTTATAAAAAGCAAAATAAGATTTGGAAGATTCATCCCACCACAGAGAATCAATCAACTGGAGGTATTCAGCGGCCTTCTTCTGATACTGCGCGCTCAGTTCATCTTGGTTTTTCAGCTTCAGAATCTGCGCATACGTTTTAAATCCATTATAAATTATCCCTAGCAAATCGCTGCTAACAGCCATGTCATCCTGCGATTCGTCATATGAAGGAATCCCTCGGGTATATCTATACTTAACGGTTTCAGGCTTAAGATTCATCATGGCAGGGCGCTCCATTATCCGGTTGGGTTGCAGCTGCCACCGGTCAACATATTGATTGAGTGTCAACTGAAAAAAGGAATCAAAAGTTTTATCGAAGATATAGGTGCTATCGCCTGTCCACAGAAAGAGCTTGTAACAAGCATCAATAATGTCAAAACTGGCATTCAGATTATACCAGAAATCCTGATCAGAAGCATAGTCAACCGGGGCAGGTTTGCTGTACCGGTTTATTTCCCAGTATGAACAGTAATCTTTGGTTTCCGATATATTTTCCACGAATTTACGGAACATATTCAGATTCTGTTTCCCCTGCCAAAGGATTTCAGTGCCAATGCATTGGTGGCTGACATCCCTTATGCAGAAAGCCTCACGATTGGGTAAGGCTGCCTCATACCAAGGCCCTACCGGGTCGCTGTCACTACCTACATAATCATTTGATGTTTTCTTGGCCCAATTAAAGATAGAGATCAAAAAGGTGTCGGAAGAAGCCAGACGAATACTATCGTCATCCGCGGTTAGTAAATTACCTGATGAAATGTTCTTGCATGAAGAGCAAAGAACAATTGCGAGAGTAATAAAAACAAATTTTTTGGAAAAAATGTACGAATTATTTTTTATCATATTATATCCTTTTAATTTTTTAAATCTTATCGCTAATAATTTACTTAACCGTTCAATATCAGTCAGATGAGTGTCTTCTATATTAAAACCACTTGTTTTCAATGCCTTAAATGCAGATTCAATTTGCCATCTTTCTTTATAAAGTGTCTGAGCGTTAGCCGGTTTATTAAACGATACTATTATCTGAAGTTCCGGAGCATTTTGCTTGTTAATCACTTTGGATGCAGACAAATAGCAAAGCTGTCCTTTGACACGAACAATTTTGTGGTAAAATGCACACTGGCCAGTCTTCAGATGATTAAACAACCAGGAAGCTTTTACCATGTGTCCGTTTCCAGGTATCTCAATCCAGAAGTTTTCACGTATCCGGATATAATATTCAATGCCTAGTTTGTTAAGATATTCCAACCAGTTGGCTCCTACAAATTCCCTGTCAGCCAGAAGACATTCAATATTGTCAGATCCAAACAACCTGATGAAGCGATCTATTAAATCCTTTCGCTCACTGGTTGAAGAGTTTCCAAACTTTGGCATCATATGGAAAAGAATAGGAAAGGCAACACCTTTATATACAATGCCAAGAGTGAGGATATTGATGTTTTTTGATCCAAACTTCCAGTTAGTTCTGTCCAATGCAAGCCTGTATGGTGGTTTATGGGGCAGTAGAGAGAATACAAACCGGGCTATTATGTCTGAGTCCAGTGAATACTCTGATATAAATCTCTGTATCCTGCGCAGCGAAGAATCAACTCTGACATTGGTATCAAATCCACAGGCCAGTTTTTCAAAGCAAACGATTTGTACCTTGCATAGCGCACTGATAAATAAGCCAAAGAACTTAATACGTGCTAAGTTCATGTTATCGCCGAAGAACTTTTTCAACGTATCTGATAAAATTGTAACTTTGTTTTCAACCTTGGTATTCATTGTCGGAAATAGTATTGGTAGTACATTTCCAACTAACTGAATATCAGGGTTTTATCCTAATAAAAGAACATGTTTTTATTAACATTTATCATATAATATATTAACAATCAACGCATTGGCATTTTTTGTCATGTACTTAGATCTTATCGATACCAATTCGACAGGTCTCAACAAACCTGTGTCTTCAGGAACCTATGTTTGGTTTGTCGTAGGTTTATTTCTTAGAAAATTTAAATACTTTAACGCTATGTGGAGGAATTTCAATATAAACAATATTATTTCCGGTATTTATTACTTTATGTTCCCATAAATCACTCACTTTGTAGTCTTCCAGGTTATACTGGTCCGGACTCCAATAATTATTATTGGCTTTCAGGAGTACATTAAAATCAACCTGAACTTTTTTTACTTCATCACTTCTATTGAGGAGGCATGCTGCTTTTTCGTTATTTGCCAGTCTTTTAATCCAGATTTGGTAACCTCCGTTGTCGCGGAAGCAAAATCCCTGTATTCCAAGGGTATCCTGATCCAGGTCAATGATCTCTCTGTTAGTGAGTATTCCATTTGTTTCAGGTGACATATTCCGTAAGTCGTTTCCTGCCATTAGCGGAGCAGCCAACATGCACCACATTGAAAAATGGGTTTTATACTCTTCGGTGGTCATTTCCCCATTACCTACTTCGAGCATATCCGGGTCGTTCCAGTGACCAGGCCCGGCATACCTGGCCAGGTCTTTTTCTTCATCTACAATTCCAAGCATGGCATCCCAGCGGTCAACAATATCCTCTGTTGTACGCCAGAGGTGGCCAACGTCTTTTGCCCACTCCCAAGGTTTTGTAGTGCCCCATTCGCATAAGCTGAAAACTATCGGGCGGCCCGCGGTATAAAGTGCATCGCGCATGGTTGAATAGGAAGCTTTGGCATCCTGAGTCGGGGAATTGCACCAGTCATATTTCAGGTAATCCACTCCCCATCTGGCATAAGTCAATGCATCCTGGTATTCATGTCCACGTCCTCCCGGGCGTCCCTCGCATGTTTTTGTCCCTGCACAAGAATAAATCCCGAATTTTAGTCCTTTTGAATGAATATAATCTGCAAGGTACTTCATCCCATTTGGGAAGCGGTCTTTGTCCACAACAATTTCACCGTTTTCATCACGGCCAACCTGCCAGCAGTCGTCGATGACAATATATTTATAACCGGCATTTTGCATACCGCTGCTGGCCATTTTATCTGTCACTTGCATAATGAGCTTTTCACTCACATCACATTCAAATTTATTCCAGCTGTTCCAACCCATCGGAGGTGTTTTTGCTAACTGTTCAAATTTCTGTCCCGAAGCACTCAAAAAAAGGAATGCTGCTACAATCCACAAAATCTGTTTTTTCATTTTATTTATTTTGATTAGAAACCTATTTTAATAGTTTTGATAATTAATTTCCTGATTATTTCAGGGTTTTTAATCATACTTTATAAGAATCATCTCATTGAGCTCAAGGGATAGTGGTATTTCATAAGTAAATATTTCATTTTTATTGTCAGAGTCTGATGATATTGATGAATATATGGCCTTTCCGGTTTATTTGTTAAAGTCCAATCATAATACTTGTCACTGATTTCCTGACCTCTAATTTTAGTAAAACCACTAATAATCATTAAATTCAGAACTAAAACTATTAACAACAGATTATTATGTTTTTTCATTTTTAAAAATTCCAAGGTTTAAACAAAGGTTTATATAATTGCATACTTATTAAAAAACAGTTACCTCGATTTGCTTACCCGGAGCTAATAAAATATCAACATAAGAAATATCATAACCCTGTTTGTCCTTTTCTGTTTTTGTAGTCATAAATTTATTCCCAGCCTGAGCCTTACTGTACTTGCCCCTAAACATAGCCTGCCATGTTATTGACTTATTCCCATTGTTACTCATTGAAGATTTTGTAGTGCCAGTATGGATAATATTAATTGAAGTGCCAAGAACAGGCAAATTTTTAAGTTCTGAGGTGACCTCTCTGTTTGTTCTGTGCAGAGTCCTTATCATCCTTGTGACTGCATCGGGTGTAACACCCATCAATCCTTGTACGATGCCCTCAATTACACCAAACGATACTTCAGGATATTCTCTCCTTTCTGTTGCCGGATTGGAACAATAAAGTAAATATTCATAAGCCTTGTCCCAATATCCGTTTTTATATAATAAATATGGGAAATATGACATGTTCTCCACATTCCAGGTTTTTGAAGTCAGATTATTAATTGTATAATTGATTTTATTTAAATCCTTTAATATATCAAACCAAAGTAAATAGGCTTCCCCTTCGCCTTTTCCAAAATTTCCATCACGTGTATAGTAAGTATTATAAAGATTAGCCGCCGGATCCCACCACTTTGTATTCAGGATCTGAGAATACTCCTCTGCCTTTTGAGAATTAAGTTTACTTTCATCGGCCTTGCCATTGTTATTCAGAATTTCAGAATAAGATATGTACCCCTGATAGATAGCAGATATTAAATCTGTACTCATTGTAAGACCGGGAACATCTTCAGCATAAGAAGCTAATCCATAACCATGGGTAAACATTCTATTTGTTAGATTCGGATCAACATTCAGAAGTTCCGGCCTGTTTAATAATGAATCAGGTTCAAGTTTCCACTTATGAATGTATTCATTTAGCGATTTACTATAAAAGTTAAGAAAAACCGGATCGTTGATATATGTTTTATTTCCTGTCCAGTTATATAAACGCCAACAGGCATAAATGACATCAAAATTTGCATTTAAATTATACCAGAAATCATTGTCATTTTCATAATCAACAGGTGCAGGTTTATCCCATTTGTTGATTTCCCAATATGAACACCATTTCTTTGATTCAGAGATATTACTTACGAATTTCGTAAACATGTTTTTATTTTCCTGATTCAAACCTAAAATTTCAGCACCAATACATTGATGTGAAACATCTCTCATACAAAAAGCTTTTCTGCCAGGAAGCGTTGCCTCACACCATTGACCTACCGGATCGCCTGTAAAAGCATAGGCCAGTGCCTGATTTTTAGCCCACATAAAGACTTTGTTCAAATCACTATCTGATGAATTGAAAGTTATTGTATTACAAGTTTTTTCAGAAGTCTTAACAAGAGTATTCTCCGATTTGCAATAGGTTAAAAAGTACAAAAAGGATAATGAAATAAAAATGAAGCAAATAACTCTTTTCATGATTTTTATAATTCAGATTATATTGAATAACTCAACTTTTGAATAAATGCACTAATACCTATAATTAGAAAGAGAAAATAAAAACGTATTCGTCTCATCATTTAGAATGAATACAGACAACCTTCTTTAATAAGTGCTGGCAAGGTTTCAAAACCTTACCAGCACTTTGTGGAACCTAACCTGAGGTTGTAATAATAGTGTGGCTGATATTTCTACAGAAATTAATTACCAACCCGGAGCTTGTATAAGATTCGGATTTTTATTCATCTCTACTTCAGGAATTGGAATCCAATAGAATTTATTATCCCAACCAGGAGGATTAATACTATAAAGAGAACTCACAAACGATCCATCATTTTGTTTTGCTATTGATAAACCCCATCCCCCAGTTTTCATAACCTTATCATAAATATCCCAACGACGTAAATCCTGGTATCGTTTTCCTTCAAAAGCAAGCTCAATATTTCTTTCGTGTCGTAATTTATCTTCATCCAATGTAACTAAAGAGGGCATCCCTGCTCTTGTACGTATTTGATTAACATACCATAGAGCGTCACCATTAGGATCTGATTCGCCTAACTTTAATAATATTTCAGCTTGATTCAAATAAACTTCGCCTAAACGAGACTCTACCCACATGGTATTTGAAAAAGCTCTGTCAGGGAAAGCATTAACATCCCTTTGGTTGACAAATTTAGCAACAAAGTAGCTTGACCAACTGTTATTCCACCATGCCGATACTGTAGATTGCCTTGAATCTTTTCCACCAATATAAGATTCAATAGTATAATTAGCATTACGCTTAGCGCCATTATAATAAATTGTAGCATAAAAACGTGGGTCCCTGTTTATATAAGGATTATTATCATCATATGCGGGATTGCTTGTTATGGTACGTACATTATTACTCCATGTTGCTGGAATAAAAGTACTGGAACCGTCAATAACTTCATAATCATCAACAAAAGTTTGAAGTGGATTATATGTTGTGTATCCTCCTACTCCTCCGGTAGATAAATCACGATCCATAGTGTTATCTTGATCAATTATTCGATTGGCAGACATATATCTGGCAAAGATTACCTCAGAATTAAATCTTACCCTGGTAGCATCTGCATATACTGCCGTCAGTTGGTAAAGGCCTGTAGCTATAATAGCTGAGTTGACTACTTTAGCTTTTTCCAATATTGCCAAATCATAACTTCCTCCATTGTGAAGCGGACTGGCAGTATATAATAGCTGTTCGGCTTTTAAAGCCATTGCAGCTCCTTTACTTACACGTCCAGGATCTGATGTTGTTAAGGGAAGTAATGCAATAGCTTGATCGAGTTCTGAATCAACAAAAGCAGAAACATCTTTGAAATTACTTTGCTTCACATTCAAAAAATCATCATCTAAGCCAAAAGAACTGGTTATAATTGGAACATTACCGAATGTATTTGCCAGCTTGGCATAGAAATATGCTCTTAAATAATGCATTTCACCTTTTCTGAGGTCGGACCAGGATTGATCAGCTGGGACTTTATCTATTCTTTCAAAAAACACATTGGTAGCTCTAATTTTTTTAAACATATAACCCCAAAGACCTGACTGACTATCTCCGCCTTTGTTGTAATCAACACCAACTTCATTAGAATTATTTTGGTCCAATATTCCTTTTGGAATATATTGCTCCCCGGCCCAGTTAAACAGGGAATAGCACTGATCAGTCATTGCATCCCAACCAAAACCATCAGTAACCCACATCCCCATTCCATTATAAACTTCATTGATAAAAAGGTCCACAAGACCTGGATCGGTCCAAACAATAGTCTCGCTATATTCGTCTGATGGTGCTTTCTCGAATACCTGTTTATTACAAGAATAAACTAGTGTCAGACAAAAGATTGCTAATAATATTTTTTTCATCTTTTTAGTTTTTTAATATTAAAAATTCAAATTTAGTCCAAGTTGCCAGGATCTCATAGGAGTTCCATTAGACCAACCTGTTTCAGGATCCGAGTAAAGATCATGCAATTTTAAATGCTGCATTAAAATAGCTATATTATTTCCTCTTAAATAGATGCTTACATTATCTAATTTTAATTTTTTAGTAATGCTACCTGGCAAAGTATAGGTGACACTTAGGCTTTTCAACCTCGCAAAATCTGTACTTTCAAGAAAGAAAGATGAATTGAGATCATAAAGACCCTGTCCGTAACCTTTTTCAGCACGCGGATAAGAATTATCCCCTTCTTTTTGCCATCTGTTATCAAACCAAGGTCCAACAACATAGTCATTATAGTCATTCATAAATCTATATCCACCTGCTTGACCAGTTATAAGGGCTAAAACTTCCCAATTCTTATAAGTAAGCCCTAAATTTATTCCATACTGAGTTGTAGGAATACTGCTTTTATTGATTCTTACCCTATCAAGAGCGTTAATAATTCCATCACCGTTCACATCTAGTAACTGTAGACAACCTGGTCCGATATTGGGTCCATGAACGGAAGCATCAATTTCAGCTTGATTTTGATAGATACCTATAGCATTGTAAATTAAGTAAGAGTCAATAGAACTCCCTTCGTATTTTTGATAAGAAGGGATTGATGCAGGTTCGTCAAAATACACAACCTTATTTTTAGCATTTGACATGTTTGCACCTATAACAAAGGACAAATCTTTTGTCAGTTTCTTTTGATAACTAATTTGTATTTCAAATCCCTTGCTATCAACTTTACCTAAATTTTCATCCGGTAATACTAAGCCTGTATAATCAGGTACCGATGCATTTCTTTGAATCAAAATACCCGTTCTTCTTGATGTAAAGTAATCAAAGTCAAAACTTAGAGAGTTATTGAATAAAATACCTTCTAACCCGATATTTTTAGTTGTAGCAGTCTCCCAAGTGACATTTGGATTTGCAATAACTGACTCAAAAAAGCCAGGTTGCTCCCCATTACCATAATCATATCCAGACACAACACCCCAATCGCCTTGTACCCCATAAGCATAGGCACCCAAATATTGAAAAGGGACAATATTATCATTCCCCAGTTTACCCCATGATCCTCTAAGCTTAAGGTTATTTATAACTTTACTATCTTTTAAAAAAGACTCTTCCGATAACCTCCAACCAAGAGAAATTCCAGGGAAAGTACCGAATCTTTTATTGGGAGGAAAATTTTGAGAACCGTCATGTCTTAATGAAAAGGTCACAAGGTATTTCTCGGCATAGTCATAATTAACACGTCCAAAATAATTAATTCTACCATCCGCTGTAGATGTTCCATAATTTGTCATAGTTGTCGAACCACCTCCAAGCAATTCCTGAAGATCATTACCAACAAAATTTTTACGAGCAGCACTTATCATGTCACTTTTTCTTTTACTTTGTTCATAAGAAACAAAAGCATCAATAGTATGAGATCCAAAAGATTTTTTATAATCTAACTTTATGTTGTAAGTATTGGTAGAATAATTCCATTTTTCTTGTGATAACACTCCCATTGTAGCATCAGGGGCTTTAGTATATGTCTCTGTTGCCGTATCGTAAAGATATTCAGGAAATGTACCAATAAAGTTTTTTCTGGAATCATCGCTTGTATCAAATGCTCCATAGGCTATAAGGGATAGTCCATCAGCAATATCCCATTTAAAAGAAAGTTTAGTGTTTAGAAAATTAGTCATATCTGTATTTGATCCATTGGCAGGGTCAAGCACGCCTAATGGATTGCTTCCTCCTGCTGGTTGTTCCCCCTTTCCCAAAGAACCATTAGGAAGGCGACCTACCAGCCATGGCCAAGTATCAACAAAATTACTGGCGTAGTTGCTACCTCCTTTATTAACAGCATCGATAGTTTCAAATTTACTATATTTTCTATTTTCACGACGGTTATACAAATCTAATCCTAAAGATAATCTCTTAGACAATTTAGCATCGAAATTTGCTCTAAATTGATATTGCTCATATGGCCAGTTTCCTATAAAAAGAGAGTTCTGTTTCAGATATTGTGATGAAATATAATAGTTAAGTTGATCCGAACCTCCACTTACAGAAAACGATGAATTAGTTGAGGGTGTCCAAACTTTTTGAGTAATTTTACCCCAGTTTGTGTTAGCATACTCATAGGGCTTAGTCTGGTCTTTCATCCACTGTATTTGTTGATCATTAAAATTTGTGGCCCAGCCAAGACCTAAATTGTCACTCTGTTCTTTCTCAAATTCAGCCCATTTCCATGAATCAATTGATTGAATTAAAACAGTTGGCTGACTCATGGTCGTACTTACATTAGCATTGAATTTGGCCTTTCCATTTTTACCTCTTTTAGTGGTTATTAGAATAACCCCGTTTGCAGACCGGGCACCATAGATGGCAGCAGAAGCATCTTTTAGGACAGTAAATGACTCTATATCATCAGGATTTAACCGTGAGAAGTTGCCTCTATCTGGTATTCCATCAATCACTATCAAAGCGCTAGTGCTACCCAGCGTACCTTTACCTCTAATGTATATCTCTGCATCGTCTTTTCCAACCTCACCCTGAGTTTGCCTGACTATAATACCTGGTGTTATTCCAGTAATTGCCTGAGATAGGTTAGCTACACCACTTTGTTCTAGTTTTGTTGGAGAAACTGATACTATAGAACCTGATATAGCTGCTCTTTTCTGGGTGCCATAACCTACAACTACAACTTCATCAAGGCCTGTCACATTGCCGGCAAGTGCAACATCAATGACTGTTTTTCCTGCCACAGCAATTTCCTGTGTAACATAGCCGATAAAAGAAAATTGCAGAGTAACGGATGCATTAGGTACCTCTAAGGTATAATTACCTTTTACGTCGGTAAGTACTCCGACAGTAGTTCCCCGAACAACAACGTTAACACCAGGTAATGCTTCTCCTGTTGTGGCATCAGTAACGGTACCTTTAACAGTAAGCTGGGGGTCATCAGTTGACGGATTTCCCC
>JBEKWS010000046.1:0-11002 GCA_049512815.1 Bacteroidales bacterium | reverse complement strand
CTATGTATAAGAGATATAGCCATTTATTAAATTTAAAATTTGATGATCATTTAATATTTGTCATAACTTACAATTTAATACTTTTGTTACCGAAATTCTGAAGTATTACATAGCTATCGGAATTTGCGGTTAATGGATTTCAACTTTTATTTAAAAATATTAATCAGGACAAATGAATCGAATTGACAAACTTTTTATAGAGAAAACTACCAATATACTGTCGGTTTATTTTACGGCGGGGTACCCTTTACTGAATTCCACAACTGGTATTGTCAAAGCTCTTGCATATGCAGGTGCCGATATGATTGAAATCGGAATGCCTTTTTCCGATCCTATGGCTGACGGACCTGTTATCCAGCGCAGCAATGAGAAGGCACTTCATAATGGAATGAACCTTAAACTGCTTTTCAACCAGTTAAATAATATACGGAATGAAGTGAAAATTCCTCTTCTGCTGATGGGATATTTAAATCCTGTAATACAGTTTGGTGTAGAAAACTTCTGCATGCAATGTATGGAGACTGGTATAGACGGAGTTATTCTTCCCGACCTGCCACCTTTGGTTTACACCGAGGAATATCTTTCCATTTTTAATAAGTATAATCTTTACAATATCTTACTTATTTCTCCCCAATCCTCTGTTGAACGGATTTCAACTATAGATAAAATCAGCCGTGGTTTTATTTACATGGTTTCTTCCTCATCCGTCACAGGGCCAAAAGGTAACTTTTCAGATGATCAGATGTTGTATTTTAAGAGGATAAGTGAGATGAACCTCGATAACCCATGCCTTATTGGTTTTGGAATTTCAAATCGCGAGACCTTCAAAAATGCAGGGAAATATGCCAGAGGAGGTATTATTGGAAGTGCCTTTGTGAAAATTCTGGGACAGGATGGAAATGGCGACGAGAAAATAAATCAGTTTATAAAGGAAATCAAAAGCTGATTAGTGTTCACTTAAATATTATTGATTTTTAATTATAAACCTCGTTCTTTGACATCTTTGTGATGCTGATTTGTAAGTAGCTTTTTTAGAGTCATTTTGTTTGAAAGTGAATTATTTAAAATATAAAGAAAATTGTAAGTTTTTTGACTTACCGTTGGCTAAAGCCAACGGCTCAGAATACTTCACAGAGACGGGCTTTAGCCCACAAATGAAGGACTAAAGTCCTTGCAGATGAGGCTGATATACCGTTGGCTAAAGTCAACGGTAATGTATTTTAATTCAAATCAAATCTAAGCCTTAGCTGATATTACATTTCAAATCGACACATAGCTGAAAAGATTTACAATCTCCAAGTACAAAGCATTTCAATGAACTATATTTATTTTTTGGTGCACACTTGTGTCAAAAGCTGATTACTGAATATAATCATAATTACCAAAAAAAACCAAACACCTCAAAAAAAATGAGTTAAAACCAAAAAAAATGGTATAATAAATGAACAACCCCCTAAAAAAATGATATAAAAAATGAAAAAACATATAAAATAATTGATAATACCCCAAAAAACATATATGTTTGTCATAAAAAACAATAGTTTTATCGGTTTTAAAATTTTCAGTTATGAAATTAAATTGGAAAAGATCCCTGTTATTGTTGGTTTTCATGTTTACCAGCATAGCAGGATTGCACGCTTCCGATGGAGTTAAGATTGATTCAGGAGCCACAGCATGGATGCTGACTTCCACTGCTCTGGTGCTGCTTATGATTCCGGGTTTAGCAATGTTTTATGGCGGACTGGTGCGTTCAAAAAATGTGCTTGGGACCATTATGCACAGTTTTGTTGCCATGGGTATAATAAGTGTTTTATGGGTGATCGTCGGATATAGTATGTGTTTCGGAGGAAATATTTTAGGGGGCTGGTTCGGATGGAGCAAAGATTATTTCTTATTAAAAGGAATCGACACTAAAATTATGGATGCCGGGATTCCTGAATACGTGTTTTCAATGTTCCAGGGAAAGTTTGCAATTATCACTCCGGCAATTATAGCCGGAGCATTTGCAGAAAGAGTCAACTTTAAAGCCTATTGTTTCTTTATTGCTATCTGGAGTCTGCTGGTTTATAATCCTATTTGCCATTGGGTTTGGAGCACCGATGGTTTCCTTTTTCACCTTGGAGCTAAAGGGGCTATAGATTTTGCAGGAGGAACAGTTGTTCATATTTCTGCAGGGGTTAGTGGTCTGGTGGCAGCATTATATCTTGGTGCCCGCAGAGGTTATCCTTACCAGGTGATTCGTCCGAATAACATGGTGATCACTATGCTTGGTGCAGGTCTACTTTGGGTTGGATGGTTTGGTTTTAACGCAGGAAGCAGCGTTTCAAGCGGACTGAGCACTGCACAGGCACTTACAGCCACGCAGGTCGCTGCAGCTTCCGGGGCTCTTTCGTGGATCCTGATAGAAAGTTTTCACCAGGGGAAAGCAACAGCTCTTGGTTTTGCCTCCGGAATTCTGGCAGGATTAGTTGCTGTTACACCTGCTGCAGGAGTCGTTCAGCCATATGGAGCAATGATTCTCGGTCTTCTTGCTTCATTAACTTGCTATATGGGTATCCAGCTGAAAAACAAACTCGGGTACGATGATAGTCTGGATGCTTTCGGTATACATGGTATTGGAGGAGTTGTAGGAGCGCTGCTTCTTACATTCTTCATTCGTCCGTCGTGGATGCGTGATGCTGCAACTGTTGCAGGCGGAAACTGGACAATTTGGAACCAGTTTGGAGTACAGTCACTCGCTGTGATTGTAGCAATTGTTTATGCTGCTTTAATGACTTTTATTATTGTCTTCATACTGAACAAGTTTATTAAGTTTAAATCATCAGAGGATGATGAAATGGCAGGTCTTGACAGGTCTTATCATGGTGAAAGAGGATATGGAATGTTGAATCCGAGCTAATCAGATAATTGTGTAAATACATTAGAATGAAACTTATAACCGCAATAATCAGAGAAGTTCAGCTTGATAAAGTGCGTGAAGCACTTATCGAAGCTGAAATAAAAAGAATCACTGTCAGCCGTGTTTCAGGTCACGGCCAGCAAAGAATTGAAGAGATGTACAGGGGACAGATCATTGTTCCTGACCTGATACCTAAAATCAAAATCGAAATAGGTGTTAATGATGCCTTTGTCGATATAACAGTTAATGCAATACTAAAAGCCGCCCGTACAAACGGAGCCGGAAATGTCGGTGACGGAAAAATTTTTATAACACCACTCGAAGAATGTATCAGAATTCGTACTGGAGAAAGAGGTGGAACAGCAATATGAATTTTCAAAGTTGTCGTATATTATAACCAGGATTGAATAAGTCCGGGTTTTCTTTTTCCTCCTGACCTGCTTTGAGAGGTCACATAATAAATTTGTAATTTATTAACAAAACTTTCCTTCAGTTCAAAAGGCTACTCTCTCTGTTATTATTAACAATAAAGATCAGCACTTGGGAAAGAACAATATTAGTTAGCCAATGTTTATGATACAAGATTTTTTATTGTATTCATTAATTAGAACGCAATTCTATGAAAAAAGTTTATTTATTCACAATGTTTGCAGTATCCATTTTACTATGTACTAATGGAATACTTGCACAAACTATACCGACTGAACTCAATCAGGTTGAGCTAATGAAACAGTTTATAGGCACCTGGAAAAATGAAACTAATAAAGACACTGTTTATACCGCAGAATTTAAACCTTACGGAAATGGTGGGCTGGAATTTACTCTCAAGAGTGTTACTCAGGGAAAGGTTTGACTTGAATTGAAACAGCCCTGGGGATATGACAAAAAGAGTGATAAAATCGTTGTTGCCGGACTTATGAAAGGGGATCCAAACCTTATGCTTCAGGCAACATGGTTCACAGCGAAAAACAAATGCGAACAAGTTCCATTAGAGTTTGCTTCAGATCCTAAACAAGCGAGTTTTATAGTGGAATTTGAGCTCCAATCACCCGTTTTGGTCGTTCGGGAGGAAATAGTTAATAACAAATCACTAGGAGTTGAAACATATACCAGGGTAAAAAACTGATTTGAAATATAAAAAACTAATTTACATTATTTCAATAAAATGCCCTGAGAATTAATATTTAGGGGCATTTTTATTTTAACCCTCTTCAACTTTTCCACTCTTCAACATTCTTCAACTTTTGTCCCCGCCTAAGCGGGATTTGGCTTCGCCGAGCTCCACTTCGTTCCGGTTCGTCGCTGCGTTCCTCAACTTTTGTCACGCTGGCGCGGATTTGCAATTAGGGGTGTTCGGAAGATTTTTCAAAGAACGCAAAAACTAAAACTGGTTTCAGCATTTAACAAAAAACTAAACTTGGATCACCCCCGCATTCCTTTACTATTAGCTTTATTATGAACTCATTTAGCTCAAACGATATTCTCCTGACAGCTGTTTTGTGTCCAACATTGTTCATCCTTTTATAGGTCAATACTAGCATTGATGCGATCATTGTCATATACATCATAACCATCATGCCATTTTCACTTGTTGATGTTATATGGACTAAGTTTAATTCCTGCTTTAAAAATCTGAAAAAGACTTCAATATCCCAACGTTTCTTGTAAAATGAGAGGATCTCTTCAACTTTTGTGTCAAACAAATTAGTTAAGAAAGAATAAGTAATTTTGGTTTGGGGGTTAATTACGATTATTAGACAGATAGTAAATGAACCGGAAAGCAGGCGAGACTGGATACTTGAATATTTCAGGAAAGTTGGGGGTACTCCTCCTTCAAAAAGGAGGAGAAAGTTAGAACATTAAAAATCAATAGTTTCCCCTCCTTTTCAAAGGAGGGGTGGACCCGCTTTAGCAGGGACGGGGTGGTTGTGATGACTATATACTAATAAAATTAGCTGATTATCATCTCCCTTTCCGGCAATCTGAACTCCTCCTTCATTTCGATGCCAAGGATCTTTAATTCATTAAGAACCGGATTATAAATCTGAGGTACAACGGGCCGGTAAACACCCGCTAATTCTATCTTTTTTTCAAGAATCATTTTAACTGCAATGGCAGCAGGCAGTGCAACTGTTCGGGCAATAGCTGTATTTGTGGAAGGAGATCCGAATTCAAGCATCGATGATTTAATGACTTCCCTCTTTCCATCAGGATAAGAAGAAAGAAAAATATGTTGAAGTATAACCATGTCACGCTCCTCATCAGATAATAACATCTTTTTTATCATCCGGTCAGAAGTGATATCAAACGGGGTTGTTTCATAATACTGTAGTTTTTCATCACTGAAAAAACCAAGATAATCGAGTGATTCAATAGCAGTAGATTCCACAGGAATTCCCAGCTTTAAAGCTATGTTTTTCTTAAGATCTTTAACTTCCAATCCACCTCTTTCTGCAAGGAATTCAGCATAACTAATTCTGCTATAATCTTTTACATTATCATCGAGCAGCTTAAGACTCTTCATTGCATCCAGAGCTTCGCACCACCCTTTGTATCTGAATGTACCGCGATACATAGTTTTTGTTTCGGGTATACTGTAGATGTCGATATAGCTGATCGAATCTCTGTTTGGATAGATATCAAGATCACCAATACCGGGGAAATTATAGTTAAACCTGTCTTTAAAGAGGTTTACCGGTTCAATGAAGACCTTTTTTCCTTTTTTCAGGTAAAGTGCACTGTTCCTGCTTGCAAGAATGACACCTTTTGGGCTCCATGAGAACTTATATTTCAATGGATTATCGGCAGACTCAGGAGCCGGAAGGGCTCCGCAAAATGAATAAAACTCTTCAACCTTTCCACCTCTGTTATGGATATAATCAATAATTTTCATTGCCGACATATGATCTAATCCCGGATCGAGACCAATCTCGTTTAAGAATAATACACCGGCATTTTTGGCAGCTTCATTGAGGTCCTTCATACCGGGCTGAACATAAGATGTGGTAACAAGAGATTTCCCATGCCGGAGGCAAACTAATGCAACATCAGAATGATACTTATATGGTAAAAGACTTACTGTTATATCATATTCAGCAATAAGCTTTTCAAGCATTGCAGGGTCATCCATTGACCAGTCGAGTGAAGATCCAAGAGGATTTCCATTTATCATTGCGTCAGCTCTCTCTTTCATTGGAGATGCAATCATCAGCCTGAAATTATTCTTAAGAAGGTATTCGACCATCGGTTTGACAACCAGCCCTGCTCCGAGTATAAGAACCTTATACATATCTATTGATTTTCTTCGTTTACCCCGTCCCCAAGGGGAGCGAAGAACCGAGCACGCAAGTGCGAGTTCGACGCAGTAAAAATCAATTTACTCCCCCTGGGAATGGGGTAAATAAATTGATTTTCAAGCGACTTGGGATAGGTAGTCAATTAATATCATTAAAAACTATAATATTATTAACAGCAAGTTAAAAAACTCTTTTATAGAAACTATGATATTATTTGTGAATTCTTTATGTCTTTGAGCCTTCGCGGCATTTTTTTTGCCGCTAAGATGCAATGGCACGAAGGAAACATAAAGATATTTCCTTAATTCATTTCTTAATATTAATAAAATTCAAAAACTATTTCATTAATATTACCATCGATGTATCTTTGTCAGGAACAAGCTGACCTGATGGAAAATATTTTTTAATCGCTACATTCCAGATGTCTGATTTTCAGAAGTATGTTGAAACGCCGCTGATGAAGCAGTACTACAATATCAAGACTAAACATCCTGATGCGATACTGCTTTTCAGAGTAGGCGATTTTTATGAGACCTTCGGAGAAGATGCGATCAGGACTTCGGAAATACTTGGGATTACTTTGACACGCCGGGCAAACGGTTCGGCTTCGTTTGTTGAACTTGCCGGGTTTCCTTATCATGCCCTTGACACCTATCTGCCGCGTCTTGTAAGAGCAGGCCAGAGGGTGGCTATCTGCGAACAGCTTGAGGACCCAAAGCTCACAAAAAACATCGTTAAAAGAGGAATAATTGAGCTTGTGACTCCCGGTGTCTCATTGAATGAGAATGTTCTAAATCATAAGGAGAATAACTTCCTTGCCGCAGTACATATTGATAAAAAAATTGCAGGTGTGGCATTCCTGGATATATCCACTGGAGAGTTCCTTACATCGGAAGGTACTATAGAATATATAGACCAGATGCTTAATAATTTCCAGCCAAAGGAGGTGTTGTTTGAAAAGGGAAAGAAAGACCTGTTCCTCGATTATTTTGGTCCGAAATTCTATACTTTTAAATTAGATGACTGGATCTTTACCCCGGAGGCAGCAAACGACAGGTTGCTCAAACAATTTGAAACCAGTTCTTTAAAAGGATTCGGGGTTCAGAATCTCGATTTCGGTATTATTGCAGCTGGAGCTATACTCTATTATCTTGATATTACTCAGCACGAACAACTTGGACATATTACCAGTCTGTCCAGGATTGAAGAAGACAGGTACGTTTGGCTCGATAAGTTTACTATTAAAAACCTTGAGTTGTTCCACTCTCCTTATGAAGGAGCAAGAACTCTTATAGATGTAATGGATCGGACCATTTCCCCTATGGGGGGAAGACTCTTAAAGAGATGGATCTCTTTGCCGCTGAAAGATATTCAACCTGTAAACGAGAGGCTTGATGTTGTTCAGTATTTTGTTGAGAACAGTGCTTTAAAAAATGAAATTGCAGAGTTGATTCGTCATATAGGTGACCTCGAAAGACTTATTTCTAAAGTTGCTGTTAACAGGATAAACCCAAGGGAAGTGGTTCAGCTAAAGCGTGCGCTGAAAGCAATAGAACCTCTCCAGGAATTATGCAATAAAAGTGGATGCCTTCCCCTTATTAAAATTGCTGAGCAATTAAATCCCTGCAAGTCGATAGCCGATAAAATTGATAAAGAGCTTAACAACGATCCTCCTATACAGCTTAATAAGGGAAATGCAATTGCCACAGGAATATCAGAGGAACTTGATGATTTACGCAAAATACTGTATAGCGGCAAGGATTATCTTACCGACCTACAGACACGCGAGAGTGAGCGTACCGGAATATCTTCACTTAAGGTCAGTTTTAATAATGTTTTTGGCTATTATATTGAAGTACGAAACACTCATAAAGATAAGGTTCCTCCCGAGTGGATAAGAAAACAAACACTTGTGAGTGCAGAACGTTATATAACTGAGGAGCTTAAGGAATATGAAAGCAAGATACTCGGAGCGGAAGAAAAGATTATTATGCTCGAGACTAAACTTTTTACCGATCTTGTACTGGCAATCCTGGAATATATTCCGCCAATACAACTGAACTCTGCACTGATTGCAAGGCTTGATTGTCTGCAATCATTTGCGGTCATTTCTTTAGAAAACAATTACGTAAGGCCGGCTCTGAATGACTCCAGAATTCTTGATGTAACTGAAGGCCGTCACCCGGTTATCGAAAAACAATTGCCTTTTGGTGAGTCATATGTTCCAAATGATCTCATACTTGATACTGAAGATCAGCAGATTATTATACTCACCGGACCGAATATGTCGGGTAAGTCTGCCCTTTTGCGACAAACAGCACTTATTGTTCTTATGGCACAAACGGGCTGCTTT
Organism: Bacteroidales bacterium; assembly: GCA_049512815.1. Taxonomy (GTDB): domain Bacteria; phylum Bacteroidota; class Bacteroidia; order Bacteroidales; family VadinHA17; genus LD21. Next base: position 2,454 of record JBEKWS010000046.1, on the reverse strand, counting down.
GTTCCGGCAAAAGCAGCAAAGATTGGTATGGTTGACAAGATATTTACAAGGGTCGGAGCATCGGATAATATCAGTCTGGGAGAATCAACGTTTATGGTTGAGATGAATGAGACTGCCAGCATCCTGAATAACCTCTCTGACCGCAGTCTTGTACTGCTGGATGAAATTGGGAGGGGAACCAGCACTTATGATGGCATCTCAATTGCATGGGCAATGGTTGAATATCTGCATGAAAATAAGCTTAGAGCAAAGACATTGTTTGCCACTCATTATCATGAACTTAATGAAATGGAAAACTCATTTCCGAGGGTAAAAAACTATAATGTGTCAATTAAAGAACTTAATAATAAAGTCATTTTTCTCCGGAAACTAAAGAGAGGTGGTAGTGAACATAGTTTTGGAATACATGTTGCCAGAATGGCAGGTATGCCCAGAAGTGTTGTAAACCGGGCAGATGAAATTCTTAAGGAGCTGGAACAGAGTCACGATAAAAAAGAACTAGCAAAACCAATTGCCGATATAGCTGGCCACAGGGAAGGAATGCAGTTGAGTATCTTTCAGTTAGATGATCCTGTGCTTAAACAGATCCGTGATGAGATCCTTGAAATTGATATAGATAATCTTACTCCTGTTGAAGCTCTGAATAAATTATATAATATAAAAAAGTTGCTTAAATAGTTTTTAATAATATATTTTTGCAAAACATTTTTTGGGGAATGCAATTATTAAAACAGGAATATGATTTTTAGAAAGAACAGGATCCCACATTTAATCCTTAGCTTATTAATTGTCTGTTTCTGTTTTATTAATTCTCTTTCCGGGCAGAAAAATAATTCTAAGATATCCAACATTATTTCAAAAGAAAGCAACCTAAGACAAGACACCACTCCTGAGATGAAGACGCGGAATTTTATGGCCGCGGAACCTGATACAAATTTCACGTGGGAGAAATATGCTGCTTTTCTTCATAAAGTGTCTGATACCAGCAAATATGTTGTTCTACCATTAAATGAATTTCGACAGACCTTCAACAGCAAGAAGATTGTTATTGGGTTAAGACATGATATTGACAATGATCTTAATATAGCATATCAGTTTTCTGAAATCGAATCTAAGCTTGGATTCCGTTCAACATATTTCATCTTGCATACTGCTACATATTATCTGTCAAATTCAAATAACATGAGTATTCATGCGGAAAGTATTATTCCTATTTTGAAAAAGATGCAGGACGAGAAGCATTTCGAAATAGGGTGGCATAATGATCTGGTTACTCTGCAGGTTATTTATAATATCAATCCGGTTACATTCCTGCACAATGAACTGAAATGGCTCAGGTCAAATGGAATAAATATTGTTGGTACAGCATCTCATGGATCAAATTATTGTAAGGTTTATCATTATCTTAACTATTATTTTTTTGAAGAATGCACCTTTCCGCTAGTGCCGAATTTCGATAATAATATTACGGTCCCGATTGGGGGGAAGCATATTGCTGTAATAAAAGGGAAGCTGAATGATTTTGGTCTACAGTACGAAGCCTATTTCCTGAATAATAATAAAGCATTCTCAGATGCAACTAAAATAAATGGAGTTCGGTGGGATATTGGAATGCTTGATCTTAATCAGTTGCAGGCAGGAGACCGGGTCATAATCCTTCTTCATCCTATTCACTGGCATAAAGCATCAGAATATGCTAATATTGAATCATTCAGTATAACGGGACAAAAATCTTCTTCTATGGATGCTGTTAATTCAAAGATAATAGTAGAAATGCCATATGGAACCAATAAGAGTTCTCTTTTAGCCGGGTACACACTTTCTCCGGGTGCCTATGCAAAAGTTTCAGGTAAATTGCAGGTAAGTAAAGTTACGAAGAACAACTTTAATAATCCATTGACCTACACAGTTTATGCTGAAAACCGGGACATACAAAAAGAATGGACAATTTATGTACAAAATGCAAAAAATTCTGAGTGTGATTTTGTATCATTTGTAATTCCCGATTTTACCAGATCGATTTCTATCAATAATAATGAAAAGACTATTCAGGTTGAGGTTACTGAAAATGCTTATCTGAAGCATCTGCCTGTTAAATTCAAGTTATCCCCGGGTACAAGTGCATGGATTGGTAACAGGGAGCTGATTAGCAATTCCGGAACTATTAACTTTACAGAAAGAGTACAATTTCGTGTTCTGGCTGAAGATGGCATTACTTCAGATATCTGGACTGTCACCATTCAAAAGTGAAAAACCCGACATACTTTATTGTGTTAGGTATTCTCAGTTATATGCACCCGGTATATTTGTAATGTTGAAATATTAAATAAATTCATTAGTGTCCACTTAAATATAATTGATTTTCAGTTACATACAGTTCAGTTCTTTGACATCTTTGTTATCGAGATTTGTAAGTAGCTATTTTAGAGGAGTTTTGACTTAAGGTGAGTTACT
>JBEKWS010000045.1:0-11326 GCA_049512815.1 Bacteroidales bacterium | reverse complement strand
AATTCTGTCAACCCTGTTTATGTCAGCTCGTCTGTTGAAAATGCAACACCTTCTATTCTGGGAATAACTTATAATATGACTCTTTCCAGTATTGTTCCTGCTGCTTCAGCTTTTTCGGTTCTCGTTAATTCAGTAGTCAGAACGGTTAAAACAGTTGCCATTTCAGGGACTAAAGTTCAGTTGACTCTGGCAAGTCTCATCGTTTATGGTGATGTTGTAACTGTAGCTTATACTAAACCCACAGGTAATCCATTGCAGACAGCTTCAGGAGGAATAGCAGCAAGTTTTGTTGCTAAATCAGTAACTAACAACTGCCAAGATGCCAATAAGTCTAATGATCCACCCGTAATAGTGATGAATTTTGAATCGAATGCTTTTTCTGGCTTTGTTGGTGAAATAGATGCATCGGGAACTTATGATTTAAATAATGAAATTCTGACATATACATGGACCGTTCCAAATAATGTTTCAGTTTCTTCAACCAGCACTTCTAAAATTAAGTTCCTTTCTCCTGCAGTTAATACATCTCAGATAATCACATTTCAATTAAAGGTTACCGATGGAAAAGTTATAGTGTCAAAAAGTATCCCAATCAATATCATGCCATATAAACCTGAACTGACTGTAGCAAAAATAACAAACATTGAGGCAAGTAATTTTCAATCACCTGATTATCCTAATAACATTACTGATGGTAACACTGCAACTAAATGGTCCTCAAATGGAGATAATCAATGGCTTCTTTTAAAATTAGCTGAACCATTCAAAATAAGCCATGTGGAGCTGGCTTTTTTACAGGGACAACAGTATGAATCATATTTTGATATATATGCATCTAAAGATAATCTTATCTGGGAACCTATTTTAACCAAAGAAGTATCATGCAATTTCTCCGGGGATAGACAGGTATTTGATTTTCCTTCCTCAAACACAGGTACAGAGTATTCATATATAAAATATATAGGGCATGGCAACTCATTGAATACCTGGAACATAATTTCTGAATTTAAAATAATCGGCACTTCTCAGGAAAACTTAGGCAGTGGTAATACCAATAAGGGAAACATAAGTATTTATCCAAATCCAGCCAGTGATTTTCTTAATATTTCAATTGAAGAACCTACTATGGATCGTGACAAAATCTTAATAACTGATCTTTCCGGTAAGATTGTCTTCGAGGATGTGTTAAACCCAGATACTAAATATGCAAAAATTCCTATAAGTCTTAAATCAGGTGTTTATCTATTGAAGTTGGTTGTGGGTAACTTAAATTTATTTTCTCAGAAACTAATAGTTGCGAACTAATAACCCGGATAGCCAGAACAGATTATCTTATCCAGCTCTCATTAATTTTGTTTTAATCAGAAATTTATATTTGCTGTTAGTTTATAACCTTAATGAATAGTAAACGTGAAGGATATTAAATTAAAATGAATAAATGACATGATTAACAAAGTATTATTTAAGTATGATGCTCAATTTTCAAGACAATTTATAACACCGATTTCAAGGTTGTCGGGTTTTGATAATAAAACGATGACAGGCTGTTGACTGTAGTCATTATTACTAATAAACATATCGATAGCTTTCACAAGAAGATAATTCCTGGTGATTTTAACCTTAGCCGATAATCTAAAAGGCAGTATTAATCAGTAAGAACTCATGAGAAAAAAACGGTTGTTTATCATAATATTTATTCTTATTATTATTCTTTCTTTTGGGTATCTTTTCATAAAACCTGCTTTCAATTATCTCTCAGGTTATCTTTCTAAATCAGAACAAGTTAAAGCAAATATTCTTATTGTTGAAGGATGGCTTCCCGATTATGCTCTTAAGTTGGCATATGAAGAATTTCAGAAAACCGGATATGATTATATTATTACTACAGGTCTTAAATCTATTACGGATTATTATGTACTCCCAGAGAACGGATACCTGATTTTTTATCCCAAAAACAAGCTCTTTGGAATAAGTAAGTCCGGTCCTCATATAATTGAAGTAAATGCTTTTAGCGAACTGGGAGGAATAAATCGAGCTCATTTCAACTTATTTATTAATGATTCGCTGGCAGCTGATTTTTTTGCTGAAAAAAGAAAAAGAAAATATCAAGTTAACTGGGAGGGAAATCTGAAAGAAATTGATTCCATCCTGGTTCAGTTCACTAATGACGAACTTGGAGATTGGGGTGATCGGAATTTATATGTTAAAGAAATTATTTTTGATCATAAAATGAAGCTCTTGTATCAGGATAACTCTGAATATGACATTGGAGCTCTGGATGGGAAGAACAGGATCATTAACCATTTCAATTCCTGTGCTGAGTTTGCAAGGAATAGGCTTTTATCATTGGGTATAGATTCCTCTTTAATTTTAGCTATTCCGGGCAAAAAAGTTAAAATAAACAGAACCCTTACAAGTGCACTTGCATTCCGTGATTGGCTTAATACGACAAAATTAGATATTAAAGGAATAAATATAATAAGTCTGGGAACACATGCCAGACGAACCTGGATGACTTATAATAAAATACTTAATGAGAAGTACAAAATTGGAATTATTTCACTTCCGGATTATAAGTATAACCATTCAAGGATAAATAAACTTCTAAAAACAATTCGCCAAACCCTTGGAATAGTTTATTATTGGTTTATTCTTATACCTTATTAGTTTAAATAAATAAGAGGATTACACTTTGTGGTTAGTTTTTCTGATCAAGAATAATTAGAGAAGACTTTTACATGTCAATTTCAAGGAATTATTTAAAAAGAACCTGGCAAAAAATTAAAAAGGGGCTAATAACTAATGCTTTTGTTCGACCCTCCTATTAAGTGGAGCATTTAAGAGATCGTTTTTAATTCTATTAACAATTAAATTTGAAAAAATCTTTGCTCCGTTATTATTTAGGTGTTGCACATCTCGAAAAATATTATTATGATTAATGAACAATGTATCTTTTGAATAATCCCAAAATGGAACATTTTCAATAGAACATATATCCCTGCATATTTCAATTTCCTGTTTCTTTTCAAACTTTTGAAAAATTGGCGAATAAATCACAAGAACTCTTATTTCCGATTTTTTTGCCAGATCTAAAAATTCTCTTAAAGCTATTATTTTACCGGAATCGACAGGATAGATTTGATAATTGCTAATAGTATCAATTTTAGATTGCCATACTGTATTAAGAGGAACATACCCTTTATTGTCATCATATCTTTTTTTATTAACTTCTAAATTTCCAATTGCTATGGAAAGAATCTGGGAATTAAAAGGATATATTTCTGAAATGAGCTTTATTCTTTCAAATGAACTTTTTAGTGTAATAAATTTTCTGATTTCTTCATGGGTTCTGTAATAAGGCAATAATGATTGTAGCCCGTCATAAGCCTCTTCATTTTTTGCAAACTCCCCGTAATAGTCTATAATAATTAATTTAGGTGTATAACGTTTTAATGCAGATCTTAACACTGCTGTTTGAAAGAAAATGCCATTCCCATCTCTTCCTGTATTATAAAAAGTCATTTTTAACGAATCTTCAAAAATTTCTGGAATATAATGATGATTGGCTCGTGATGAACCAAATACCAAGATATCAGCTTCTGTTTTTTCCATTGAGTGTGTTGTACGAAAATGAAACCCTGAGGTTTCCTTAAAATAAAAATGACGTAATGTTCTCCCTATTGTAAAATCAAGAACCAGTACGACAACTGTAACAATAATTAAATTAAGAATTATCTTTTTGATCAACATTATGCTAAAACTGAAAATAAATAAACTGTCCCCCGTCAAATACTCCTATCAACAGGATGAGAATAATAATTGAACTATATGCTATTATCCGGATAAACTTATGCTTGTTTTCAAACAACAAAAATCCAGAAGGTATGAATTCATCAGTAAAATCTTTTATCAGCAGCAGTGACAAACTGAAGATGCTAAAAATAAAAGCTGATGGATTTCCGATAAATAAAGGACCTGATGTAGTGAAAATTCTTTTGTAAACCAAAAATGCTTCATTCAGATTTTTTGCTCTGCCGAATATTTGTGAAGAAGCAAACAAAACAAATGTTAAACATATACCCAATAATATATATAATATCTTGTTGTTTAGATTGTACTTTTTTTCAATCAGGATTCTTCTGTTTTTCAATAATGCTTCAATACTTAAAAACAAACCTTGCATCAATCCCCAAACAATAAATGTCAAGGCGGCTCCATGCCAAATTCCACTTATCATGAATGTTATTAATAGAGCAATTACAATCCCCCATATACCATATTTTCTTAAAACGAATGACAAAGGGGTATAAATGTAATCAGTAAGCCAGGATATAAGCGAAATATGCCAGCGACGCCAAAATTCAGACATGGAAGTAGCAAAAAAAGGCCGTCTGAAATTCTGTATTACATTAATACCTAAAATTTTTGCAGTGCCAATGGCAATCAGCGAATATCCTCCAAGATCAGCATACACTTGAAAAGGGTATAAGGTTGAAGCAAACAATAAGGATGTCCCGTTATGGAATGGAATATTATTATAAATTGCTTCAACATATATACCAATTCTATCTGCAACAACAAGTTTCATAAAATATCCCCAGAGCATCCATTTTGAACCCTGAACAACCATCTCATAATCCAGTTTCTTAAGTGATTTAAATTGAGGTAACATATTTTTTGCCCGTTCAATGGGTCCTGAAAGAATCAAGGGGAAAAAAGATACAAACAATGCTAAAATTCCTAAATTCTTTTCTGATTCAATTTCTTCTCTATAAACGTCAATGGTATATCCAATAGCCATAAAAGTGTAAAAAGAGATACCTATCGGAAGAATTAATTTAATTTCCGGTAACCACCATCGTAAATGAACTGATTCCAAAAGTGATATAATACTCTTATTTATCTGACCAAAATACTTAAAGAAAAAAAGAGGCAATAATATCAAGACAATATTCATAATCAAGAAAACTTTTTTTCTTGATTCTATTTTTGTATTATCCATCAGCCGGGTAAACAAGTAAGTGGATAAAGTGACACCTGCTAACAATAATGAAAAAACCGGCTTTACGTTTATGTAGAAAAAATAACTAAAAATGAGCAATACATGCCATCTGAATTTTACTGGCGCCAGATAGTAGACTATAACCAGTATAGGGAAGAATATTAAGAAGTTAAAGGAAGTAAAAACCATACGGATTATAATTTGGACATTATAATATCAATCATATCGCCCACCTTACGCATTTTATTCAAATCTTTCAATTTAAACTTAATTGAAAATGTATTTTCTATCTCCGTAATTAGAAGCATGTGAGATAAGGAATCCCAATTATCAACATCATTTGCAGTTAATTCATTTGTAAGATTTAAGGAGTTGTTCTTAAATACTTTTCTAAAAACTGCAGTTAATTTGCTAACAAGTTCTGTTCTTTCCATGGTTTTATTGATTATTTTATAAATAATTCTTTTGTCATTAAGATCTTTTTGTTAAATGGCAAATAATGAAGAACTTCTTCATTTGCAGACTCTATTTTCATAACCGTCTTAAAACCTAATTTTTCACACATCCTTATAGATGGCAGGTTACATTCAAATAATTGAGCAAATACTTTTGAAATATCAGGCCTGATTTGCGACAAAAATTTTAATTGTTTGCTTATCAGCAAACCGCATAAATTTTTTCCCCGAAATGTCTCTGACACATATGCAGAACCAACCTGGATTGAATCAGGAGTATATTCAATATGCAAATCACGAATAACAGGATTCAGAGATGTCGCTTTTTGGATACACTTTTTCGGAAGGATATAACTCAACAGATTCCCTTTTAAGATTGAAGAAGAGATTCCTTCGCTACCTTCTATCCATGCGCTGGCTGCAGCAGCAACTTGCCCATCAAGTTCTGCAACCAAAAAACTTGAAACAGAAAGCTCGCATCCGTCAACCTCTTCATTGAACATATCTGCCAAATATTTCCTTACTTCCTCAAGGGATAAGTCAAAAACTGTTGAGTATGACAATTTATCAGTTCCACTTTTTTCAGCTTCAATGATAGTTTCAACCAGAAAAGGAACATCATTGAGTGTAGCTTTTCTAATAAAAAATTCATCCATAATTATGGTGTTATTAAGCTTTTCAGTATTTTTCTATCTGTCTTTCCATTTGAATTCAACGGAAAATTCTTACTAACGAGTAATTTGGTAGGAACCATATAATAGGGCAATTTTGACTTTAAATATTCCAATAAAATACTTGTATCAGTTAAGACGCCTTCGACAAACAATGCAATTTCCACATTTCCCGATTTGTTTTCAAACGAAACGGCAACGGTATTTTGACCTTTTAAATATTCACGCGCGTGATATTCTATTTCACCAAGTTCTATTCGATAACCCTGAATTTTTACCTGGAAATCCAATCTTCCGGCATATAAAATATCTCCTTCAGCATCAATGTAGCAAGAATCACCTGTTTTATAGAAACGAGAAACAGAACCTTCCCGTTCCCTTTCAAAAAATGATTCCGCTGTTTTTTGTTGATCGTTCCAATACCCGGGAGTTAACTGACTGCCAGATATACACAGTTCTCCTTTTTGATTTGAGCCCAATTCATTTCCTTCTTCATTTAAAATAATAGCGGTTAACCCAGTCATAGCCTTCCCGATTGACAACATTCCATTTAAATGTTTATTAATCCCATTCCTGTTAAATTTATAATACGTGCAATAAATTGTGGCTTCAGTAGGTCCATAAAAATCAAATATTTCTGCGTTAGGAATACAATTTGACCATTCTCTTAACAAGTCAACCGACGAAGCTTCTGCAGTAAGTATGCAGTATTTCATACTCGGAACATTTAACTCATCAAAATAGGGTCGCAGGTAGCGTAACATAGAAGGTGCCATTACACTGAAAGTTAATTTATGATCCTCTAACAACCCATACACATAACTATATTTAATTTGATCGTGGGGTATAGTGTAGGTACAGGCACCTGTTATCAGAGGAAACAAAAATGATTGCACAGATACATCAAAAGTCAGATCAAAACACTGAAGACATCGGTCAGATTGATTTAAATCAAATCCAACACTTAAGAACGATTGCATAAAAGCATCTAAATTTCTTCTTGTAATAGGGACACCTTTTGGCTTACCAGTACTGCCTGACGTAAACAAAATATATGCATTTACCTCATCTTCAGCCGGTTTAGGAAGTAAATTTAACCCTTCAAACTTTAAACCTTTTGTTTTAATAATTTTAAAATTTAAAAATAAATCATTATCACTTGAACTAATTATAAGATTAATGTTTGCCTGAGAGATTATTTCCATACTCCTTTCAACTGGTTGATGAGGGTGAATTGGCACATAAGCTAACCCTTCCAACCAAAGTGCAAAAATTGATGCATATGTTTCTATGTCATCATTTGCAATTAGCCCGATATTAGAAGTTTGGGTTCCCGCCGTTTCCAGAGCTTTACGGATTTTAGAAATATTACGGGCGAAATCAGAATAAGTATAAAATTTTTCACTTATACAGAATGCATTATTAGATCCAAATTTTTCAACTATCGAAAGAAATTGATCTAATATTTTTTTTTGAAACATAGGGAAAGTTTTGGATGCAAAGCTTTATTATAACCTCTTAAGAAGGCTAAAGCAAAGGAAAATTCTTCCTTATTGGAGACTAAATATTAATATTAGTTATTAATTATTATGAAATCTATCCGGCGGTTCAATTTTCTGTCTTTTTCCAGGAAATTGGGCGCAATAGGCTTGGATCCGCCAAAACCTGTTGCGACCAGTCTTTTCGAACTTATACCCCTGTTAATCAGATAGCCAACCAGCAATTGTGAACGCGATTGAGATAACATAAGACTAGTCGCTGCAGATCCAGTATTATCAGAATGAACAGCAACTTCAAGTCTTAAAAAAGGGTACTTATTCATCAGTTTTACTATCTGGTCAAGCATAATAAATGCATTTGATGTCAGCCTGTCAGAACTATCAAAATAAGAACCAGCATATGCACCATTTCTATTTATAAGATTATGAAGTTCCTTTTCAGCTGGCTCTTTAAGGACAAATATTTTTATCCTGACATTTTTAAATCCAAGTGCAAACAATTCATTGTATGCTGGATATGTTGCCATCAGACTCATCTGCTGATCGACTACATAACTATAAGTGATATCCTCAGGAATAAATTTTTCAGTTATTGTATACTTCTTCGGTACATTTCTGAAGATCTTGTTATCTAATCCAATTTTGTTTTTGGATGAAAGTAATTCAACATTAAAAACTGCGTCCTTCCGGAATTCTGTTTCTGCAGAAAACTGAGTTTTTATAAGTGCATTTTCATATGTTCTTATATCAGGCAAATTGGTTTTTACAGAATCGATATGGGCCGTGTAAGATACCCTTGCATCATTTAAAACTTGTATTTTCTTTGAAACACCTGTTTTATGCTCATTTCCTGTCGAGTCAGATTTTAATGTTACTGTCAGATTGACAAGATATTCACCAGGTTCCTTAAAAGAATGCTCAACATTTTTGCCAAACGATTTGTTCCCGTCTCTGAAATCCCAGGAATAATTTAAAACTCTATATCCGGGAATGTTAGACCTAAGCCCATCAAATTTCACTATATCTCCTTTGACAACTATATCAGGAGAATTAATAAATGGTTGATTAAAATCCCGGAGTTCAAGGTTGTATATCAATTTTGAGAAAAATAAATTTCGCGTGTTTTTTTCAACAACATCAAGCTTGACTGTATATTTCCCGGCACCCGGGAAACAATGACTTACCACTCTCCCGGAAGCCTTTTCTCCATCTCCAAAATTCCAGATATACTTAAGGTTTAAAGTATCAATTACAAGAGCTCCGCTATCGGTGAACATGAAACAATACTGATTCTTTTTCTGGATGCTCTTATAAAGGATTTGTGGAAGATTTGTTTTAAAATGATAAATATCAATTGATTTATCCCTGTTGGATGAAAAATATCCTTCATTCATCAGCGTATCTGTTACTATACCGAAATCATCGAATTGCGAATTAATGGGGGGATCAAGACAAACAGGCTCAAGCCATGCAGAATCCGAATACAATGAAAAGAAAATATCCTTTCCACCGTGACCTGGGCGTCCATCAGAAGAGAAGAACAGTTCTCCGGCAGGATTAATGAAAGGATATGATTCATTCCCTTTTGTATTAATAACAGGGCCCAAATTCACAGGATCATTCCAACGATCGTTTTTCCACTGGCTATAATATAGATCGGAACCTCCAAAACCTCCAGGTTTGTCAGAAGCAAAATATAGTTTTTTACCATCAGGTGAGAGATATGGAGTGGTTACATTGTACCATTCATTGTTAATTCTTAAATCCATGATTTTTGTCCATTGACCTTTGACCATTATTGCTGAAAAAATTCCCAGCTTATTCCTGGGACCAGAGATATCACTTAGTTTACTACTAATGTCATGATTCCTGGAATAATAAATAGTATCTCTACTACTGTTAAAGGTTACCGGTCCATCATTTAATATTGTCGTCAGGTTTTTTGAAAACAGCTTCGCACTTTCCCAATCTGCCTTACCGGCAGTATCAACGTAATAAATTTTAAAAAGCCCTTTATTTTGAGATGTTGAACGATTTGATAAGCCGAGGTTCCTATTGGAACAAAAGACTATACCATTTTTGAAATAAACAGGAGAGAATTCATCATATTTATCCGAATTGAAGGAAGCCTTTTTAACAATATAGGTTTCTGACTGTCCCAAAATTATTTGGGAAAAAGAAGTAATCAGAATTACTAAAACCAATTTTCTCATCATGATTCAATATTTAACTTAAGGACGCGATGATCACTTAAAGTTAAAATTATATTTTTTATACTATTTATAAAATTGTAAAACTTTCATCAAAACAAACTCTGCCTGGCTTTATAATCTTACTAGTTACAAATATCAAAAATTCAAAGGACTAATTGCGTCAACTTTATAATGAAATTCATATCTGAGCATAATTTCATGCGAGCCATTAGTGTAATGTCCCAAGTTGCTTATATCAAAATCATAAGTGTAAGCAACCCTTAATTGATTGTTTATTGCAAATTGAAATAACGCCCCTAGAGATCGATTATTCCGATAGGAGGCACCGGCCCATATGCGGTCATTTAAACCAACATATGCATTTAAATCAAAGAGCAACTTCTCTCCCGGAGAAATTGTAATAAGAGTCGAAGGGAATAACTTTACTTTTTGAGACAGATTAAATATATAACCTGTATTGAATAAATAATTATGTTGACCCGGATTAAAACTTATAGTATATTTATTCTTGTTATAATTAAACTTGTATCCTAACAGTTTAGGAACTGATAAGCCTGCAAAAAAATTCTTATTTGAATAATAAACTCCAAAACTAAAATCAGGAACGACGAAAACACGTGAATTGCTAAGATAACTCTCATCCCCCGGATCAAGCACAATAAGATCAGACCAGGCAGTATTTGTAGTTATTAAACCTGCACCAAGACCTAAAGAAAGGTTTCCCTTACCCATACTGATTTTATAAGAGTAGTTTGTGAGAAAATGTGTTTCTTTGGTCACTCCAATTTTGTCATTGGTTATAATAAAACCCAGTCCAAGTTTTGAATCAAGGAATGGAGCATCCGCCGCCAAAGTCATCGTTTCAGGAGCACCTGGAATCCCTGTCCACTGACGTCTGTAAAATGCTGCTATGTTTAACGCACCCCTATTACCGGCATAAGCAGGGTTAATGCTGAGCAGATTAAGTACATACTGGCTGGTAATAGGAGCCAATTGTCCTGTCAGACTAATAGGTATCAACAGGAAAATAAACGTTTTAATTATTCTTTTCATCATTAACGTCTTATTACAATATACCCACTAATAGATTTGCCATTTGAATTATCATAATTCATGTTTTTATAGACCTCAGCTCCTCTCCTGTCGAAGATCATCAATTCAGTCTTGCCGAGGGTTGCTAATCCTCTAATTACAAAATAATCATTCTTCCCATCCATATTTGGTGTGATTAGCGTTGGAATGACAAAATCATTTACAGTTATCATGGTGGTATCATGAGATGGGGGACAGAAGCCATTCTTTACCGTCCATAAAAATTTATTTTCTCCCAGCGAAAGTCCTTTCACAGAGGTTTTTGTATAAGTGCTATCAAGAAACTCGCCAGTCCCGGAAATTACTGACCACACCCCTGTTTCATAACTGTTGATAAGCACAGCATCCATTGTTGTTTCAAATATATATTCAAGTACCTGGTCAGGACCTGCAT
>JBEKWS010000044.1:0-11205 GCA_049512815.1 Bacteroidales bacterium | reverse complement strand
TTCAGAATCTTATTCTATTTAAAGAGAACTAAAACTCTGAATAATGGTGAGTTAACGATTTTTATGAGAATCACAGTTAACGGTGAAAGAGCTGAGATTTCAACACATCAAAGCGTTGAATCACACTTTTGGAACCAGGGAAAAGCAATTGTTAAAGGTGTCTCCAACTCATCAAAACAAATTAACGATTACCTTGAACACCTTAAACTAAAGGTCTTCCAATATAAAAAGGAACTTGAAAATAGCGATCAGGAAGTTTCTGCAAGGACCTTGGGTGATTTATTGCAGGGTAAAAGTTCACGACGAAAAGGACTTGTGGAATTGTTCCTGGAACACAATAAAAGATGCAGAGAGCTGGTTGGGAAAGATATAGCTCCTGCTACCCTTACACGGTATGAAACAACCCTGATGCACGTAAAAAACTTTATTCAAACAAAATACCGGCAACAGGATATACCTTTGCAGAGTATTAACCATGAGTTTCTTAAAAATTTTGAACACTATTTAAAGACCGTTCGTAATTGTGGACACAATACAACGGTTAAATACATCCGCAATTTAAGGAAGATCATTCGCATGGCTCTTTCAAACGATTGGCTCAAATTAGATCCGTTCAGGAGTATTACTTATCGTCTTAAGGAGGTTAACAGAGCTTATCTTACAGACCCGGAATTAAAATTACTTATCAATAAAGAATTTTCTAACGAACGTTTGAGGAGGGTAAAAGATATATTTCTTTTCTGTTGTTTTACTGGACTGGCTTTCTCGGATGTTAAGAACCTGACCAGAGAAAATATAACAATTGGTATTAATAACCAGCGATGGCTGAAAACAAAAAGGAAAAAGACTGGCAATCCCAGTGAAATACCCTTATTGGAAGTACCCATTGCCATTATAAAAAAATATGAGAATGATCCGGTGTGTTTACTGGAGCAAAAACTTCTACCAGTTGGTAGCAACCAAAAAATGAATGCGTATCTAAAGGAAATTGCTGATTTATGCGATATCAAAATAAATCTTTCAACACATACTGCCCGTCATACCTTTGCAACAACTATAACCCTGACCCATGGGGTTTCAATGGAGGCCGTATCAAAAATGCTTGGACATTCCAATATTTCTACTACAAAACAATATGCACGGATTGTTGATACACTCATAATAGATGAAATGAAAAAGATCCAGCAGCTTTACCAAGTTCCAGAATCCATAGAATCAAGAGAAAAATTATTATTTTTTAAGGCTGATTGTAAGTAGATACAAATACTTCTTCCAGGGATCAAAATGTTTGACATATTAAATTATGTTTCCAAATATGGTGGATAATCTTAAAGTATCATTCTGATAAAGATTATAAATTGAATCCGCTGTAAAAACCAGTTTAATTGTAATATGTTCTATTTCTGGCGTTAAACACCCTACAACTCCCCCACAAGAGATAACCCAAGACCATTTACCAATTAAACTTGATGAAAAGTTATAAGAATTATCCTTTTTACATCCGTAACAGGATATAATAATTACCTGAAGAAATATTATCTTTTTCATAATGTAAGATATTATTTAATTTTTCTAAAAGTCAGGATGGATTTCTTTGTACTAATGTACTTTGAAAACTTACCAATATTTATTGTTAAATTTGGTTCATCGAACTTGAAATAATAAGTTCCGCCTTCCATTGAACTTGATAATCCATCAACCACAATAATACTGTCTCCTGATATTGTGTATGAATACGAAGTGCTTCCAATCTTGGGTAACCAATACCCATTTGTTATTGCAAAACCTCTGTATAAATTGAAATAACCTGACTCCTTGTTAGAATTGAAACTAATGGTATCAGCACCTATATTAATTTCAACCCATGAACCCGTTAGCCCTTTCAGAAGAGTACTTGGGTCTGGGAATGAGATTTCATCTTTCTGGCATGATATAAATAGTACTCCCGTTGATAATGCTACTACCAAAAAAAGTAAGTATTTTTCTAATGTTTTTGTTTTCATGTTAGGTTAAGGTTAGTTGTCGTCACAATTTATTTAATCAATGTGATTTTTTTTATTTCATAATAATCAGCCATTTTCCCCGAACAAATTACTGTTTTTGAGCCGATTGTAATCTTTGCATCAATAGGAAAAACGGTACTTTCAGATAGATTTAAGTTAGGTATATTTTCGGTCTTGATAGTATCTGTACCAATCTTTATTACCCATCCCCAACAGCAATAGCATTTTTCCAGAACAAATCCAACAATTTGAGCATCAGTTGTTCTGTTAACTAATTCATCCTTCTTTTCACAGTTTGTTAGTGAAAAGGCTAAGATTAGAAGTGCAATGAATTTTAAATGTGTCATTTGTTATTAGTTCTGTATTGATAATAATCAAAACCTATAAATTTCATCCTGTAAATCTTAATATTAGCGACAAAAGAGAATTATTTCATCCCCGGTAAATCTTTGTATTCAGATGCTTTCCAAACATACTGCTTGCAACATTTTTCTTTGTAATAGTCTGTATTTATATCAGTGGCATAGATATGAAGGGTGTCACCTTTTGTTGAAATAGGTTGGGGTAAAGAAGAACTCAATACATTATGATATTCGAAATAGTATTCATTTTGCCAATCATAACGCAACCAAGCACCATAAGAATTCATTAATTGAGGAGAATCTTTGATTATTTGTTCATCTTGATTAATTTTTGTCTTCAGCCATTCAGGAACTTCTTTGTCAGGGATTAGATAGTCTTTCTCACAGGAAAAGAATATGAGAGAAAAGAAAAACATCAACATTAATTTTTTCATGATATTAAACTTTTTGGGGGTTCATAATTACTCGATTGCCAAATATCTTAACAAAATCTTGAGCATGAAAGGTATGAATTGGTATAAAATATTTCGGTTTTATCGTTTCAATCATCTGCTTCAATATATCAAAGTCTGCTGCGTGTGATTTCTTGCATCATGGCTTTATGTTTGGCTGAAGTAACACGAAGCCGTATTAATTATACCCAGTTCTTATTTACTATTTTTTATTTTAGTTATATTAATATTTTTAACTTGAAACAGTGGTTGATAACGTTTCTCAGATTTGTGATACGAGGACTTTCACTACAAATGCTGATTTGAAATACTAAAGTTCATTCATCAACAAAACTGTCAGCGAAGTACTGACCCATCGCTATTGCAAATGTACTATTCTGTGCTGGACTTCGTCTTCCGTCAGTTTTCATTCGTTTATACTATTTGGTAATAAATCAGAAAACCAAAATCCTTTTGTTGTTACATTTGTCGAAGGTGTGCAAATATCTTCTGTTTTTATTTCAAGTGGTTTGTAAACTTTTTCACCAATTGTAAAATCAATTTTCTTTTTGAACAAAGGTGCATCATAACAAAATGTGTGATATTCTCCGTTTTCACCACAAGGGTCAACGATAACAGGTAATTGTTCAATAAATGATTTGTCTATTTCCCTTCCTACCCATTCTTCTCCAAGGTATCCGTCATTAGTGCAACAAATAACAGTTTTAAATTGTCCTGAGATAAAATCATTTATGAGAATTGTCGTGTCCATTTTCCATAATGGGAAAATTCCTTTCATTCCAACCTTTGCTAAATTAGTTTCACGATATAATCTTAAATCTTCCAAGAAGATGTCGCCAAAAATTACATTATTAATACCTTCTGATTTGGCTTTTAACAAAACTATTTTCATTTGTTTTTCATACTCATTGTTTGTGCCTTCATTTACTCTTACCTTCAAGAGTGGAATACCGATGGATTCGGCTTGCTTGTCCAATAATTCTTCTCTGACTCCGTGCATTGAAATCCTTTTAAACTTATCGTTCAAGTTGGTGAGTAAATATGCTACATCAAACAAATTTTCTGTTAAAACTTTATGTAAGCAATAAGAAGAATCTTTTCCTCCACTCCAACAAAATATAGCTTTAGGTCTGTTCATATTAATGTGTTCGTTGGGTTTTTAGTGTCGTTCATAACCTTGTCGAAAACAGCTTGGTGGTTGCTATTCGGTGGAGTTGTTCCATCACAAAAGTTTCACTGAAGACATACCCTTAAAATTATTACTTTCCTGTCTAACGAGCCAATGTCCCTCCACTGACAGCAAACGCCTGTCATGGGATGGTTTTCTTTCTTCCTTTTTAAAGAAGATTTCTATTATTTACTTTTGCAACTTAAAAAAAATTATTTCTATCCTTTATTGCTTTAATAATTTGAGTTAACAGCACTCCTGATAATACTCCGATAACAAATATTGATAGAAACTCAACAGTCCGAATACTACCATCAGAAATAACTTTAAAATACTCCCACAATGAAATTATTAAAAGAACGGCTGTAATTACTATTGCTTTATTTTTCATCTTTCATCTTATTTTTTACTACTCGTCTGGCTTTTCGTTGTCACCCCGTTTTTTCTAAGTGGTCGAAGGTCTGCATAAATTATTTTTTTTGTCAGTTGACACAATCAAAAAGTGTCGAGCCGAATTGTTGGTACTTTTGGCAGTCCGTGTCCGCCATGTCGTTTGTTAAACTTGCCCATAACACATCAATAACCACAACTTATTGCGTGTATATTTAGATGGTCATTAGTCAATATGGATTTGTAATATGTTAAATTTAAAAACCATTAACCATTTTCTTGCTAAGTTCACATTTTTATCTTCGATTTTAGGTGTTATTGTTTACTGACACAATGTAATTTTAAATTATGGTTAATTACTTAAAAAATGGATGCTTTCAACAAAAGGGAGGGATTCTGAATATGTTATATCGGAATATGATACTTGAATTTGCTATTATTTTCAACCTTTTCGAAGCAATGACAATATCTCCTGATTATCCATTTCTTCAGCGGTTTGAATAGCGATTTTGCCGTACTCATCAGTTTGTGTAAATTGTAGTAGCAATAATCCACCTTCGTCAACAGGTAAATTTATAAGTCGTTTCACTTCTGAAACGTCATTGGCTTTAACAGCAGCCACTATCTTCTTGCCTGTTATAACACCAAACTTGAATTTGTTTGCATAGTCAAATGCATCATAGATTTCATCTTCATTATCCATTGTAGAGAATTTACAGGCATTAGTAATTTTAATAAGTGATTAAATTGTGTCTCAGATGAATGAAATTTTTCTCCAACAAAATAGATTGATAATGGAGTTTCTAACTCTCCGTCTTTGTTGCATTCTTTACATATTTCATTCTTTCCAACGGGAATGTTTTTATACATTTCAAAAATAGTTTCCTTCATCTTTTCTATTTTACAAAGCAGGTGAATGCTTGCCTTTACCTGCCCCGTTTGGATGTCTGCTACAAGTCCTTGCTGTTAAAGATAAGACGCTGGAATACTTTGACCCGCTATACTCGCAATAAAAATTTGCCATAATTTTTGTTTTTACTTTTGCCTACTCTGGTCGGTTTTCGGCATCCCCGTTTATGTTCGCTTTGTCGCTAAAGCATGACACACAACGATTGTGTAGCCAACTCAATGGTGATTATTTCTTATGAGCATCTCTAAAAACTACTACTTTTGATGCCGTTGTTTTAACCAAATATTCTATTTATAGCAATTTATAACAAAAACTTCAAATAAGCCTTACTTTCAGCATTACAACACTTTATACTTTCCTTACAAAAAAAAGTAGTTGCTATAATTAAGACATACAAACATTTACAAAAGAGTGTGTGTCAAGGTAACACCACCTGCCCATGAGAGTATGTTCACTTTAAATCAAAAGGCGGTACTAATTGAATTGTCTCGCTGCATTTCCTCGTGCTAAAAAGATTGTACCGCCTCTGGGTCATCTGACCGTTATTTTAAAGAAAGGCGACACTTGTTTGATGTGAAAGTCAATGTCTGCAATTCAATCCTGATGGGCAGGAATGGATGAAATGTGTCGCCTTATGGAAATATTTTAAAATTGTCTTTTCTTTAAAAAGCAGTTCCCCGGTTAATATAATTTTAACTCTAGCGGAAATTATAAAAAGTAGTCACTTAAACAGCGTGTTCAGTAGATATTGGCAAAGTAAATTTAAATTCGCTGCTTTTACCAAACTCACTCTCTACCCAGATTTTTCCGCCATGTTTTTCCACGAATTCCTTACAAAGCAATAATCCTAAACCAGTTCCTTTTTCTTCTGCCGTCCCTGTTGTTGTATGAAATTGTGAAATATCAAACATTTTTGTTAAACTCTCAGATTCTATTCCAATTCCATTGTCTGAAACCGAAATTGTTATGGTTGAATCTGTTTGCTCAGCAGAAATATCAATTTGTCCACCATTGTTAGTAAATTTTATTGCATTCGAAATAAGATTTCTCAATACCATTTTTAACATATCAATATCAGCAAAAATACTTATCTCATCCGCTGCAAAATGATTGATTGTGATGTTTTTAATATTCGCATTTAGTTCTAAATTTTTAATTACATCCTGACAAATATTTGTAAAATTCAATTTTTGTGGTTCGAAAGGAATTTTGCCAGATTCCGCTCTTACCCACATCAATAAGTCTTCCAGTAAAATATACGTGTTTTGTGCAGAATTTTTAATATGATTTACGAGACTTTCAATTTCGTCAATATCGTATTGTCGAATGTTTTCTATTAATAACTCTGATAAACCAAGAAGCACATTAAACGGGCTTCTTAAATCGTGTCCGAGAATTGATATAAAACGGTCTTTGTCGGCATTTAATTGAAGTAATTGCTTAAGTTCATTATTAGCAATGATTAACTCTTCTGCACGTTTTTGTTTCTCTTCGTTTTGAAAGGCAAGTTCTTTATTAGCAATGATTAGCTCTGCTTGAAAGGCAAGTTCTTTGTTAGCAATGATTAACTCTGCTGCACGTTTTTCTTTCTCCTTGTTTTGAGAGTCAAGTTCTTTGTAAGCAATGATTAACTCTGCTGCACGTTTTTTTATCTCTTCGTTTTGAGTGGCAATTAATTTGTTAGCAGTGACTAACGCTAAGGCATTTTCTTTGTTAGCAACGATTAACTCTGCTACATGTTTTCCTTTCTCATCGTTTTGAGTGGCAACTTCTTTGTTAGCAGTGACTAACTCTAAGGCATTTTCTTCGTTAGCAATGATTAACTCATCCAAATTTTCTCTTTTAGCCATATTCTGTCTCGATAAAGTTGTTTTAAAATTAGGGTATATCAATATGAAAGTGAAATGAAAAATATGTTTGTTAAAGTAAAACCATTAATTAAAGAGAAAATCCTTGGTTTAGAGATATTTAGTTGATAAAGATACAGTATATTCTCCATATGAAGATAATTTTAGAGCATAACAAATAAAAAGAGTTAAAACCTAGAAATGTTTCAGTATAATTTCAGTAACATATTAAATATGAAAGCGCATTCAGACATAATATGGCTGTTTGCGCTTTTTCTTCAGTGGGTTGTACTGAAGTCGGACTAGATAAAATTAGGTAGGTTGTTAACTAGAAAAAAAAATTCATTATGAATTTCTTTTCTTAATAAAGTTGCTTTCATTGATATTGCTCATTAAATATAAAATCCAGTGATATTGAGTACCCTTGTCAGGTTTTATATGCTCAGTTTACTCCAGTTTTCTGTGCTTGATTGACCTGATTTTCCACTATTTCAATTAATTCTTTCATCCTTCCTGAGCTGTTCTAATAACTGCCGGTTTGTCACTTTCCATTTTAGTAAAGCGTCAGCAGACATTGAATGTGGAATTTGAAATTCCAGCTGGTTGTGTACTATGGTAACGGTCTTGTCATGTACTACGGTAACGGTAATTTGACCGTACCTGGTGTTGAATATTTCCTTATTCAATGTTGTAAGATCTTTATGGTATTTGTGTTTCATGATAGTTGGTTTTACATAATATTTTATTAATTCTTGCCAGGTTGAATGTTTACCTCTTTTAAAAGTTGGTCTAACGATTCTTCAAACGTTCCGGGATATTCTGAAATATCACCAAGACCTTCATTAATCATTTCACACGACTTCCAACCTTCAATAGTATGGATAAAGCTAAAAGATGAGCCGTCTGTTAACCAAACATCAGCCGTAAATCCGGGTTTGAAGAAACTTTCCCCAAACTCACGGACTTCATCAATTGTAAGTTTAAAATGCCCACGCAGGGGTGAACGTGGATCTTTAGTTACTAAAACCTGATCTATTTGTATCATGATTATGTGTTTTATGTTCTGGTTTTTTGTTTTAACCAATTTCACTAAGTGATTTTAACAGAACATCCATCTCATGTACATCATAGATGGAGTTGCTTAATTCGTAGATTTCACGAAGAACGTTAGATTCTGTGAACTTCCCTTTCAGAGCTTTGAAAGGAGATTCATTATCATCAATGTAGTCATTTACCTGCTCACCATAGTAACCCTCGTTATAGAAATGAAGAAGATCTTGTTTTAATGAAACTTGTGTTTTCATGATATTTTAATTAATTCTTTCATCCTTCCTGAGCTCTTCTAATAACTGCCGGTTTGTCACCTTCCATTTAAGTAAAGCGTCAGCAGACATTGTATGTGGAATTTGATATTCCAGATGGTTATGTACTACAGTAACGGTCTTGTCACATACTACGGTAACGGTAATTTGACCGTACCTGGTGTCGAATGTTTCCTTGTTCATTATTGTATGATGGTATTCGTATTTGCGTTTCATGGTTGTACGGTTTTTAATCATCAAGTATTTTGTTGGTGGAAGCTCTATTTTTCTGCTTCAGGGTCATAATCCAAGTCTGTCAAACTCTAAAAATGTTTGTGTTTTCCCTTCGCCTGAAGTTTCAATTTTCCACAGTCCAATACCTTTCACATAATAGTCAGTTCTTTTGAGGTATCGCGTTGCTTTTAAAAAGGTCCAAGATGCTCCATTTGTTTCTCAAGGTTAATTTACAGATAATACAATTTTATATCTGCTTTTCATGCTGTATAATTTCACAACGTCGTTTGTAAACTGTCCAGTCAATTACCTTAGAACCTGTAATCAGCTTTATGTTTTTTTGAACAATCCTGTTAAGTTCGTCCTCTGTCTGACAATTTCTTATTTGCTGCATTATTTCGTAATGTAAATCAGAAATAAATTTTTGACTGTAAATCCTATGTTTTGATGCTTTCATCTCTGTTTTAAGTTTATTTTTACGTCTGTTTACCTTTTGTTGAGAATAAGCAGAAAAAGCTATTTTATACTGTAAAAAAAATCACTGAACAAAACAAGTATAAAAAGCACTCCCAGCATAATTATGATAATTCATAAAACGCAAGGAATACCCCAGCATCCTTTATAATCATACAAAGATTTTCCTCTGTATTCAGTATATTTTCTTCCATATTTTCTCATACGATTTTTCTTTTGTTGAGAATAGGCAACAAAACCTATTTTATTTCACATGGCAAACTCGCTATTTTATCGTGTTTTTACGTTTTATAATTTCACTACGCTGTTTATATACTTCCTTTTCAAATACCTCAGATGCAAATCCCGGAGCTGCAGAGCAACATTTCGGAATATATTTGAACATATTGAGAAAAGAGTATTGTGCAATATAATAGTCAATTACACAATACCTTATGATCTTATAAAACACTGAAAACTAGTGCTCAGTTTATTCCGGGATGAGGTGCTCTCTCAGACTGGATTTTGCAAACAATAGGCCTTTGAGATTAAGAAATGTATTTTGATTATGATAATCAGTAAAATCGCCACTGAATTATAACATCGATTGCTAATATAAAAGTGCTGTGTTGTGTGAAAGTTTTAATTACTTAGCAGCTCATGTTTTTTCTGCTGTAGTGCTTTTAACCGTTAGTACTAAATCCACCATTATAATCAATAATGCAAAAGAACCAAGAATGGCCGGGATAATATATATTTTTTCATATACCAAACCGCCAAACCAGTATCCAAAAACTGGAGAACCCAACCAGGCACCAATCCATCCAAAGATTACTTTTGAAACAAATGAAACAATACCTGACCTTATATAGAATTTAAGCACGTAATGCAGTACTGCTGAGACCACAATACTTATTACCAGTAAAATTAAAAAACTAACAAAATTCATTCCAATCATAGTGACCCTCCCCCATTTTAAGTTTAAGTTAAATCATAACACAGCACTATTTTTTAAAACTGAATTCACGTCATCCCGAATTACTCTGGACAACTTATTGATTAGTAAATATAGTTAAATAAAATGTTGAATTCAAGTTATAAATGCAACTTATTGATTATCAAGTTATTTAAAGAAATTCCATCTGGCAATAAATATCCTAATGTTTTCTTGGTCTATTATTCAGCTTGTTTTAGACATACTCAATCTTTGCATCATCAATATTTTCAAAGGAAGTCT
Organism: Bacteroidales bacterium; assembly: GCA_049512815.1. Taxonomy (GTDB): domain Bacteria; phylum Bacteroidota; class Bacteroidia; order Bacteroidales; family VadinHA17; genus LD21. The sequence goes on along the minus strand of JBEKWS010000044.1, from coordinate 848 downwards.
CTTTTGGAAAATACTACCGATTTAGTCCGTTTGTATTTTCAAAAGCACTTCTCTCCCAAAATTGGAAAGTTTTGGATCCCAAGAAGAATGCCTTGATGTAGCCAAATATCAAACCGCAATAAATTGGCCCTCCAAAACTGCCTTAGGTGATGTCATTGCTAAGACTATGCTTTAGGAGATGCTTGAGGGCCGTGATAAGATCAGTAATCATCTTCAGAAGATAACTAATGAGTGTACCGATGTACTTTGTATCATATTAAGAAAAGTTACGAAAAACCTACTTTAATTAGAAAAATATCACTTTCTTCCTGCTCTATTCAATTTTGTCAATTTCTTTTATAAACCTGTTAGTTTCAGTAAGAGCAGGGGCAATCTTTTGATATTGCTGGATGTCTTCAAAGAGAAAACTCTTTTTATGGAGAAATAAAGTTAATTTCTTGAGTAGTTTCGCAACTTCTTTTTATTTTGCTCATGTTTATTAAGCAAAAAACCGATTCTGTGCCTTCTTTCAGGCTTTTTCGGGGATTTTTCTTAAGATTAATAGGTTTTAACTAATTATCAATCAATAGTTTTCATTATTTGCGAACATTCCTAGTTAACAGGCCATTAAGAAGATTAGACAGATCCAGAAATTGTACTATTTTAATTTGAAAGGGTACTTTCTTATTGCCCTATTACCATAATAAGGTATCTCAAATTTATCCCAAACGTTTAAACCTGCTTTTCAAATAATAAGTAAAGTGAATGCTCCGTAAAAGGTTCATAAATTTTGCAATTTATATCAAAGTTTTTAAGAGCATTAATTTCAGTTTTAACTAATTCTTTGATGTTAGTATTGGGATTGGGAA
>JBEKWS010000043.1:0-11371 GCA_049512815.1 Bacteroidales bacterium | reverse complement strand
GCGGCTTAGTCCAACTCAGTTTTATACACAATCTTATATAACACCAATCTGGTAAGTAGTTTAATATTTTATGCCTACCTTTAATGGGAAAGCTGTTATAAGACTGTGTATAAAACGCTATTCAGTTGTAGGCAAGCCGAAAAAAAGACCCTGCACATTAAAAAGGAGAAATATATGAAAAGAGTTTTATTATTCTTATCACAAGGATTTGAAGAATATGAGGCAAGTGTATTTACCGATGTAATAGGCTGGAGTAGGATATATGGGACTGACCCAGTGGATTTAAAAACAACTGGTTTGAGGAAAGAAATAAAATGTACATGGAATTTTGTTGTAAAGCCTGAGTTGGATTTTAATGAAATAAATGTTAATGATTACGATGCTCTTGCCATACCGGGTGGATTTGAAAAATCGGGATTTTATGAAGATGCATTTGATGAAAAATTCTTGAATCTGATTCGACAATTTGATAATCAAGGAAAAATCATTGCTTCAATATGCGTTGCAGCTCTTCCGGTTGCGAAATCAGGAGTATTAAAAAATAGAAATGCAACTACCTATGACTTATTAGACGGACTAAGAAGAAAACAACTTGCTGAATTTGGAGCAATTATTAAGGATGAAAAAATAGTGGTGGACAAAAATATTATAACATCAATTGGGCCATCGACAGCTATTGATGTAGCATTTACATTATTAGAAATGCTGACAGATAAAGAAAACTTAAAGGCTGTAAAGCATTATATGAGATTTGAATAAATATGAAGAATTAAAAACGGCCAGCCTACAATACACGCTATAGCCAATAAAGGTTTCAGTGGTTTGCGAAGTTCATCACCCGCATCAAGTTTTGTATCGGTTGATAGTTTCTCAACTCCGCAATCCCTTACGGCGTATAGCCTTACCCGTTATGCGCAACCGGCACACAACACCAATATTACCGCAATGATTAAATAAAAAAGTTATTTGACCTCAAAAAACAAACAGATTTTATTTTTTCAATGGTAATATTAGTGATGAAAATTATACACTATTGCATCTAATTATATACTAATTCGGTAATAACTTTACACTCCGTTTTGTTTTCAAAGATTGAAATCATTTCTAAATGATTCTATGAGCATCCAATATGGCAACAAACTTTCTTGTTTGGTGATTTTCTACATTTCATATCATTTTATATGCAGGGATTCATATTCGTCAATATTCCCAATCAGTCTTTATTCCTTCATTTTTACAACTCTTCTGCAAAATTCAACAACTCGTCATGTTAATTTATGATTAAGCTTTGAAATTGGGAAACTTTGTCAGGAATAATAAATTAACGATCATTAAAAATTATGAAAACAACAGTCTTAATTGTTATGATTTCCATCCTGACAATAACGGGAGGCATCTCCCAGCAAAACGTTAAACAAACGGAAAATATTCAATTCAGTGGTTCTATTTTGGATTTCTATAAACAGTATAGTTCATTTACCGATCCGGGAGACTATGGCTATTTGTATAAGAACCTTCCTGATTCGTTGCCGGAGCTTTGCCGTCTCATTAGATCACAATATATAAACTATGGGTGGGAACTGGATAATTATCGTGAACTAATTCCCAAAGAAAGATGGAATGAATCATTAAAGTATCCGACAGTAAAATCGGCTCTGGAGGGGCTTCTATCCTATGACTCCAGGGGTTTAGTCAAAGATCGTAAACCTGAAAATCGATTAATGTTGATCTGCCGGGATAATGCCCTCTTACTGGCATCCATACTTAAATATCGCGGCATTCCAGCCAGGGTTCGCTATGGATTTGCCCCGTATTTAATACCTGGTTTTCATTCGAACCACGTCATCTGTGAAGTATGGAATGAAAAGGACAACCGTTGGATGTTGGTAGATCCCAGCGCGGATAGGATTGATTTCAATAGAGAAGAATTTGACTTCAGCAACGATGTCTGGTTAAAGATGCAAAAAAAAGAAATTAATCCAAAATTATATGGGATGCCTGGCAAAAATGAATATAATGGATCGCCTCTAATGACAACAGTCGTTTGTTATGATTTGGTATCGATATTGGGAACCGAATATCCAGTTGGCCAATATTCGCCAATATTAGATTATGTTTTTCAAAACAATCAATTAACTACAAAACAAGTTGAAATCCTGAACAGAATCAGTGAATTAATGAAGTCCATTGATGCTGATAATATTTCGAAATTACAAAAAATCTACAATAATACTTCTCAAATTCAATTTACAAAAAGATTTGAACCTGTTATAATAAATACTGAAAATAAAACGAGAACCAAAGATTCCTCAATAAATAAACCCATTATTGAATTTGTAGATATACCTGGAGGTACATTTATGATGGGAAGCCCTGTTACCGAGCAGGGAAGAAAAGAAGACGAGATACTACATCAGGTAACCCTGAATGCTTTTAAAATGAGCAAATATTGCATTACCTATGAGCAATATGATACTTTTTGTGAAGCTACAGGCAGGGAAAAACCCTGGGGATTTTTACGGGGTAAATATCCGGTTTCACAGGTTACCTGGCACGATGCCCAGGCGTTTGCCGAGTGGATGGGGTGCCGGTTGCCTACTGAGGCCGAATGGGAATATGCCACTCGCGCAAATACAACAACCCCTTTTTATACAGGTCATTGTATTTCATCGGAACAAGCCAATTTTAATGGTACAGAACCTTATTCAGGTTGTGAAGAAGGCACATTTAGAAAGGAAGCTTTGCCAGTTGGCAGTTTCCCTCCCAATGCTTTCGGATTGTTCGACATGCACGGCAATATTTGGGAATGGACCAACGATTGGTATGGCCAATATAATATATCCGACACTTTAAACCCGAAAGGTCCCGAAACCGGCCAATTGAAAGTTGATCGCGGGGGTGGTTTTTATGATCCTGCCTGGCGATGCCGTTCCGCTTGCCGCGGAGGTGGTACTCCTCCGGGAAACAGGGGGACGGGTATTAGTTTTAGAATTGTAAAAGATAAATAACAAAAAAGAGACTACATGATTAATGTTTCAAACCTGAGAAAAACATTCGATACCGTTGATGCCCTGAAAGGAATCTCATTTAACATTCCGCAAGGAGAATGTTATGGATTGCTGGGGCCGAATGGTGCAGGTAAAACAACTACGATCTCCATCCTAAGCACAATAATTAAGCCGGATGAAGGAGAAGTAAACATTGCCGGGCATGATCTTAAGAAAAATCCGTTGGATTGTAAAAAGAACATTGGTGTTGTTACCCAGGAAATCGCACTTTACAATGAGTTCTCTGCATATGATAACTTACTATTTTGGGGAGGTATGTATAAGGTTCCAGGTCAGGAACTAACAGAACGTATAGATGAAACCTTAGACCTGCTCGGATTGACAGACCGGAAGAATGATAAGGTAAAAACCTATTCCGGTGGAATGAAACGCAGAGTTAATTTAGCATCGGCCCTGCTTCATAGGCCTAAGATATTGTTTATGGATGAACCCACTGTTGGGATTGATCCCCAGAGCAGGAATCTGATTTTTGAAGTAGTGGAGAAATTACATAAAGAGGGAATGACAATTGTTTATACCACCCATTATATGGAAGAGGCCGAACGTTTGTGCGACTGTATCGGAATTATTGACAATGGGAAAATAATTGCTCAGGGTACATTGAATGAATTAAGGACTTTGGGATCGATGAAAGAAACCGTTGTAATCTCTTATACAAACCTTACAAATGAATGTTATAATGCCATAGAAAAAGAATGGAACGATCTCCAGCGTATCGACGATACAATACATTTTTATTCCATGAATATTCAGGGTGATTTATCGAAAATAATATTGAAGTGCAATGAGTTTGGTCTTGATATCCGGCATATTGATATTCAAAAGATAAACCTTGAAACCATATTCTTAAGTTTAACCGGCAAACAACTTAGAGACAAATGATAAAACTAGTTAAGAAAGATCTGAAATTATTCTTCAGTAATAGGCAAGACATGATGCTTACTTTTGTATTGCCCATAATATTTATTACCCTGTTTGCTTTTGTTTTCGGGAAAATGAACAATTCTGAAGAAAATCATTTAATGAGTCTTGTTCACTCGGTGGCAGGTACATCAGTAATGATGCTATTATTTTCAGTAGCTGGAATAGGTGGAAGTCTGCTGGATGAAAAGCAGGAAGGTATGCTAAAGAAGTTACTTTGCTCACCCATACCTCCTGATTATATCCTCTTTGGGAAATTGGTATTTGCTAATATCATTTCCATTATTCAGTTGATAATTATGTTTGTTTACGCTTGGCTGATTTTTGGCTTAGACATTATGCATCATCTTCCTTCTCTTGTACTTATGATTTTTACGATAGCCTTTGCATGTTCCGGTTTTGGTGTAGTTCTTGCCTCATTTGCTAAAACACGTCAACAGGTTCAGGGATTTTCATCAATAATTGTACTTGTTATGAGTGGTATCGGAGGCAGTATGATCCCTTTATTTGTAATGCCTGAAATTATGCAAAAGATGGCTGTTTTTACTGTTAATTATTGGGGGATACAGGGGATTTATGACATCTTCTGGAAGCTTGTTCCGTTTACAGATATTACATTCTTATCAAGAGTTTTTGTTTTACTGTGCATTGGATCTTTTTTAAATTTCATTGCTCTTTTGATGTTCAGGAGGAATATTTTAAAGATTGCTTAGATGGACAAATTTACAACCCATCTGCAAAATTCAACAACCCGTCATGTTAATTTATGATTAAGCCTTGATATTGGGAAACTTTGTCAGGAATAATAAATCAAAAACATTATGAAAACGACAATCTTAATTTTTATGATTTCTATCCTGACAATAACAGAGTGTGACTCTCAGCAGGCATATAAATTTACTAATAATGAATCTGTTTTGGATTTCTATAAACAGTATAGTTCATTTACCGATCCGGGAGAATATGCATACTTGTATAAAAATCTGCCCGACTCTTTGCCTGAGCTCTGTAGCTTAATCAGATCACAGTTTATTCATCCCTATGCTGAATTACCTCAATATCGTGATCAAATCCCTGAAGAGAGATGGAATGAAATGGAAAAGTATCCGACAGCTAAATCCATTTTAGCAGGACTTCTTTCCTACGACTCCAGAGGGTTTGTGAAAGACCGCAAACCTCAGGACAAGCTGGTTTTGGGTTGCAGAGAATATGCAATTATACTGGCATCAGTATTAAAGTACCGTGGTATCCCGGTTAGGGTCCGTTGCGGTCATGCTACATATTTAGAACCCGGTTTTCATGTGAGTCATACAGTTTGTGAAGTATGGAACAAAAAAGACAAGCGTTGGATGCTTGTGGATCCTAGCACAGGGATGATTGATTTTAACAGGGATAAATTTGACTTTAGTAACGAAGCCTGGTTAAAAATGCAAAAAGGGGAAATAGATCCTAACTTGTATATGGCACCCCCAAATACTTCTGGACTGGTTTCAATAGTGGGGAAAATTAGTCCTGATTTGTTATCGATATTAGGTACCGAATTCACAATTTATCAATATGCACCTATATTGGAGTATACTTTAAATAACCAAAACAAGTTAAGTACTGAGCAAATTGAAATCCTAAATAAGATCAGCGAATTAATGCAATCACTCAATGCGGATAACCTAACTAAATTACGGGATATTTATAACAGTACTCCTGAAATACAAATTACAAAGACTTTTAAAGGCGATTTAATAAAATTGGAAAATTCAGAGGATAATGCCATAACAAAAAATACTACTATAAATAAACCGGATATTGAATTTGCAGATTTACCTGGAGGTACATTTATGATGGGAAGCCCTGTTACCGAACAAGGAAGAAAAGAAGATGAAATACAACACAAAGTTACATTGAGCGCCTTTAAAATGAGCAAATATTGCATAACCTTTGCTCAATATGATGCATTTTGTGAAGCCACCAGTAGGAAAAAACCATGGGGATTTAAACGTGGAAATATGCCAGTATCACAAATAACATGGTACGATGCCGATGCATTTGCCAAATGGATGGGCTGCAGGTTGCCTACAGAAGCTGAGCGGGAATATGCTACCCGTGCAAATACTACAACTCCTTTTTATACCGGTGATAGCCTTACATTAGATCAGGCATATTTTAATAACAATTCAGGAAGGGAAGCCAAGCCCGTTGGAAGTTTTCCGCCCAATGTCTTTGGATTATATGATATGCATGGCAATATGGAGGAATGGTGCAGTGATTGGTATAGTGAGTATAACATTAATGAAAAAATGAATCCAAAGGGACCAGAAACAGGCAAAATCAAAGTTTTTCGTGGTGGAAGTTTTTCGCTTCCTGCATGGAGATGCCGGTCTGCATGTCGAGGAGGAGATCCTCAAGGTAATAGAGGCGCAGGTCTTAGTTTCAGGATAGTTAAAGATGAATAGAAAAAAGTAATATTCATTATAGCACGGGAACTTTTAATAAAAATTTCCCGTGCTTGAATTTTTTGAAGTAAATTGGACATCATGAAAAATAACAATCACTTAAAGAGAAAGGAAATCCTAAAAACGATTATGTGGGTTTTATTTGTAATCGCAATTGGCATCCTTTTAAGCTTTTTTCATAATGGTTCCAAACTATTTTCATCTTTTTCTTTTTTTATAAAGACTACCTCACTTCCCTGGTCATATGGATTTGCATTCATGTTTGGCAATAAGTCAATTGACTCTTATATCAAAAAACTTAATTGGACTAAAAACCTTAAAAAAGCAAATATAATTAGCCTATTGATGTTTATTATTTATGGAATAATAGTTTGTATAACAGTACCCTATATTTTTGACCAATTTGTTTATAGAATGACTGATAGAGATCTTGTTATTGATGTATTTGTAAAGACTGTTATTGGTATTTCTTTAGACATGACTTTTATTTCTATTTTTTATTCAACTTATCTAACAAAATACTGGAAAAAATCAATTGAAGCAAACGAAGAGTTGAAAAGGGAAAACCTGTTGGCCAAATACGAAGCATTGAAAAACCAGGTAAATCCGCATTTCCTTTTCAATAATCTGAATACGCTGAGCGGAATGGTAGAACAAAAACATGAACTGGCCACTGATTTTATCAAGAAACTATCAGATATATACAGGTATGTATTGGAGCAGAACGAGAAAGAACTGGTTTCAATAAATGACGAATTAAAATTTGTTGAGGATTATATTTTCCTTACAAAAATGAGGTTTGGTAAAGGGCTTATATTCAATTCAAATATAACGAATGACCAAAACCTTCAGGTTGTTCCTTTGGGCATACAAATGTTGGTTGAAAATGCCATCAAACACAACATAATATCGGACGATATGCCATTGAAAATTGAAATGGAAATTGAAGGTGGTTTTGTAATCGTGAGAAACAACCTTCAAAATAAAAAAACAATAAATTCGGGCATAGAACCATTGGGGCTGGAGAACCTTAAAAAAAGATATGCATATCTTTCCGGTGCACCAGTGGAAGTTATTGAATCGGATAGTAAGTTTATTGTAAAGTTGCCAATTATTGTACCTTAAGATATGAATTGCCTTATTGTAGAAGATGAGAAAGTAGCAGCCGAAAGATTAGTCGGATTAATAAATAAATTCGACCCATCAGTAGATGTTGCAGAAATCATTCAATCGGTTAAAAATGCTGTTCAATGGTTAAATACCCATCAAGCGCCTGATTTAATTTTTATGGACATTCAACTTGCCGATGGGTTAAGCTTCGAGATATTTGAACAAACCATTGTTAAAACACCGATAATTTTCACCACCGCCTATGATGAATACGCCCTTAAAGCGTTTAAAGTAAATAGTATTGATTATTTATTAAAGCCAATTGACCAGGATGAATTAAATAGTGCGATTAATAAGTTTAAAGAAAATAACTCGCCTAAAGAGATACCGGTACAGGTATTTGATAGCATAATGCACTCGCTTACAAAAAAATACAAGGACAAATTTGTAATAAATGTAGGTGAGCATATTAAAGTGTTTACTATTGAAGATATTCAATGTTTCTATAGTATGGAAAAATATACTTTTCTTCAAAATAATTCCGGACGCGATTATGCAATCAATTATTCGCTTGATCAGTTGGAAGATTTATTAGATCCGGTACAGTTTTTCCGCATCAACCGGAAATTCATTGTTTCTTTTTCAGCCATTTCAGACATCATTAGCTATTCCAATAGTCGTTTAAAAGTTAAACTTAATTCAAACGAATCTGATGATTTAATAGTAAGCCGTGAGAAAGTACAGGATTTTAAAAAATGGTTAGAGAATTGATTTTGATTTCTTTCTTAGAATTGTTTATATATTTAGGGTTTAAGCAAATTCTTGAAGAATGATTATGTCAAAAGTTTGATTAATAATACCTTATATTTGTTTGGTTAGATATAAAGAAGTTATGTTGTTATCAACTAATAATTTATAGTATGGAGAAAAAACTGATATACTAAAAAACAAACTGATTTCATGAAAAAGAAAGGATTATACTGAAAAAAATTAATAATGAAAATAAAACGCATAGATAGTTTAACGAAAAGATCATTAATAAATTTAACTTATGACTTTTTATAATAATATCGGCAGCGCACAATAACGGGTATAAAAAATAGCGGTTTCAGTGGTTTTGCGAGCGTTTCAACCCGCATCAAGTTCTGTATCGTGGGATACAGACGCAGCTCCGCACTCCGCTACATTTCATACCCGCGGCCGTCAGACTCCCGATAAATCGGGACAAGTTATCTAAAAACCTATCTTTTTTGTTCATAACTTTGATGCAGGTGTTTCTTTAAAAAACCTTGAGTTTTGTACCTTAACTACATGAAATTCATAAAGGGACATAACAGAACACAGATTAATCTTTTCCCGGTTTCACTTGATCAATCCATTGACCCCGATAATGAAGTCCGGATAATTGACCTTTTTGTCGATAGTCTTTCTATTAAAGATTATGGATTCAGAATGGATTTTGTCGAAAACGGTCGGCCGGCTTATCATCCTGCTGATTTGCTTAAGCTTTTCATTTACGGGTATTTGAATAAGGTGAGGTATTCTCGTGATCTGGAAAAAGAATGTAAACGCAACATCGAAGTAATGTGGCTTATGAAGTGTCTAAAACCTGATCATAACACAATTTCCAACTTCAGGCGAGACAACCCCTAAGCCATAAAAAAAGTCTTCAGGACAACAGTTCAAATTGCCAAACATTTTGACCTGATCGGTGGAAAACTAATTGACTTCGTCGAGCTCGTCAACCGCTCCGCGGTTTCCTCGGTTGCCGGTGACAGCACCAAGCTTCGGGCACAAAACAGTAAGAAGAATAACTACAACCAGTCTAAGATAGACAGGCATGTAGCTTATATAGATAATAAGCTTGAAGAATATACCAGGGCACTGACTGAAAACGATGGAGACAACCGGCAACAGATAGAAGATGAGATTAAAAAGCAACAGCAGAGAAAAGACAATTATAGAAATATTGAAAAACAACTGAAAGAATCCGGAGAACCCCAGATCTCAATTTCTGATCCTGAGAGCCGGCAGATAATGATTCGCAATAATATCACTGAAGTAGCTTATAATGTACAAACCACCGTTGACTCAAAGAATAACATTCCCATCGACTATAAGGTAACTAATCAGAACGACAGCAAAGCAATGGGGAATATGGTTCAAAGGGCAAAGAGCATACTCAGAACCAATGAATTCACAGTGCTCTATGATAAAGGTTACCATACCGGATCAGAGTTAAAAACAGTACAGGATCTGAGAGTTGAAACCATTGTTGCGATACCCTCTCTACCATCAACAAGCCAGGCTCCGAACCATGAATATAATTCTGAATATTTTATGTACGACAAAGAGGCAGATACTTACACTTGTCCTCAAGGAGAATCTCTCATAACAAATGGAACCTGGTACAATGAACATGATAAGCGCGGAAATCTGATCATATTTAAGCAATACAAGACACGATCATGCAAAAGCTGTCAGGCACACTCCAAATGCACAAGATCTAAGAATGGCAGAGTAATTCAACGGACTACATTTGCAAAGTATTATGAAATAAATCGCAGAAACATACTTGAGAAAGAGCAACTCTATAAACGCCGGCAGGCCATAGTTGAACATCCCTATGGTACTTTGAAACGACAATGGGGATTTAACTATATTCTGACAAAAAAGGGAATAGACCGGGCAAGTGCAGATGTAGGGTTTATGTTTATCGCATATAACCTCAGGCGAATTGGGAATATTTTGACCAAAGATCTGCTGAAAGAGTATCTCAGGGTTCTCGTTTCTCTATTTTTACCAATTTACGACCTGCTGCGAGGTATTTTAATGCAATATAAGAGATCTGTTTTTATGGAACAGTTATGGGTGTGTAAAAACCAGTCATTACTTAATCCCGTTTAAAAGAAGTCAATTCTGATAATATTTAAAAGGTTATTAGACAGACTGCCGTTAGTTGTGCCGCATGCAAAAAAAACTATCAACTAGATAAAATATGACAATGAGTAAAATCGAATTTCTAAAAGACCAGATTATTGAATCACGGAATTTTGTAAACCGATTGATTTCGGAGATTCCTCAAAATTTGTGGTATACGATTCCTGAAAATACTGATTCAAATTTTGTCTGGCAAATTGGACATGTGATGATGGCTCAAAATTTTCACGCTATTACAGTGATAACAGGGAGAAATGAAAGGGTCAATAATTTGATCCCTGTTCCACAATATAATAAGATTTTCAATGGAATGGGTTCATTACATAGGTCTGTTGAGAAAGATTTCATACAAACAGCAAAGTTAAAAGAACTATTTGACACTGTTCATGAAATTTGCATTGAAAACCTGACTAAACTGAGCGATGATATTTTGGGTGATAAGTTAGAGCCGATTCCATTTAAACATCCAGTTGCTGACACAAAATATGAAGCAATATCATGGTGTTTTAAACACGAAATGTGGCATAGTGCTGAGATGGAAGCGATAAAAAGAGATTTAGGCCATCCGATTAAGTGGTTGAGAGATTAAGTGATAATATAATGACAAATTGATTGATAGAATAAAAAATGCACGACGGCACAACACAGGCTATATACAATGCGGGTTTTAGAAGGTTGCTAAAGAAAGTACTTTCTATTAATTTTGTTGTATATTGATACAGAAGTGCTTTTAAATCCCGCACTGTACATAGCCTCAAACGTTGAACTAAACCGCCACATGGCGGTAGATATAATCAAAAATCTTTAACTCTTACAATTTTTCGATTATTCGTACTATATTTAAAAAAATATTGGAATAACTTGTTGAAATGAGTTGATGAA
>JBEKWS010000042.1:0-14062 GCA_049512815.1 Bacteroidales bacterium | reverse complement strand
AGGAGTAATAATAGCTGGCAGGGTGGATTAGTAGTTTCTGCTGCAGATTTTGCAGACGTTGACGGGACAGAGTTAGCTCGTCCGCGAAAAGCAGATGGAAGTTTGCCAGATATGAATTTTCTGCATCTTGTAACAGGATCGGATTTAATAGACGCAGGTATAGATGTCGGAATTCCTTTTAGTGGTAAAGGACCGGATCTCGGACCATTCGAAACGCAGTCTGGTTCAACTAATCCTATTCCTGCATTTACCTCTGCCGCTGTTGAAAATGCAACACCCTCTCTTCTGGAAATGACTTATAATATGACTCTTGCCAATATTGTTCCAGCTTCATCAGTTTTTTCGGTTCTCGTTAACTCAATAGCCAGAACAGTAAATTCAGTTTCAATATCCGGAAGCAATGTTCTGTTAACTTTAGCAAGTGCAATAAAATTTGGTGATATTATCACAGTTTCCTACACAAAACCTGCAAATAATCCATTGCAGACAGTCACTGGTGGACAGGCAGCAAGTATTTCTGCCAAATCAATTACTAATAATATTATTAACCCAATTAAAGATGCAACTTCTGCTAAAATCGTTATGACCATAAGTCCTAATCCCGTCCACCATGTTCTTTCTATTTTATTTGTATACAGCAGTACATTCTCAATACAAGATCCAACAATATCCCCCCAGATTATCAGAATATTTGATACTGCCGGGAAACTTTTTATTGAGAAATTGTTAGTTACAGGTGTTTCAAATGTCCGGATGCCAATAAATCTTAGATCAGGTGTTTATAATGTCTTACTGTTATCAGGTAGTTTGGACATGGCATCACAAAATATAATAGTTTATAAGTAACATATTGTTTTATACGTGAAAATTTACCATTTTTCATTTTGTTTAAAGAAATATTTCTAACTCGTTTTATTCTTTCTTTTGATCTGTTAAATTTATTTATCTATTAATTTTAGATATAATCGTATTGATCGTAATTTTTGTTTAAAAATTCTTGAACGTTTTTTGCTTTAATAATTCACATATCAAGTGAACTATGGAGACTGAAATTTCTCTTACTTGCTCAGTTGGTTCATCAGTACTTTTCGTGCCAGGAAAATTCTGCTTTTTACAGTTCCAATCTTAAGGTTGATAGAATCTGCAATCTCTTTGTACTTGTAGCCTTCAATATACATTTTTAATGGGATCCTGAATTTATCATTTAATTGTTCTATTTTCCGGTCAATTTCAATAACTGAATAGGCTGAATCGGGATTATCTGAACCTGAAGAATTTGTCTGATTAATTAAAAATGACTCATCTGTACGATCACAACTAGTATTCTGCAAAACGTTTCGCCTGTAGCTATTAATAAAACTGTTTCTCATAATTGTGAATGTCCAGGCTTTCAGATATCCGGTATCTACAAATTTATCCTGATTCATTAGTACTTTCAGGAAAGTTTCCTGTACAAGATCTTTTGCATCAGCAGTACATAACCTGAGTCGGTATGCATACTTCAGTAAACTATGTTCAAGATCTATTAATTGTTTACGGAATTCAGTTGTTGTCATGTGTTTGGTTTTGGTTAGAAATACTTTTTACAAGTCAGAAGATTTGGATGAGACAAAAAATTACTAAAAATTGATTTATATATTTTATTTTTACAGATTCCGAGCTAACAAAATTCATGATGTTTAATTTCACTTTAATATAATGGATATTGTGGTACTAGCCTGGTTTTGATTCAGTTGGATAAAGGCGCATATCATCAAAAAAGGGAGTTCGTTTTTCTTCAACGCATTTTGCAGCATACAGATAAAGTGCGGCACTCCATGTTTGCCAATCCTGCCCCATAGGTTTACCGTCCTGTGCTTTTATCCATTCATTAAATCCAAAATCGACCTTTGCAGTGTTGGACATTTTAATAACATGTGTAAGCGTTACCAGTTTTTCACGGGCAAGAGTGTCCTTCTTCGCAGCCACAAGAGCTGCTATATAAAACCCGCATATAAATGGCCAGATACCTCCATTATGGTATTCTCCGGGTTTGTTAAATGTTGAATATCGTTTGTGCCAATCAGGATCTTCCGGTCTGGTAAAGGGGAAGAAATTGGGAGGAAGATCAACAGCCAGTTCACCACTTTTTTTCATTCCTTCACATTCCTCTTCTATCCAGGAAATCATTTCATCAGAACGAGAATGCGGAGCTAATCCGGACAGAATTGCAAGACTATTTCCAAGCAGGTCAAACCTTTCACTGCTATGGATCTTATATGACCATAAAGCATAGTAAGGCTTATGTTTTACGACAAGGCCTTCGTGAACATGACGATGCATCATTCCACCGGTAATAGTGAACCGGCTCATCTCTTTGTGCAATATGTCAGCTTTATTGTTTTTACCCAGGAGCCGGAGATAGCTATAAACAAGAGTGTTAACAAACAGTCCATATCCTAACACCCATTGCTCATCCCTCCAATCGCTTGTTGGCTGCTGGGCAACCAGGTACCTGTCAGAAGGGCTTTGATAATCCATCCAGATCAGAGCTTTTTCAACTGCATCATTAAGAAAATCAGGTTCACCCGATACTTTTCTGAAAATGCCAACACCCAACAAAAACAAAGGAGTGGAATCACTTGATCCACGGTCCTCTTTATCGTGAACAAGGGAAGGTATATGACCATGTTCTGTCTGGTTTTTTGCCAGCGTCTCCAACACCTTCCGGATGCTCTCCAGAAGCTTTTTGTTCTCAGATATTGCTATTCCAAAAACAGAAAACATCAGATCTCTCGTATATGGCTCCGGATATCCCCAGCCAGCAGTCCGCGGAAGTCCATGGTATGGCCCATGGGAATTATGAAGCAACACTTCAATAGCGGCCTTCTTTGCCTCATCAATCTCCAGTTGGTCTGCAGTCTGCATAGTTTTTAATCTAAGGTTTGTAAATTTGAAGATTTGAGAATGTGTCTATTTGAAGATTTGAAAAATTAAAATCAATTAAAAATCATTATTTTCCATTTTCAAATTATCTCATTTTCAAATTTTCAAATTATTTTATTCCTAATTTATCGTTCATTATCTGTATAAACCGTCTGGCTACAACACGATAATCAAAATTTTTCACAACCCGCTCTCTGGCCGCTTTGCCCATTTTTTCGCGTAATGCTGCATCAGTCATAAGAACCATCAGATATTTACCAATATCATGGACATCTGCACGGTAGTCTACTATACGAGGCTCTTTAAATACCACTCTGTGTTTTTCTTCAAATCCTGATTCATCCCCAAGAGTAACCTGGTCAATAACTATTTTCTGTGCTACATTGGCAAGGAAAGCTGTTTCGCCATGTATAAGTGTATCAAGCATTCCCATAGCCTTTATACCTATTACCGGCTTTTCGCATGCGCCTGCTTCGACCTGAGGCATTCCAAATCCTTCAAGCCGGCTAGGTGCTGCATATATGTCGCATGCTCCAATCAGATAAGGCATGAATTTCCGTGAAATAGTATTTGTTGCATAGATGACACTCTTTTCAATTCCAAGTTGTGCTGCCATGTCCAGATCAGTTCTGTTTTGTTTCTGAGTTCGCGGCTGGGGCCATACTTTACAGACATATTTCCAATCGGGCGCTTTAGTATCAATAATAGCAAGTGCCTGCATTACTTCCTGTGCCCCTTTTGAAGCAGCGTCGCCACCGACAGTGAGAATCATTATCTGATCGGGTGAGATACCCAGCGATTCACGCACAGCCAAAATCTTCGGATCGTCCTTACTGTGAGGGATAAAATTATCTGTATTACATCCAACAGGTAACACTTCAATTTTATCACCATTGATCCCGTCGCGTACATACATCTCCTTCACCCAATTCGAAGTTACCAGTATAAGTGGAAGAGCATTTAAAACCTCCTGATAGTTTGCAATATAACCATCGGCAACCAGCCATGGTACCGGTTGCACACCATACCGTTGCGGGTGAAGAACCAACTGTGGTGCGTGGCCCCAGTAACCTACACCAACAACAACATTTGGTTCAAACCAGCGATAGTACCATTCCTTCTCCTGTGCTGATTCGAAATGAACAGCCTGTGCATCAACACCCATTTCAACAAGTCCCCTGTATAGAAGATCTCCCTGGGTCGCAAGCCCGCCAGGGGAAGGAGGATAATCATATAACAATAATACTTTCATAAAAAAATAACTTGAAAATTTTCAAATTGGCTCATTTTCAAATTGATCAAGCCATATTTTTGCACTGTTCGGATCAGTAAATTGCCAGAATGATTCTGCCCTGGGTGTTGTTTCTGCTTCAAAACCACTTTTTTCAAATCCATATATTTCGGTGATTATACTATATTTTCGAAGCCATATCCGTTTCTTAAGTGACCGGTAGATACTGGCATTTTCCACAGCCACTGGATAGTTTTTTTTGTTGTCATCGGTGTAAGCAAACGTCCATAATTCGCTTGCTGATATTTTACAAGTATACCAGAGTTTAATTACTGCTTTACCTGCTTCCTCATGCCTGAGGTGTCTTGTGTATTCTCCGGTTGGATTATGAGAAATTATCAGGTCGAAATGCTTTGCAGGTAATAAGTTCAGTATAGTTTGTTCAACTTCACTTTCCTCCAATGGCTTCTGTTCAGGGCCATCATCAAGTTCGCCCATAATTCCTTCCGATTTAAGAGTTCTTATTGCATCATAAAACCTTATCGATCGGTCTTTATCGTTTCCCCTGGAAAGACAAACTATAAACCATTGCCAGGCCGGATGACTCAGTATTGTCCCACCGGCCCATAATGTTTCATCATCGGGGTGAGCTACTATAACGGCAACTGTTTTTGAGTTTTTTTTACCCGTTTTTTGAGTTTTTAAGTTCATTCAGGAGTTCATTTAAATTAATAGAAGCGTAGCTAGATGAAAAGTCTGACATGCCATAAGGAACAATAAGACTATTATTGTGAATAATAGAACCACAGGAATAAACAACATTAGGCACATAACCTTCTCTCTCTGCATTATTGGGAGCCAGTAAAGGTGTTTTTAGCCTGCCAATTTCTATTTCAGGGTTACTAAGCTCATATAATGATGCTCCTAAAACGTATTCTCTCATGGGTCCTACTCCGTGTGTTATAACCAGCCAACCTTCTGTTGTCTCGATAGGCGATCCACAATTTCCTACCTGTACCAGTTCCCATGGATATTTAGGCTTCTGAATAAGTTTAGCTTCGCGCCAGACATTGATATTATCCGAATAAGCCAAATAGTTATTTACTCCATCTGTTCTGCACAGAATGGTATAGTTACCATTTATCTTTCTTGGAAACAATGCCATTCCTTTGTTCTGTGCGAGTTCTCCATGAATGGGCAAACCATTGAAATGATAGAAATCTTTGGTTGCAAGCAGCTTTGGTAATATGGACATACCATCATAAGCAGTATACGTAGCATAGTAAGTTACTTCACCATTTTCATCTGTGAATTTGACAAAACGTGCATCTTCAATGCCATTTTTTTCAGTATCAGAAATCGGGAAAATAACTCTTTCGGAAATTGCCGAATCAAGTGAAAATTCAATTTCATAATGTGACAGAGCCAACCACATCATTTGATTAATAATTAATTCTTTATTTGGTGGAAGTCGATGCGTTTTTCTTATCTCTTCCACAGCCTTTTTCAGTTCACCATAAGTAAATCTGTCGCCCAATTTTTCTAATACAAAAAGCGGAGAAAGTTTATTGTCGAAATCACGCATTTCATCAAGCTTCTTAATAAATGATTCTTTATTGTAAATATGCCTTTTGATCCGCTCCGCTTCTGCCAACATCGTTCCGACAGGTTCAGTAATCAGATCATTATTTTTATCAATAATAGCCGAACGAAAAACAATTGATGAAATATGACCTTCACCCGTAGCCCTGAAACTAAAAATCACTCTTTTCTCATCCGGGCCCAATTCCGATTGATCGGGATCTTCCACTATTGATGGATTAAAAAATGCTGTCGATTCAATTGAGTATTCCATTGTTAAATATGAGCCTATAAGCGCTTTTCGTGATTGATTTATTTTGCCTGGTTTTATTCCCAACTCATCAAACAGGTTAGCCAGTTTATTAAAATGTGTTTCAAATATCATTGATATATTCCTGTGACGCCTAGAATAACCTCTCAGTACCTGACTTAATACTATAAATACTTCACGATCAGACATAGCCAGTACATTGCGGATAATATTTTTACTTCTTTCATTTGAAATATAAAAGAAGCGGGCGATTACCCTGGTAGGATCAGGTAAAAATTTACTATCCTTTCTGGTCACAGTAACTTGCATGGTTCTTTGGTCTTATTTTAACCTTAATTATTTATAAAAAATGTTTAATCCTAAATCAGGTATTTAAGGAAGATGTCCGGTTTTTCATTTTATTTCATCATTGAAATGTTTTTCAGCGCTTTGCTTTTTTCTTGGTTATTCCATATGCATTTGTAATGAAGTAATTTGAAGTCGACAAGTTCGAGTTTTCTATTGCCGGCAGAACCTTTGCTTCTTTTTTAATCGATTTCTTTTCACTAAAACCTGGAAATTGGCTACCCGATGTTTTATCCGGATTCTTATGTTTTTCCACCGTCAATCGTGCCATCAGGTAACTTACTGTTGATTCTGCTCCCTGATTGAGGTTAACATGAGCTTCTTCCAACCCATCGTGACAACCGCCGGTACAGGGATTATAGATTATCTGATGTAAGCGGTTGTTCCCTAAAAACCAGTTGAATGCAGTTTCCATATTCAAGAGGTAGTCTTCGTCAGCAAATACATCGTAGAATTCACTTAATGTCATAATTGTATAGGCAACATCAATTGGTTGTTCACCAAAATGACCTGCTACCTGTCCTTTTTGCAGCCAGTTCTTGTTAGAAATTACTTCTATACCATTTTTATTAAAGGTTTGCAACAAAAGAAAATTAAGGGAAGATATGGCAATGTCTTTATAAATGGTTTCTCCTGTTAACAACCATGCATATAACATAGCCTCAGGCAAAACGCTGTTAGCATACGTGAGATATCCTTCAAACCAGTTCCATTTTCCAACTGACTCATGTTTATACATCTGTACCAACCGTTTTGCCAGTGTTTTTACAAGAGTGAGATATTCTCGCGATTTTGAAGTACCACAGCAGTAATACAAACCTTTAATGGCAAAAGCCATAGCTCGGGTGGAATGCATCGATTCTACATGAGGTAATATTTCTTTAATGATCGCATTGGCCTCAGATACAATATCCTCCGAAAGTAAATCCTCTACTGAGACTAAATACCCAAGTGCCCACAGAGCCCTTCCATTAGCATCGTCTAAATTGGTAACTTTGTTTTGATCTGAAAATTTGTTTTCATAATCAACGTAATTTAAAAAATCGCCGGAAGGTTGCAGACACCGTCTAATAAAACTTAGATATTTTTGTATGTAGAACATACTCTTTTCATCGCCGGTCAATTTAAAATACATACACATTGCAACAAGTGCCCTGGCATTATCATCCAGGGTATAACCGGAACTGAGATCAGGCTGATTGATTTTTGAAAACTGGATAATCCCGGTATCGGTCGTCATTAGTTTTATATGGTTAAGGTTTATAGCCGGGAGATTATATTGTATTCCAATTTTATCGCCAGCTATCTTTTTGAACATCATGGTATGTTCAACGGCAATATTTTCCCATGCTGTGGGTACTATTTTCTGCAAAGTATTTATTGTGATATTCCTTCGTAATGGGGCATCATTCAATAACCTGATAACCCCATCGGCTAATTGTTGTGAATTGCGAAAATCAATAATAATTCCTGTATCCTCTGTCAATACTTCCTTTGCATGAGGAATAGGTGTAGAAATGATAGGACAGCCGCAACTCATAGCGTAAGCAAAAGTACCGCTTACAGCCTGATTAGGATCGTTAGAGGTAAACAGGTAAATATCCGTAAGTTGTAAATATTCAAGCAGTTCAGGCAATGCTAAATAACTGTTAATAAATATTACATGATCCTGGAGGGAATTTTTTTCTACAATTTGCTCAAGACTTTCCCTATATTTTTCTCCTTCTTCTTTTTTAACTTCAGGATGTGTTTTTCCGATTACCAGGAATTTAACATCTGGACTGGCTTTTATAATGGCAGGCAAAGCGATTAATGTAGTCTCAATACTCTTCCCCGAACTTAGCAGGCCAAAAGTAGTAAGGACTTCATGTCTTTCCAACCCATATTTTTTTTTCAATAATTCTTTATTGACGTGAAGAACCAGATGAGTGCCATGAGCAATGACTGTTATTTTCTGATGTGGTACATTATACATATCTGTTAAGAGCCGTGCAGAATTATTGGTCATAACCACTATTGATTCGCAAATAGCTGAAATTTTTCTTATTTCTAATTTTAACAGTATATCAGGATTTGGCAGCACTGTATGAAAAACTATGATAACCGGCTTAGAAAGTTCGTCCAGAAATTGCAGAAATGTGTGCTCCTGAGCTTTATAAAAGCCAAACTCATGTTGGATCAGGATGATTTTGATTTGATCATCACTGTTAATTTTTAATGCCAGTTTTCTATATCTTGCTGCAATTGATGTCTTAAGAATATATTTTACTTCACCCGGGTATTCATAATTAGTGTCACTCGATTCCAATGCACACACTTTAATAGATAATGAATTACTGAATTTATTATTAAGTGCCTTTATCAAATCCTGAGAATAGGTTGCTATGCCACATTCCCGGGGTGGATAAGAGGTGATAAACAAGATTTCAGGCAGATCATTAGTATGATCCTGTATATAATTTAGTTCATTTCTTATCAGCGCAAGTTGTGGATATACTATATTTCCCGGGCCAATCAACTCTTTGTATTGATTTACACTATTTTTGGATTGATTGGAAACGGTTTTATTTTTCATCTTTAACAGTATGTGCTAATAATTCTGCCAATAATGCGGATAAACTCAAGGAGGCACAGGCAATACGTGAATCAGCCGCTCCGTAATAAATAAATAAAGTATCTCCAAACAACGCAGTACCCGTAGGAAAAACCACATTATTAACGTCTCCTTTTAATTCCCATTCATATTCTGGTGAAAACAAAGCATAAGGCAACCGCGCTATCACTCTGGCAGGATTATTTAAATCAAGCAAGGCTGCTGCACAAGCAGAATAAACAACCCCTCTTTTAGTTTCTTCGGCTCCATGGTAAATCAACAACCAGCCGTGGTCTGTTTCAATCGGAGGGCAGCCACTGCCAATATAGCTTGACTCGTGGGCAAAGACAGGATCGAGGACAATATGATCTTGCAGTTTAAGAAAATAATTTTCCCAAAATTCTTTGGTGAGATCCTTTAAGCTTTTTACAGAAACGATTTGAATGCCTGGTCTGATACGGTGAAGAAATACCAGATTGCCTTCGATTCTTCGGGGGAAAAAAACTAGATTTTTATCCCATAGCATCACTTTTTTTTTAGGATCAGCGTTTGGGTTGTAAAACTTGTTATCGTGGTAATATTTTTCATTAACTCCACCTTCTGATTTTATTAGAAATACAAATCTAGCAAAGGTGATGGGAGGAACAATGAGTCCCTGTTTTTTAAAATGCATTAAATCTTCCGATGTAGCTAAGGCCCCACGGGCATTTGTTCCATCGTACCCGGTGTAGGTCATATAATAAATGTCATCAATCTTCACTATACGGGGATCTTCTACTCCATGCGATTCATATCCGAATTCTGGGACCATAAAAGGCTTATCCCACCGTTCAGCAATTGTCAACGGGCCATCGAGCCTGCAATAACCAATACTTGAATGATTTCCTTTTTGCACTGCACGGTAAAAAAGATGAACATTGTCACCCTCGCGTATTACTGCCGGATTCAGTACCCCTCCGTTCTCAAATTCCAAATCAGTTTTCTCAAGTATTATACCTTCTTTTTTAACATCTATCATGTAGATTTCATTTTAATTTTTTTTATAATCTGTGTGATTTTTAATAATGGAGGCATAGTGTCGCCTAATAAAAATCCCCATGGTTTCAAAGGTTCTATATGGTCGCAAATGAGTTTTACAATGGCAAGTAACGGCATGGAAAGAAACATACCAGGTATGCCCCAAAGAGCATTTCCCGCAAGGACCACTATTACAGAGAAAAGCGCATTGATTTTTATTTTTGATGCAACTATATATGGAACGATGTAGTGATTGTCTATCAGTTGGATGAAGTAGTAGGCTGCCAGAACATAAAAAGCGTACCAGGGTGTTGGTTTGGTGACCAGGGCAACCATCATGGGCATTGCTACTGCAATTATCCCCCCTATATACGGAATGGCATTGAGTAATGCTGCAAGAATGCCAAGAATGAAAGCGTATTCAATTCCAAGTACCAAAAGAGCTGCGGTATTCATTATTGCCATCATAACAGCTTCAATAACCAGTCCCACAAGATACCGTTGAATAACAGTTTTGATCTGAGTAACTATTTCCCTCACATGACTTTCGTAATTTGATCCGGAGAGCCTGCGGATAAACTCAATCAATATAGGTTGATAAAATAATATCATAAAGATGTAAAATGGTATTAAAAACAATACTACCAATCCGTTACCGAGGACGACTATTGTTTGCCCGATTGCAGCGGTACTGATATTGACTAATTCGCCCGCCGTTTTTGTGATCCATTCATGGATCTTTTGTGGGTCTTTATCGAAATAATCAGCAGCGTCAGAGATAGTCTGGTTAAGTATTGATGTAAATTTATCGACCAGGGTCGGCCATGATTCGCTAAACTTGCTTGCCTGCGAAATTAAAACAGCGCCAAAAGCGGCAATTACTAAAAAGGTAAGCAACATAGTGATCACAATAGCTAATACCCTGTTTATTTTAATCCGTACAAAAAAATTTACAACCGGATGGAGCACAATTGCAATAATTATTGCGAAAACGATTGGGATAATAATGCTTTTAGCGATGTACAATATCGCTAGTAAAGCAATTAAGCCAACCAGAAAAATGGTAACCTTTGCGTAATATGGTAATTTTAATTCTTCACCTGACACGGCTTCTGGAATTCATTTCTCTTTTGCGGAGAAAATGTTGAAATATGGCATGGCCGACTGATTTAATAATGTCAGAATTTTGAGTAACAACATTTGTTATACCAAACTGCAAAAGAGAGCCGATAAGCTTTCTAAAAATATTGCCAGATGTCCCTACAAATATTTTCTTTGAAAGGAAACCGCTGGCTAAACCCATGGCAGTACCTGAAATGTTATCGATCAGGTATGGCGATGAAGAGATTTCCTTCAAAGTTTTCTTCAGAATATTAATAGGTTTTAAACTTTCGTATGTAAGGTAGAATTGTTCTTTTAATAGCTGACCTTTAATACCTTGCTCAATTTCTAATAATTGAATTGCATTTTTAAGCCCGGCAATGGAAGTTATGTTTTGCATGTGATTTTATTTAAGCACGTGTCTAATGAAATAATTACCGACAAGCCTCTTAAGCCATTTATGCATGAAGAAATGAACAATGATCCCTGTAATAATATAAAAAGCAGCTACAACAAAGAATCCATAAAATGTTTTACCAAGGACTTCGCCCAGCCATAAAGCTAATCCCAGGTTAAGAAAAAGCATGAATGATGCAATCAGGGCAACGACAACAGAATGAGGTATTAAAGTAGAAACGACATCCGTTGTTTTGTCAAGTGCTTTAAGTTTTACTAACTCATAGCTTGTTTTACCGTATTCAGTAGCTCTTTCCAGCAACGATTCAAGCAACTTAGTATTATCTTCCATGTCTTAGTCTCGATAAAGTTGTACGTTCACCAGCATAATCAATTATGTGTCACTTTTGAAGTGCTGGTTGAAATTGTTAAAAGGAATACAGTTTCTTCCTGCGTAGAGAGAGAGTACTTTATGTGTTCATTAAGTGTCATCAGTTGACCTTTATTAAGAGTCACAGTGTCCTTACGGATATGAAACCTTAAGTGGCCCTTAACTATCTGAAAAGTAATTGAGTCATTTGACTGAAAGGATTTTATTTCTGTTCCTTCATGTATCACGGTAAGAATAATCTGCTTATCGCGACTTTTCAAAAGAGTCAAAGCATTAAGTTCGCCATTTGCCCAGGTATAACTTTGTTTCATAGTATCAACTAAGGACGGCAAATCAAAACCTAACAATGTACAATTAGATGACCTGTTATCCTTTGCATGAGGAATATTAGTCTTCAATGTTTCTATTTCCATGATTTTTATCCCGTTTATAATGTTTAAAATAAATGGGGAACATTTTAGCTGGTTGCGGTTTTTGTTCCTTTTTTAACTTCATTTACTTTAGCTTTGGCTTGTTCGGAAAAGTCCGTAACTTCTTCCTTTACCTCATCAACTTTGGTGGAAACGTTATCAAGAAATTCATCGAATTTTTCTCTTAATGCATCCACATAATCTTCGCTTTTTTTATAGATCTTTTTCCGTGTATTCCAACCTTTGTCGGGAGCAAATAAAATCCCAAGTAATGCACCGGCAGCGACGCCTGCCAATACGCCTAATAATACTTTTCCTGAACTCATAGTCTTATTTTTTAATTATTAATAATAATGTGATTATATTAAAGAACTTTTCTTCTTTGTATTACTCTGAGTATTAATTCAATAATTGAAATAATAAATACGATGAGTATCGTTTCTCATCTACAATACCCGATAAATCGTATTACCTATACAATAATCATGGCTACTGCTATTAAAAAACAGATTTGCCATGATTTTTGTTCAATTATTTATAATAAAATAATCACTAACAATACAATAAGAATTATTGCACCTGCTGAAACATAAACTACGCCTCCATTCCTATGGTGACGTCCTGTTTCACGTATTTCAACCTGTGAATTTTTCTTGTCATGCGAAATCAATTTTGAATTATCCATTGTATTAAATTGGTCAACCCTTTTCAGCAAGGCTTTGACTCCTGCTGATTCTACAGGCTCAGGTGGTTTTGTAACACCAGAAGATGAAGGTTTATCAGTAGTTGCAGCATTCGATTGAAACGTAAGTAATGTTAATGACAAGCAAGTTGCCATTAAACAAATTGCAAATTTTTTCATGATAGTTTTTTTAATTATTAGTTGCTTTAAAGTACCCTCCGGCCTTGAATAAGTCTAAGGATTATTGCAATTATTGCAATAACAAGAAGTATGTGTATAATGCCACCGGCGCTATAGCCGATAAATCCGATTGCCCATGCAATAATCAAAATTACTGCAACGACGTAAAGTAAATTTCCCATGATTGTAAGATTATTTGTTAATGTTATTCTGTTTAGAAATTTTATTAATTTTATTTATGTTGTATTTGTGAGTAAACTATTACACTGACAAAGGTATTTCTCTCAATTCCCTGAACCATTACATAATTTTTGGAATAAGTTACATCATTCACACATTTGAGTTAACAGCGACGAAACCTCCATTTCATTGCAGCTTATTCTTATCTGCTTTTACAATGAAAGTCTTTATCCGACTATTACTTCCTCAGTTGGTCTGATGATTACAGTTGAAACTTATCAGTAGACAATACAACTTGCGTACCCGGATATTGAACACTTGCATCATCTTCAGCTGTTATAAATACCTGGACTGGTTTATCTGAAGATACTGTCTTAAAAGATCCTTTAAGCTGTTTTGACATGAAGCCTTTTGAACTATTTAACTGTCCAACATTTTTCGTTAATCCCCTGTCAGTAACCATCCAGACTATATAGGTTAGTTTTGATGGTGTCAGTCTTGTGGATTCAGCTAAATCTGTCAGAGATATCTGAATAACGTAATTCTTGTTATTGTCACTTTTTACCTTTACTGTACCTCTTGCTGCCGGAGCAACCGTTGAATTTAAGAAACTAATATTTGTCGCACACGAGTTAAATAAAAACACAATCATTATTGCAAAAATACCCAGTAAGGTATTTTTTGTCAGGTTTTTCAATCTTGTCTTTTTCATTTTGTTTTGGTTTTATAAGTGAGAAAAAAATCATTCAAGTTTCTTCT
>JBEKWS010000041.1:0-14888 GCA_049512815.1 Bacteroidales bacterium | reverse complement strand
TGGGAAAAGGGGAGGATTTTAAAAACCTACATTCTTATTTGCTAAAAACCCAGCATTGCTAATTGCTAAAATACCTACATTACTATTTGCCAAAAAACCGACATTGTTATTTACCATTTACAGCATATTCCCAAAGTTACAATTTTTTAATATATGAAATTGGATTTCAGCATGATATTGGCACGAATGGCTTCAATTGCCAAATAATCGTTTACTTATTTTAAACTGAAGAGTTGGTATTTATTATTGTCTCGCTGCATTTCTCCAGTACTTGTGGAGTAAAGGAAGTACCGCATTAACGGTTAGTATTCATTTTCTACTTATTAATATGCTTTAAGATTAACTCTATCAATAAGGTCTTAGAAATTGGTTTTGTAATATAATCGTTGCATCCCGCTTCTATTGCCTTTTCCCTGTCTCCTGAAAATCCATATGCTGTTTGTGCAATAATGATTACGTCTCTGTTAAATTGACGGATTTGACGTGTGGCTTCATTTCCATCCATAACGGGCATTCTAATGTCCATCAAAACCAAATCAAGGTCAGGATTATTACGACAAGCCTCAACGGCTTTAACTCCTGTTATTGCATGTAAAACTTCATAACTGATTTTCTGGAGTATTCGGGTGAGGAATGAATACGATATTTCATCGTCTTCGACAATTAATATTTTCAGGTTTTTTAACTGAACTTCTTTATGTTCTGCAGAAACCGCATTTATTATTTCTATTTTTTCTTCCGATACAGCATTGTAAGGAATGGTAAAATAAAATATTGAGCCTTTCCCTTCTTCGCTTTCCACCCATATTTCTCCACCAAGCATTTCTACATAGGATTTCGCTATGGATAAACCCAAACCACTGCCTTCATAACCTCGGTTATGCGATTCACTACCCTGCCTGAATCTCTCAAAAATTAGTTCCTTCTGATTCTTTGGAATGCCTATCCCCGTATCTTTCACAAAGAATTCAAGGTAATTCCCTTTTTTTTCATAACCGAATTCAATTGAACCTTCATAAGTAAACTTAATGGCATTTTTAATAAGGTTAGTCATTATTCCATAGACTTTTTCATTGTCTGTTTTAATGATGGCTTCTTTTGATGGCAAAGTGTTTTTAAAGAAAAACTGCAAACCTTTAATCTCAACTTCTGGTTTAAAGAACTTATAAGTGAATTCCATTTTCTCGTTAATATTCGTTTCCTTAATATCAACTTGAATAAGTCCCGATTCAATTTTCGAAACATCAACAATATTATTGATGGTATTGAGCATACGTGCGCCACTAATCTGGATGATTTGAATAAAATCTTGTTGGTCATCACTTGTCAAGTTCGGTTCTTTTAAGAGTTCAGTAAATCCGAGAATTCCATTCATGGGAGTACGTATCTCATGGCTCATATTAGTAAGGAAGGTAGATTTAAGGCGGTCGCTTTCTTCGGCTTTTTCTTTGGCTTTAATTAATTCTAATTCAGTCTTTTTACGTTCGGTGATGTCATAGATACTGGATATAAGGTGGGGTTCGTTATTGAGATTAATGATTTTAGAGGAAAACAAACCCGTATAAATTTCCCCATTCTTTTTTCTGAATAAGAATTCCTTTTCTGCAACATCCCCTCCATCAAGAAGTGTAGATATTACCCATTTTCGCTCTTCTATATCTACCCACAAGTTAAGTCCAATCACTGAATTGGCAATTGCCTCTTCTCTGGTGAAACCCAAAACCGAGGTAAATGCATCGTTGACTTCGATGATTTTTCCATCTTTCACTCTCGTTAGAGTAAGTGAAAAGGGGGATGACTGGAAAGCCTTAGCATACTTCTCTTCGCTTTCATGCAAAGCATCCTCTGCCCGTTTGCGCTCGGTGATATCAACCATGTTCACAAGGCATTGTTTTCCACTTTCGGAAGCGATACAGATAAGGCGAACACACTTTTGTAAGTCGCTATTGGTTGACAAATTTACCTCGCATGTTTCATTGGCTTTGTTGTTAAATACCTTCTTGAGAAAGAGATTGAAAATTGATTTTGCATCGTCTGAAACAAAAAAGCCAAACATTCTGTTTTTAATAAGCTGACGTTCTATGCCAAGCATATTTGCCCCACTTAGGTTTATTTCAATGATTTTACCTTCTCTGGAAAGTGTTAAGTAACCTGCTGGTGCAAAATTATATAATTCGATATATTTTTCTTTAGCAAGTTTTTCCTGCTTATTTGCCAGCACAAGTTCTTCGTTAGCAATGACTAACTCTGCTGCATGTTTTGCTTTCTCTATTTTAGCATTGATTAACTCAGCTGCACGTTTTGCTTTCTCAACGTTAGCAATGACTAACTCACCTGCACGTTTTGTTTTCTCTACTTTAGCAATGACTAACTCAGCTGCACGCTTTTGTTTCTCACTGTTTTGAAAGGCAAGTTCTTTGTTAGCAATGACTAACTCAGCTGCATGTTTTGCTTTCTCTACCTTAGCAATGACTAACTCAGCTGCACGTTTTTGTTTCTCTACGTTAGCCATGACTAATTCTGCTGAACGTTTTTGTTTCTCGCTGTTTTGAAAGGCAAGTTCTTTATTAGCAATAACTAACTCTGCTGCACGTTTTGCTTTCTCTACCTTAGCAATGACTAACTCAGCTGCACGTTTTGCTTTCTCTACGTTAGCAATGACTAACTCTTCTGCACGTTTTGCTTTCCCTATGTTTGCAATGATTAACTCATCTGCATTTTCTTTGTTAGCAATGACTAACTCATCTGCCACTTCTTTGTTAGCAGAGATTAACTCGTCCAATTTCCCTTTTTTACTCATTTCCTTTCTTGACATAATTGTTTGTTTTAAAATTGGAGTATTTCAATATAGAAGTGAAATGGAAAATATGCTTGTTGAAGAAAACTATTTATTAATATTCAATGATTTCTTTAATATCCTAATCCATACTTTTTAAAGATTTTTATTCTTGTCGAACAGGCACATCTGGTGAATGAACTTTTAAATGTCGTTTTGTAATTGCAATATTTGCTATCTGAGCATTTACAAATAAATACCTATTAGCAAAGTATTGTTCAACTTTACAGCAAACATTTGCACCATTTTGTAGACATGCAAATTCCATTTCACAATGGGTTGTTTTTGTAATTATTTTTTCGTCAATTTCTGTTTTCATCCGAAATAATTTAAATTTCGTTTGAAATTTCAGTGCTCCGAATTGCACCTGCTAACGAAGGGAACGGATTTGAGAAGTCTGACGTTCCGAGTAGATGAGAAGTAATAGGTTAATCAGAAAAGACAATTCAAACAAGAAATGTACGTTAATAATTAACCTATAATTATTGCATCGCATCGCAAGTTAAGCAATTAACTAACAAAAAACTACTTTATTTTATTGGTTCTCATTAAATTATGCCGTTAATCCTGAAAGAATAGACTCCTAAACTGTGTAAGAAATAATATGATTTTGATGTAGAAGTTTCCCAACCTAAAGATTTTTACACTTCATTTGCCTCTATCACAAATAAACGGACTATAATTCATTACCTCGTTCAGAGGGGATTTTGACCATACTTTTTAATACAAAATTTATTTTTGATTATTTGGGTGAGGATGAGAATATATTGTTATCCTTTTAATCTTTGATAAAAGTTCATCCAAACAATTAACATTTAATGAATCTTTTACCTAAAAATCTGAAAATGAAAATTGGAATGCAGTACAAGTAATTTCGCTGCATCTCCACTAATTTTATGGGTTTTCGTATGTCTGTGCCTCATCGGTCATGAAACCTGACCGTAAATGGCTTAAAAGAGGCATCAAACATTGACGCTTGGAACGCAGATGGATATTTATCTCCCTTTGGTAATATACTCAGGAGATAGTATGCTATAAGATTATATCTTCCTTTATGGTTTTACTGAATCGTTCAATCTAATCCAAGAAAATTGGACTAAGATTTTAATTAAGTAAGGCTTTGCGTTTATTGTCTTGCTTATAGATCGGAAGTAAGTTTATTCGTCAATAACTGTTGTATTTCTACCATTTTTTTTGACAGATTCAATCCCATTCTCCATACCTGCTTTAGAAGCATACATCTCACTATTACCAATTATCCCTCCATTAGATGCCTTCAGAACAAAATAATGCTTATTGTTGATGGACTGTTTACGTTCATATCTGCTATCATCAGAACAATTGTTTCTTACTGACTCAATGCCATTAAAGCAAGCTGATTTTGAAGAATACATTTGACTGGTGAGTATAACTTGAAAATTGGCTGCTTTTAAGTTAAAATAGTGCTCACCGTTTGCGGCTTTTTTAATTACAAAATTTCCCATAGTGTTACTTTTTAATAATTACTTAATCTATCTACTTTTATAATGTCCTCCCGTTCTTATTATAGGGTATAACCAATATTAAGTTGATTATACATGGATGGAGTGCCAAACAAAGGTAAGTTCGCTATATCAAAAAAGCGTTACACAATTGCAGAAATAAGTTATATTATTCACATATATTTAGGTGGAAACTAATGATTTAAGATAGTTGCCATTCAATAGTGTAATCTCTGAAAAACAAGGCTGATGACTCGGTGGTAAAATTCTCCTGAACAATAGAGAAATTAAAAGAAAGGCGACACTTATTTACTGTGAAAGTCAATGTCTGCGATACAATCCTGATGGGTAGGAAATAGATAGTGTCGCCTTATGGGAATATTTTAAAATTGTCTTTTCTTTAAAAAGCAGTTCCTCGATTCACTTAATAAATTTGAGGATTGCGAAACGAGGAACTGCGTTAAAACCTAAACTTATCGCTCAATAAAGATTATGGCTAATTTACAAAATATTTGATTATCAGAAAATTCAAATACCACTAAAGGTACAGTGGATTAATTTTGCTTTATAATTTTCTTTGGTGTAAAAAAGTGCATTAATCTCGGAAAATGAACAAAAAAAATTTATTGCTTATTTTTAAAAATGACCTTTTTTAACATATTTGAAAGAACTGTCAAAAAGCAAATCAAAACTATCTTTTCCTTTGGTTATTTCTGCCTCATACATCGGCTTCCCATCAGCATAAGTAATTTGTGATGCTTCGGTGATTGCATAATCAGGATAATTTTTTGCTACATATTCAAAAATTTCTTTTGACAATTCAGAAACCTTCATTTCCATTTCGGTTTCTTTTAGATTACCAAGAGAATCAATTGATACACCGAACTCTGATTTGTTTAGCGTGAATTCTGCTTCATAATCCCCTTTTTTATGTTTTATCCAATTAACATCCTTTATGTCTGGATGCAATGACTGGAATTTTGCTTTTACCGAAGCAGGGACTTCTGATTCTTTTATTTTTTGGGAGTAGGCACAGTTTAATGATAGAACTGTTACCAAAATTAATAGCAATGTTTTCATTTTTTAAAATTTTTTAATGCCCAATTTAAAAGTATCCTTGAAATTATTTATCCAAAATGTATTATGTTCTTTCATTTAGTTAAAAATAATGATAGTGGGTTTTATAACCGATTGAAATTTTCAGAATGTACTATATTTTGCAATAGGCTATAAGATGCTGCTGGAGCATTCCGAGAAGATGGATGATAAAAATCAATGACTTTGGCACTATTGAATCTCGTAATTTCAATATCATAACCACTTTTAATCCATTCTTGATTTGGAAATAATTCTGTTCTTAAATCCGTCAATCCAGTTATTATTATTTCAGGATTAATAATTTCAATCTCTTCATGAATAAACTTATCATTCTGCTTTAAATGGTCTTTTATTTCTTCAAGGCTGGAACTTCCAACACCACCAGTCTTCTTTATATTCATAAATGCTATTTGTTTTATTGCATTTAGGGCAGAATCTTCGGTTGCCCAAATAGTGTCATAGGGTGGGAAATCATTTAATAATCCATAACTCCATTCCGCAATACGATAGGAAAATACATACTTAACTTCTTTATTCCAGAATTCTCTAAAGTCCCAACTTTCTTGGTCAGGGTCATTGGGTTCTTTTGCTATAAAAAGTATTTTCTTTGAGGCATTATCGTATAAAGGTTCATTTATAATCCCATCCTTTATAAATTTACCTTTATATCCACTTACGTTTTCTTCCCAATCCTTAAATAGCCGATTAAGTCTATCTGTTTTTGTTTCCATAACTATCCAATTCTATTTTGAAGTTTATGAGAACGATTTTTCCATTCTGCTTGACTTTTAGAATTTACATACTCAATTTTTAAGTCTGAGAAACTCTTTACAAATTGGACTTTTTTGTCAGGGAAAGAATTGTCAAAATACCATATACCATCACTTCCCTTAGCCTCTGATTTATTTTTTGTCACATAAACACAAAGGTCTGGGAATGATGTTACGATTTGAACTTTGAAATCAGGGAATGAAGTAACTTCTTTAATTACAGCCATAATTATAAGTTTTAATTTCACCTACTCTTTAAGGTTTTCGGCATCTCCTTTATGTAAATTTATGAAATTGCTACAATTATATGTGGATTGTTTTCCCATCAGGTATAACTAAAATAGGGACACTGAAAGAGTTCTTATAATCTGCTCCATGAAATGTATGAATAGGAACGATACTATTCGGTTTTATTGCCTCGACCATTTTCTTTAACGTATCAATGTCAGCATGACCACTGGTATGAATATTATAGATCGTAAACCCTCTGTTTTCAAAATACTGAAGAAATTTCTTGGTATTGTCTTTTTTCATATATCCTTCCCACATTGAATATATCAGATTGCCATCATCGATTCCAGTAATTCTTTCCAAGTCCTTTTGCATGGATGGTCTGACAATAATTACGTACTTATCTGGCTGGCTGCTTATCTCTTCTTTACTGATTTTAAAGTTTTTGAACTGATAAAGGATTTTCTCATTACCTTCTTTAGCAAGACGTTTTGATGTATAATAAGGAAATATAACCTTCAGGTTCTTAAATTTCTCTGAAGGACAGGGAATCTTTGCAAATGAGGATAATTCTTTTAGTATGGTTGCCACATAAACATCCACGACCATTGTTTTATTTGTCCGTAAACAAGCTCTGTAAACAGATACTATTCTATCGATGTTTTGTCCAGAGGTATAAATCAGATTTGACTTGGTGGAGGTTTTAAATAGTGTTAAGAGTTCATTTTCGATATCCGTTTCATTTTTGAAGGGTTTGTCCTGTCTACCTATAGAAGTGCCTTCTAATAGCAAATAATCAACATTCTGGGGCGCATTTTGTGTAAACCATTTAAATGCTTTTGATTTTCTGCCATGACCTCTGAAGTCACCAGAATAAAAAATGCTTTTGCCACCAGATTCAATTAGGAAGGAATAAGAATCAAATGCAGAGTGGTCTGCCCAATAAGGCATTATCCTTATATCTCCAATATTAAATGCTTGTTCTTTCTCAAAATACACTGGATTATGGATAATTGTATTCTGAGGTGTGAACAGATTATTAATTTCAATTAATTTCTTTGTGGCTTGACCCAGATAGCATTTAATTGCAGGATTTATAAACTTATACAACCCGTAGTGATCTTGGTGTGGATGGGATATCAAGATGCCATCAATCAGGATATTATAATCATTATAAATGCCTTTAACATCGGGCAACACACCTGATTTTATCAGTTCATCAATTGGCAGGTTTTTATATTTTTCAAAATCAAATTCACTTCCATCTTTGTTAACCAGTGGCATTCCGAAATCAACAAGGATTCTTGTTGTATCAGTCCAGACTTCCACACATGAACCCCCAATTTCTTGTGTGCCACGATGGATTTTAAAGTTGAACGGCATTGATCAAAAATTCTATGGTAAAAAACTTAACACCTAAAGCAATTGATAACTCTTTTAAATAGGGGCGATCACCTGATTCCATCTCTTTTAATTCATCATAAGAATTACATTCTGGAACAAGTAATACAGATGGGATTATCGTTATATCATTCGAAGTTATAGAATTGGATGATTTATTTAAAATGATTTTTTGGCTTTTAACACAATCATTAATAAGTTCGACTTTATCGACAACTTTGTAATATGTGTAACTTTCTAATAATGCTCTTAATAATGTTTCTTTATTACCAATATATTTTAATTCCATGAGGTATAATGTTTTAGTTTTTTCATCGAAAGAAATTAAATCAATTTTCCCAATCCCTGTATCCTTTAAGCTGTCTTTTAATGGAATTTGATAATCGATGATTAATCCAAAATGTTTAAAATTCAAACCAGTAATACGTTTTGCAAAATTTTCTTCGTCTCTATTGCTTTTGCAAATGTCAATCTTAATGTAACCGTGTTTTTCAATGTAATAATGACTCTTTCTTGTAACTGGATGAATATTACTAAATTCTGCTAATTTTTTTAAAAGTTCTTGGGCAATTACTTCTGAATATTGTTCATTACTATCTATTGTTGTTCCTTTCCAGTTTATACAATTTGACTTGTATAACTTTTCAATAGTGGCTAATTCGATATTTAACTTAACAATAGTTTCTTGTCTGCTGTATTTCATGAATTTAAAATTGGGTTAAAGCAATGACCATTTCTCCCATTTTGAGCATTTATCTGTTGATTTGGTTTTTTTTGGTATGTTAGATTTAAAGAACAAACATATACTTGGAGTATGGTTGTCAACATAAATTGTTGTACTATTCTTAGGTGCTTGTCTAACACCTGACCAATAATTACATGTTGCACAGATTTTGTTACTTTGAGATGCTGGGGATAATGTCATGATATTTAAGTATTAAGTTTAATTTTGTTGATTTAGTTAAGTATTATTGTTCTACTTCGACAATCCTGATCGTAGATGGCTTAAAACTGGCATTAAACACTAATGAATTATTTATAACAAGAACTTTTCCCAATATGATATTTCTGGAAACAAATCATAAGTAGTCTTATATAGTGGCAATTCGTCAAATTGTGCCATTTTTTAGAATCGATCACTTAGTTGTAAATAAATCAAATAGACAAATAAACAAATAAATCTAATCTCGCAAACAGCGAACAGAGATACCATAAAGCTTATAGCTGAGGCTCCTGTCGACATTGCTGAGCTTGTAGCTCAAGCCCTGAGCGTAGGCCATTGTCGTTGAGTACTCCGTAGAACTCCACCAGTAACCGTATTGTCCAATGGTGATGGATGTACCATCGAGGTTACGGTAGCCACTCGGAAACGCTGTAAATCCACTCTTATTATTACTGGCTTGGTCGTTGCCGACAGTT
The DNA here is from genome assembly GCA_049512815.1 of Bacteroidales bacterium. Lineage (GTDB taxonomy): Bacteria > Bacteroidota > Bacteroidia > Bacteroidales > VadinHA17 > LD21. The sequence continues at coordinate 5,652 of JBEKWS010000041.1, read as the reverse complement.
CCAAGTGTTCCATATACTGTCCATCCCGATGTGCTGACAGTTCCAAGTGTTTCAGATGCTGTCCATCCCGATGTGCTTGCCATGGATTTGGCAATCTTATCGCCTGTAGTAGTACCATCCCAGTTGTAACCGTTTAATATTAGATAGTTCTCAAGAGTTGTCCACTCTGCATCACTCGGTACGTGCCATCCTGTCGGACAAACATTTTTACCACCGTTGCTCACCACCTTTGTACCAGCATTATTATCTACTGCATACCAGTTATACAGTCTGCCATACGTGGTTGAATTACTGGGAGTATTATTATAATCGCCATAAGCACCTGTGGTTAATGCTGCCCATGTTGCATCAACTGTAATATTAGGAATTGGAGTGCCATCGTTATACTTTGTGGTTTTCAGATTCTCAGCCATCCAGACTTGTGTGCCTATTTTAACTGTATTATATACATTATTATCAATATCAGTAACAACTCCACCCGCAGCCGAAGAAAATTTTAACATATTTATCTGGTTCTGAAGTGCATCACTTGTTCCTGCTGTTTTTGCATATAAAGCATATGGCACACTTAACAACTGGCTTGTTCCAGTAATTGAATAAGTTGTACCACCAGCAGTGTCGGTTTCAGTTTTAATGAAATATGTTCCATTTGACCAATCAATACCTGCAAACGTGCCTGCAACAAAAGTGCCTGTACCTACTTCAATACTCACCAATCCATTTGCATTACTTGTTGGTGTCTGGGTCTCAACATAAACAGGTGTTGCATCTTTAAGAATACTTATTCGCATACCAATAGGACTACTTTTAACCAGTTGGTCGCTGCTATTTCTTATAACCGCCTGATAACTCATTTTTTGTGGAGACTGAGAAAACAGGGTTGCAGTTAATAATACTGCTAAAAAGGTTGAATATAATTTTCTCATAATATATTAGTTCTTAATGATTTTAAATGTCTTTACTTCTTTGTTACCTGTTGCTATTTTCAGAAAATATGTTCCTGAAACCATTTTTGCCATGCTGATTTGTGTTTCATCAGCCGTTACTTTTTTTGTTTCAATCAAGTTACCACTGACTCCATAAAGCCAATACGACAAATTCTCAATGTCAAAATTCATGACTCTTAATGTCAGAAAATCAGTTGTTGGGTTTGGATAAACACTACAAATAAGATTAATGTCTTTAGCAGTTTCAATAGCAGTTACCACTGAAATTTCATAAGGTTGTTGTACTCCTTGTGTAACTGTTCCGTTTGTACCTGTAATTTTGGAATAAACAATTTGCCCAATAGTATAACTCACAGTTCCACCACCACCTGTAGCATTACCGCCAGAGGCAGAGATTGTACTCTGTGCTTGTAATCCAAACATTCCGATACAAAAGAATAATGCTGTACTAACTACTATTTTTTTCATAACTTGAAAGGATGACTGGAGATTTGAATGACAAATTGCTTACTATGTTAGATTTCTTTTTCAGAATTAAGCAAATTAATCATTTTCTTTTGTTTAACCTTTAAGCAAAGACCATAAATTTGTGAAATGGAAGGATGATTTTAATGTAGGAGTTTCCCTACATTCAGGTCTTTGAACTTAATTTGCAAACGTAACAAACAAACGGAGGGTTTTATTATATCAGAAATACAGGGGAGGTTTGGGGTGCTTTTGTATAAAAAAATTCCCCAAGCATTATATGGGGGAGTATTTTTTATTTTTATTGATATTAAATCTTATCTTTAATACTGTCTGGTATGAATTAAAAATCTATCATAAGGCATAATGATTCTGGTAATTTCAACCACACAACTAATAAAATATTAAAGTGATGACCCAACTTAAAAATAAAAATGCTTCACATTCGAGCAAAAAGGTTTTATTTATCGGGAATGATATTAACAATCTTAATAACGAAAAATCATGGGAGAATCTCGTTGCTGACCTAAGAACGAGAGTTGGTAAAAATGAAGATGCAATAGATTTAATTAAGCAGTTCCCATTGGTTTTCGAGAACCTTCTTCTTTACGGTATGAAAAATAACAGTATTTCGGACGAAAATGAATTAAAAGAAATTGTCGCAAAGAGGGTTACCCAAATAATACCGAATCAAATTCACGAAAGAATAAAGAGTATAAACCCAGAACATATCATCACTGCAAATTATGATTTTGTGCTGGAAGATGGTCTAATTGTTGATAACACGAGTCTTATTGATGAAACAAGGTTCAGTATATTTAGACGATATAAAGATAGAGATAGTGGAAGAAAATTCTGGCATATTCATGGCGATTGGAAGCACCCCAAGACTATCAATTTAGGTTTTGAACATTATAGCGGACAATTGCAATACCTTAGAAACTATGTTGTTTCTGGAACTCAATATAAATTAGAAAAGTACCACAATAAACAATTAGTAAAAAGACTTGATGATATTCCTGATAATCCCGACTCATGGGTTGATTTATTATTTACAAAAGAGGTTCATATTATTGGGTTATGCTTGGATTTCATCGAGATTGATTTATGGTGGTTGCTGGCATATCGTGCTAAATTAATCGGTCAAAAAGGAAGAAATATTAAAAATAAAATTTATTACTATATCCCGAAAAAGTATTGTGAATCGTCAAAAGGGAAAATAGAACTTCTTGAGAATATGGGTATAATTGTAAGGATAATTGATAAAAAAGGCTTTGAATATTACAATAAAGTTTTTGATATAATTGAAAGAAAATTAACTATTTCAGAACTTATAAATTGGATTTAAGTATTCACCTATTGATTTATAAATTCCAATATCAGATTCTTGCTTTTGTCGCCCCTCTTTAAATTAATCTGCAACAAATTTTCTGTTTGCGAGTGAAATTGACTACAAAATGTGAATTATTATCTGATTAATAACGAGTTAATTATAAAATTTTTACATAAATTTGATTGGATAGAATTTAATGGTTCACTTGTTTCGATATAGTTATTTATTATAAAATAGAATTTGAGCACAATACTTAAATAAGTCACTTTCAATGGCACAGGAATTTAAAAATGCAATTGATTACATAAAGGAGAACCAGTTTTTTAATATTGATAGATTTAACTGGGTCGTACCACTAATTAATAAAGTATTGACGGATTCGCTAAGTGAAATTGACATCGAAAATGTAATAGAAAGCAAAGGTGGCGTTGAATCTCAGAGAGAACAAATTGAAGAAGAAATCTTTGACCCACAAAAGTCAAGCATATCTTCAGAAACGTCGAGAGATTCTGGTGTAAAGAAAATATCTTCGATAACAAAAATTCATAATATTGGATTACTTGAAGTTCCAGAGCCAATTAAACTAAAAGATGGTTTAAATATTTTCTATGGTAAGAATGCTGGCGGAAAAAGTTCAGTTTTCTCAGCACTTTGCAAAGTACTTGGGACTGAAAAAAAAATTATTCATAATATTAATTCTACCAATCATATCTCTTTCTGTGGAGTAAAAATCATTAATACCCTTGGTAACGAGGAAGATATAACTTGGAAATCCAATGATATCAATGAGAAAAGAAATGTCAAAATATTTGATAACCAGATTTCAAATTATATTTTAGAAAATGACCAAGTTAATCAGTTTGAGCTTGCTCGATTGAAGTCCGAATATTTCTCCTTTCTTCATACAATGCTTGATAAGATTTCTGATGGATTACAAAAACGTCATGATAATCTTGAATTAATTAAAACACAACAAAAGACTTTAATTGAGAATAATTTCCAGCACTTTTTTCAAGACGAAGAAGGATTCACAAAAGAACAATTTGACACGTTAAGTTTCACGGATAATGAGAAGAAAAGAATTATTGAAATTGAAGGAGAATTAAATGTATTGGGGAAAACTGATAATCAGGCGATTATTAAAAATTTAGAAACCGCATTACTCCACATTCGAAATATTCTGGAGTTATTTGGAAATGAGAAAGATGTCAATATTGATGGTGAATCTGTGATAGAGTGGTCTTTAAAATATTCTAAAGAAAGCATTAAAGAAATAAATGATAAAATTTCAAGTTTTAAAAATGCAAAGGATGCATTTAGTTTAAGCAAGGGACAATTGACTAAACTTGTTCCAGAAGGCTGGATTTCGCAAAAATTATGGGACAACTTTATTGAATGTGGTATCAGGTTTATTAAATCATTAGATGAAACTGAAAGGTCAGTATATATCGATAATAAGTGTGCTTTCTGTATGCAACCATTAAGTGCTTGTGCAGCTAAGGATTTGATGCGGATTTACAATGAGATTCTGGAAAAACCGCTCAAAATGACCACCTGAAACCGGAGTAAAAAGATGTCTCGTCCTGAAATAGCTTGTCACATCAAAACTATTCAGGATGAAAATTAAACCAAAATCTTATGTAAAATTAGAACCAAAAAGCCGAGATCCCTACATAAGGAGAACGGATGGGGAAATGATTAAAATCGTTAAAGAGATTGAATCCGGCTTAATAAGTATTAGGACTGCTTGTTTTAAGTACGGTTTGTGCAGAAATACCTTGAAATTATTCATCACTAAATTTTCTATCCGTACTTTGGGAGATGAATTTTCTAACCAAATACTTTCAAGGATGAATGACGATCAGAAAGAATCCGCATTGAATAAGAAAATCCAGGAGCTGACCAAAGATCTTGAATACGCCAAGCTAAAGATAATCGGCCTTGAAACTATGATTATGGTTGCGGAAAATGATTTTAAAATTAAAATCAGAAAAAAACGTGGTACCAAACAGTTAAAAGAATAAGGCAAATGCATCCCAAACAAAGCTTGGGGATGGTTTGTACACTGTTTGGTGTTACTCGACAAGCATATTATGAAGCCGAGATCCATGAAAGAAAAACTAGTATCGCCCGTATGATTGTTTTAACTATAATAAAAGGTTTACGAGATGAAATTCCGCTGATAGGGACCAGAAAGCTTTTATTCCAGTTGGGACCTCATCTGGAAGAACATGGAATAAAGATGGGCCGAGATCAGCTATTTGACTTACTACGATTTCACGGGCTATTAATCCGCAGACGTAAAAGGCTTGTAAAAACAACGGACTCTCATCACTGGTTAAAAAAATATCCAAACCTCATAGTAGGTATGGTTATTACATCACCGGAGCAACTCTGGGTGAGCGATATCACATATGTCAGAACGTTAGAAGGATTTAGCTATTTAAGCTTGATAACAGATGCTTATTCGAGAAAGATTGTTGGATACGCACTTTATCCAACTCTTGAAGCTATTGGCTGCATAGAAGCTTTAGAAATGGCTGTAAATGGAAGGAGAAATATTACTCCTTTTATCCTGATTCATCATTCCGATCGAGGTATACAATATTGCTCCTTTGAATATATAAATATTCTTATGAAAGCAAATATTGCTATCAGCATGACACAGAGCGGGAGCCCTTACGAAAATGCATTAGCCGAAAGAGTAAATGGCATTATTAAGAATGAATTTTTTCCAAAGAAGGTATACCAGAATCATAAGGAGGCAAAGAAAACGATAGCCAGAATTATATTAACCTATAATGAACGACGACCTCATTCGAGTATTGATTTTCTTACACCTGAAAAGGCCCATAACCAGGAAGGAATAATAAATAAGCGCTGGAAACAATATTCTAAACAAGAAAA
>JBEKWS010000040.1:0-20154 GCA_049512815.1 Bacteroidales bacterium | reverse complement strand
CGTAGGCTACTTGTGATGGAACACAAGGTTTGATCGTCAAAACCTTCCTATCGACAGGTTGACGTCAAACAGTTATAGTAAGCGACTTCTTGTCGCACGTATGGGGAGTTGCCGTCTGTGTCGAGGTGCCGTGTTTTTTGCCAGTCCTGCTAGACGGACGAGTGGCCAAGGGTCACGGTGAAACTGTTAAACGGTACCAAGTCCTGATAGACGGCAGTGAAGTTTCGTGTCACGATGAAATAGTCTCGGTGACGAGCAAAAAACAAGGCACCAGCGCGTCGGCTTGCAACCCTATTGACTTTGTCTTGGTAGCAGGATCAGTCTGGGTAGAACAAAAATTGATAAGTTGAAATGAATTTGCTAGCATAGACTTTAGGGGCTGATCGAGAAGTAGTCCGGGTTGCAAAAGGCAATTAATTAAAGCACATATGATAAAAGCATAGTCTCAGGTACATTACCAAAATAAATTAGTAACTTATTGTTGCCAAACAAAATACTAGAGACTATGCAAACACAAGTTGCAAAAAAAATCGATTTCAAAGGCAGAGACCTTTACATTGGACTAGATGTTCATAAGAAGAGCTGGAGTGTTACCATCCTAGTTGAAGGGATGGAACATAAGACTTTTACTCAGCCTCCCGATCCGTTGGCTTTGTATACTTATCTTCAAAAAATGTTTCCGGGCGGTAACTATCACAGCGCCTACGAAGCCTACAAGCCAGAAAGATAAGTTACAGAAGCGCGATCCGATTGACAGCCGAAAGATTGCCAGAGGTCTGGAAAAAGGATCACTGAGAGGAATTCATATTTTTGATCGGGATCTTGAAGAACTTCGGAGTTTAAACCGGACAAGATTCTATTTAATGCGTGATTTAAGAAGAAGCAAGAACAGGATAAAAAGCTTTCTTCAATATTACAGTATTCCAATTCCTCCGGAGTACGATAACAATCAATGGACTTTGAATTTTATTGACTGGTTAAAACAGATACAGATGAAGACTCTTAGTGGTCAGGATGCTTTTTCCAATCTGATTAGCTCTTATGAATATCACAGACAACAGATACTTACCTTAAGCCGGCAGATCAGGGTAAGAATACGTGAGTATGATAATGAGTTATATTCTTTGTTAAAAACTATATCAGGAATAGGGCCGCTAACATCGTCAGCATTAATAACCGAACTTGGTGATATTAACCGTTTCCCTCATATCAATCATTTAAGCAGTTTTGTAGGATTGGTCCCCAGGGTAAAGCAGAGCGGCGAAACTTCTTATAACGGAGGAATGACATTTCGCTGCAACGAATACCTGCGGACATTGTTAATTGAATCTTTCTGGCAGGCTATCCGGCAGGATCCAGCTCTGATGCAGTATTATCATCAGCATATAGTAAATAATAAAGGGCAGAAAGTTATTGTCAAAGTTGCCCGTAAACTTTTAAATCGAATAAGATATGTAATGAAAAACAGACAACCTTATGTAACAGGAATAGCATAAAAATATAAATCTATAAGATCTTAAACAGTTAGGGATAGCGCAAAACTCGGCATGTAACAATAAGATTACAAGCGGCAGATAATAATACTGACCACATATAGCAGCGTGATTTTATAGGATTTTTTAAGAAGTTTATAAAAGAAGAATATTATTTAAATTTGCTTAACCCGGGGCTGTGCTTTTCATAGCATTGACCGTGTTATGGGCCAGGCCTTATTTTTTATCTCAGTACTAGAAAATTGTCTTGTTAAGGATTTTTTGTTTTTATTTTAGTCAAATGTTGTCCGTCAAATTGCCTTGTTATCGGAAGTCTTCTTACTTAAGCGGGAGGGAGAAAAATTTTAAAATTCTTTGATCCAATCTGGTGTAAGCTCTTTTGCAATTTTGGGAATGTGGATTGGCCTGTGTGAATTGCAAATGTGCTTACACCAGAAATGTTAAAGGTCGAGGAGTATAAAAAGCATGTGCCTGACAGCCGGGAGGTTCTTACAAAACTAGTTTCTTGAAGTGATTATTTCCAAATTATGATCAGGGCACTTGATAAAATCTTTATCATCTGTAACAATCTTCCAATTACCTAACTTGGCTAACTCAATATAATAGCTATCGTTAAAATCAATTTCAGAAAGATGTTGGAATATTGAATTAAGTTCAATAGAATTGAAATTGTCAGAAGATTTATCACAGAACATCATTATTTGATTGATGTTGCGTTTAATTTCTTCTATTGTATCATTATATCTTTGTGTGCCTATATAATTCTTTTTAAAATCCGCAGTGTGATTATTGGTCTCTCCTTTCCATCTATCAAAATCCATTCTTAAATATCTATTTGCAAATTCAGACAAAACCAAACTGCTGATAAAAATTGTACTCTTTGAGGTTTTAATGCTTTGTAGAAATACGGAATAATTTTTTTGTTTGTTACTATTGTAACTTCCTAATGGACAGAATAAATACATCCAAACACTGTTGTCAAAAAAAAATAAATCTAATGACTTTGGTGAATACTTTGTGATATCAATGACTTTAGCTGCCATAAATAGCCTTGTTCGCGGAATCTTCAAATCCTTTCTTATTCGCAAAATATTCCTTTGCTCGTTCAATTACTTTTTTGAACAAGATTTTATCCTCATCAGCAACATTTTTAAGTCTAAGAGTAGTATTGAGTTGATCGCTTGAATAAGTGTTGTATAATTGCCCAATAGCAGAATTTAAAAATGCGGTGGTCAGAATATTGATCTCAGAAAAATCAAGTTCTGCAATACATTTGTCATTGATGCATTTAACAATAAAATTATATATAATTTCACCATCATCGGATGAAACAGCTGTATCCCGATTAATTATATCTCGAATTTTCAATTGTCGAATTTCTAAATCCATCATGTAAATATATTAAAAAATATCTTCCAAAGAAATTTCTTCTTTTAATCGATAAGAGCTTTTGTCGTTAAGATTAAATTCAATATTGGCTATTGTTCCATTGAAGGGGTTACTAAATAACTTTTTCTCCATCTTGTCATTGTAATATTCCCAGAATCCGTCAGAAGAAACAATCTGGATTCTTCCTTTGTTCAATTTGATGAATTCAAAAATAATGTCAAGTCCAAGCCCACCAGAAACATTACCGGTTTTTGTTGTATGCCCTGATTGCAAGGCCCATTCGATAGCGTCACAACCGGAAAAATTCGCATTTAAATATTCATTTACATTGTTTTTTATCGTTTTCCCCATGTCAACAATTGTAAAATCTAGTCGAGTAATTTCCACATCCTGAATTATTTGACCACAAGTATATATATTTTTACAATTTCCATGTGTTCGAGCATTCTCGAATAGCTCAAAAATACTTTCATTGATTTTTTTCCCAAGCATTTTACTATGTTTTGGAAAATCAGTTTTGGACAGCATTTCATTTTTTACATAATCCATAAACTCTATGTCTTTATATTGAGTAAACTTCATAAATGAAATCACTGTTCCTTTATGATGAGTATTTAAATTGGGAACTGAGTTTATGATAAAATTATTCAGTTCAAAAACATCTTTTATAGTTCTATGGATCTCAACTAATTCTACATTTTTCTTTTGTTCTATTGTAGAATCAATTATCGCACCTAAAATAGCAGCAAGATTGGCTTCGAATACCTCGGTATTTTCAAAACTTATGATAAAATCAGTGTCAGAACTTTCTTGCAATAGGCGAAGCAATTCAATAAAATTATTGTACCCTTGAAAATTACTTCCTACTTTTTGGGGAAATTTTATCCTCATTAGAGATCAAATGGAAAAATATAACACAAATTTAATACTTAATTGTGAAGGAATTATGAAAATTGGCAAAAAGGCAAGTTTAAATGGGATTGTACCGATGTTGTTGGTTGGCTGATAAACTTTTGCCAGCACATTTGCAATCAAGATGTTTATCATTGATGTAAAATACCTAAAGCTAAAAGTTGTTGCAAAATGCGTTGGTTATTTGTCATAAAACGGTACTATATCCACCTGTGCAAATGGTTCGTAGTGGTTGTTTCTGATTAATGCTCTCATTGGCTGTTGATTTGGCAGTATCCTCATAACACCCTCTTTAGTGGTTTTATCTGTTACTCCAAAGTTTTCTGCCATATACTTAGCATCTTCTCCTTCTAACTGTAAGGCTATTTTTGTTCCCATATTCTCAAAAACAACAGTAGCAAAGTCACGAACACTCTGAGATGCTAGAATAAAACCAACACCGTATTTTCTTGCCTCACGGATTAAATTAGTTAAGGTATGGTCGTAAGATAATTTGTGTGCTTCATCTATTACAACATAAAGTTTTATTTCTCTTGTTGGCCCATCTGCCAGCATCCGATTATAGATCGATTGTAGAACAAAACGAGCAACCGATTTCATTATTTCTGGAGTTGGCAATGTTGAAAGATTAATAATAGTGTTTTGATTAATTATTTCCGAAATTGAAAAACTTTCATCTCCAGAAATAAAAATATTGTTTTCAAATAATGGCTCGATTCGATATTTTAAATTCCGAACATTTGTTCCTTCATTTTGTTCCATAAATTCAAGAATAGTCCAAATATCTTGAAATTGAGGTGGGTCATTGTTCCACGTAGTTCTGTCGGTTAATGAAAATCCCTTTTCCTGGTATGCTCTTTTTAAAGCATCTTTTAAGATCGGATGTTGAATATCACCAAGTCCAAAAATTTGTTTTAATATTTCGGAAACCTGGTAAACATTATTCATGTAACTTGATTTTTCACCCGAACCGCTTATAGTGGAAAGTTCTAAAGGGTTTACATCCATTCCTCGTGATGGATCATATTCAATAGCGTTGGTTACTTCAATGAATGTAACTCCATTTGAATTTGTTAAACCATTTGAACTGTATTCCCCCTGGAAATCCAATATTAAAAATTGTATTTCCTGTTTGTTCAGTTCAAATAAAAAGCTACTGGTTGTTTGCGATTTACCAGCACCTGATTTACCGACAATAAGAAGATGTTGGTTAGCCAGTTTCTTAGGTGTTAAAGTTTCGGGGTCAAATTTGACGTCTTTCCCATTATCAACATTTTTGCCGAATAGTATTCTTAGACTTTCAGATGAATCAATAACCAGTTTTTCTTTGTTTGTTTTAACCACTTCTTTTACTGGTTCAAGGGGGTTTTTAATTATAAATGTTTTTTTGGGTTCTTGAACCTCGCTCAGTTTTTCTTCAATTTCTTTTTCACTTTCGTCAGTAGCAGATTTCATGGCAGATTCATCTTCCTCAGAAGGTAACTCATCTTCGATCTCAGTCGACCTTATCTCTAGTAATTCTGAAATATCAGTATTCCCTAATTCGTAAATTTTATTGCCTTTATAATTATCTATAGGTTTCGTGATACCTGCCCAGTGAATTATGTATCCGGATTTCTCAAATTCAATTTCAAAATCTCCCATATTGATAGCTTCAATGATTTGCTTTAATTCAGAGGAACTGGTACAAAAACCGTTACGGATAGCTCTTTCCAGATAGAAACCTATTAAGGTTGACAAAGATTTATTTGCGATCTGAATATCAATTTTTGGATTTTCATCGTCTGAAATAAATTTTGTTCTGAAAGCTTTTTCTGAGTTTTCATTCTTTTGGCAAATTTCTTCTTTTAAGTTCAAACTTTCAGCGATAGTTCCTTCACCAGAACGGAACTTGACCTCAATAAGATTGAGAACTAATTTGCCATTTTTTGATGAAGCCAGAATCAAATCACTTCTTTTAACAGTAACCTCTTCTTCAATATTCCTTCGCTTGTTTTGGGAGAAAATATCTATATGTGTATCAACAGGAATGAGTACTGCATTTTGGAGCAGACCTTCCTTTTCAAGGGCTAACCGGGTAATTGCTAAACCGATAATCTCCCTGGCATTATTGGGATTGTTGATCAATTTCAGGGCAAGCTTCCCAGAAACTGATTTAATAATATCCAATATTTTAACAGCTCTGAAAGAAGAAGTAGGGATATTGATTTTTTTAAGTCCATCTTCTATCAGCTTTTCTATTTCATTAAGCCAACCGGTAGAAACGATCAAACGGTGACCAATACCATCCATAAATTCAGGGGTATAATCAATTAGGTAGCTTTTCAGGTTGGGATTGGCATCTGCTGGATTATCAAAATATTCAATGCCGAAATTACGATCAATGGTAAATACCCAATCTGACCGTTCGTGAATTTGAGTAAGAATATACCTGTCTTGTTGACTCAATTCCAGCTGAATAGTAGGCAAATGGTCAAATGATTTTCCCCAATCAAAATAAGAACAACTTAGACCAAGAAAATTTTTGCCAATTTGGTAAATCAGTTTCGATATGTGTTCCCCTTCTTCCACTTCTGCTGTAGCTGAAGGAACCACTTTTCTTGACCAGGTTACGGCATTACTCATAATGTTAAACTCAGAACGATACTCTGCCAGTAAACCGTGTAAAAAGTAACTTCCCGGCACATTCCCAATTGGTCTTGAAACTGTTTTAGTAACAAACTGATCAATGATTACGGTTACATTTGCTTCTCTAAAATCTATTTCTGACCATTTGTCATTTTGAACCTTAATTTTTGAAAAGAACAATTTCGGGAATAAGGGATTGTGACTTGGTTCCAATAATTCTTCATCAATCTCCGGTCTGGTTTCTGTTGAACTGCTATCATTCATAAGATTGTCAAAAGCATTCCCCATTAACTCATAACCTAATGAACCATAAAAAGTAATATCATAACGGAGATTTTTGAAATCATCCATTTTTTGAAGTTCTCTTATGGTATTTAAGAAAAGTAAACCATCGCCCGGATTCAGAACATTTAGTTTTAAAGTTTTTATGTAGGGATGATGTTTTAAATATCTCCAAAGCCTGTCAGCTATTTGCGCCGGTGTAACCGATGAAATATTTCCTAAATCATCTTTATAGCCAAGTGCTTTTGAGATCATTGCAACTACTTTTCTTATGTCGGAAGTGTTGCTTTTTGGAAATATGTTCCAATATAGGTCCAATACGTCTGTGTTCACAAAAAAGTTGTTCTTTTCAAAAGAAAGAGCGTTGGGCAGATTTAATGGCAATATCTTCTCAAATTCTTCAATGTCAATTGCTTTACGAATGTCACCTTCTTTCATTCCAACCATTTGATTACTCCAGTTAAACAACAGCAACTGGTATTGAAGCAGCCAAAGCATTTTTAGGGGATGCGTAGGAGCCATTAATACCATTTCTTCAGGTTCATCCGTTGACCCCAATTTAATATTAATGGTATCAAGTCGATTTAACAAATGTGTATTCGAAAACAAGTTGTTTACTTCAGCGTCTGGTGAATTGGAAATTGCAACTGAAATTTTACCAATTAAAACCTGAAAAGCATCTGCATAGCTTAAAATTAAATTCTTAAACTGTCTTAAATCAAGAATTTCAATTACTGCAGTTTCATCAAAAGCGGTAATAGCGTGAAATAGTTCACGTCTGGATTCTAGGAAAGCGGTGAATTCAGTTTTGAAAATAGAAAGGATAATTTTACCTGACTTAAAATCACTTTGTTCAATATAACCACGATTTAAAATATCAACATCCCAAACCCCGCAATTAAAAGGATCTTGTAAGACTTTTCTCTCTAACTCATATAACAGGTCATTCAGTGCAATCTGATATGTCTCTCTTGGCACGGTTTTAATACGGTACAATAATTTTCTCCCAGTTTCCCATCCCTGACTATCAATCTGGATTTCTTGTCTAAAACGATAAGTAGCTTTAAACGTGGCTTCGGCAACATTCCTGATTTTATTGTACCGCTTGGTTTCTCCACCTTTTGTATCGCTTTCTTCTCCCCGCAAATAGAATGGTTCACTAATATCCTCAGCTATTTTCGCCTTGTTTTCATCTAGGGCAACTAACCGGATGTGAACCAGCCATTCTTCACCCAGTTCAAGATCAACATCTTTAAAGGGGAAGTTTGACTGTTCTGTTGAACCTTTTGCCGTTTTACGGTATAATTCACTGCTACTGTCAGTTTCTTCGTTCCTTTCAAGAATTATAACAAATTGTGAAACTCTTGGTGTTCTCCGCGGATTGGTTTTCCACTTTACTTTCATTCTTATATTTGTAGTAGCCACCAGATTATCTCCCTCTACAACTAATCTAGTATGAAGTAAAGGATTGCCTTCTTTATCTTTAAACGGATCCAAATAAACCTCAATTTGTTCTCCTGCAAGGTCTTTAAATTTCCATTTGTCAAAACTTATTTTCTTTAACCAATCGGCGTCGCTAAGGATAACTTCTGTCCATTCCGATACTTTTACCTGATTTAGGTTACGGAAAAACTCAAGTAAATGGGTTTTAATATCATTGTAATTTGGATCAAGACCTTTGTTTACAAGCGCATCAATAATCAGGAAAATGGTTTTGTCAGTATCAGTTAAATTATCTACACACTCACTATTTCGTAATAACCTTGCCTGAGCATCTTCTGCTCTCAATTTCAGGTCAGGAATTAAATTCAGATAATGCAGATAAGCTCCAGCAGTTTCCCATGTACATTCGTCTTTTTTCAGTGCGAGCAAATATTTTAGTTGATTTTCTATACGCTGTTTAAGGGTATATGATGTATCCAGAATTGTTTTTATGATTTTTTGTTCATCCTCATTAAAAGAATTGATAATATCCTTTTTATGTTTGTTGAAAACACCTTTTAAATCATATGATTCGAAAGTATGAATATCATAACTATCTTCGGCTGCACCGCGGAAACCCTGAGGAATGAAAATCAACAATACGCCAAAATTTAACCTATTACGGAGCTCAATAAGCCTTCCACTTTCAATTTCATAGTCATAAATAGCTTTTGATGCAAGCACATAAGCTTCAACATCTTTTGCTTTAAGTTCAGTATCAGTATTTATTTTTTCACAGGTAAAATTCATTACTGGAGAAGGCAGGTAATCTACCCTAAGGCAATGGTTACGATGCTTGCAAAGCAGTTTTGCTTTTAAATCTTTAAAAACTGCCTGTGCAACTTCTTCAAAAAATATTTCTTGCGTAATGCTTATCATAGTTAAACTCTTTAAGCGTTTGTCAATGCTTCTGTTAAAATTTTCTGGGCCTTATCTTCTAAGAGTATAGCTTCTGCACGTAAATCATAAGCCTGACGGACTAGGTTTCCAATTTCTTCCATTTTACTATCATCAGTTATTGGAATAATTATTTCCTCTATTTGCTCTGGTGTAAGGTGGTCAATTACTGCTCCGTGTTTATATCTAGTAGCCTGATAGTAACCATAATCTGAACTTAAAAATGCAATTAAATAACCCGAATCGAAGTGATTTTTACATACAATTCTAATTAAATCGTGAGTACCAACCCATTTTTCATAATTATTCCAGATGTAGCAAGTTCGTCCAAGTGTACCAGAACAAGTCATTAATATCCATCCTTTTTCAAGCTTATAATCATCAAGGCCATAAGTTTCAGATTTTGAAAGATATGATACATCTGTTGGTCTTATTTTAATAATATCCTTCCCTGCTAAATAAGGTATTCCAAAATCTTTCTCAACAAATGTTCTTGTGAATCGATTAAGATAGAATATTTTGTCTGCAATATCTTCATTAATTTTTCTATAATTAGATGCAAAAGCTTTAATGTTTTTCACAACCAAATCAGCCATCGAATTATAAAAATGCGCATCCAAACGATAATCATTCGTAAACTCTGAAGTGTTAACCAGCCGGATTTCTACTTCTTTTTCAAGGTTAAAAGTGTCGGTTTGGTATAGTAATGGTAGGTTGTTGTATTGAAGGACGAGAGAGCGGGCTGTTTTAATAAGTAGATTTGCTTTATCGCGTAAATTTAATGCTTCCAAAATGAGATGGTTCATTTCATTCTTAGCATTATTATCAATAACCGGTGTTTTTAATGCTTCTAACTGAAAGCCTCTAACTCTTTTAATAATTGCCCCATAAGCGAGATTAGCCAATTCATTAGCGCCATATGAGCTGGTCAAATATGTAAAGATAAAACCTAAGTTAATCTTAGAATCAACATTAATTCTTAATATATCACTTGTGCCTGCTACTCCATCCAAATCCTTTGTTGCTAAAACAACACTTCCAACTGTTCCTGCAGCGCTAACAAGAATTTGACCTCTTTTTATTATATATTGAGAAATGTTGTTCGTTAATTCCTTTGAAATGAACCTTGAATTTATTGATGGTTCAATCTCTGACATTTCTGATGAAGATATATAAGGTATACCAAATTGTTTTTCGCAAAAAATCCTTGTAAATAATTTAGGTTCAATGATTTCTTTAACAAAATCATTAAGATGTTTAAAGTTAATTTCAGAACTAACAATTATGTTTGAGTCATCAACAAAATGAGAAGAATCAAGCCTAATATCTCCAGAAAAAGCTTTTGTCGAATTAACCATAAAGCCAATCTGCTCATTAATAAAGAAATCAAAAACGCTGTTAGATATCATTTTACAGATTTGCTTTATGTTTAAAAAATGCGCTTGCGACTAAAGGTAACTCATCATCAACAATGCGTCCACTGGTATCTATTGTTGGAAGAAAGTCCAATAAAGTTGAGTTCACAAATGAAGGATAAAGGTCTCTTTTAATTATTTCCCTGCCTTGATTGTCTTTTCGATAGATGAAGTTTCCTCTCCTGTCTTTTCCAACTGTTTTTGGTGACGCCATAAAAATTTCATATGTAGGCATTTGCCCACTCATACTTTCCATCAGTTTTTCTTGGTCACTTTTCCTGCGAAGGATAAGCACACTGGTTTGTGTTCCGGTACGAGGCAAAAAGGTTTCCACTGGTAAATCCACGCTTGCCAGTACCTGACAATTTTGCAAAATCCAATAACGAATATAGGCATAGCCGGGGTTGCTCAATATACTATCGGGTAATACAATTCCACATTTACCTGTGCCAGGTTTAAGCAAACGAACACAGCGTTCCACAAACAAAACCTCAGGCTCCATTGCATTACGCAGGTTGGCTTCCATCTGCCAACGTCCATCTTCTATTTTGCTCCATCCGTGGGCTAAATCATATTGTTCCAGTATCTCGCTGCTATCAATTTTAATCTTTGATCCAAATGGGGGATTTGCCATTACAAAATCCATACTTCCTAACTGAATTATCTGGTGCACTTCCTTAGGCCATTGATTTGGGTCTTTCAATGAGTTTACTGAAAACAAACCACCTCTGCCATCGTTGTTCATTATCATATTCATCTGGGCAGCTTTAACGAGGTTGCTGTTGAAATCAGTACCAAAAATGTGAAAACCGGCCTGGTGAACTTCTTCAAACAAAGTTTTTTCTTCTTCTTCGTTTGGATTGTTTTGTTTCTTCCAGTTCTCTTTGTGATTTTGGCGTAACTTTTCACTTACATAATTAAATGCAATAACAATAAATCCACCCGTTCCACAAGCAGGGTCATAAATACGATCGTTTGGATTGGGATCGAGCATTTTAACAATCATCTTAACCACATTTCGTGGTGTGAAAAATTCACCCTTGGTCCCTTCCAATGTTGGACCCACAATAGTTTCATAAGCCACTCCTTTTACATCGACAGAAGAATGGATGAAATCGTATTTTTCTAATTGAGCCACAATATAAGCTACTGTTTCATGGTTAAATAAAATACCTTCGGCCTGTGAATCAAATAAACCTTTGAACTCAGGTCTGCTCTTTACCTCTATAAAAAGCGCCTCGACACGAACCTTTACATCTTTTTGACCTTCGGAAGTATTTCTTTCTTCAGCACTACGAATTGCAAAACGGGGTCTTCCTCCGTGGGTTTCATCTTCAATTTTTGCAAACAACAACTTCAGAAATTCCCAAAATATTTGTTCCTTACTTCCTCCTTGATTTGCGTGAATATAATCGTGGCAACGTTTAAAAGCATATAATAGATTATTCCCTGTTGCAACACGAAGCCTACGCCTGTCGGTAGTGTAAATGGAGGATGCATCCTCTCTTTTTCGAGGAAAATCATTTACTGGAAAAACATCTGTTTCAAACTTTGATTTCTTCTTCTGAAAGAACAGGGTTTCGATACCATTTGTCCAACAACCGAATTCTGCTGTCGGTGTGTCAACTAACCATTGTTCTAATTCGGCCGCACCACCTGTTTTATCAGTTGGATTTGATTTTGGATTAACCACTAAAATTAAAACATAAGGATTCTCAGTACCCTCCTGCATCACAATTAAAGGCACTTTTTTAGGTTTTTGCTTATCGCCTTCCCAAACTTTGATCTTTAAATCAAGTTTTAAGTCGGAAACGGAATAGTTGTATTCCTCAACCAAAGTTCTTTCAAAGTTTTGGCGTACCTGTTCCTGTTCAGTTTCTTTTAGCCAATTACCTGTTATGTAATCAACGATTTTCCCATCAGGAATTTCAACCTGTGCTGAATAATCATAACTTGGTTCTTCGACTTTTAAATTTTTATCTGACATAATTGTTTTACTATTTATTTGAGTCAGGTTCGACCTTAAACCTAGGTTTAATAACCTGTGAATTAGAAGCATCGGATAGGTCGGTATAAAAACCTAACTGACGTAAGCGGTCTTTTAGTGCAAGAAAATTATTATTTAAAGCTTTAGCTGTCTCTGGGCTATCGGAACCATCAAGCCATTCATTGATATAAATGCCATAACGGTTTTTAAGCCATTCAACGAAAGAAATTATTGTGATAGGTTTTGTGTATGCAGCTATACTTTCGTTATGTATTTTATAATCAACTACTGCTAATTGAACTAGAACCTCAAGCAATAAATTACCTAAAACATATTTTCTTTGTCGTCCTCTGCCTCCTTGTAGAAATCCATCATCACGATTCATATTGCATAGAGTTGACAAAAAGGACTTATGATTTCTTACTCTGACTTTCCAATTCGACTTATCATTAATTATAATATCAACATATTTATCTATGGAAGGGATATTCATTTTTAATATTTGCTGTACATCTGGATCATCCATCATATCCTCGTCACTCGTAATTTCTGATAATTTAACCTGAAAATAGGGTTCCACTGCTGGACTATCGAGTATAGCCGAAAGATGTTCAATTGATGGTTCTTTAATTCCAGCATTATGTGCAATAGGAGCAACTTTGACAAGCTTGTAATGAGACTTAAAGTATCTATACATTTCATTATGATGAACCTCAACAGATTTTTTTGAAAGATTGTCACATATTCTGTCTTGTCCCAAAGTTAAATCAACAAACAGTTTTGGTTGAAACTCACAATGGCAAAGTTTATCAAAGTCTTTTTCACCGATAATAGTTTTACATGTTTTACACCTTGGTTTTTTGTCCTTTACAATATTGTTAATAAGGAAAAAAGACTTAAGGACAAATAAGGCTGTGTGGAAATTCAAGGCAATAATAATGTAATTAAGCAACTCTCGCCTTGGAATTACTCCTTTGTAAACTAATAATTTAAGGATATCAAATAAGAATTGCTTTTGCTGAGCTTCACATAACATTTTGTACTCAGGCACTACTTTTTTTCGATCTGTACTCGGATTATCAACTCTGAACCTATCTAGAAGTCTGAGTAGAAATTGAGTTTCAATATCTAATTCATTTATGTCTTTCTCATCTACTATCAAATTGTATTCACCCTGCTTCTTTGTGCCTTGAATCAAGTAGGACATAAATAATTCGTTATGAGTAGTAAAATCAGTGCCTTTAAAAATATTATATAAAAATAGACTTGCATCTCTATCCTGACTTCTAATCCTCGGATCGAGAAGTTTTATGGTACTCAAATGGATTGGTTTGAAATTTGAAATTCGTGGCTTTGCACTTCGATCTCTTCCCTCTGCAATACTGGTAGCATAATCAGAAGAAATCCAGTTTTTCATTAATCTCTCTCTGGTAGGGTCATTTACACCTTCAAAATGGATATTATCTTCTTTAATAATTTCGACCAGATCTTCAGGATACAAAAAGTCTTTAGTTGTCGCTGTAATGGGTTTTCCCTTTGTATGTAGTAAGACTAATAGCCTCACTACAGCCTGTTCAAAATTTACGTTATTAGCATCAATAGGCATTATTTGAAAATTTCTAAATGCTGTTTGCTTTCTATCGAGTGCCATAATATTTTCTTTTTAAATTTTGTTTAATACTAATTTACCAGCTTCCGATTTTTCGAAAGAATATAAGTTGGAATCATCCTCAGTCAGAAAAACCTTCATTGAACGTTTCCCCAAAATCCTACGTTTAAACATTTCAAGATTCAGGAAGAAGGTTTGAATTTCGATTGAAGTCGGAACATAGCCTTCTCTTATTCGCATTAAGATTTCAAACAGGTCAATATTAATCTCAAGTGAGGCAGATTTATCAACATGCCGGAAAATTATATGATCAGGAAAAAACTCAATGTACTTGCTTTGATTTCCAACTTCGGGCAAAACAATTTCAAAATCAGCTGCTTTAAACCCATAAAAAGCTTTGGTTTGTGATTTTTTTTGATTACTACTGCTTATGCAAACGTTTTCACAACCAACAATTTCATTATAAATTTTTTCTGATTTACTAATAGACAACACAATATTATTTCGCAATTCTTGTGAGTTGTCTATGCCAGTTTTAAGAAAATTGACAAAACGTTCATAATATCTATATGGCAAAAATGAATAATGATTAACAGCAAATTGCTCTTTTAAATAATCATCATCGCCTTCGAAGTATATTTTTCTTTTTATTGATGTTAGAAAAGCTTCTGCATTAGCTTTCCTTGATTCATCATTATCACTGGTTCCCTCAGGTTTACCTTTGAAATATTCTTCAAGATAGTCAAGGTCTGGTTTTGATGAAATACTATTTTTGGAAACTAAAAATTCAGTCGCTTCTGATTTTGGATTAAGGAAATACAAATGATTTTCTATTTTTGGCAAAGGCATATCAGCAACATCAATTTCCCTCAGTATTGCAATCATTCTGTCCTGTTCTTCTTTGTTAAATGCATTATTAAAGTAGAACCTATCTAATAGATTGATCCCTATATCAATATCTGATTGTAATTGTTGGCAAGTATGTTTATTAAAAAGAATGAAGGAAATTAAAGACCTTATATCTCTCATTGTAATATGCTTTTCCTTTTTCAGATAAATAGCCAAAACAATTTCTTTTAATCTCTGATTTACAAGTGGACCCAATTCCGGGTCATTAAAAGTATCAATGTTATATTTTATATAGCATTGATCAGCATATTCACAGTTTTCTGCTTTACATGGCTCCCAGAACTTTCTATTGTTGCTCTTATCCAATATTACCTCCAGTAATTTATCTAATATTGAACTTGAATCATCAATTTCAACAACTGACCTGTTATTAAGATTTATAAATGCTAAGATTTCAGGTAATCGGTAGTTTGCAAATTCCAAATAATGATGTACCAATTTGCCAAGCCAGTGATATTCTCTTTTACCAAGAATGAAATCCCTGAGTTTGCCTTCGTTGATGGCTATAATTTTTACAATTTTTGCCTGGGGTTCTGTAGATCCTTCAAACGGATGAAAGAAAACTTTTAATAAGTCATCATTTTTCTTTCCCCCAAAGTCCTGACTACCATCATAAAGTGTTTCAAAATCATATCCGTTAAGTTGAAACTTACATCCATTATCCGTTTCTGAACTATAAATAGCTCCCTTGTTTCTGGCTTCAGCTTCAATCAGTTGAATGAAAGCAGTTTTTCCGTCTCCTGCATTACCTGTAAGTACCACGAGTTTTTTCTTTCCATTAAGGACATCAGCTTTCAAAGCAGTATCCAGCTTAGTAGGAATATATGTTTTCTCATCCAATCCCCTGGTTAAACCTGTACTTAACAAGCTTTGAGAATATATTTTTAGGAAGTCGTCAAGATTTGGATTATGGTTTCTCATTTCTGATTCAAAAATTAGTTAAACAAATATACGGATTTAAGTGGGTGGGAAAAATTACACTCTTTTGCAAGTTCTGGTTTTTAGGTTGGCATTGTGGAACTTGCAAATGTGTGTAATGTGCGATGGCTTTTGAATTTTAAAATTTTTGCGCGAGGGCAAAGTCCCGGTAAGTGGCGACAATGTTAATTGTCAAGATATAAGGTTGTTAACGGAACAAATCTATCATGTTGTCTCAAATAGAGAAGCTGTTTAAATGTTTATCAGCTTGCCCATAACGGTTTGGCTATGTGTAGTGCGGGTTTTCGAAGCACTTCACTTTCAAACCTGCACTGAGCCAATTCGTTTATTCATTATTTCATACTTTAAGCCAATCGTCAAAGACGAATTGGCGGTGTCGCAAGGGAGAACCGCAGTATGATTACTCGCTGTACCCCGCATTACATATAGCCTTTGTTATAGTTTCGTTGTTTATTTCTCAATAAAGCCGGTGATTGTAATACAAGTTTTTCTTTAAAATTTTCTTTCTCTATTTCTAATATGATATCTATAATTGTCAGAATATTCATCCATAAAAACGCGAGAACTCTCAATAATCATAGCAATATTTTTATATTCTTCTGACTTTTCAGGATTTTTTTCATTATAGTAGTATGTTGAAATCGAATTAATTGCCATACCAAGATGATTTGATAATAGTAATTTCGTAAATAGTCCATACTCATATTTAATATTATCTAATATTTCTGCTGCCTTTTCAAAGTATTTCTCAATATTTGTCTTAGCTTCATTATTCTTTGACAATTGAGCAATTTGAGTGTAATTAATAATTAATCCATGCCAGTTTTCTTTTATTAAATCATCTTCAGCTACTTGGACTTGATATTTAATTGCTTTTTCTATACACTCTTTTTGTTGTTTATCATCACCAATTATTTTTGCCCATTCAGCCGCTTTTGCCCATTCAGCTGCTGCTGCGTTTAAATTTTTATTTTTTCCTTTTAAATCCTCTTCAGCTTTTTGGATTTTATATTTAATTGCTTTTTCTATACACTCTTTTTGTTGTTTATCATCACCAATTATTTTTGCCCATTCAGCAGCTTCCGCAAATTCATCTGCTGCTGCGTTTAAATCTTTATCTTTTCCTTTTAAATCCTCTTCAGCTTCTTGGATTTTATATTTAATTGCTTTTTCTATACATTCTTTTTGTTGTTTATCATCACCAATTATTTTTGCCCATTCAGCAGCTTCCGCAAATTCATCTGCTGCTCGGTTAAAATTTTTATTTTTTCCTTTTAAATCCTCTTCAGCTTCTTGGATTTTATATTTAATTGCTTTTTCTATACACTCTTTTTGTTGTTTATCATCACCAATTATTTTTGCCCATTCAGCCGCTTTTGCAAATTCATCTGCTGCTCGGTTAAAATTTTTATTTTTTCCTTTTAAATCCTCTTCAGCTTTTTGGATTTTATATTTAATTGCTTTTTCTATACACTCTTTTTGTTGTTTATCATCACCAATTATTTTTGCCCATTCAGCCGCTTTTGCCCATTCAGCTGCTGCTGCGTTTAAATTTTTATCCTTTCCTTTTAAATCCTCTTCAGCTTTTTGGATTTTATATTTAATTGCAGAGCGAATATTTTTTTCATTTATTTGGATTAGCACCAATTCAATTTGTACTGCGTATGAATCTGCCAGCACATTATAAAATTTATTTTTCACTAAATATTTAGTCATTTTGTGAAGTAATTCTTCTGCTAATAAAGAATTATTAATTTTATATAATACTGTAATTGTTTCTTTAAATAGTATGCCATATTTTTCAAATGGCATTCTGAGTAAATGATCAAATAATCTAATAATTGTCTGGGGGTCATTTAAAAATATTGCCTTAAAACACGTGAAAACTGTTTGTGGATAATTAAAATCTGCAATAATTTCATCATTGGGTGAAATATTTAATAATTGAATTATATTTTCTACCTCAATCTGCATCTTTTCTAAATTGCTTTGTTTCTTAACAAGCCATTCCAATTGAATAAAAGATTTAAAACGGTCGTGTACAAATCGGAAACGATTAGTTTCAAGTTCTTCAATAATATTTTTACTTAATAATTGATCTATTGTCACCCTAATATCACTCTGTTCTCCCCCAAGTTTGGTTTTTACTATTTCAATATCGATTGTATAACCACGTTCAATAGCAAATGCTTCAATAATTTTTCTCTCATTATTGTTAACACTGTTCATGATTAAAGGATATAAATCTTCTTGATTCTTCAAACCAAGCTCTTCAAATACATTTATATCAATTATTGAACGACCTTTCAAGTTTTTAAAGGCAAAATCCGCTAATAATTGTACAAAAAATGGTATGCCTCCACTAATATCACTAATACTATCAATTACTTTATCTTCCACTGAAATATTTAATGGTAAAGGATCTTTTAATGCCCTTTCTATTTCTCTTTTATCAAATTTTCTTATTGAAATTATTGCAACAGGTAATTGTTCATTTGATAATGCAATTAATGTATCATAATCATGTTGTCGGACTGCTATTACCAAATATATTGGAGAATCTATTTTTTGTAAATCTTTCATTATCCTTATCAATAATCGTATAGCGAAAGATTGATTCTCACCTAATTCTTCCATCCATCCCAATCTTTCAGCCTGATCAATGAAAATAACAATTTGCTGACCCTTTAATTGCGCATTTAGGTTACTAGCTAATAAATGGAAATACTCAGAGAAAGCTTGAAAAACACTTTCATAACCAATATTATTAATATTCTCTTTTGTTCTTTTTATATCATCCAAAATATCTTGCAACTTTCTAGAGAAATTAGTATCACTAATACTATTTTGCACTTGTAAGCTAATTTCGTGAGCTAATCTTCGAAAAAAATCAAATGTTTTTTCATTATCATAAACCTCAATAAATCCAGTTGCAATTCCTGCTGAAACAGATTTCCTTAATTTGTATATAAGACTTGTTTTACCAGTACCTGAAGGACCAAGTAATAGTAAATGCCTTCTTTGTTCTATGCAATTTCGGAATTGTATTTGCTGTTCTTCACGACAAACAAAATTTTCTCTTGCAGGTTCAAGTGGAGTGTAAGGACTTAAGATTGCGTCTGGATTACGTAAATCTGCTGGTGGAGTCATAAAACCAACAGGAACTTCTTTTCCTTCTCTAAATCTTTGAATAGCAGTATTAAGGTTTGGGACATCAAAATCAATAGGGTAACTGATGTTTGCGCTACCTGTAATCATACCTAAAACACATTCTTGTATTAATCTTTTTCTTTCATACATTCGAAGAGGTCCATAACCTGCAGTATTTCCAAATTCTGCTACATTACATAAAGCAACATAAGCATATAAGGTATAACAAACACTTTTCCCAATCTTATCAAATAACTCTGTGGCTGAATTATAGGTTGGTAAAAATATAATATTTACGTTATATTTTCTTAAATTATGTAATATTTGAAGACTGGTAAAATCATAACAAATTAAGGCTGCAAAAGAACCATATCCACTATTTTTAAAAACAATAATCAGGTTACCTTCTTTCGTCCTTGGATCTTCTTTTGGTGCTCTGTTAAGTTTATATTGAAGAGGTATAGGTTTTCCATCAATTGGTGAAAATATAGCACAAGCATTTTCAAAGTTTGGGCTGTAAAACAAACCACCGATTATATAAATATTTCTCTTTATTGCAAGTTCTTTTAATTCTTCCTGCATTTCCCATGGGATAGATAATTCTGGAAAAAGTATAAAATCAGGCTTATCAAACAAAGCGCGCTCCAATTGGATTCTAACAAGGTCGGTTTGCTTTTTAACAATATTAATTTTATCAGCTTTCCCTTTGAAGTCTAGCTCATTATCCGGAATAATATCCAAAGGATTAGGCGCAGAAATTTGTGCCAATACGACTTTTGCTTTTTTTTGTTCAGCCCCAAGATTGAGGTCAAATTCTTCGATGTTTATAGCCATATATTTGTTTTAAAATTCACAAGTTAAATATTCTTTTTTAGTTAATATAAATCTTGCACTTAAAAATTGAAATTAATGTTTCTTTTCTTTTTTTTTACAATGAACGATAACTAAATAGCGTTTTATACACAGTCTTATAACAGCTTTCCCATTAAAGGTAGGCATAAAATATTAAACTACTTACCAGATTGGTGTTATATAAGATTGTGTATAAAACTGAGTTGGACT
>JBEKWS010000039.1:0-20433 GCA_049512815.1 Bacteroidales bacterium | reverse complement strand
TAATTGAGTATTTGTTCTTTGATTTTTTTATATGTTTGATTTGGGAAAAGAGACATTCTTAATTGCTATTTTTCCTACATCCTTATTTGCCAATTTTCCTACATTGTAAGTTGCCGCTTACAAGGGTTCGATGGAAGACCTGGCATGCGCATTATCGTACCTGCAATCGGCACTATAAAGCCAGCTCCGGAAGAGAGTTCAACTTCTCTGATTTTGAAAGTAAATCCTTTTGGACAGCCTTTTTTATGCTCGTTGTCTGACAGAGATTTCTGTGTTTTTGCAATGCATACCGCCAGATTACCCAGTCCTAGTTCTTCTATCCTCTTAATCTGCTGCTTGGCAAGTACGGTATATTCTACATGATCCGCACCATACATCCTGGAGGCTATGGTCTCAATTTTCTTCTCAAATGACCATTCAAGATCATAAAGTGGTTTAAAACCAGATGGAGAGTTGTTTACAGCTTTAACTACCATATTAGCCAGATCGATTGCTCCTTCGCCCCCCTTCGACCACGCTTCATTAAGAGCAATAACAACATTTTGTGAATTACAATGTTCCATAAGCAGATTAATTTCTGCTTCTGTATCTTTATCAAATTTATTTATTGAAATCACAGGATTGAACCCATAATATCTCATGTTTTCGATATGTTTGTCGAGGTTGTCAAATCCATTTTTAAGAGCGCCCAGATCTTCTTTGAGCAATTCCGATAGCTTGAGACCTCCATGATACTTAAGGGCACGTATTGTTGCTACTATCACAACCGCATCTGTATGGAGATTACCAAAACGGGACTTAATATTGAAGAATTTTTCTGCTCCTAGTTCACTTGCAAAACCTGCTTCAGTTACGACATAATCACTAAAGGTGAGTCCCATTTTTGTTGCAATGATGGAATTTGTTCCCTGGGCTATATTTGCAAACGGGCCTCCATGAATTATCGCCGGAGTGCCTTCAAGAGTCTGTACCAGGTTTGGTTTAATAGCCTCCTTAAGTAGCGCTGTCATCGCTCCCTGTGCTTTAAGATCGCGGGCAAAAACAGGTTTTCCGCTATATGTATATCCTACAAAGATGTCTCCAAGTCTTTTCTTCAGATCCATGAGATCCTTAGCGATACAAAGTATGGCCATCACTTCAGACGCCGCCGTTATATTAAAACCTGATTCCCGAGGCACACCTTGACTGGAACCACCAAGCCCGATAATGATATCGCGAAGTGATCTTTCGTTCATATCCATAACCCTTTTCCAAGTGATAGTACGAGGATCGATGCCGAGATTTCCCTCTTTCAGTTGAATATTGTTATCAATGAGTGCTGCCAGCAGGTTGTGAGCCTTTTCAACTGCAGACATATCTCCTGTAAAATGAAGGTTAATATCTTCCATTGGAATTACCTGGGAATATCCTCCGCCTGCAGCACCTCCCTTAATTCCGAATACTGGACCGAGAGAAGGTTCTCGAAGAACTACTGTTGCTTTTTTGCCAATACGGTTGAGAGCCTGTGCAAGACCGATTGAGGTTGTTGTTTTTCCTTCGCCGGCAGGTGTAGGTGTAATAGCAGTGACAAGTATCAGCTTTCCTTTTTTAACTCGTTCTTCATCAATCAGGGATATGGGGATTTTTGCTTTATACTTACCATATAATTCAAGTTCGTCAGGGTTAATACCGAACTTTTCAGCAATTTCCACTATGGGTCTAATAATAATCTGCTGAGCAATTTCAATATCTGTCTTCATTGCAAGGATATAAGTTTCAATCTGATATAAAAAATGGTTTTTGAAGTTATTTATTAAGCTACTGAAAGACTGTTATCCCAATACAGCACCTCTCTCTCTAATAATTCATTCTCAAAAAAGCTACTAAAGTCATCTTTTATTGAGTTTAATTGATCCTCATTGTACTCATTTAATGCATTAAACAGTGCATCAATGTTTTCGAGTTTTGTACCTGGAGGCACATCGCAACCCTTAGACAAAACAAAGTTTTTGAAAGAAGCTGTTTTATTTAATAATTCAAGTGTTTCAGTTCTTATGATTTCAGGTGTACCATCTTTAATAACTCCTACCGGATCGAGATTACCAAAGACCAAACGGTCTGATGGAACTTGTAGTAAAACATCCATCATATTTACTGTATTCCCAAAGTGTAAACCTACACTTCCTGTCGAAACCATTGAGTTTACGAGGTTTACAGTATTTCCGCAATTATGCAGAATAACTATGAAGCTTTCATCCTGAACATGATCAACTATTTGTTTAACATAGGAGGATGAAAACTCATTACACTCTTTCTCGGCCAATAAGCCGGCAGCAGGTTCGGCTATAATAACGCCATTACAACCTGCATCTTTGAAAGCCCGGGCATATTTCTTAATGAAGTCCGTACATATCTGTAACAATTGGTGGGAACCTTCAGGCTCGAGCAATATAGCAGTCATCATCTCGGATATATCATATAGACGCCCTGCAAGTGAATACGGACCAATTACGCCAGCTAAAACGGGTTGGTTGGTAATATTCTCAACGGCAAGTTACGAAGCTTTCAGATGTTCAGAAGTTATACCTTGGCCTACCTCGGGTATCTTCAGGTCTTCCAGTGTTTCGAATGAGGCTATCAATCGTTTTGAAACAGTGGGTATCTCATCCTGATAATAGGCAATTTCACTGCCAAATGCTTCTGCCTCAATGTAAAGAGCCATCATCAATGTAGTAGATGCTACTGAGGGATACCTGTCTGACAATACTTTAAGACATTTATATTGCACCTCACCATCTGTGGCCATGTCAAGCACAGTTTTCCCAAGAATATCCAGTCCGGGGTAGGTCATTATAGGCATAACCTTTCGCTCTCCTGAAGCAATAATGGAGTCTTTCCATTCAAACATATTAATCTACAACTTTTCCATTTTGAGTTAGTTATATCAATAATATTCCAATAAGAGAGACAAATGCATCTGTCACCTTTCACGATAATAATATTAAATAAAATACCTGTTCAACTAGTGAATCGTAACCCTATTTAGATAATTCACTGCACCTTGCGGATCAGGAGCATAGAAGTCAGCTCCTATCTTATTACAGTAATCCTGTGTAACAGGAGCGCCACCAACAAGGATTTTTGTATTTAGTGATCTTGCTTTAATATCCGAAACTGTCTTTTTCATACTTTCCATTGTTGTTGTTAACAGCGCCGAAAGTCCGATAACTGCTTCCGGATTTTTTTCCAAAGCTTCAAGAAAACGTTCTGATCCTACATCCACTCCTAAATCTATTATTGACCAGCCGCCACCTTCGACCATCATTGAGACGAGGTTTTTGCCTATATCATGTAAATCACCCTTCACAGTTCCAATAATAAAAGTCCCTTTTGTTCTAACAGCACCAGATGTAATAAATGGCCTTAGCTGTATCATGGAAGCTCCCATTGCCTTTGCTGACATTAACATCTGCGGAACATATATTTGTTTTTCTGAGAATTTCTTTCCAACTCTTCCCATTGCAGGGATCAGTGCTTTTTCGAGGATATCCTGAGGTCCAATCCCTGCTTCCAGGGCACTAATAGTAAGTTCATTAGAACCATTCTGATCTTTTAACTGAGGAGGGTATGGTGATTTCTTATCAACCTTACCCAGCTCCACCGCTTCAAGAAGTTTGACTAACAATTCTTCCATATTTATTTAGATTAATAATGTATGATAATAAAAAATAAAATTAGGACATTAATTCATTAGTATCTACATCAATATTTACATCTTTTAATACTATATTCACATTTTATTCATATTTTGATTATTACATATTAGTATGGCTACCTTATTAGAAGAAAGAGGAATCATTGAAAACAGATCGTTTGTTATCGGAATCTTCCAGGACAATCTCGAGGAAAGCACTTGGCACTATCATAATAACTATGAAATAAGTTTCATCACAGAAGGAACCGGGAAGAGAATTGTTGCTGATTCTATTGTTGAGTTTCAACCAGGAGATCTGGTGTTTTTAGGCCGGAATCTTCCTCACGTCTGGATTGCAGATAAAAATTCCTGGACTCCTTCCAACCGGTTCCTGGAAATGGTATTTCTACAGTTTACTTCAGAGGTTTTAGGCCAGCAAATACTTTCTCTTCCTGAATTTGAGAACATTGACAGGGCCATTACTCTTTCAGAGAGAGGCATTCAAATTGTTGGACAGACTCTTAATGAAGTAAGTGAGATTATGCTTCAACTTCCGTATTTGAATAGTTTTGACAGAATACTATACTTTTTCAAGTTAATGGACAAAATTGGAAAGAGCAAAACCAATATTCAGCTTGCGAGTAAAAAGTATCTTAAAATGCGGTTTACGCCTATTAACAAACGCATTGCAACTATCCACGATTATTTAATGAACAATTACCGTGAAGATATTGATCTGGAAAAACTTGCTGATCTCGTCAATATGGCTAAAGGGTCACTGTGCCGTTTTTTTAAAATGCATATAGGTATGACTGTGTTTGATTATTTAAACCAGATAAAAGTTGATTTTGCCTGCAAATTGTTAATGGACCCTGACCTTAGTATTATGGAAGTTGGATTCGACAGCGGTTTCAATAATATCAGCCATTTTAACAAACAATTCAGGAAAATAACTAGACTTGCTCCATCTGAATATCGAAAAAGATTCAAAGGTTTGGTTTAAAACCCTGTTTTTCGCTAATTCATGTTTGCAAATAAGGCCTTACAAGAAATTCCCTGATATTTGATAATATTCAATTAAAATGAATAGTGGTATAATTTGTCCAAATCTTCTAAATTTCAACATTTTATGGCATCAAACAATGCTTTTATATTTGCAGATGGAATATCCGGTAAAATAGCTTCATGACTTGGCGATATTATTAACCCTGTGGGGAATAATACTTTTAATTCAGTAACCTTTTTATCAACTTCTTCAGGCTTACCATTGACCAACAGGTTCT
Organism: Bacteroidales bacterium; assembly: GCA_049512815.1. GTDB lineage: Bacteria > Bacteroidota > Bacteroidia > Bacteroidales > VadinHA17 > LD21. Next base: position 15,477 of record JBEKWS010000039.1, on the reverse strand, counting down.
GCGCATCAACACCACCGCAGAAAGCAACTTTGCCAGCAAAATTCTTTTTCAGGTTGGGGGCATCCATTTCGCTGGCAAGTGCCTGAATGGGATGAATGATATCGGCACCGAGGTTAGCCAGATCCTGAATAAGCGGGAAAATCGAACCACATGAATGATGCATTACAGTAAGTCCGTAACTTTTTGCCTGGTCGATTAACTTTTTTGTGCCAGGAAATACATGTTTGCGGATACTGTCAGGATCAACCATCAGGCCTGTCTGACTTCCAAAATCATTTCCAATGAGTATTGCATCAAGCTTCCCTTTGGTTGATTCATAAAAAATTTCGTTAGCTCTAAGATAAAAATCAGTAATACGATCAATTACAGCCTGGAACATCTCCGGGTTCTGAAACATAGTCATTAATGCATGTTCCATACCAAATGCTGAACAAGCATCCTGGAAATGAGCACTCCATAATATTCCCATTTTAATCAAGTCATGTGGTGCAGAATCAACCTGTCTCCGTGACTCTTCACGATCGAGATATAATGATGGATCAGGCCAGGCAAATTTCTCAACATCCAGTGGTTTGGTATAATCCTCAAAATAACCAGGCGCTGTCAGGGTACGTTCATCAGGCTGGTCCCGATGATCTACTTTGGCAAACTTAAACGCACAAGCAATATGATTAGATGGAGGAAAATTGTAAGGAACTTCAATGGGATAAATGTCATCATCAAGGATCCTCCTCAACTCATCGATGCTCTTTACCCCAAAATACTTAATTAATGCAGGTTCTGCCGAAGGAACAGGTAATCCAAGCCATGAAGCCGGCCTGTCAACATGTTCATATTCGATTGTGGCGTAAAATCGTTCTCTGTGATCCATCTTTAAAATGTTTAGTTTATGTACCACTATTTATCCAGCGTTTTCTATCTGCATAAATTCTTAGTCCAAAGATATTCCTTCACGTTCAAATTTCAGGGTATTTGTGTCAGGTGAAAATGGATATTTTTTAAATATTTAATTTTTTCAATAACGTCCGGCCAGACCAATTATAAATGAAGCGATTACAAGTACGATAAGTCCAATAATCAAAATCGTACTTATTCGTTTTCCTGAATCTTTCCACTCATTCCGGTATATGCCCCAGCATGTGCTGAATACTATACTTAGCGCCATCAGGATGCTCCATGCAGCAAAACTGAATCTCCCCATTTTACTTTCACCCATCCCATACAAAAGAAACTGAACATACCACAAAGTACCGGCAAGGGCTGAAAAAAGATAATTCTTTATCAAGACTAAGGGAGTTGCTTTAAAAAAGTCCCCCAGGGTCTTGTTTTTTACGCCAAGTATAATGCACCAGATTACATTGGTAATGAAAGTTCCTACAAGCATAATGACATAAACAGGGTTCTGTCTCCAGAGCGGGTTGACACCCATACTTACTGCTTTTTCTGAAATCGGTCTTCCGGCTTCGATACCAAATGCAAAACAAGCGCTCATAATGCCTGCAAAAAGAGCAACCAAAGCACCTTTTTTAAGGTTAAATTCCCTGATTGTCTTCGTTTTCATTTCCTCAGATAACAGCCTGTCTTTCATAATCCCAGCTCTACCTGTAAGAATAATGCCCAGAACTGTAATTCCGATCCCTGCAAGAGTTATCTGTCCTCCGGTTGAAGAAAACATTTCGGATATTTTCCCGTTGATCAGCGGAGGGATGAGCGTTCCGAAAACCGCAATTATCCCCAGGGTCAATGCATAGCCCAGAGAAAGACCAAGATAACGCATTGAAAGTCCGAATGTAAGACCTCCAAAACCATATAGGAGACCAAATAAAAAAGGCCAGAATAGGTCACCAACAGGCATTGTCCCATATAATTTAAAAAGAGATGGCACAGTGACCAGAGCTATTATTACTGGTACAACGATCCATGAAAAAAGACCAGCAATAAGCCAGTATACTTCCCATGCCATATTCCTGACCTTATTGAATGGAACATAAAAACTTGCAGCCGAAAGTGCTCCGATGGCAATTAAGAAAAGACCCGAAAGAGGATTAGCATCCATGATTTCCAATAGTATTATTAGCCATAGCAATTATATAAATTTATATTAGGATTTGGTGTCAATAATCAGTCTTCTTTTAGTACAAATCCGATCTTTTCTGAATCCAATTCGAAAAATTATATTTAATTTTCACCTGTTTAATTGTTTTTATGTTAACACAAAACTTTCTTCGAACAATACATATTTCATTATTGAATGTTGATGATTGTTGCGTGCAAAACTGGAATTTCAGGAAGGTTATAAGCCCATTCACGAGATTGTATCTAATTAAGGGAGGAGAAGGGAATGTAATTCACAACAATCAAAAATATAATCTGCAGGCAGGAAAACTTTATCTGATACCAAGTTTCACTTTGAGCAATTATTCAAGCAGCACATTTCTTGACCATTATTATATTCATTTTATCCCGCAGATGACAGGAGAGCTTAATCTCTATAACTTGCTTGATTTTGAATATGAGTTGGATGCAAGTGTTAAAGACATCTGCCTGGTAGAAAGAATTTTAAAGCTCAATCCCGAAAAAAAGCTAATCAACACAGATCCATTTAAATATTCCCTGACAGATCTTGTACCCAAAACAGAAACACTGGTTTCCTCGGGACAAATTGCCTCATATCTTGAAACACAGGGAATTCTGCTTCAGCTTTTTTCGCGTTTTATTAAAACAGATAATCCAATAAGAAAATCATCAGATTTTCAACCCAACAGACAAATTATAAAAGTAATTGACTACATCCACGAGAATCTGATTAATACGATAAGAATCAAAGAACTGGCAGAAATGTGCAATGTTTCAAGTGATTATTTTTCACGGCTCTTTTTAAAAATAATGGGGACCCGTCCAATTGAATACATCAACAGGAAAAGAATAGAATCAGCCCAGATACTTCTGATCACTTCTGATGACCCTATAGAAAAAATAGCTCTCGAAACAGGGATCGAAAATATTTCTTACTTTAACCGTCTTTTCAAAAAATACTCATGTAGTACACCAGGAGAATATCGAAAATTACATCAGCTTGTCTAGGAATTCTTTATAAATACAAATTGATGCCTGGAAATTTTAGAATTGTTTAATAAATGTACTAGTCAAACCTTAGTATTTTGAGCTGAGTATTCTTTACATAGCTCATCTACAGTCTTAAAAATAACATCAATCCGGTCATCTGTGATTTGATTGTCCATATTAATGCAACATACACATATCAGGTAAGGATTCCCGGATTCCTTTACCAGCCGAATAATGGTTTCTCTGATTTCAATGAACATTATTGTTTGCAAACAGTAGAGCAAAACAATGTAAGAAATGTAATGTAATCTACCATTCAGGCACTGGTTTATAGTAATTCATCTGTTAACAGGTACTAAAAAGACCTTTTCTGCATTGGAAATGCAAAGACAAATTGGTCATAAATTATACGAGCTAATCTAGTATATGATATAGAAGCTCAGAATAACCAGAGGATCCAGGGACAATAAATACCAATTGAATAAAATTGTTGAGCTAGACGAGGGATTTTTTGAAAGTTTTGATACAGAAAAAGATGATGACGGAAAAGCTGCTCCAAAGAAGAGACGGCGAGGAAGTCAGAAACAAACCACGGTAATGGTAATGGTATCAACCGTACACGATTTTGGGAAAATCAAGAAGTACAAAAAGCCAACAAAATTCAGATTTGTAAGAATGTTTGTTGTTGATTACCTTAAAGGGAAAACCGCTTGAGAGAAAGTCTCGGGAAAAATTAAATATGAAACTGTTGTAAAAACGGATAATTATTCCAGTTACTCAAAGATTAAAGAAAATGTCTGGTGCCATATTATACAAAAGGTAAATCCTAAGGATGTTGGAAAAATATTACCTTGGGTTTATAGGATGATAAGTAATGCCAAACGAACATTACTTGAAGTACACTATATGATATCCACGAAATACTCCCAAAGTTACCTGAATGAATTTTGTTACAAAGTGAACAGAAGATAGAATGGTGAGCAATAATTTGACCGATTGTTAATAGCCTGTATAACTACCAATTATAAAAATGTTATTCAAAAATTCAAAAGTAGATTCTTTCCCGGCACAAAGCGAGTTATCATCAATCCCATAGAACTTACAACCCGGATTTACTTTATATGTCAATCTCGAAGAAGACAAATAGGGATAAGAAGTAATAGCGGCTAAACTGTGTCCGGGTACATCTATTTCAGATAAAATGGTAGTGTAAATAATTTTGTGTAAATGATTTGGTAGCTGTATTAGGGACCCCAACCGGGCTGGAGCCGGAAATCGAGCTCAAAGGCCGGTTGGTTAAACAGAAAATGTATAATTTTAACCTAATTTGCAGCAACATGAGTGAAAATGAGTTATTTAAAATTCCAGAAGAAGCCTTAAAAAAGATTAAGACACAAGAGGAGTTTGAGTCTTACTTTCAGGAGCTTTACAAACAAGGAGTTGAAGCTCTTCTGAAGGCGGAGATCGGTGACCATCTTGGTTATCCAAAACACGATCCTTCTGGGAAAAACAGTGGCAATAGCCGTAATGGTTCGAGTCGTAAGACCTTGAAGACAAACCTTGGAGAAGTTCCTTTGGACATTCCCCGTGATCGTAATGCATCTTTTGATCCGATTATTGTTCCCAAGCATCAGCGTATGTCGCAGAGGATTGAACATGCTATTATTACGATGTATTCCAGAGGCATGAGTACCCGTGATATCGAAGCTACCATAAAAGAGATATATGGTGTTGAAGTAAGCGAAGGTTCCGTATCTAACATTACCAGTGCAGTTCTTGAGGACATAAAAGAATGGCAACAGCGACCTCTTGAATCTGTTTACTTCGTTGTCTGGATGGATGGTATCGTGGTTAAAATACGACAAAACGGGAAGGTTCAGGGTAAAACGATATATATTATGATCGGGCTCAAAAAAACGGGCTTAAAAGAGGTCTTAGGCATGTGGATAAGTGAAACAGAGAGTGCATCTTTTTGGCTCAATGTTCTGACAGATATAAAAGCCAGGGGAGTTAAAGACATCCTGATTGCCAGCACAGATAACCTGACAGGCATAAGACAAGCAATTAAGTCTGCTTTCCCACATACAATAACTCAGTTGTGTGTTGTTCATCAGATACGTAACAGTATTAAATATGTTGTATGGAAAGACCGCAAAAAGTTCCTTTCCGATTTAAAACATGTTTATGGTGCCATCAATAGAGATATAGCTTATGATGCTCTTGATGAATTTGCTAAAAAGTGGGGCTCAAAATATGCATATGCCATAAAATCCTGGAGAGATAACTGGGATGAACTTACTGCTTATTTTGATTACCCACAGGAGATCCGTAAGATCATCTATACAACAAACGCTATTGAAAGTCTTAATAGTTCTATCTGGAAATACACTAAAACAAAAACAGTCTTTCCTGACGATCAGGCAGCATTAAAAGCTGTATTTCTGGCAATTGCAAATGTCGAGTAAAAATGGACCATGCCAATATGGGACTGGGGTTCTGTTATTAATCAATTAATCATTAAATTTGAAGACAGATGTGGTGTTCTTTAAAACCGGCTGCTACCAGTTTACACAAAAAAATTCACAGGCTCAATAAAATATTCACATAACGTTTCGTCGTATATTTGATAAGGTCTTTGATCTCTTCCTGGGTGTAAAAACCTCCATAAGTAGCTTCCTCTCCTTCTTTCGGGCATTCTCTTTCCCACCATAATCCTGTACGTGGCACTCTCCAGGCTCCTACTTTAGTGAGTTCGGGCAACTTCTTTATTTCTATCCTCCAGCCTTGATCGTCAGTTAAATGTAAATGCAGGATGTTAAACTTATATGTTACCATTTGGTCAATAAGGGATTTTACTTCATCAAAAGTAAAAAATTGTCTTCTGACGTCAAGCATTAATCCACGCCATGAAAAACGAGGTTCATCCTTAATTAAAAGTGATGGAACTTTTCTATCACCATTTATTGGAATAAGTTGAAACAAACTTTGTACCCCGTAAAACAAACCTTGAGAAGTACTAGCCTTTATACTTATTTCTTTCGAAGAAACACTTAAAACATACCCTTCCTTTGCTGTGTTTATTTTTGTATCAAGTATTAAATTGATTGATTTTGCATTTGACTGTGTTCCATCTTGGCTATTAACATGCAGTTGTAATCTATTCAATGCATTTATAGTAGCGGAAGTGTAATCGGCAATAAATTTTAATTGCTGATTATTGAAATAGATAGGAGTCTTCTCGTTTAAGACAAAATATCCTTCTTTCATTTCAACCTTTTGTGGTTGTGGAATGATGTTAATGTTTTGACCTGCCAGAAGCACATAGAGGCACAACAAAAACATTGTTGTTGCTGTTCTTTTGTAGTTCATAAATAATATTATTTTTTTATAAAATTAAATAACAAACGATTGTATGCACGAGCCAATACAGCTATATTTCGCTCATCACCTTTTAAACTGTCAACAGATTTGGAAAGATAGTAATCAACCGGTGGCATCATAGAACCTACAATGGGCTTAGTAAAACCATAAAGTCCAACTTTTTCTTTTATTGCTGCAGGAATAATTTTTGCCGGATCTTGTCCGTTCCAATTGGCTAAGCAGGTTACTAAAAGAGTATGCTTGCCAAACATGTTACGAACAGATTCTGTGGTAGCAATATCGCCGGCTTCATTCAACACCCAATCTACTTCCTTTAGCATATCTGATCCTGCAATGTCCTTGCTCGTAAGCTGACAAGATGTTAACCAAATAATGCAATCGGGTTTTGTTTTCTTCACCGTTTCTCTAATCCTTTTCCAGCATCTGTCAATTGCTTTACGACGGAACTGAAGTTCAATTTCAGGAGTAATTTTATCCTTACCGGGGAATGGTTGATTCATCAATTCTTTGTACATTAACTGTTCGCAATCTATCCATTTCAAAGGAGGATACGGCTCCATAGTGGTTCCGGGATTCCATAGCCAATCAACAAAGACACCATCCATATTGGTCGTTTTTATAGCATCTTCAATGGATGCACACAGGTAGTCAAGATACTGTGTAGTGTATGGGATATGAGGGCTTGCAGGAAACCCGTAGCTCAAATCGGGATGTTCCTGTCCCCATTTCGTGTTAGAGCCTGCACAAAAATATCCAAACACCTTTATGTTTTTTTTATGTGCCAGCTTTATCTGTTCCGTCAGAAAATCATACTTTAACCCGGGTTGCTCCGGAACAATACCATTTTTGTACCACGCATAACCGTTGCATGAAACGGCAAATGACTGAATCACGTTACAACCTAGAGCTGCGTACCAGTTGACATGATCCTCAGGATTTGCATCAGCCCACAAACCCGGTTTGGCAAAACCGTTAGGACCTCCTTCTCCCCAATTAAAATCAATGCAGTAGGCTTTTATTAAATCATCCTCTGTTTTTTTTGAATTACTTTTACATCCACTAAAAAGGGCAATAAATGTTGCTATTATGAGAAATATATGTTTTTCCATCTTTTGTAATTTTTTAAAGTAGTAATATAAGGGCACCTCTAAAAACTATTTTTTTTCGATGTCGTTGTTTGACACAAATATAGTACAGGATTTTCTAAAAATCTAATCTTTATTCCTCCATCTATTTTTTATATACTTAATAATCAATACATTATAACATGGCGATTTTGAACAAAACCCTAATCACATCTTTTTCTATAAGTCGCTCCCGGAACAACCAAAATGTTTTACTGTCAGGCACCCTGTCACTTTCATTTAAATCTAAAATTGAGTCCACACCGAAAAGCGGATGTTAATATGTAAGAAGCTGTGTTATACTACTTTGTCATAAATTTCCAAACCACTTCTTGTTTATAGCCAAAGGGTTTATTCGCTTTAGGTTTTTCTATAGTGCCCGAGAGTTGTCCTTTAGCATTTTTTGTTACGCTAAATTTTGTTATTGAAAATGCTCCTTTTTCGTAGTTAAAAGTGCTTCCATCATCATCATACAGGGCAAGTGACCCTTCGCTATACCCATAGTGCCTTAGTTCTAACGGAAGTTTTTGCTCAGGTGTCGGAGCTTTTAATTGTGCTGGTATCATTGGAATAATTGCTCCGTCTTTTACAAATAATGGAATTTTATCCAGGGTAGCGGTTATTTCAATTTCCTGGTTTTCTCCTGCGAGAGCACCGGTATAGAAGTCATACCATTTGCCGGCTGGAAGATATACTTTTCGTGACTTTTCACCGGTAAATACCGGAGCAACCAGTATGGCATCGCCCATCATATATTGGTCTTTAATATCTTCGTGAATACTCATGGCATAAGGATTTTCGGTAGCATCCAATTTTCCTTCTCTGGTGGCGGATGTATAGCCGAAACCTTCTACTAAATTCATTGCTCGAAAGGGAGGGATTCCCTCGAAATGGTACTGTGCAAAGGAATTGTAAATATAGGGCAAAAGTTGCATTCTTAAATTTACCACATCATTTACTGCTTTTTCCACTTCGGAAAACGACCAAGGTTTGGTACCGTCTTCCCAAGCGTTGAGCAGGGCCATTGGAGAGAAACAGACTGTTTGCATTCGGCGAACCCATTCTTCAGCCGTTTTCGAGGAACGTACTTCAGGAGTCCATAACACACCAATAAAACTACTGTTGACAAGTGCCGTTATAAAGTCTTTATGACTGTAATGGTCGCTGTAAATCACATAAGGAAACGAACTTGACCCGGCGTTGCTTGCCCTGACTAAGCCATAAGTTCGTTGATTTTTTTCTTTGAACCATTCAGCGGTCATTTGTTGTACGAAAATCCCATATAATTGACGCATTTGTTCTCCGGTCAATCCTGAGGGAAAAGTAGCTACATCTGGCCATAACCAAAAGTCGAAGCCGTCAACTTCGTCAATTTTAAATCCGCCAATACCTATATCAATGAGATTTTTCAAAAAATGCTCTTTAAATATTTGTCGTGCTTCGGGCATTGAAAAATCAGGAACAAGACCGTTCCAGACAGTATGTGAACCTGAGTATGGTTTGATTTTCGGATACAGCGAGCTGGCAGGCGATACGTAAGGATTCAGCCAAAGATTGGTTTTCAGACCTTCTTTTGCAAGTGCATCAATGAATGCTTTCGGGTCGGGGAAGCGATTCTTATCCCACTCAAAAGTACAAGGATAAACCATACTTTGCCAACCAGGTTCCACTCCGATAACCGATAAGGGGAAATGATGTTCCTCAAATTCTTTTACTTCTTTAACAATATCTGCCTGGGTGTAGAGCATGGGTACGCGCTGGGTGAAACACAGACCCCACTTGGGAGGTAAACAACCCCCGCCATTCATTAAATTGTAACGTTGTACGACATTCATTTGTGTTGGTCCTGCAAATATATATACTTCTGCTCCCTGGGCAGGGACCAACACTTCTACTGCATCTGAATAAGGGTTAGCACTCCAGTTTTTATCCGTATTCCTGTCTTGCAACTTCGGTGGATGTTTGGCATCTACCCGCACCGCTGTTCCTGCGTATACGGTTATATAGCGTGCCACGTCAACCAACACTCCATAACCATGTGATGAAATGTAAAAAGGAACGGGTGCATGATTACGACCGTTGTCTTCCCCTCCAAAATGGTCTGAATGAAGAGTGAGTATACTACCTCTACGGTTTACCGATTTAAAATTAAGTCCTAAACCATACAGCTGTTCTTCTTTTTCTAAAGGAAAACGGAGATATACCTTTCCGTCACTTAAGCTTGCGGAAATATCATCTTGGTTGAGTGGAAAACTCACTTTTGGCAGCTGAGACAAGGCTTCCGTATTGGGGTGTATATCGGCGGCTTTCAGCAAACTGATTTTTTCAGGCGTGCCAATGATTGCCTTCCAAATTCCGGGATAAACCTCATTCCAACTGATAGAGACTTGTGCCATTACTGTTCCAAAACAACAAGTAAGAGATGATACGATTAGAGCTGCTTTTAGTTTGTTCATGCTTATATAAGTATTAATAATTTTCTTAATTAAATTTCTAATTTTAAAATTATTCTACAGAAAGTTTTTGCATCAGTTTCACACCTGTGGATTTATATGAGGCGAATCCCCACTTTTTGCTTCATAATGTGGGTTAATGGGTGGATTTTATTCACTTTCAAGGTATTTCATAGTCATAATTTTACGATTTTACATAGTTCTCCAATTCTGTTTTATTTAATATTCCCAATAGTCATATAAAATAATTCTATTGTATAGCTCTAATAATATTGTTTGTTAGTTAACAGGTAGAAGATAAGCTTGTTACATTTTGAAGAGTGTAATTGTTTATTTTATTTTTCCCCAGGGACGGAATGTTTGTGAGCGTTCAGTGTTATTATACCTAACTGCATCTCGAGGGTTTTACCAGCATCGTTAATTTCAGCAATAAATTTGGCATTGCTAGCGTCTTGTGAAGCATTAAAACTAACTGCTATTTCTTGTTTTGCATGTTGACTTACTTTAATTATTCCTTCCGGTGAACCTTTTACTGAATATTCGGATGGAACATTTTTAAGAGTTAGTGTAATGCCTTTTTCTGTATTAGTCATATTCCCAATACTAAAATTTAATACTTTGGATTCACCAATCAGTATTTCAGGGGTTCCTGCATAGTCGCAGGTAAATGACAATTCATTAGTATTTCGGGTAATTTGATAAGGAGAACGCTGCCAGATTTGAGAGAGTTCATTCTTATTAATAGCAAGTAATCCATGAGAATCTGAAAGGTTGGTTTTGCCGGGAGTCACCTTTAGCGGTGATTGATACAATTCCGTAACTCTTTTCTGCATTGCAACAGTTTTATCTGTCAGAGCCTGTAAGGTTGCAGGCACTTCAAATCCACTAACAGCCACCGTTTTAATTCCATCGCCAATTGGTGCTCTCCATTTTTCAGGGATAATGGCTGTGCCATAAATAATTCCGAAAATTGAGCCCAGAGTAGCACCTGTACAATCAGTATCATCGCCACAATTGACAGCAATACAGATGGATTTACCAAAATCCCCATCGCCATAGAGCCAGCCAATCATAGTGAAAGCAACATTTCTCGGAGCCTGAAACCAACCAAGATCTTCGGTAATAGTTATTACAGCTTCACGGGCGTGCAGCCATGTTTTACCACTTTTCTTTGCTTCAACAGCAGTTTTCACAGCAATTGCAACCAAACAATCATCTGGAATCATAGAAAGCGCAAATTGTATTAGCTTATCCCTGTCTTTTTCAATAAATGCCGCACTTTCGAGTGTGGCGGTAAATATTTCTGCAAAAGTGCCTTCAGAGCAACCGTGGTCAACGCAGGCATCATTCCAGGCAAATTGTGCAGCAAGCATTGGATTGCCCGGTGCAAGACATGCCCAGATTTCTGAACGGATCCAGGCACCATTACTTGTCTTCCATTTCGCATTGTTATATTCGCCAGACAGAGGAGGCATAATACCCGATTGCATATTGGCTTTACCTACTCCATATTCGTTCCAATCAACAGGTACGTATTTAAGCCAATATTCACCAAGTGTATAAGCATCAACGCGATAATTATTCTCTTCCATTGCTTTTAACCAGAGAATTTGCAGATCAAGGTCATCGTTAGCTGCCGGTTCACCTTCATTTATCTTAGTGTAGAAAACAACGTTATTGACATCCGGTTTACCTTCAAAAGGCATCCCCAGAGTTCCACCTATATTTTTACCCAGCCAACAGGCATATACCCGGTCACGAAATTCAGCTTCGTTGATAGCTGATTTTTTGGTCGCTGCTTTGCATTGACTTAAAAAAATCATAATCGAAAGAAAGATAAACACTTGTTTGAATTTAAAGAATAAATCTTTTCTCATAAATTTAAGTATTACTTAAATATCTAATTTGAATTTTTTGAACCGGAATTAATCCGGTATGTGAGCAAAAGCTATTCAATTATGGCCAAATTAGTTTAAATCCGCGATTAAAATATACTGTTTGCCTTTGCACCTTGGGAAATATTTCCCTCTATTATCTGATTTTTGAGTTATGTGAACGTACCTCTTCCATTCACTCTCGTATTGGTTCTCATGTTTTCCTCCTTTCTTCGTTTTTATACCACTCCGATGAGCCTGTCAAGCTCTTCCCAAGCGTCTTTATAAAAATGGTGTTCATACATTCTCAATTCAATTTGATGCCCACTAATAGTTATTTTAGCAGGCACTGCAATAAACAATCAATAAAGCTGCGGTGTTCCTGTTGTTTAAACTTGTTTTTCTTTTGGCGCATCATCACCGATATGTTGTATGCCAATACGCTTAACTGCCATAATATATCATTTGCTCGGAAGTAATCGGTCAGCGTACTTCCGGCCATAGTGTGTCCTTTTACCTGTTCAATCCATGTCTCGCTGGTCGAACGCTGTTTATAAAGTTCATGCAACTTGATGGCATTCATATCATAACTGCTTGTGTAGCAGACGTACTGGTAAACCGGGACAATTTGTTTCTGTCCAAGATATGAAACCTGGACATATTCCTTTACACTACGCATTGCCTTCAGCATCCGAGGCTTACTCCATCCCTTTGCCGTATAGTTGAACTCACATATCGCAACATCTTTTTTGCCTTTGATCTCTACCCATGTTTGTGCCTGAAGTAATTTCTCCAGTTTTTTTAATTTTACCTTGACCAGATAATCCCAGCAAAAAGATTCCAACAAGTCGAAGAATCCTCCTGCGAAGAACCCACTATCAGCCCGAAAAAACGCTTTTGCTATGTTTTTGGTAAGCTGGCTTTGACTTCTTTAAGGAAATCAACAATCCTATTGGCAGTATAAGCTGAACCTGTTCTGAACCATGCATGATAAAGCAGTTTCATCTCACTTACAAAAATCAGGAGCGGATGGTAGCTTTTTGCCCTTTTTTTTGTCGTGTTAAATCCCTTCGCTGCTCCTTCCTGGTTGCCACAGACTGATTTAAAGGCTGAATCGGCATCCAGCGTGATACTTTCCAGTCCGCTTTCATGCAACCATCGGGCATTTTTTGACAGCAACAACATTTGCAGTTTGCGTTCACCGCTTTGCCCCAGGTTCTTCAACGTTGAGGATATCACGTTCTCGTTTATTGCCTTATCCAATTTTAGTAATGCTTTTACCAAATCGTCCCCAGTAAAATCAGTGATCTTGCAAATTCGGCTTATTCCACAAATCGAGGATAGCGTGATTGCCATCAAAATCTGGTTGACACCAAATTTTGATGCAATGTACCACACGGTGGGAAACAATTTACCGAAGATTTTTACTATGTTTTGACGGTTCATATATTTCGCTACTGTATTGAGTCCAGAATACCTGGTAATGTTACTACCTGTAAATGAGGACATAACAATTCCTGATTAGTTAATTAATTTTTCATCCTGAAAGTGATGCTTTTGTTTATGCTATTTGCATTAACTCCTTAAATATAAGCAAAATACATCGCTTTTTTACATTTTTAGATTATTTTTTTAAGTAAAGCGACTGGGCATTGAACAGATTAATGCCATTAATGAAAAAATATTGGGATTGAACAATAATGGAGTACAAGAACCCCATTCTGATACCGGGAATATTTCCCAGCAGACAATCACTCAAGAAGAGGTGGTTTTATCGAGTAGATCATCAAAGGAAGCCTCCCCGGCAACCAGCATAACTCATGAAGGTAAGCTTATTGTCGATGCCACGGCTTGCCCTCAGGATATTGCTTACCCTATAGACTTGAACCTGCTCAATGATGCAAGAAAGAAATCAAAAGAGCTGATTGATGTTTTGTACAAACCCCATTTACATCCTACCAAACCGAGAACTTACCGGAAAGTTGCCCGCAAAGATTACCTGCACACAGCACAGAAAAAGGTTAAAACAAAAAAGGAAATCAGCAAAGCTTTGGGAAAGCAGTTAAACTACTTGAACCGGAACTTAAAAAGCATTGATGTTCTTTTGGATGCATACCAGACCATTCCCTTAGATCGTCACCAGCACAAATACCTTTTTGTTATCCACACGTTGTATGACCAACAACTGGCTATGTTCAAAGAACGGATCCACAGTATTGACCATCGCATTGTAAGCATCCATCAACCACATGTGCGTCCCATAGTGAGAGGAAAAACTAACGCAAATGTTGAATTTGGAGCAAAAATACAAGTGAGTCTAATGAACGGATAGCCCTTTTAGACGATTTGTCATGGGAGGCATTTAATGAGGGTACTCGTTTGATGGCAACTGTAGAAAAGTACAAAGCGCGATATGGGTACTACCCGAAAGAAGTTTTGGTTGATAAGATATACTGCAACCGTTCTGATAGGGCTGAACTCAAAAAGTTGGACATAAAGCTCAGGGCAAAGCCACTGGGAAGACCAAAGGCTGTGGATGTGGAACACGTAAGACCGGGAGAACGAAATCCAATAGAAGGCAAGTTTGGGCAAGCAAAAACAGCATACGGCATGAATCGAATAAAGGCCAGGCTTCAACAAACAAGTCAATCTTGGATAGCCACCATCGTATTGGTACTCAACCTGGTTAAATTAGCCGGGCGGGTACCCGTTTACATAATTTGTGACATGGTTTCTTTTTCAGCAAATAGATTATTTGAGCTGTCACTATTAATCAAATTAATTTTTGTGGCGAGCAATAAAAACGAAAAGAAACTGTGCTTGACTTAATCAGCAGACCCTAATTATATCCGAAAAGGTATAATACATGTAAAACATTAATAATTATTTACGAATCGGGAACAGGTGCAGAAGAAAGATATACCTGGATTTTTACAGTCAATTGATAAAAACATTAATGGGTGCTCGGATGTTCACTTTCGTATGGATTACATTGCTAAGTTTGATTCGGTTTTAAGTTCTTAGTCTGACCAGGTTTTCCAATTCCAATACCAACACTTTTTCAAGACGACGTACATATCGTTCAGTACCTTTGAAGCTTGCATTCAGAAATATATTGACCAGTTCCAGCGCAAGGGAATATCCTGTAACATTCCCACCCAGACAAATGATATTCATTTTGTCATCCTCCACACCCTGATGAGCAGAGAAAGGATCCGTAATCAGTGCTGCACGTATACCAGGTACTTTATTAGCAGTAATACAGGCTCCAATACCACTGCCACAGATGGCCACTCCCTTGTTTATATCGCCTCTCGCCACTGCTCTGGCCAGGGGTGCCACAAAATCCGGATAGTCATCTACTTTATCTAACTTGTAGGCGCCGAAGTCCACTATGTTATATCCTGCGTCTTTAAGAGCCGCAATCAGTTGCATTTTCAATTCAAATCCACCATGATCAGCAGCTACTCCAACGAATTTTACCGGTGTTGATACTTTAGTTTTTACCATTTGTTATATCTATTACATTAATAATCTGCATCCTTCGAACCTCCAATATCCTCTGAATCAAACAGCTTT
>JBEKWS010000038.1:0-20850 GCA_049512815.1 Bacteroidales bacterium | reverse complement strand
AAAATAGTTATAAGACATTTAAAGAAGCTGAATTATCTGTATTCGAATACATTGAAGCATGGTACAATGTAAACAGGATCCATACAACGATAAAAACATCAATAAAGAATAAAAAAGAAATATTAATAAATCAATTAGTAGCTTAATTAAATGTCCGGAAAAC
Organism: Bacteroidales bacterium; assembly: GCA_049512815.1. Taxonomy (GTDB): domain Bacteria; phylum Bacteroidota; class Bacteroidia; order Bacteroidales; family VadinHA17; genus LD21. The sequence goes on along the minus strand of JBEKWS010000038.1, from coordinate 20,687 downwards.
TATTGCAGGTTCAAGATATTCTTCGAAAGATAAGCTGACCGCTAGCGTGGATGATGTAGTTTTCTTGTTATCCCATTCACTTTTCGTTACAAGGTATTCTTCGAAATTCTTATAATTACGGCTGCCCTTAACAGCTATGTCGCCTGACCGTATTCTGTTTTTCAACTCTGTCAGGGCTGCCATTTCATAATAATGTCGGTTGATCATGCCTGCAGGTTCGAAAACATATCTATCCCACCGACTGGATATAAAATCCAATGGCGCGTTATCCGGTATTCTCCTTTTGCTTGTTTCATTCATTTGGTTAAGAACCTGTAAGGCTTCGATCAAAGGCTCTAAAGATCTATTTGTGGAACTAAATTCAAGGTGCTTGACCAGGGAGGGAGTATATTTTCGGAGTTGATTATATCTACTATCAAGTAAGTCCAAATAATCATAATTAGCAGGTCTTGTAAGTTTTTTCGCTTCTTTAACAGATTCGACTATCTTATTCCAAGGCATAACGGTCTCTAAAGTGGTAAAAGGGTCAAGTTCTTCCATTTTAGCCTTAATCAGGGCAGTTCCAATGTCAACGAACTGAATCACTTTTTCATTCAGGGATTTGCCATTGCTTTTTTGTATTTCTTCTTGCTCTTTACGACCTTTTGAAAGAAAGATATTAATCTGCTTGTCGTGAATTTCTACGGCAAGGTCAATTAAACTCTGGCTTAAATCATAGATGTATAAGGCAAGACACTATTATTTTCTTATGAAGCTTAGAATCGGTCGGGAATGTAATGTTCTTTTCCTGTATTGTTGTATCTATAAGCACTTCTTTCTCATGAACTTCCTTAGAATCAAACAGGCTTATACTTAGTTTTAATATTTTCTGTGCTCCAACTTCTCCGATACGTCTGCGAAAATGTACAAACTCGCTCGGATCAAATGGTTTTTCATACTGGAAAAAGGTCTTACCACAAAAGTATTGCCAGTAGGGGTTTTCAATCCACCTGTCTACAAAAGTCTCATCTCCAAGATTATACATCTGTTTCAGTATCATGCTCCCGACCATCTTCCGTACCGGAACTGCTCGTCTCCCCATGTAAGGATAATAGATTGAAAACTCCTTGTCAACTGATTTCTAGTCTATTCGCTGAGCCAATAATACCAACTCATGATCCATATTGATTACACTTACAAGGGGAGTTTGAAAAACATTCAACTGTGGGTGCTTAATAAATTTTCCTTTCATTTTGCAAAGTTTTTAACGAATGTACTCATTACCTTGCAGATTATCAACCATATTTATTAACACTAATTGTTAATAATCAATACTTTAAGTACATTTTAAGGATCGACTAATTATCCTAAAACAATTATTTCTGAAGCACTTAGATAGCACAAATTAAATACATTATATTGCATTATACCAGCTTAGAGTTTGTGAACAAACTTGATTTTTGCAATCTGGATCCCTTTAAGACTTGGTAATAAGGCTGCGATATAAATCTGACCTTGATAATCAACAATCTCCGGTGCAGCCACAGGCAGTACCGTTACCAAATAACGATCATCATTCACACCAAAATCTAAAGGATCTTTTGACCGGTACACACTTGTCTGTGCATTTGCACCATAGCGCTGAGTGCGGAACAGGTAATAATAGCCTGTTGGCTTGTGAAAATAAACGTACGGACATTCGGCAGATCCAGATCCTGAACCTGCTGAGCCACCAAAGGCAACGATCTTCGAGGTACTCCAGGTTTTGAAGTCTTTTGAAGTACGGACATAGTCAGCTCCCTGCTTGTTAGGATATGCAGTATAATATGCAATGTAAAGCGCCCCAACACGAATTACATTTACATCCCTTGTATTGTTTCCGGGACCTTCTGTGAACATTCCCGATTTCCCATTTGATTGTAATTGACGTGCGAAGGTCTTTCCATCCACTCCTTTTGCCATGCAAATGTTCTCCCAATCGCCATAGAACATATGATATTCATTTCTAATCTTCATCACAAAAGGAGCCTGTAAACCACCCAAAGTCTCCCCAAAACTGGTATCTGCTTCCATAGCAATACCCATTGGATGCCAATTTGTATCTGTGATTTTCGTTCCCTGCCAACGATAAAATAATCTGGTTTTCCCTCCACAATTAGTTCCACGAATGCACGACCATATTTGCCATGTTCCGTCCTCAGCCTGCCATAAGGCAAAGTCTACAGGTTGCTGTTTTTCAGTTGTATACGATCCCAAATCAGGGTTGCCAGCAACTTTCCACCATTCCCCATCAATAATAGGGATCAATATTTTTTCAGAATTATTTTGCTGCCATGAAGCAGATAGGCCAATCAAACTAATTGGAAAAAGTAATAAATGCCGCCGCAAATTACAAACCCAGAAGTCAATTTTAAATCTGTCCATTTTCACATATTTTTCTTTATAGTAATAAACAATACCAAATTTAACCCGAACATTACAGAAATGTGTATAAAATTATGCCATTATCTTCCTGATAGTTTACCTTATAATAAATCATTTTACAGAAGGAAATGCAGGGATTTGATAGCAATAAACCTGATATTTAAGTTCGCTACATGCGCTCTCTTTTGGGAAAGGAGTGCTAAGTAAGTGTTGCTGACTATCAGGGATGAACTTTATTTTAACCTTTATTGCTGAACTGTTTTTCGTTAATTCGGCAGGAATAAGAAATTCGTCCTCCCTGAAAAGACGATTTGATGTTCGTATGTCTAATTTCCTGGGCGCTAACTCTCCTTCAAAATTCTGCCATAGACTTGTGTTGGAACCAGCCAGATACCAAATACCGACAGATACCCATTTTGTACTATCATCTTTTTGTCCTGAATCAATATCTGCTATAAATACTTCTGCTGTCTGATTTGGAAAACTATAATCCAGTGTCTGCCGAAGCATAACTCCTTTGTTATCCGGTTTAAGTTTTATTGTAAATTCGGATATCCCGCGGGTATACTGTCCATCTTCAATATGTGAATGATAAATCTCTTTCCCGGACAAATCTTTATATCCTAGAATGACGTCTAAATACCTTTTATTGTCAGGAAAAACATCTACACTCAACTCATAACTGGAGGATATGGATTCAACAGATGAAGAGCCAGGAGAAATATAATTGTGATCCTTTTCACTTACAAGATTACCGACATCTATCTCATCCGTTTTAATCAACGACGGAGCAGGTAAACCATACCAGTATTTAACTGTCTCATAATGTTCCATCGATAAATTTGCAACTCCGTGTTCAAAAGTTATAACAGCATGGCGACCAAAGGGCATCAAATCAGCAAGCAGAAACCGATAAGCTGATTCAATAAGATCCATTTTACCCTTTGACTGACTTTTGTCACGACCCGCTACACAGGGATGACCTGCAAGAGGCAATGTCATATTCTCTCCTCTTCCCAATAGTTACCATCGCCACCCCATTCTTCTGTTCCTATTCCATAAGCCTGCGGTAATTTACTATCATCAAAAAAGAACCTAGGGTCCACTTCCAATGTGGTTAAGATACCATCGTGGGAAAAGATAAAAGAGGTCCCCACCAAACTGCCCGACCATTCTTTCTGTCCTTCTTTTTCTTCTGTATCCAGAAATACCATATCCTTCCTGGGTTCAGGTGTTGGAATATCCTTATAAATAGTATGGAAATAGCTGTTATATTTAGCAGGAGACTTCAGTGGTTCGAAACGAATCTCATAACTTATCTCCGAAATATCGAGTTTTGTTCCTGCCAGTTCAAATCTGACTGACTTGAAGAAAGGCATTGGAAAATAGCAACCTAGTTCTACCTTCCTGTTTAGGTAATCAAACCAGATATTGTCCGGGAACGATTTTACCAGATATTCCTTCTTATCACGGTTGTGAAATGTCCCTGCTCCAAAAAAAAAGCATAGCAGGGCATCAATAGAAGGATATGCTGCATCATCCCATGTGACCACTAAACGTAACTGCTCCAGATCAAGTGCTTTGTCCAAAGGAATTGTCAGCTTAATTGCTCTGACTGATGATGATTGAGCCTTGATATTTGCCAGCAATATTCTTTCTTTATTCAGCATCATTTTCCTTCTTAGCTTTTAAATGTGCAATATTAAGTATGTTATTTTAGAGAAAACCTTGGAATGACATAACTATAAACGCGATATCTGAGTTCACTCCAAGAACTTCTTGGAAAAGCTACACCTGGAAATAGTTCCTGAGTATTAGGAACAAACTTAACTCTGACCCATATAGCTGACCGGGTTTCCGTCAATTTTGCAGGCACTAAGAATTCATCATCCCGGAGACGGCGGTTCGATATCTGCAAATTCATCTGGCGCCAATCTAACTCGCCCCGTGGATTTGAATAGAGACAGATATTAGATCCTGCCAAGTACCAGACACCGACTGAATCCCAATTTGCCTTATCAGGAGTTTGTCCTGAACTTCCATCAGCTATATATACTACAGCTGTCTGATTTGGAAAACTATAATCTAAAGTACGGCAGAACATTGCTCCTTTATTTACCGGATCAAGTTTTACTTTGAATTCTGATATTCCACGGGTATTACGTCCATCTTCCGTCTGCGCAGGATAAATTTCTTTCCCCATCAGCTCCGTGAAGCCAGGTATTGCTTCAATGTTCCTGTTAGGAAAGACATCAATACCCCACTCATAACGTGAGGTTACAGATTGAACCTCGGATGCAGCCGGAGAGTTATATGAATGTTCCTTTTCGCTTACAAGATTACCAACATCTACTTCATCAGTTTTGATTAACGAAGGAGCAGGTAAACCATACCAGTATGTAACTGCTTCATAATGTTCCGTCGATAAATTTTCTCCCCCATGCTCAAATTTAATCAAAGCATGATGTCCAAAAGGCATCATATCTGCAAGAAGAAAACGATAAGCCGACTCTATTAGATCCTTTTCATCCTTGGACACTTTTACATTACGAGCCCCACAAGGATGCCCGGCAAAGGGAAGTGTCATGTTTTCTCCTCCCCAATAATCACCTCCACCACCCCATTCTTCTGTTCCTGTTCCCTGACCCTGCGGTGTCTGGCTATCGTCAAAAAAGAATCTCGGATCTCCTTCCAAAGTACCTAAGACACCATTGTGGGAAAAGGTAAATGAAATCCCGACAAAACTACCTGACCAATCTTTCTGTCCTTCTGCCCCTTCTGTATCAAGATATATCATATCTTTTCCAGGTTCAGGTTTTGGTATATCCTTATAAGTAGCATGGAAATAGCTGCTATAATTAGCGGCTGTCCTCAATGGTTCGTAACGTACTTCATAATTTATCTCTGCAGTATCAGGCTTTATACCCGCCAGTTCAAACTTTGCTGACCTGAAGAAAGGCATTGGGAAATAACATCCAAGTTCTACCTTCTTGTTCGGATAATCGTACCTGATATTCACTGGGAATCCCTTCACCAGATATTCCTTTTGATCCCTGTTATAAAATGTCCCCGCTCCAAAAAACAGACAGAGTGGGGCATCAATAGAAGGAACTCCGGCATCATCCCAGGTGACACGTAAATGCAAATTCTCCAGATCAAGAGCTTTATCCATAGGTAATGTCAATTTTAATGCTCTAACAACTGAAGAAGACGCTTTTATGTCAGATAGCACTATTGTTTCTTTGTTCAGGTTTATTTTCCCGCTTACCTTTTTAATATTCTTTGGCGCTATATCAGTCCCTGCACGACTAAGCAGATCAAGCACATCCTGATCAGGTACCTGACTAGCGTCCCATGTATGTAGTGGTTGAGAGAGATTACTTTCATCGGCAAACAAATGATAAATGTAATATCCTGTACCATATGTAGTACGGGAATAAGCAATTCTCATCGATTCTCTGAAAGGCATTGGAGTCCATATCAGGTCGGCACCTTTGGTAATCGCCCATGTAAAGTTAAGTGGTTCAGGGAAAGCAGCAGAAGGGATAAATTCGGTATTAGTAAATATTTTTCTTGCATTTACCGGATCGTTGGTTCCATTCTCCTTAACAATATTGTCTTTCCCGTCAATGACAAAATGCCAGGGGCTACCATGCCAATGGTTTGCCCGGAAGAAGTAAAAAACCCCTTTGCCCTTTACATCAAGAGTAACATTATAAGTTTCCTCATTGACAAAGAGAAAATGGCTGGCATCTGCTCCCTCATTACCACCACTACGATCGTACGTACTTCTCATATAAGCACGCTCTCCTATCCTTTGTTGAGGCCATTTGTCCCACATCCGATAAGCATCTAATCCAACTGGTATTGTTGGAATGTCAGGATTAATTATCGGCTTTGAAGGTTGCGCATTTACTTGTGAGGATAAAACAATGATTGTCAGGAACCGTATTTTAATAAAATTTTTTCTCATTTTATTAAATATTACATTGGTGGGCACTTAAAACCCACTGATTATTAATTGTTTATTTTTTTAGTTCTTTATAATGTACCCCATTTCCAGGGCAGGATTTAATCAAAGTTAAGTTTGTTTTTCATTTATAATAATGATGTAAAATTTTTCTTTTTTGCTTCTTTTTTTTTTGTTGAAAAGTGTTAATTTGTTAATAACTCAGGCTGCCTTTTTGTAAAGGGATTCCGGTGTTTCATAATCAAGTGACTGATGAAGACGCTCTGTGTTATAAAAGGTAAAGTAATTATTAAGACCCTCGTAAAGAAGAACGCCATCCTCAAAAGCATGCAGATAGATGCATTCGTACTTAACGCTCTTCCATAAGCGTTCAATGAAAATATTATCAATGGCCCGGCCTTTGCCATCCATACTGATCTGTATTTCGTTATCTGACAGCATCTCGGTATACTCCTGGCTAGTAAACTGGCTGCCCTGATCGGAGTTGATTATCTCTGGTTTACCATTGACCTTGAGAGCTTCTTCAACAAGATCGCAGCACCAGTTAGTAGACATGGTGTTGCTTATCCCCCAGTTTACAACATATCGGGTATGAAGGTCGATAATGGCACATAGGTACATGCAATAATTACTTCTTTCATTTTCTAATTTCTTGTGCAAGGAATTATGCCTTTCTATAACAAATTTTGAGAGCATACATTAATACAGATATTTAAATTATCAGTGCTAATGGTGCAGAATATTGATCAAAACATATTATACAGGATACTGGTTAAAATAAACGACCTTTATCCTTACTTGCACGATGTATTTGATGCTCATACGAATAATACCCCAGCAACATTAGGCATGAAAGGTCATTTGTAAATGCATAGTAACCTGACTCCTCTACAAATACAAAACGTCGTGTAAGCCCGCAAGATGTTATAAGTCCATGCTTTATGAAAATCCTGTCAAAGAGTTTGATTGAATTATTATGATCATTTTTAAAGCACACTTCCAACTCAATATGTCTAAAACCATCATTATAATAAGGTCTTTTAATTTCAATCCCCGTTTCGTACAAATGAGCAAGAGAATTAATGTCTTCTTCTTTGAGATCATACATTGTAAATAGCGGATGAAGTTGTAATGATTGCATTATTGATTTATTTCTACTTTGTTACTCTCATGTTTTACTAAAGATATATAACCGGAATGCTATCCAGCATGGTCTGATCGACCGGACAATTATGTTCCCTTCGCCATTCTTCAATATCGTAATGATTCTTGTCCAAAATGCGCCATGTCTGAATAGCCGCGTGGTGTCATTAAATGTGTGCAGATTACTCGCCGGTCCTGTTCAAAGAAAAATACCTTTACATTAATGAAGAAATCCTTAAAACTAATATCTTCAATGATCACCTGTTCAAGCATGCTCCCTTCTCTGTACTGGAATTCTTTACCAACTGAGATGACATTGTCAGAGGTACAAATATGTGAACTGTCAATTTTGAAAGTTTTATTTCCCAACATTTTAAGTATCCAGAGCTCAAAAAAGTGCAAATACTGAATCTTCATCCCGTACCTTTTATGTTTTATGAATATTCTGTTTAAAATTTTCTGCATAATTTTCTGTATTATGAATTAATCTGATTTATTTAAGCCTCTTCGGTCCATCAAGATAGCCGTAAGTGCACTGGCTGCATTTTTTTCCGTGGTTCCCATGAGGACCTTCATGCCGTCCGAGGCAGGATAAACATATGCGGTAACCGCATTTATTGCAGACCATCCAGAGCCATGTCTCTGTATATTGTGTGCCGCAGGAATGTAATCTACCATAATCATATAATTTTAAAGGTTAATAATAATTTTGTTGAGGCAACAGGCGTCATGTTCATGACACAAAACTTCCAACTTTCGATTTCTGACTTCCGGGGTATACGAAAGAACTTCGATCTTGTTACAATCGAAAAAAGGAATCTGGCCTCATTGCTTATCATAGGCAAAAGGTATTAGATTCCCAAAAAGAGGTGTCAGTTGTGGGTCAATCAACCCAGGCATCAGTATCTCGAGCTGATTAAGAAAGCTTATTTTCTTGTCTATAAATATCCTTAACGGAATATAACATGCAAGCGCAGCCAGGCCAGTTATCCAGCTCCCGCTTAGAACCCAGACTAGCAATCCCAGAAAGGGAAAGTATTTCAGTAAATACTTGTAGGTGTACCAGACATTCCTCCAATTGAGGAAAAACAGTCTCACATCGTTCTTCCATTTTAAAAGCTGGAATGGGTCATCACAGTCAATTTTCCTCGAGTCGGGGGTCTTCCTGTTTTCAAGATCTGGAAGGAACTTCCAGTTGAAATCAATGTACTTTTTTTTACTCATGTTTTAATCAATTTTAAAGGTTAATACTAAATTAGTCACAGGACTTAGGACGCAGGGCGCAGGATTCATGGATTTTTTTTATTATTCCGTTTGTTGTTAGTCATTCGTTGTGCGTCTTTCAAAGGAGTGTATATATCAGTTGTGAAAGAACTTTTCTTCTGCAATCTTTGATGACACACCCGGGTCGTTATGAAGACCATAATCAATCCTAAGCTCCATAATGTTATCGTCAGATTCAAACCTGCAGTATGTAAATTTTATCACCTTTTTCTCAAAATTGCATCATAAATTGGAGAAAGAAGATGTTTCCCTGCAAATCCTTTTGTGTACTCAAAGAGGATATACTTGTCAATTTTGTCATCGGGGTGTTGTTGCATCAAGTTAAAATGATCACTCAGCCTGTCAATAGAATCTTTCACCATTTTGAATTCCTGAGCATCACCGAAAATCTCCAGTTTGTGAATAAGCATATGCAAGATTCTTACATCTTCAGGAGAAAGAGGTATCTCAAACTCCCAGTCCTCTGTATAACGATAACATTTCTGATACCTGTTGTACTCAAGAGGTGCTCCACTCTCATTTTTAAGGAAGTTTAGATCCTTTTCAAGTGTTGAACCAGAAACATCATAACCTTGATCATTAAGAACCCAGAGCAGGTCTTCCTTTTTGGGATATCCTTGCTTGTACTTATTCCTCTTCAATTGGGAATGAATAATCAGATACCTTAGATAGGCGTTCTTATTCTTAGGCATTGTGCTTGTTAAAACCTAAAGATACAATCATATATTATCGTTTTTTTTCACTACAAAATTTTTTTACAAAATTTTTTTCAGTTATTTCAATTTGATAAAAATTAATTTTTTTTGAATTTTTTTTTCAACATCTCTCATTTCTCACGTTTAAGAATGTACCGTGATTTCATTTATGCAGCACCCACAAGTATCGATGACCCAGGGAGGGCTGGTATCCCCAGTAGGGGTGGATACACATGATTACTATGTACATTATTGAATTGTTACCTTAGGTTCATTACAAATCTTTTTTGATTTAATTATTGGCTAATGTTTAATAGTTTGTACTAATCTCTGTTATGTTCAACTTTTTGCTTGATAGGCTATGTATTAAAAGGTCAATACATCATAAGTCTCAAGAAGTTCTTTTTGGCTAATTCCAAGATATCTCCTTGTGATTGATGTTGAACTATGATTAAATAGTTGACTTAATTTCACAATGGCTAATTCAGCATTTTCGCCAGATCGATTAAAAATTTCCCGACCGAAGCATTTTCTCAGGCTGTGACTACTGAAATTCTTGATTTTCAGATTGTATCTGATTTTCATGTCTTTTAAAATAACATTAATTCGTTGAATAGAGAATACAGTACCTTTTTGACTCGTAAATATGAATTCATCCAATGTACAGGGATTAATATTCTGATAACAATCAGCAATATGACGTTTTAGTTGTGAGTTTATCTTGATCTCTCTTATCTTTCCAGTCTTCTTTTCAACCAAAGCAAATTCATCCAAATTATAAACCTGCTCCCATTTCAATCTGAGAATGTCCGAGATCCTGAGTCCCCAGAATGCCCCAAATGAAATTAAAAGAGACATTTTATAGTTTTCCTCATTGTACAAATTTCTTATCAGGTTCATAGCTTGATTCCATTCCAAGTAATCTGAAGTACTTTTACTGAATTTGGCTGACATATTGTTTCAGTTTTATAAGTTATATGTTAAAAGTGAATATTATTTTTCTGCTCCTAATTATCATCACTATATAATGCATTGAAATACAGTATACAAAGCAAATAATATTCACTAAGTGATAAAAGTGAATATATCTTAACCGGACAAAAGAATTTATCGATCCTTACAGTTCTTCTCAATTGTGGCAAATTTGGTAATGTTGGTAATCACTATTATAAAACTCAAAATGCTTTGGGTATGCAAATATGCTTATCCCAGTTACTTTATCATCTTCTGTGAAAATCAGGATCATATGATTTTCCATGCCTTCATGATTTATACAAATGTGTTTCTGGTAGATTTTAAATTTCTTATTCATGGAGCAAAGATAATAAAAGTTATAATTAATACCATATATATATAACCATATAATTACAACTTTTATTTATATGGTAATAATTATGACAAAAACTATAACTCTTTTACAAAGATTTTTTAACTTTGGATTCTAAACTCTTTAATATGGTTTACGAGAGAAAGAATCCAATATCAGTCCAGGATCAGAAAGTACTAAGTGCAATTGGCAATAAAGTTTATAAGCTAAGGGAAGCTACTGGTCTGTCTTTGGAGCGATTTTGCGCAAAGAATGATATTCCCAGAATTTCATATACAAACTTGGAAGCCGGAAAGAACTTCCACATGACCACGCTTTTAAAAGTATTGGCTACATTTAAAGACATAAAGTCTCTGAAGGATTTCTTCAGAGATTTATAATCCACTTCCCTTTTTCAAATCCGGGAAATGTTTCATCAATATATTTCTAAGACGAACACATTCGTGCGTGGGTACCCTTTAACCCACATTTTTGTCAAAGATTTTATTGTTTTAGTGTTTTATTTGCCATTTAACCTAATTAATGTTGATTTTCTGAGAACATAAACAGATTTATTTGTACGGAAATGGGACATTAATGGTTAATTATGGTACTATCTAATATATAATATATGGTGCTTAAGTATTTATTGATATTAACCATAATTATATGTCCAGAAAACCAGTTTCAAATATTAATCGTAAAAGACTTCTTGAACTAAGCACTTTCTTGCGTGAATTACGCCTAAACAGTAATCTTACTCAGCAGGATTTAAGCAATTACAATCTGCATCGAAACACAATCATCCGAGCTGAAAACAATCATAACATTACTCTTATAACTCTTTTCGAGTTGGCAGATGCATTTGATATCAGCCTTAGTGAACTATTTCTTGATATTGAATAATCCCAAGATTTCTTTTTAAAGAGATAAGTGTGAATCAAATTAATTATAAATCAATGTCCATAACCCTAATATTCTTTTTCTTTATCTTATTATCAAGAGGTTAACCCTAACTTGACCTATCAATGTGACAGGCTGACAGGCTGAAAACCCGTTTTGAAACATATTCAAGACAGTGACAGTCACAATCAGTATATCATATTCTCACTGTCACTGTCTCAAATAACTGTTTAAAAGTCTATTTTATCCTGTCTCCCTGTCTACCTAAATCTAGAAAAAATAATAAAAGAATAGTTTTTTTGAAATTATTTTCCACAAAATGATGTCGATGCTTTTTTTCTGCGTATTTAGAATTTGGAGGGTACAAATTACCACCTCCATTAAAAAAATAATTTGAACTTAAATTTTACCAAAATGAAAAAAGTACAAAAAACACAAAATGTAAAAATGAATCTTCCCCTTGAAAAGGACTTTTATGACCTCCTTCAGGAGAAAGCCAAGAATGACTACGTGAAACTAGCCACATGGGTAAAGCAGTATCTGAAGAAAGGGCTGCTTGAAAAAAATAATGATGATTCTAAATGTCTAACTAAAAATGGAACTAATATGGAACTTTAATACAAGTGGTAACACAGAAAATGATGACCAAGCCTTAAGCTTATCGATCATCCCAGTGGCATCAAACAAGATACCCTTCAAACCCTGGGGGGAGTACCAGAAGAATATTGCTCCAATCTCTTACTGGCACTCACATTATCAAAATCAAGGTACAATCGGAATAATAACCGGCAGAATAAGCGGCAATCTTGAATGCATTGATATAGACATAAAGAACGACCCCCTGAAGACTATCATAACAGAGTATTCTAACCTTATCCCAGAAGAACTTTTAAGCAGATTAATTATCCAGACAACACCAAGTGGTGGCTTGCATTATATCTATAAGTGTCCTGAGGCCATAATTGATAAGAATCTCAAGCTCGCATTGCATTCGGACAAGACTGTCATACTCGAAACCCGCGGTGAAGGAGGTTACTTTTGCACGAGTAAAATCAAAAATAAGATAATGCAAGGCAAACTTGACCTTGAGAATCTTGAGGTTGATATACCTGTTATTACTCCAAAAGAACGTGAATTACTGTTAGAGACAGCCAGAAGCCTTAACAGATATAGTCCGGGCAAAAGTGATAAGTTATCAAAGAACGATAAATCATATGTTTACACTGAACCTGCAATTAATGATTTCAATGATAAATACAACGTTTTGGATTTATTTATCAAGCATGGGTGGAGGGTTGCTAAGGAAGACTATGAAAAGTACTATCTGTTAAGAAGTGGATCATCAGCACAATACTCCGGATACTATTTCAAAGAGCAGAAGACATTCTCTTGTTTTTCAACTTCCACTGATTTTAAGCCGGAGAAACCTTACAATCATTTTCAGATATTAGAGGTATTGGAAGGCAAAGGTGACTACAAAACAACACTACGCTTGTTGCCCAAATATGGCTTTCCAGTAAAGATAACTTCTGATAAGATCACCGCAGATTCAATTGCTGAATATCTAAATGGTTTAGGAGTCCGATATGATTCATTCATACAAGATTTAACGCTTGATGGCAAGGTCATTGAAGAGATTGACAATAACACCATTTACATTGATTTGAAAAAACACTTCGAGAAAGAGATTCCGAGAACTCGTTTTGAGGAGATCATCAAGTCACATTATATCACTATAATTAATCCGATTCAGGACTTTATTGAAACAAATAAAGACAGGCATCCAGTTGGTACATTTGAAAAATGGCTTGATTGCCTTGAGCTTAGAAACAAAACAATTGGTAAGTCTATTGTTATTCACTTTTTGAAAAAGTGGTATGTTGGCATGATTGCGCAGGCACTTGACGGTGAATATCCCAATGAATTCTTCTTGACACTGTTGTCTATCCAGCAGGGCATTGGCAAGACTACATTTTTAAGAAATTATACTCTTCCCAAGGAGTTGCAATGCTACAGGAGAGAACACTCGCTAAGCTTTGATGATGATTTCAAGGTTTTAATGGCTCAGGCACTCTTGATTGTGGATGATGAAATGGATGGCCGCTCGTATGAAATGGACAAAACGTTCAAGACCGTACTTTCCACAAAGGAACTCACGACCCGAAGAAAATATGATCGTAGAATCTCAACGATCAAGCGCAGGTGTTCTTTTGCCGGTAGCGGAAATAATCTATGCGTTGTCCGAGAGCAACAAAACCGTAGAGTCCTGCCAATCGAGATAGAGAGCATAAACAAAGAGAAACTCTCTCAAATTGACTTAAGTGACCTGTTTATGGAAGCCTATCATTTATTTGCAGATGGCTTCAAATATTCATTCCAACATGAAGACCTGCATTTATTAAAGCAACTGTATGAGGACTATATTCAGAAATCCGATGTTGATTTAATACTTGATGAGTTTCTACAACCACCTGAGACCGACAGTGATATTTTTCATATAACCAATCTCGATTTAGTCAGCACCCTTATTAAAGAGTTTCCTCAGTTCAGCAAGAGGATTAATGTACCTACAGTGGGCAAACTGATGAATGAAAAAGGATATGAAACCATTCGCAAGGGTAAGAAAAGGATTTCCTGCTATATAATCAGCAAAAACAGTAGGATCCTGGAACTATTGGACAATAATGCCCAAACCTGGCATCTGATGGTTGAACCATTAAGAGATGAAATATCTAAAAATAGGAATGATGAAAAATAATATTAATCAAAAAAATCTAAAAATATTTCAAAACGTAATTGCCTATTATTGTGTCACATATGGATGCAGATTGAAAATCTTAGTTAATTTTTGTGTTTCTTGGTGTTCTTTTGCATCCTATCAACGTATTTATTAGAAAGAAAAAAATAATTGGATTTTAAAAATTAAGGTTATGAGCAAAAAAGAATTTAAGAGAATTAATTTAAGGGTTGATAGTTCCCTTTATAATCAGATCAAAAAGAAAGCTGACGATTCCTATTTAAGAATAGGAACCTACACACGCCAGCTTATTCAGCAAGCTTTGAAAAATAATATTATTAAAAATTAAAAAATATGTCATATGAATACTTTACAATGGTGAAAGCGTCTCCGGGATTTTGGAATAAGAAGTTAATTAGGGAATTACGTAAGGTGACATCCTTTGAAATAAAGAAAATTAAAGATGATGGAATAATGATTATCACTTCAAACAAGAATGCTCTCAAAGATATCATTGGAATTTCTAAGGATTATCCTGATGAACTATTCCAGACTAAAATTGCTGGTGAAGATGTTTACAATAATTATGTCTACCTGTATGAATGCTGCAATGGAGATTCCAAACTTATCAAAGAAGGTTATGAATACATCTTCTCGATAGAGGCAAATGCATTCAGTAAACTAGACAAAGATTTAATCAAGAAATTTGAAGAAAAAGTCGTAGGAATATATCAAAAAATCGATCGATCTTATACAAATGAAGTCCACTTGAATATACTTTTTGATGAGAATCAAAATGAGGCAAAAGATGATATCGAGGATTTATCAATTATAGTAAAATATAGGACTAAAAATGTATGCTTAACAGCTGAGAAGCAAGGTTTGACACATATAAATATTAATGTGGAATTTTTCGATAAACAGGAAGAGCACCAATCACCGGAAAAAGAAAGTCAAAATGACGATGGTGAACTCCCATTTTAAAAATCACTACTATTAAATACTAAAAAACATGTCATATTATTCATATACAATACTTGAAAGTACTAATCCGGAACTTTTATCTTCCGGAAGCACATTCGTAAAAGAATCAAACTCGGAATTATTAAAAATTAAGGATGGTAAAGCTCATTTCTTAACGAGGAAAGACACAATGGATGAAGAAATCATGAAACTTTCTTTGAAATATTCAGGAGAGACCTTTACTGCTGAATTCATTTGGGACTCAGAATATTATAATAGAATAAGATACTTTTTAGAATATAAAAATGGGGAATGCAGACAAGTTGGTATTGAACCAGACTATCTGTTCATGTGTCCCGAGCAGGAAATGTTCAATGAAGAGCATTATTCAGCTTTACGAAAACACGTGCTTGAATATTTAAAGAGGTTAGATATAGTGAAAGCAAAAAATGGGAAATTCGATATTGATACACTAGGGGAAAGCCTGGATCAGTATGGGTATAGATCTTTCATAACAATTACTTACGAAAACGATATTTACAAATGGACTGCAAAAAGAGTGAGTCTATCAATGATAGAAGTTTCGTGCGAAAAAAAGGAACCAAAAATTAATCCATTGAAAGAATATGAAAATAACTTATTAAAAAATAAAGAGATTGCGAAGGAGAATGAGGATGACAACTATCTCCCATTTTGAAATAGCACAATCGAGATTCCGATTACTCAAAAAAATAACGGGATTAAGTTTAAAATCATGGATTTAGTCCCAATTTAAAAACATAATTAATATGAATAGTTTAAAAAATACAGATGCCGGCGAAATAAACAACGGCATTAATGCAGAACAAATCCCAAGTGATTTGGAAACTGAACTCCGATTGAAATTGGAAAAAACCAAAGAATTCAGAGGCAAATTTCAAAAACTTCAGGATAAATTATCTGAAAACAAAAACCCCGAGGAAGAAGAGCAGATCCGTAAGGAGATGAAAGAACTTTTCGATCTTCAGATAGCGACTGATGATTTGTACTCCTTTTTTGATTTTGCAACCAAATATCAGGAATACATGTCAGATGTGCTAGAAAAATATCAAAATTATAGATCTGAATTAATAGCAGATTATAATTTTCTGTATGCTTTAGGTCTTTACAGAAAATATGCTAAAGATGCTTACGAAGAATTCTCAGAAGAATTTAGAAAATATGGCAGACATTCCCATATTTTAAAATACCTGCTTTCCATCTCAAAGTTTGAAAGATGCCTCTATTACCATGCTTATAGTTTATGCGTCAATCAAGGAATAGAGTCTCCAGACTATGATGACGTTAATAAAATGATCAGCACTAAACCATATGGAGATAGCAGCCTCTATCCGCAAAATGAAATTTGGCAGATTGTAGGTTTTCCGGGAGATTCAGATCATAATGTATATCGGGATTATTATTGTGGATTAGTGTTAAGAAATCGGGAATTAACCAAAAAACAATCTGAAGACATAGCAAATGGATCTCCAGTCCAAGCAAATAACTTTAAATCAAAAACAATATAATAAATGGAAAAGGAACAAAAAAAAATTGATGATTACTTTGATCTTGATGAAGATTATGAAATAGAAGAATTTGATCCCGAAAGCTATATAGATGTTAATGATCTTTACCATGAACTATGGCAAGAAGCGATAAGAGCGAGAGATCTTATTTTTAGTGAAATGCCTTTCGAAGGATTGGATTATCAATCATCTGAAGAGGAATTAGCGCATATAAAAAATAATATTTTATCAGTTGTAAGTGAAGTATTAACTCCAATGCAGGCAGTTGCACTTTACTTTTTTTCAAATTATGATGTTGAATTTTCAAATTGCCCGGCTAAGAGAAAACAATTTATCCTTAAAGAAATGGCTGAATCAAAGAATCTCAGTGATTATGATATTGTTGATTTTAATGAATTCTCTCATAAGGTAGATAAAATCGATCCTTCAGTGTTTCTCGAACTGACAAATATGCTATACCACTCCCAGATTATTCGACATCTTGTTATCAAACGAGATAATGCATTGGAAGGACTTGATAGAAACATAAATTCAATAATTAAGCAAAATATATGAACTCATTAGATAAAAATCCTACTCAGGATGAAAATACCTCGAGCAAGAAAACATTAAAAAGGGAAGTTTTTGAGACCAGCAGGGAACTAGAGTATTTCTCTGAAAAGGAATTAAGGGCACAAATAGGGCATGACAAGATTTTCTGGCCAATTGCTATACTGAGGGAATTAATTGATAATTCCCTGGATGCTTGTGAAAAAACAAATACTTCCCCTATTATTGAGATTGAGATAAAGGATGACTTCATCATTGTTTCTGATAACGGCACAGGAATTCCAATCGAGATTATAAACAAATCGCTGAACTACTTATCCCGTGTCAGCGACAAAGCTTACTATGTTTCCCCGACACGTGGGCAGATGGGAAATGCACTCAAAGTTGTTTATGCAGCTCCATTTGTTGTTGATCCTACTAATCCTGGTTTTGTAGAGATTGGATCTAGTGGCGAACTGCACCATATTTCTATAACAATGGATCGCCTTGCAGGTAAACCTGTTATTAAAGATGAGGTAAGTGATTTTGTAAGAAATGGCACTTTTGTAAAGATCAATTCAACTAGCTTACTATCTCTTTCAAATAATGATAAATATTACAAAACGGCACCTACACCACAGGAGTTAATTGAAGGATATACAACATTTAACCCCCATGTTACCTTCATATTAAATGGTACGAAGTATGAAGCAACTGAACCGGACTGGAAGAAATGGCTATCAGATATGCCAACTTCGGCTCATTGGTATAATACTGAAACATTAAGCGACTTGGTTGCCGGATACCTGGTGAAGGAACGGAATAACGGCCAGAATAAGGAAACTGTCAGGGAGTTTGTATCAGAATTTAGAGGACTATCAGGCACAGCGAAACAAAAGAAAGTCACTGAGACCTATTCCCGTTCTGATCTTTCAATGTTTGAAAAGGACGGAGATATTGACCGGGAAACCCTGAAGATCCTATTGAATAGGATGCAGGCTGAATGTGTTGCACCAAAACCGACGGTACTGGGAGTTATCGGCAAAGAACATTTTACAAAGTGGATGCTTAACCACGGAGGGGCTGAACCATCCATAACCTATATTAAGAAACACGGTTTTGATAACGGGTTGCCATATTTTCTGGAGATAGGTTTTGCAGTCAAAACAGATAGCACTTTGCATAGGACACAGATAACTGGTTTGAACTGGTCTCCGGTCATTGGTGAACCGCCTGATGCGTCATTAAGACAGGCAATCCAGGATGCAGCAATTAAACCGAGTGATCCCGTTATATTTCTGGCACACATAGCTAAGCCGAGATTTGAATTTATAGACCGCGGCAAAACAAAGATTGAACTATTGAGCAACTTATCAATAGATATTTCTTCTGCTGTCAAAAGTGCAACAAAGAAGTGGAAAGCTGAAAAACGCAAGGCAGACAAGGATGATAATTTATATAAGCACCAATATCGTACGTTTTATCAATATAGTGATAGGGTGACAATCCGTGAGGTTGCTTTTGATGTTATGGAAGATGCTTATAATAAAGCCAGCTCAAACGGCAAATATTATGCCAATGCCAGGCAAATAATGTATGCAGCCAGGCCAGAGATCCTGAATCAAACCGGCAGATCTGAATTATTGAGTGCCACATTTCAAACCTTGCTCAAAGATTACATTGAAGAAAAAAATCCTAGTTGGAAGATTGCCTGGGATGCAAGAGGCCATATCATTGAACCACACACCAATAAAAGAATAGGGCTGGGAGGTATTGAGGTGGACGAATATATGAGAGGATGGGGATCTTCAATTCCTTTTAATGTTCCGTCTGTTAAATCACTAATAAAAACCAAAGGTCCGGAGAATAGGTTTAATAATGCCTTGTTTGTTGAGAAAGAGGGCTTTAATGAGATACTATCAGATGCTAAGTTTCCGGAAAGGTATGATCTTGCTTTAATGAGTACAAAGGGACTTTCAAATAAGGCTGCCTGCGATCTTATCTACAAAATGGATCTGCTTAATGTTCGTGTTTTTGTTCTACATGATTTTGACTATGCAGGATTTAAAATTCTGCGTACACTTCGGGAAGGTGTGCGGTTATCGCAGGGAACTGATGTTATTGATTTAGGCTTGCGTATGGCAGATATTAAAGAATTACCATCCGAACCAGTGAATTATAAACAAAGAAGTTATCCAGGTACATATCTCAAGTATGATTGTGGAGCAACGGAAGAAGAAGTTGATTTCCTTGTTAATCCCGGAGGTGGTGGTTATAATGGTCATTTCGGAAATCGTGTGGAACTTAATGCTATGACTTCAGAACAACTAATCGTCTGGCTGGAAGAGAAACTTAAAGAATATGGAGTTGAAAAATACATCCCTGATCAAGATTTACTTATTAAAGGTTATCAAAGGGCAAAGTATCTGCAATTAATACAGGATAAAATTGATGAGACTATTGAAGAAAATTTTGCAGAGTATGAATCTCAGGAAATATCAGAAGATGAACTGAAAGAGATAACTGATGATTTGAATGAGAGATTGGAAGAAGATCCGACCTTAAGCTGGGATGAAGCTATCTGGGATATTGTAGAAGAGGACTCATAATGTTTTGACATGACAAATTAACACGCTGCAAAATGAAAAAGTACACGATTGAAGAAAAACACATTCTAATTCTACCTTAAACCTCAAGGCAGAAAATTAGAGGTAATAAAATATTTTTTTATTACCATGAAAAGGCTCATTAATTTTTAATTTCATCATCAAATCCGTCAACAATCTTCAATACAAAATAACTGGATCATTTATCTTCAATGATTTGAAGTGAAAGGTTCTGGTGCTATCTACACCATACCCAGCTAGCCCAACCGGGATAACTCACTGGCAAACTACCGGGATCAGTAGTCTGCTGAGCTACGCCGGGTAACGTAACCTACTCCAAGGTTGTCATTAGCACTAAGGCAAAGTGCTGCTTCGTGACATTATATAAGATTTTGAAAAGTAATATATTTAAAATAAATACTTGATTCAAATATTAAAATTGCAAAATGCTGATTACTTTTGCAGCAACATTGTTAGGGGTGTCTCGTCCTAGAAAAACCTTACACATTTTGTTAGTAATCCTGGTTTCACTTTACATATTAATTTAGTTAATCCTAAATTTTCTTTACAATACTTAACAATGATAGTTTAATATTATCAAA
>JBEKWS010000037.1:0-25590 GCA_049512815.1 Bacteroidales bacterium | reverse complement strand
TACCACAACCTCCTGCCGCCGCTATCGTATTGGTTACCGTATGGGTACCTGGTGTACTGGCAGCTAAGTTTACCTGACCGGTTGAAGTGCTTACAAAGACTAATCCGCCTGTTGATGAAAATATTCCTGCTACTCCTCCTCCACTGAAGGTCGGGGATGGATTTGCTTCATTTGAACAATACGGATCAGCGTTATAACTAAATGTTGCTACCGGTAATTTTGTTATGGTGATTGGTGCGGTAGCTGTGACAACTCCACAACCTCCTGCCGGAGCTATTGTATAGGTCACTGTATAAAATCCGGCTGTACTCGTGCTTGGTGTAATAGCTCCTGTTGCGGAATTGATGGTCAGCCCTGCTGTTGAGGAATATGTACCTCCCGCAGTTCCTGTTCTGGTAACCGGCTGACCTCCTACAAGACTTGTACAAAACGGAGTTCCTGCATACGATATAGTTGCTGCAGGGGTTGGAGTTACTGTAATATTTTTTGTATCTGTAGAAACACATCCGATGGCGGTCAAAGTTAGCGTAGCTGTTCCACTGAATGAACTCGGTGGTATCCAGATTGCAGTATTAGGTGTAAGACCATCATTATTTAAAAATGTACCACCAACTGCATCCGACCAGATTGCACCTGTGGCGTCGCCATTGTATGAACCACCCAGATTGGCTGATTGGCCACCTTGGCAAATGGCATCCATAGCTCCACCAACATTGATTACACACTGAGCTCCCATCTTGCCTGCAAATAATGACAGAGTAAATATTAATATAAAAGCTAGTCTCTTCATGTTCAGTATTTTTCCGGTATTTTTTCCTGTTTCTTCATCCGTTAACATAATGCATCTGACCTTAATTTCATTTACATCGTCAATTAAATCCTTCCCTGCTTTATAATTCGATCTGTAACCTCAAAATACGTTGCGCAAGGCAGTTCAGGAAGCGATTGAAACTTGTTCGGATATATAAAGGTACATGTTTTCTATATGAAAATGAACTTCAGACATGTTAAATCGAGCTAAAAATAAATAAAAACCTTATATCCAAACATGCTTTCGCCTCGTCAGTCACAGAATTATAGACCGACTAATTTTACTATAGTCCCTCTTCATTTAATTGTTAAAAATGTC
Organism: Bacteroidales bacterium; assembly: GCA_049512815.1. Classification (GTDB taxonomy): domain Bacteria; phylum Bacteroidota; class Bacteroidia; order Bacteroidales; family VadinHA17; genus LD21. The sequence continues at coordinate 24,461 of JBEKWS010000037.1, read as the reverse complement.
GCACCAATAATTTAGTTAACCTTTTTAAATAATATGAAGAACAGGAAAAAAAATTAAAAATCTCTATAAAATACAGTTTCAAAGAACCAAGATAAATATAATAAAAAGAAATAAGATTTTAATTTGACCAACTCTATGAAATCGTCCATAAGAGACAGTTTTTATTAAATTAAAAATACTTGTAAATCTTAAAAAACCATATTGGAAAAAACAGAATATTTACATGAATTCTGTTTCCATTTCAAAGAATAAAAATTCATTCAAAGACACCCGTTAAATCTAAGAAGATAACTTTTGTATCATTTTAGCACAACATTGACTATTTTTCAAGTGAAAGTAAAGACAGATCATCCTATACAGGAATTCAAAAACAGGCAAATAAAAAAGGCCACATTGTTTAAATCTATGTAACCTTTTTTTTTATAACAGTAGCGAGACGGGGGAATGATCCCCGGACCTCATGATTATGAATCATGCGCTCTAACCAACTGAGCTATCTCGCCAATTATAACTTTTCCAAGTACCCTTTTTGCGGGTGCAAATATAATCAGTTTGTTACAAATTAGCAATAAGGTTTTTTAGTTTCAATATTTTTTCTATATTGCAGAAATAGTAAAGCATTTAGAATAGGTCCTTATTATGAGATCAAAGTACGAATTGGAATATAACCTGAATTGTTCACCTAAAGTGCTCTTCTCCCGGCTCAGTACTCCCGAGGGATTAGGCGAGTGGTTCGCAGATCAGGTAAATGTTGATGGTGATCTCTTTACATTTTTCTGGAATAGTTCCGAATCGAAAGCCCGGCTTTCTGCCATGAAAGAGAATAAAATGGTCAGATTTGAATGGATAGGGATGGAAAATGAAGAATCAAATTATTTCGAGTTCAGAATTAATTTGGAAGAACTTACAAGCGATCTCGCTCTTATTATTACTGATTTTGCTGAAGCAGATGAAAAGGAAGATGCTATCTACTTATGGGATTCACAGATCAACGATCTAAAAAGAATATTAGGTATTTGATTTTTATATGTTCATTTTTTGTTCGCCCAAAAAACGAACCAAAAAAGGGCGCCGGAACCGAGCCGTAGGCAAGCTCGGCGAAGCCAAATGACAACTTCAACTTGTCCGTGCGCCTGCTACACAATCCATGATGGCGCTACCGGACAAGTTGGAGTTCGCGCCATTTCCGGTTTTCTTATGACCTTCTCTTATATAGCACTGCCACCACAAAGAATGTTTTTGGATTTTAAATGGCCTCAGAGGATTTTGGGATAAAGCGATTGTTTTGAAGATTGCTGCGAAGGCTTGCAGCAAGCAATACTGTTTGAGGAGGAACAAAGTGACGACGAGTTGTATTGCGTGGGCAAGCTGAAAAACAGGAGCCCCAAAATTCTATGCAGCCTTGAATTTTCTTTGGTTACTTTCTTTGTTTCAAGACAAAGAAAGTAACATTGATTTTGGAAGAGCAAAAGAAATGAACAAATCTTAAATGTGATATTTGATAAAAATCAAGTAATTTTGCACTTCAAATGCAATCAGGCAGTGAAAAAGGTAGACAGCTTTTTATTAAAATCATTTATAGGCCCTCTGATATTCACATTTTTCATTGTGCTTATCATTCTCATTTTACAATTCTTATGGATGTATGTTGATGAACTTGCTGGAAAAGGTCTTAATTTTAAAATACTTGCCGAGCTTCTGTACCATTTTTCACTTACCTTTGTACCAACAGCTCTTCCCCTCGGAATTCTGCTCGCATCTCTTATGACATTTGGAAATATGGGAGAATTCAGTGAACTCTCAGCTCTGAAATCTTCAGGAATATCTCTTCAGAGAATTATGCGTCCATTAATTGTACTCATCGCGTTTATTGCTGTCATATCATTCATTTTTTCAAATAATGTCCTGCCATATTCAACTAACAAGGCCAGAACTCTTCTCTGGGATATTCGTCGTAAGAAACCCGATATAAATATTCAGGCCGGAACGTTTTATGACGGAGTACCAGATTTCAGCATAAAAATAACTACAAAAGATCCTGTGACCAACCGCCTCGACAACCTGATTATATACGACCATCGTCAGAGAAGAGGTAATAATGCTGTGATTCTGGCTGACTCTGGTTACATGAAATTAACAAGTGACGAAACAGGTTTGATAATGACCCTATATAACGGCCATGCTTATAAAGAATTAGTAGAAAAAAATGTTAATGCTACATTGAAAAAATATCCTTTTGAAAATGATCGATTTAAAGAGCAGTCCATTGTTATCCCCCTTACCGGATTCGATCTTCAACGAAGTGAAGATGGACTTTTAAAATCCGGTCCTGCCATGTTAAACATTTCTCAATTAACATTTACTATAGACTCTCTCAAGAAGAAATATAAAGAAAAAAACAATATAGAATTCAAAGATTTCAAGAATATGAAACTCTATACTGTAAGAAATATAAAATCCGGTTCTTCCAATTATGTCCAAAAATCTGACTCCTTAAAAAGAGTCAGAAGATTTGACACAAAAACACTTTTAGATTCACTTACAATAATGGAAAAAATGATAGTGCTGGCAAAAGCAATTGCGGACCTAAAGGAGGGCAATAGCATCCTGGTTGAGAAAAATGAAATGCAACGTTATGAAATCAAGGCCATCAAAAAGTATGAAGTGGAATGGAACAAGAAACTTACAATGTCTTTTGCCTGTCTTGTTTTCTTCTTTATCGGAGCTCCACTTGGTGCCATTATCAGAAAAGGAGGACTTGGCACTCCTGCAGTTATTTCGATCTTCTTCTTCGTTATATATTATGTAATATCAATTTCAGGACAAAAACTTGTGGAAGGGGATGTCGTTGGCACATTCGCAGGGATGTGGGCATCATCATATATTTTATTACCAATAGGTATTTTCCTTACATATAAAGCTACAACCGATTCTGTTATTTTGAACATTGAAACTTATCTGATGTTCTTCAGGAAGATTAAGGATTTTTTATATAAGATTTTTATAAATGAATCAAGCAGAAATTCTGCATCAGACTAAATAATCATTAAAATGAATGATATTATTCTAAATACAATTGAAGAGGCTATTGAAGATATTAAGTCAGGAAAACTATTGATTGTTGTTGATGATGAAGATCGTGAGAATGAAGGAGATTTCATATGTTCCGCGGAACTAATAACTCCTGAAATCGTCAATTTTATGGCCAAACATGGCCGTGGACTTATCTGTGCAGCACTTCCAGAAGAGAGATGTGAAGAGCTTGATCTGAATCTGATGGTTGGTAATAATACTTCAATTCATGAAACACAATTCACCGTCACAGTCGATTTACTGAATGAAGAAACATCAACCGGAGTATCTGCTAAAGACCGGGCTCTGACAATTAAAGCACTGGTTGATCCTGGTACAAAACCAACTGACCTGGGACGACCAGGACATATCTTTCCTCTAAAAGCAAAATCAAAAGGAGTTCTGAGAAGGGCCGGTCATACAGAGGCGGTAGTGGATCTTACGCGTTTTGCCAATCTTAGTCCGGGAGGCGCTCTGGTGGAGATTATGAATGATGATGGTTCGATGGCAAGGTTAAATGATCTCGTACAGATAAGAGAAAAATTTGGTATCAAGATAATTGCAATTAAGGACCTTATCATATATACTCTTGAAAGAGATTCAATTATAGAGAAAGGTGAAAGGGTTAAACTTCCAACCGATAAGGGAGATTTTGAGTTTATTCCTTTCCGTCAGACCAGTAACGGAATTGAACATGCTGCTCTCGTAAAGGGTAAATGGACAAAAGATGAACCAGTACTTGTCAGACTTCATTCATCATGCTTTACAGGTGATATTTTTGGTTCAAAACGATGCGACTGCGGACCTCAACTGCAGAAAGCAATGGCCATGGTTGAAGCAGAGGGAAAAGGCGTAGTTATATATCTGAGCCAGGAAGGAAGAGGAATCGGTTTGCTGAACAAGATAAAGGCCTACAGACTTCAGGATGAAGGTATGGACACTGTGCAGGCAAATCTGAAACTTGGATTCGGTGAAGATGAGAGAGACTATGGAGTAGGTGCCAGCATTATGCGGGAACTCGGGCTGGGAAAAGTACGTCTTATTTCAAATAACCCTGTAAAGAGGGCAGGATTAGAAGGTTACGGGATAAAAATAGTTGAAACAATTCCTCTGATAATCGAATCAAATCCTCACAATCAATTTTATCTCGAAACCAAAGCAAATAAAATGGGGCATAATCTTACCTGTTATAAGCATATTGTTAAAGATTAAAATTAATCTTTAAATTTGTTTGATAATAAACCATTTATGAAGAATCTCAGGATAGTATTCATGGGGACACCTGAGTTTGCAGTTACGACGCTTGGATCACTGCTAATGAATGGGTTTAATGTTGTCGGAGTAGTTACAGCGCCGGACAAACCTGCAGGAAGAGGCAGAAAGATAACCAAATCAGCTGTAAAGGAGTTTGCTGAGTTTAGTAACTTACCTGTCATGCAGCCAATGAATCTTAAGGATCCGGAATTCATAAACAGCCTGAAAAATTTAAATGCCGATCTTTTTATTGTTGTAGCGTTCCGCATGCTCCCTGAAGTAGTTTGGAAAATGCCTTCTATCGGTACTATTAATCTTCATGCATCTCTGCTTCCTGACTACCGCGGAGCAGCTCCGATAAATCATGCTATTATCAACGGAGATACAACGACAGGTGTAACCACATTCTTCATTGATGAAAAAATAGATTCAGGGAATATCCTGCTTAGGGAAGAGGTACAGATTTTCCCTTTTGAAAACGCCGGTGATCTTCACGACAGGTTAATGAAGCATGGAGCCAGGCTTGTAATAAAAACACTGGCTGATATCGCTGGGAACAAGGCAAGAGCAGTTCCTCAAACGCAACTCATTAAACATGGGCCACCTAAACTGGCACCGAAGATCCATCCGAACGACTGTATTATCGACTGGAATAATGACGCTGTTAAAATTCATAATTTCATCAGGGGGCTGGCACCTTATCCATGTGCAAGATCTTTCTTTAAAAGTGATTCCTCAACCCACTCATTTAAGATCTTCGAAAGCCAGCCGGAAATTGAGAAACACCATTTAATACCAGGAACAATAATTTCCGACGGAAAACATTTTATTAAAATCGGATGTAAGGATGGATTCATAAGCATTGCCAGCCTTCAATTGGAAGGGAAGAACAGAATGAATACTCTTGAATTCCTCAAAGGGTTCAGAATAACAGACTACACTATTCCGCTTGGTTAAGCGGTTTAATGCTTCTCAACCAGATCTTTTTACCCGCTTCTGGTTCTGTGCCATCAGCCATCCTGTTCATCTCATAAAGTCTTTTCAGTTTTATACCGAAACGCTGGGAAATCAGGTACATGGTATCTCCTGCTACAGCATTATAATACTCTTTCCCTGGCTCTGCCTTTTCCCTCTTAGGCTGAAGATATAGGATCTGTCCCGGAACAATTGGAAAATTGCTTTTAAGTTCGTTATATTTAGGTAGTTCCCATTTCAATAGCTGAAATTCATTCTCAAGTTTATCTCTAGTATCCCCATCTTTGACAATAATATATTGTATTCTGTTGTTTTCCATAACTCTTGGAACACGGGCTAAAACTGCAGCAGTACCATTATGAGATATAACAGGTTTATTTGTACTATCCAAGGAATGAGTTATAACAGGTTCTTTTACAGCAACTGTTGTTTGTGGAGGCAAACTAAGCGAATTATATCCGCGATCAAAATACCATAAGTTATTTTCTTCGATTGTATGAATCAGCATATTTGCATAATCAGGATTTGTGGCGTAGCCAGCCTTCTTCAATCCATGGGCCCATGCTTTGTAATCAGTGGAATTAATGTTGAAAAGGAAACTGTAGCGTGAAACTGATTTCAAAAAATCGGAATGGTCATAAAAAGACTCTTCCGGTTTGCGGTATTTTCTGAAACATTCATTTCTTCTGTTATCATTATGTCTGAATGTAGGTCCGGTCCAGTCATCATGACATTTGATACCAAAGTGATTATTTGCCTCGAGGGCGAGAGAGCTGTGTCCGCAATCAGATTCAATTATACCCTGCGCCAGTGTAATGCTTGCAGGGATCCCCGTTCTGTTCATCTCACTGATAGCAAGGTCTTTATATGAATTAACATAATCATGAACCGAAACTTCCGGAGCTGAGGATGAAATGAGCGGCTTATACACTTTGCATGATAATAGTCCCGATATTAAAACCAGTTGAAGAACGAAATATAACCTGTTGCGCATCTAAATAATGTTTATGACAAAAATAGGGAAAAAAGTGCCTTAAGTTATAAGAATCTTTAACTCAAGGTACTCCAAACTTTTTACTATTTACAAATCAGTTATGCAGAACTAAAACCTGCGTATTTAGTCAGCATTTTTTGCTACCTTTATAACCCTTACTGAATAAGAGTGTTATGATTAGAACGAATAGTATATCATTTTCATATAAAGAGTATGAAAAAACTGAAGAATTAGATTCCGGTGACAGGGAACTTATTCTTGCTGCAAAAGAAACAGCTTTAAATGCTTATGCCCCATATTCAAAATTCAGAGTCGGAGCAGCAGTAAGGTTGAAGAGCGGGAGAATAGTTTGTGGCGCAAATGTTGAAAATGCCGCATTCCCTTCAGGGATATGTGCCGAAAGAAGTGCTCTTTCCAACTCCATATCGAATCACAATAATGATAAACCTGAAACGATTGCAATTGCAGCTATGACAGATAATGGCCCTACTGAAAATCCTCCTTCTCCTTGCGGGAACTGCCGCCAGGTAATTGCAGAGGAAGAGTTAAGAACCGGAAATAAGATAAGGATCATTCTATCAGGGAAAAACAAAACAATAGTTATAGAGAGTATAAACTGCCTCCTTCCCTTGCAGTTCAATAATAAGAATCTGAAGGTCAATCTTCCCTGACTATCAACTGGAAACCTGCACCATGGATGTTTTTAATATTAAGATCAGGATCGTCAGATAAAAACTTTCTTAATTTGGTTATATAAACATCCATGCTCCTGGCGGTAAAATAATCGTCAGAACCCCATATTTTCTTAAGAGCCATCTCCCTGCTTATCAAAGCATTAGGACTACTTGCCAGCAATTCAAGCAACTGAGCCTCCTTTGGAGAGAGTTTCTTTTCATCTCTACCAATAGTCAATGTCCTAAGCTTTGAGTTAAAAATAAACTTCCCGATCTCATAGAAATCTTTTGTTCCGGCTTGAAAATCACGCCTTGAAATGATCGCGCGTATCTTAGCCAGAAGTATATCGGTATCAAATGGTTTTGTGACATAATCGTCCGCTCCAGCTCCATAACCTTTAAGAACATCCTCTTTCAGCTTTTTTGCTGTGAGAAAAATTATGGGGACATCATTGTTAATCTGTCTTATCTCATTCGCTATAGTAAATCCATCTACATGCGGAAGCATGATGTCAAGGATACAGATATTAAAGATTCCTTTCCTGAAATGATCGATTGCATATTTTCCATCATCGACCCACTCTACAGAATAGTCATTGATTTCAAGGTATGATTTAAGTACTGATCCAAAACTTAAATCATCCTCAACAAGAAAAATCTTAACGGTTTTGTTGCTCATAATCAATTCTCCCAATTAAATGGTAAAAATATTTCAAACCGGCTCCCCTTTCCGGGTTCGCTGAAAACACTTATGTTGCCTTTGTGGGCTTCAATTATAGAACGAGTATAATTCAAGCCAAGACCGAATCCCTTGACATCATGCACGTTACCAGAATTCTGCCTGTAGAACCTTTCAAATATTTTGCCTTGAACGGCTTTAGTCATTCCAATACCTTTGTCCTCAACAGATAAGATTATTCCCTTTTCGAAATTTTTCGTTGTAATAGTTATTTCGGGGAATTCAGGCGAATATTTAATAGCATTATCAAGAAGATTACTTACCAGATTTATGAGATGTTCACTATCACCATATACAAATGGTTCCTCAGCATTCAGATTAAGATGGATCTTTCCGTTTCGTTGATGAACCTGAATTTCAATTGTTTCAATAGCATATTCAATGATTGTATGCATTGATACATTTTCGAATCTGAATTCTATCTCTTTTTTATCGAGCGATGCTATCTGCAGAATAGTTTCTACCTTTTTATTCATTCTGCTGTTTTCCTTTTTTATCATTCCGATAAAATGTCTGATACTGATCTCATCCTTAATTACTTTAGGATTAGTTATTGTATCAGCTGCCAGTGAAATTGTGGCAATAGGAGTTTTAAACTCATGTGTCATATTATTAATGAAATCCGATTTCATTTCTGAGATCTTTTTCTGCCTTATAATAAAATACAGACTCAAAGCAAAAGTTGCCAGAATAAAAAGTGAGAAAAGCAATGAACCACCGAGTATCCATACCATAGATCCCAGTACATAATTGGTCCGTTCAGGGAAAATTACGGAAAGAATAAGATCCTGTCTTATAATATTATCCGGAAAAAGCCTGACCTTATACATGCTCTTCAGAAAATCATTTTTATGCGAATTTTTAAATGTCCCATTCTGGACTATTCCGTTTTTGATTATTGCATATTCATAAGGGGTCTGAATTCCGGCAAATGCCAAAGTCTGTTTAAGAGTGTAATCAATCTCATTATTATCAAGTTCGAGAGTCTTCTCCCATTGGTAAATCTCAGAAATCATCTGATCGCTCATGTTCTGAAACTCACTTGATCTCTTTTTCACCCAGTTGAGGAATTCGTTTTGCTTTATATACACCGCTCTTGAATTTGTATTCAAATCCTCTCCTCTTTTGACGATTTTCATTTTGCCCGATTTGTCCGGAGCAGAAATAACAAACGATACAGAATCAGAAACAATTGCAGTATCGTTTGTGATTGTATAAGATTTGTTTTCAGTGGTCACTTTGCTGGTATCAAAACTGCCAATAACTGACTGGTCGGTAATCTTTACACTTAATTGATTCCCTGGGGTTGAAGAATAGCCTCCTATACTCAGATAGCCACTAACATCGTTTGATGAGCCATTGAAAACAAGCGGATCAGTAGGCATGAAGTTATTAAAAAAGTTCATCTTCCTGGAAGATTCGATGGCATTTTCAGCATTACTAAGACTCAGTTTCACTGCATAGTTGAATCCTTCATTTTGTATGTTTATAGCATGCCTTATCCACACGGTCTGAACCCATATAATGCCGACAATGGATAACAACATCATAACGATAAGGCCAGTGAATTTCATCCTGTTCATACTACAAAAATAAATCATAAAGTCGTTAATAAAGAAGTATTTAACTTTTCATTAACTCTTATTAACCGAATATTAACTGTAAAATATCGGTATTAAAGTAATTTTGAGCCACTATAAATCAAATAAACCTTTCATGAAAAGAATTTTTAAAATTATTTCTTCTGCCTATTTTATTTTACTGATACCATTTTCAATAGCAGTCGGACAGGACACGAAAAGTGAACAAAAAATCAAAATTTTAGTTGATGATGGATCGGGAACAAAAGTTGTTATTGACACAGTACTCAAAGATAGCCCTAAACCCGATTCAATAAAGCTTAAAGATGGTGCGGTCATATATTTTAAACATTCGCAGGATAGAGCTGATTTAAAAGGCGGTGAAAAATACAGAGTTATCACCGGACTTTCAAAAGAGGAAGGTGATGAATGGAAAATAATTTACATAAACAAAGACAAGTCTCCTGAAAAAGAAATCGAAAAAACATTTGACGTATATGTTTCCAGCGACGATAACGAATCAACTGATGAAAAAACAAGGTATGTTATTGCCAAAGATGGAATGGTTGTGACAGTTGAAGGCAATGATGAAGCCAAGGCCAAAGAGCTGGTAAAAGATATCGAAAGCAAACTTGGTGTGAAAAAATGAGCCCTGGTTTCCAGCTCATTTTTTTTATACAATTGAGTCCATAAATACTGACCAGATATCACCCTCAGGAAAATGGGCAATAATCTTAATAGCTTCTTTTTTTACAGGATGGATAAATTCAATCCGACGTGCAAAAAGACTGATTCCACCATCTTCATTTGATCGCGGAAAGCCATATTTCAGATCGCCTTTAATCGGGCATCCTATTTTCGCCAGCTGAGCTCTTATCTGATGATGTCGGCCGGAATGAAGTTCAACCTCGAGGAGATAATACTTTTCTGATCGCCCTTTTAATCTGTAAGTCAGGCTTGCCTCTTTTGACCCTTTTACCTCATTATCATACACATAACTTTTGTTTTGGGTTTCATTCTTCTTAAGAAAATGGGTTATTGTAGCTTCATCTTCCGGAGGTCTCTCTTTAACAATTGCCAGATAGATCTTTTTAACCTGCTTCGTTTTAAACATCTCATTGAGTCTTGAAAGTGCCTTGGATGTACGGGCAAACAGAATTACTCCGCTCACCGGACGATCGAGCCTGTGAACCACACCCAGAAAAACGTCTCCAGGTTTTTTGTACTTCTCCGCGATGTATTTTTTAATTTCGGTATCCAGCGATACATCACCTGTTTTGTCACTCTGAGCCAGGTCAGAAGATCTCTTATAAACGGCAATAATATGATTGTCTTCGTATAGTATCTCAGCCATTTCAGACCAGGTTAATACTGCTCTTTTTCATTCGGGAAGTCCTGTGATCTTACATCTTTAATATATGATTGAACAGCACCTCTGATTTCAGCATAAAGGTTATGATATCTTCGAAGAAAACGCGGTGAGAATTCCTGTGTAATACCCAGCATATCATGTAAAACGAGTACCTGGCCATCAGTTTTTCCTCCGGCACCTATTCCAATTAAAGGTATTTTCAGACTATTAGTAACTTCTTCAGCCAGCTTGGCAGGTATCTTTTCAAGCACTATAGCAAAACAACCTGTCTGTTCAAGTAATCTGGCATCTTCCATAAGTCTGCGTGCCTCCTCCTCTTCCTTTGCCCTCACAACATAAGTTCCGAATTTATGAATAGCCTGAGGTGTAAGACCTAGATGACCCATTACAGGAATTCCAGCGGACAGTATCCTTTCAACTGATTCAATAACCTGCAGCCCTCCCTCAAGCTTTACCGCATGAGCTCCGGTCTCTTTCATGATCCTTATTGACGAAACTAATGCCTCCTTAGAATTTCCCTGATACGTTCCGAACGGAAGATCAACAACAACGAGGGCTCTCTTAACAGCTCTGACAACTGAAGCCGCATGATAAATCATATTATCGAGAGTAATAGGTAGTGTAGTATCATACCCGGCCATTACGTTCGAAGCGGAATCACCAACCAGAATTACATCTATTTCTGCTTCATCAAGTATCTTTGCAATGGAATAATCATAAGCTGTAAGCATGGCAATCTTTTCACCTTTTAGTTTCATCTCATTCAAAACATGAGTAGTGACTCTTTTAACAGATTTATGTATCAACATAATAATAAATGTGTTAATTACTTAAGACAAAGGTACAGATTTGAATCGGATGATACATCTTCATGCTAGCATCTTTTTAATTTGGCAGCCTTAATCAGATACCTGTCGTTTTGTCATAAAGGTTGTTCTTAAAGGGAGTAATTATTTATCTTCCTTCCTTCACCACCCATCCCCCCTAAATGAGAGCTTATAATAGATCTGATATAACTAACTGTTTTAATGATAGTTATTATCCCCACTCAAGGACAAAGGGGGGTAAAACGATTCGCAGAAAAGTCAGTTTAAAAAGCTTTTACGATACATGAGCAATTAATTCCTATTGTCATAATTGCCTGAAATGAACCAATATTTGTTATGGCATAATCATTGCTTACTGATAATATCAAAATGAATTTTTAAAATTATTATAAAATGGGAAAAATAATTGGAATTGATCTGGGAACAACAAATTCTTGTGTTGCAGTAATGGAAGGTAATGAACCTGTTGTAATCCCTAACAGTGAGGGCAAGAGAACAACGCCTTCCATAGTTGCTTTTGTTGAAAATGGAGAACGTAAAGTCGGCGATCCTGCTAAACGACAGGCTATTACCAACGCAAAGAAAACTATCTACTCGATAAAAAGATTCATGGGGGAGACATACGATAAAGTGACAAAAGAGATCAAAAGGGTGTCCTATACTGTAGTTAAAGGTGAAAATAATACTCCAAGGGTAAAAATTGATGATCGTATGTATTCTCCACAGGAGATTTCTGCTATGATTCTTCAAAAGATGAAGAAGACTGCTGAAGATTATCTCGGACAGGAAGTTACTGATGCAGTTATAACTGTTCCTGCATATTTCAGCGATTCACAACGTCAGGCCACTAAAGAGGCTGGTGAAATAGCTGGTTTGAATGTCAAAAGGATTATTAATGAGCCTACAGCTGCTTCCCTGGCTTATGGACTCGACAAGAAGTCACAGGACCTTAAAATAGCTGTATTTGACCTTGGTGGCGGAACTTTCGATATTTCAATTCTTGAGCTCGGAGATGGTGTTTTTGAAGTTAAATCCACAAACGGAGATACCCATCTGGGAGGTGATGATTTTGATCATCTTATCATTGACTGGATGGCTGAAGAGTTTCTTAAAGAAGAAGGCATTGATCTTAGAAAAGATCCAATGGCATTACAGCGTCTGAAAGAAGCTGCTGAAAAAGCAAAAATTGAACTTTCCAGTTCAACATCTACAGAGATTAATCTCCCTTACATTATGCCTGTGGATGGAATTCCAAAGCATCTTGTAAAAACTCTGACAAGGGCCAATCTTGAAAAGATATGCGACAAACTGATTCAGGCTTGTATTGAACCTTGTAAGATCGCACTTAAAGATTCCGGTCTTTCAGTGTCTGATATTGACGAAGTTCTTCTTGTAGGAGGTTCTACCCGTATACCTGCCATACAACAGCTTGTTGAAAAATTCTTTGGACGGGTACCTTCTAAAGGTGTTAACCCTGACGAAGTTGTGGCAGTTGGAGCAGCAATACAGGGAGGTGTACTTACCGGAGAGGTTAAAGATGTTCTCCTTCTTGATGTTACACCATTGTCGCTTGGTATCGAAACAATGGGCGGAGTAATGACGAAACTGATTGAATCGAACACCACTATTCCTACAAAGAAAACTGAAGTGTTTACAACAGCTGCAGACAGCCAACCCTCTGTTGAAATTCATGTTCTACAGGGTGAAAGACCAATGGCAGCTGGTAATAAAACTATCGGACGTTTCCATCTCGACGGCCTACCACCTGCCCCAAGAGGCGTTCCGCAGATTGAAGTAAGTTTTGATATTGATGCAAACGGAATTTTACATGTTGCAGCCAAGGACAGAGGTACCGGTAAAGAACAGAGAATCAGGATTGAAGCATCCTCTGGATTGAATGATGATGAAATCAGGAGAATGCGTGAAGAAGCTAAAGCGAATGCAGAAACCGATAATAAAGCAAAAGTAAAAGCTGATAAGATAAATACTGCTGACAGTATGATCTTTACAACCGAAAAACAACTTAAGGAATTTGGCGACAAGCTTCCGGCTGATAAAAAACCTGCAATTGAAAGCGCCCTAGCTAAGTTGAAGGAAGCACACAAATCGCAGGACATTGACGCAATCGATAAGGCTCTTGCTGAATTAAATTCAGTTTGGCAGGTTGCTTCAGAAGAGATGTATAAAACTGCACAGAATTCCGGCCAGACTACATCACAACCCGGTGCTGAACAACCCGGTGATAATAATACCAAACCAGGGAACGAAGAGGTAACTGATGTTGACTTTGAAGAGGTAAAATAAAACTGGTATACGTACTTTTTTTTAAGAGGTTGAAAATTTTCAACCTCTTTTTTTATCTCCAATTATTTCAATGCTTTAATGTATTTTATCTGCGAAATTTGCCGCAAAATTAAGTTTCCAGGTTTTTCGCTGATCGCTCCGATTTACTCAGATATAAAATAAAAAGAATACTTAACTGTTAATAATCTCATCATTATAAATCACACTTGATTTTTTGTACTTTTATATGAAATTTTGCGTTTCCAAAATATGAATCTCAAAATATTTACAATAGCATCTCTTTTAGCTGTTTCAGTCAGTGCTACATGCCAGATTGAGACACAAATAAATAAAACTGACCAACATGGTAAAAAACAGGGACATTGGATTAAGAAATATCCTGATGAAAAAATTATGTATGATGGTTTTTTTAAGGACGATCATCCGGTTGGTGAGTTTAGAAGATATTCTGAAGATCAATCATTAAAATCCCTGCTAATTTACAGCGAAGATGGCAGAGAGGCAAAAGCAACTATATATCATCCAAATGGGAATATGTCATCAAAAGGAACATATATAAATCAAATGAAGGAGGGTAAATGGCAGTTCTTCTCTGCATTTACCAAAGGATATCTGATCTCTGAAGAATACTACTCTAAAAATCTCAAAAACGGTCCATCTCTTAAATTCTATCCCGACAGTATAGTTGCAGAAAGGCTCACATATATAAACGATATAAAGCAGGGAGAATGGATACAAAATTACCCTAGCGGAACTGTTCGCCTGAAATCAAATTATCTGGATGGTAAAATTAATGGAAAATTTGAAGTTTGGTTCGAAAACGGGAACATTGAATTTTCGGGACAATATAAAAATGATGGAAGGGATGGTCTCTGGGTTATTTATAATAATGATGGTACCATTAAATACAAATTGGAATATCTGGCCGGAGTTACAAAAGATCGCCAGATGGATATTGATGAATCTGACTATATAGACTCCCTTGAAAATAATAAGGGGAAAATTGCCGACCCGGAAAAAACCGGAGTCATGAGGTAATGAAGGCTTTCAATATTTTAACCGTTAATAAAGTTAGTATTGCAATTATTCTGTTGCTTTTATCCACAACTTATTGTTTACACGGACAAGGGCCAGTATATTCCTATTTTTACAGGGTTTATCTAAGGGATAAAGGAGAAAATTCTACAGCCTTTTATTCGGCTAAGGATCTTCTTTCATTCAGAGCTATCGATCGCCGGGAAAAAGCAGGAATTCCTGTACCTGATTACAGAGATCTTCCAGTTAACCAGAGCTACCTGAACGATATATCACTTTTAGGATTGAAACTTCATACTACTTCAAAATGGATGAATACTGCACTTTTCAAGTCGCAATCACCTGTTGATATAAAAGCACTTCTGGATTTATCATTTGTCAGTGATGTCAAAACCGTAAAGACCCCAGGAAAAAAGAACGGTTATATTGATAAACTCGATTTTCTGGTTGACCAGTCTGACTTCCCCCCTTATGACAGGCCAATAACTATGATTAATGGTTATCCTTTACACGATTCAGGTTATAATGGAGAAAATATTTTAATAGCCATTCTTGACGGAGGTTTCATTGAGGCTGATCAGATATCCTCATTAAGCGACCTTAGAAACAGAAATGGAATAAAAGCGACTTATGATTTTGTAAAAAATAATGAGTTAGTTTATAACTCAAGTACACATGGAACAGCCGTTCTTTCGGTACTTGCAGGAAAAATACCGGAGATTATTGAAGGAACGGCACCCGGAGCTGATTATTTACTTCTCAAGACTGAAGATGTGGAGTCTGAGTTCCCTTGTGAAGAAGATTTTTGGGCAGCAGGTGCTGAATTTGCAGATAGTGCCGGAGCAGATATAATTTCATCATCACTGGGATACTTCATTTTTGATGATCCTACACTTAATTACAAGTACTCCGATCTGAACGGAAACATTGCTTTTGTGACCAGAGTGGCCGATATTGCAGCTTCGAAGGGAATACTCGTCGTCAACAGTGCCGGAAATGAGCTGGATAAGTCATGGAAATATATTATCTTTCCTTCAGATGGAGATAGCGTAGTTTGTGTAGGCGCTGTTGATGAGAATAATAATATTTCCAGTTTCTCCTCAACCGGACCATCAGCTGATGGAAGGATTAAACCTGATAACGTTGCAATGGGAGTAAGCGTACCCGTTCAAATATCAGGAACTTCAGTAGGCAGATCGAATGGCACTTCATTTTCATGTCCGGTTTTAAGCGGAATGGCAGCTTGTCTTATGCAGGCTGTGCCCCGTGCCTTAAACAGTGACATCATTGAGGTACTTCATTCCAGCGCTGACAGATATAACTCTCCCGATTCGCTTTATGGCTATGGAATTCCTGATATTGTTCTTGCTCTGGCTAAACTGCAAAATTTATATATTAAAGTACCTGATGTAGAAACAATAGCATATCCAAACCCCACAACTGGTAATATTGAAATTATTTTCCGCACACCACCTCAAAATCTCATAATTGAAATAACCTCCATGAATGGAAAATTACTTTTCAGAAAAGCCTATAATGATTATGCCGGCAGAACCCTTATTATAACAGAATTACAGTACAAGCAGCAAGGAGTCTATTTTTTAAGATTAATAAATGGAACCAGAATAAATATTCAAAAAATTATTAAGTTAAAAAACTGATCATGACTGAAAAAGTGTCACTGACTGAATTGCAGATGATCATAAGAGATTCATTGTATCTGGCTTTACCAGATATGTATTGGGTAATTGCTGAAATCTCGGAACTTAAAGAGAACTATGCCGGCCATTGTTACCTCGAATTAATTGAAAAACATCCTGATGAGAAAAATGTAAGGGCCCGTATAAAAGCAATTATCTGGAGTAATCGTTACAGGTTCCTAAAAGCCTTTTTTGAAAATGCAACAGGTGAGTCGCTAAGGGAGGGACTTAAGATACTGGTAAAAACAAAAGTTGAATATCATGAGCTATATGGTTTGAGCCTGGTTATATCAGACATAGATCCTGCTTTTACGATTGGAGAAATGGCAATGAAACGCCAGTTTGTTATAAAAAGACTTGAACAGGAAGGAGTTTTTTCAATGAATAAAGAACTTAAATTTCCTTCTGTCCCTCAAAGAATTGCGATAATTTCCTCAAAAAATGCAGCCGGATATTCAGATTTTATCAACCAACTTAAAGGAAATAGTTTTGGTTATGTTTTTTATACAGTATTGATCGAAACTTCAATGCAGGGGACAGAAACCGAGCAGGGTGTAATAAGTGCACTTGATAAAATTGCTCTTAATTCCCAATTATTTGATCTGGTTGTAATAATCAGAGGCGGAGGTTCACAATCTGATCTTAACTGGTTCGACAGTTATAATATTGCCTACCATATTACTCAATTCCCATTGCCAGTAATTACTGGAATAGGACATGATAAGGATATATCGGTCACAGATATGGTAGCAAATAGGTCTCTAAAAACACCAACTGCAGTGGCTGATTTTCTTATTGATTCCGTGGCGAATGAAGAAAATCACATTATTGAGATAAGTTCTGAGATAATTGGCAGTTCAAGGATAATCATTGAAAAAAACAGAAACAGGATTGAAACCTCAGGAGTTAAACTATTTCCTCTCGCACGAATAATGATGTCGGATATAAAAGATTTACTTTCAGGCAAAATAATTGAAATCATTAATATTGGTAAAGAGTATACCTTAAAAGCAGGTTTCATTCCTGCAAATCAGGAATTGAGACTTTCTTCATCTGTAAAGTCTTTTTCTTCAGCTAAAGAGGTGGTGCTTACAAGGAACTGTCAGAACCTATATAACAGCACCATAAATTTTCTAAATATGAACAACTTAAGGTTAACAGGATTTATAAATACCCTTAATCTTCTGAAGCCGGAAAATGTACTTCAAAGAGGTTATTCTGTTACTTCAATAAATGGCAGAATATTGAAAGGTAGCGATCGTGTAAAGATAGATGATCTAATTGATACACAACTCTATGAAGGAACTTTGAAAAGCATAGTGTTGGAGAAGAAAGGGAGAGTGGGAGAAGAGGAGAAAGGGCGAAAATAAGAAACCATTTAACGAAGGGTGCTACCTGATAGAGACTGAAGATTGTTTATAAAGCCGCTTGTGAACCTTCGTAATAACCTTTGTGTACCTTTGTGGTAAAAACTAATTCATTATAATATGGCTAAAAAAGAATTTTCATTTAATGAAGCAGTAATTGAGATTGAGAACATACTGCATAATATTGAAAGCGGAGATCTGGATATTGATAAGTTGTCAGTTGAAGTAAAACGCGCTTCTGAACTGATAAAGCAGTGTCAGAAGAAATTGAGGTCAACTGAAGATGAGATCAATAGTATATTTAAGGAACTGGTATAAAAGGTAAATCAGGATCGAAGTCCTGATTTACTACTTTTCTACCCTAACCTAACCTAAGTCCATGAAAAAACCTTTATAACCTAATTCTCTTACCTTCTATATTATTAAACGTTTATCAGATATAATATGTTTCCGTTTTTTTAATATATTTAATAAAACCAATTCATTTTTTGACGAACTGTTTATTTTTCTACACCAAGTACGTCCTTGAATGCTTTAATAAATGTTTCTTTAGGTAGTGCCCCCATTGCCATCTGCGGTTGGCCCTCCGAAGGAACAAACAAAAAGGAAGGAATGCTTTTTATTCCAAATACCGATGCCAGCTCCTGTTCCTCTTCAGTATTCACCTTAAAGATATCCATTTTGCCATTAAAATCTATTGCCAACTCTTCAAGCACGGGAGCTACTGTTTTACATGGGCCACACCAGTCAGCATAAAAATCAATAATGCAAGGCTTTTTACCTTCATATATCCAATCTTTGTTTTTTTCATAATTGAACACTTTTTTTAAAAATGTTTCCTTTGTTAAATGTTCTATCATCATATTTTTTCTTATTAAACATCAGCGAATTGAGTTTGTTTACTCATTTGTCAACCTTTATGCCAATTAAGAACAAATATCAAATTTTAAATAAAATTGAGTATTAATTGTAACTTTGTCACAAATAATTAACAAATTGTCATATCTATATATGAATATATGTCTAAATGACAAAATTTTTGAGACGCTTTCTTCTGTGGTTACATCTGAGAATGTGAAAGCATATGTTATAGGAGGTTGGGTAAGGGATTGTCTTCTTAAAAGGGAACACCCAGAGAAGGATATTGATATAGTTGTCATTGGAAGCGGAATTGAGATAGCACGTAAGTCAGCAAGAAAGATGGGGCCCGGAATAAAAGTCACTGTTTTTAAGAATTTTGGAACAGCAATGTTCAGGAATAAGGAATATGAGATAGAGTTTGTAGGCGCCAGGAAGGAGTCTTATGACAGAGGTTCAAGGAAACCTGTTGTTGAAGACGGAACTCTGGAAGATGATCAGAAAAGAAGGGACTTCACAATTAATGCTCTTGCAATAAGTATAAATAAAAATACCTTCGGAGATTTTTTAGATCCCTTCGGAGGTATTGATGATCTTAAGAAAAAAATAATCAGAACACCACTTGAACCTGACAAGACTTTTTCAGATGATCCGTTAAGGATGATGAGAGCAGTAAGGTTTGCAACGCAGTTGAATTTCTCTATTGAGGAGAATACATTCAATTCAATAATAAAAAATGCTGAAAGGATTAAGATTGTTTCACCTGAAAGGATTGTCACAGAACTTAATAAAATAATAATGTGCCCACATCCTTCAAAAGGTTTTATTCTTCTTGAAAAGTCAGGGCTGCTCAAAATAATTTTCCCGGAGCTTGATAATCTCAAGGGAGTGGAGACAAAAGAGGGGAAGGCACATAAAGACAATTTTCATCATTCAACAAAAGTTCTTGATAACATAAGTAAAAATACTGATAACCTATGGCTTAGATGGGCTGCACTTCTTCACGATATTGCCAAGCCTGTTACAAAAAAATATGTTCCAGATACCGGCTGGTCATTTCATGGACATGAATATATTGGTTCTAAAATGGTTCCTGATATATTCAGAAAGCTAAAGCTTCCGATGAATGAGAAGATGAAATATGTTCAAAAAATAATTGATCTCCACCTGAGGCCAATAGCCTTATCGCAGGATTTAGTAACAGATTCTGCTATCAGGAGATTGCTTTTTGAAGCTGGTGATGATATAGATGATCTTATGATATTATGTGAAGCTGATATAACATCAAAGAATGAAGCAAAAAAAACAAAACATCTTGAAAACTTCAAACTTGTAAGAAATAAACTTAAAGAAATTGAAGAAAAGGACGCGATAAGAAATTTCCAACCGCCTGTTAATGGCAGTGAGATTATTATGGCTTTTGGAATTAAACCCGGGAAAAAGGTTGGTGTTATTAAAAATGCAATCAGGGAAGCTATACTTGATGGGATAATCCAAAATGAGCATGAAGCCGCCAGAAGGTTTATGCTGGAAAAAGGAGTTGAACTCGGATTAACTCCCGTTGATTGAGTTACTTTAATTTAAGATCTAGTAAAACCGGCAGGTGATCGCTAAATCCTCCCTGGTACTTATATCCCTGATAGGTTGAGAAAGGAGTGAATCCGGGATATTTGGGATCTCTTCTCATAAGAAAATCTGGTTTAAAAATCTTCAACAGATTTGGTTCTGTATAAAGTCCCTTCCTTGATGATAGAAGTCTGTTAGTTACGATAACCTGGTCAATCATTTCCCATGTTCCCAAATAGCGATATGTCCCTAGTCCGTTATCAGCAAGGCCTTCGGAAAGATTTATCAGCGATTTACCTGTGTCAGCTACAGAAATCATTGAATTAATAACCTGATCATCAGGTGTACAGTTGAAATCTCCCAGAATAATAATTTTGGCTCCTGAAGCGTCATTTTCAATTATGGAGTCAACTTTTTCTCTGACCATTGCAGCTATCTGCTGTCTGAAATTTTCTCCTGCAAGAACGCCTCCCCTTCTCGAAGGCCAATGGTTCACAATAAGGTGTATAGTATCAGAACTGATCACCATTTTGGTATAAAGGACGCTTCTTGAGTCAAAATCTTGTCGTTTGACCTGCGAAGGGATCCAATACCTGTAACAAATTATATCAGCAGAATTTTTTCTATAAATGAGACAAACATCAATACCTCTTCTATCGGGTGATTCCTCATGGATAATTCCATAATTAAATTTAGACAGATAGGTGCCATAGATAAGATCCTCAAGTACTTTCCTGTTTTCCACTTCACAAAAAGCGATAACTGCCGGAGGGTTCCACTCCCCTGCTGCAACAATTGTTTTATACAATGAGCTTATTTTCTTATTATACCTGGTTAGATTCCATCTCATCAAACCATCAGGGAGGAAGTCATTATCATCCTTGAGCGTATCATCATAAATATCAAAGAGGTTCTCTACATTATAAAACATAATTCTTACAGGTTGGAAAACTGTAACCTGGGAATAGCCCTTGTTCGAAGTCAAAATCAGGAGCAAAAAGGCAACCGATACATCTAAAAAAAACCTTTTTAACATAACTCTTCCGGTATTATTCCAGGTATTTTTTTACTAACCATCTAATTTAACTCAACTAAATTATAACATCCCAAGGTCAGTTTTGAAACTTCCTGAAAAAAAAAGGCTGATTTAAAATCAGCCCTCAGATCAATAATAAAAATTTAATATGCATTTATCCAGCGGTATCTTCTGGCACTTTCACCAAATTTGACGGCTAGTGAAAGTTCGTGAGTGCCAAAACTTTGCTTCCGGATATCAGTTAAAGTAAAGTCGAAGGCATAAGCGAAATAAAATCTGTCATATTTTAAACCCATCAACGCAATTATAGCATCATTTGTTCTCCATGATAATCCGACCCAATAGTCCTCTTTATAATAAACTCTTGCTGTCAAATCCATTTGTATTGACTTTAGCAGCATGTCTGAAGCTTTAATCAAGGCAGATGGTTCAAGGATCCAATCAGGTGTCAATGGAAACTTTATACCACCTGTAAGGAAATAATTGCCAAGTTCATTCCTTTTGGTACTTGAAGTATCGGCAATCAATAACGAACCTCTTAGTAAATTAGACATTGCGAAACCCACATAATACTTTGTTGTAGTGAAACTTGCTCCAAAGCTGAAATCCGGGATAAAGACTGACCTGTCGTATGAATTCAACAATGGATCATACTGACTGGATAAAATCGCACCAGTAGTATTAACAGCAAATTGATATGCGGTCATTGCAAGACCAAAAGAAAGGTCATTAGGTATTCCCCCTGTTCGTCCCATTGGAATATGGTATGCATAATCCAGCGAAATGCCGGTACGATGCATAATACCATTGTTATCATTGAAGATATAGCCGCCAAGTCCTACCTTGCCTCCTTTTGTAGGTTTTACTATCTTCTTCCTTACTGCGGTGGATTTTGAAATAAAGCTGTTTTTGAGAATACGAGTCTGAAAACTTGCAGCATAAGTGCTTGGTGCCCCGGCCATACCAACCCATTGCTCTCTAACCGTAAGATTAACAGTAGTATAGCCGTCACGACCTGCGAATGACGGGTTTATCAGAAATCCATTCATTATGTACTGGCTGTACATCGGGACCTGCTGTGCAAAGACCGCTCCAAAACTGAAGCTGAGAACAATTGCTGGCAATATACTTCTTAGATACCTCATATATTATTCGAAATATAGTAATTATTATCTGATTATACTTATCACACCTGATCTGGGTTTTGATCCATCATTAAGATGTAAAACATAATGATATGAATCTGTTGGCAAGAGCTCTCCTTTAAATGTACCATTCCATGGGTTTGCAGCTAAGTTTTTAGAATGGAATACAAGTTTTCCCCACCTGGTAAAAACAAAGACTTCAGCATTCGGGAACAGATCGATATTCTTAATCTGCCAGGTATCATTAAATCCATTATTATCTGGTGTTATTATAGTGGGTATTTCGATACACTGATCAGAACCAATAACACCGACAACAATATCAAGAGGTGGCGCTGTACATCCATTTATGTCAGTCACTACAACACTATATGGTCCATCCGGAATATTCAATCGGTCCTGAGTAAGAATGCCACCAAACCAATTCACATTGTAAGGTTGTGTCCCCCCAGTGATAGTGAGCGTTATTGAGCCGTCAGGAACATCAGGACAAGAAGCATCTATCTTCGTACTTGCAATTGAAAGTACTTCAGGTTCTGTAATAGTTACCGAAACATTTGTTGTGCAAAGATTTGCATCCTGAACAGTTATTGTATAAGTTGCAGCTGCCAGCCCGTTGAAGGTACCAGAAGCCTGGGATATTCCTCCGTTCAGACTGTACATATAAGGAGAAGTTCCACCTGAACCAGTTACAGTAACAGATCCATTTGTTGATCCGGAACATGAAGCATTAGTCTGGGTAATACTTCCTGTAAGATCTGCAAGAGGTTGTGTAACAGTAAGAGCAATATTAAAAGTACAAAGATTTGCATCCTGAACTGTAATTGTATAAGATCCGGCTGCAAGAGTTCCAAAGGTGCCTGATGCCTGATAAGACCCTGCCCCCAGTTTAAACTGATAGGGAGAGGTTCCGCCAGATCCGGCGACAGTGACACTTCCAGTACTGCTACCAAAACATAGTACATTGGTTTGAGAAGTAATGGATCCTCCTACAGATGAAGCAGGTTGAATAATTATAACACTTACATCAAATGTACTTAGAACAGTATCTCTGACTGTTACTGTATAGGTACCGGCGACTAATGATCCGAATGTACCTGATGCCTGATATGTTCCGGCATTCAGACTATATTCATAAGGTGCTACTCCACCTGAACCTGTTACTGTAACACTTCCTGTTGACGTACCAAAACATGCAACATCGGTTTGTGAAGAAATACTCCCCGATAATGTGGCTGCAGGTTCTGTAATTGTTACGGCAACATCAAATGTACAGAGGTTGATATCTTGTACAGTGACGGTATAAGATCCGGCAGTAAGCGTTCCAAAAGTACCCGAAACCTGGTAAACTCCCAGTCCCATTTTATATTGATAAGGAGAAGTTCCTCCGGATCCGGCAACTGTAACGCTGCCATCATTACCTCCAGGAACAGAAACATTTGTTTGAGAGGTAATACTACCAGATAGTGCCGTTGCCGGTTCTGTAATTGTTGTGCTGGCTGTTGCAGTACAACTATTACCATCAGCAACAGTTACAACATAGGTACCCGCTGTAAGTCCAGAAGCAGTTACAGATATCTGAACAGGTACAGTGTTCCAGGAATAGGTATAAACACCTGTTCCACCTGCTGCTATAGCTGTAGCTGTTCCTGTAGATCCACCGAAACAGGCAATATCTACCTGAGTTGTTGTTACTGTCGGTAAAGGATTAACTGTCATAGTAACTATATTCGAAGTAGCAGGACCACCGCTCTGACATGTCTCATTCGAAGTCAATACTGCAGTGATAACATCGCCATTGGCCGGGATATATGAATATGCAGGACTATTTGTGCCTACAGGTGTTACTCCATTAAACCACTGGTAAGCTGGTGTTGTCCCTCCATTGGTCGCAGTGGCTGTGAAGTTAACTGTTGTTCCTGCACATACCGGGTTAGCATCAGCTGCTATTGAAACACTAACA
>JBEKWS010000036.1:0-25968 GCA_049512815.1 Bacteroidales bacterium | reverse complement strand
TTAAAACGACAAGAAATATTAAGTTTAATTTTTCGCTGGTTTTACCGGACACTTATTTCGGTTCCGGTAAATATCCAACGCTCGCGAACCATAGAAAAACGTGAATTAATAAGGATCAACTAATTACACCCTCATTTTCGCATTCTGGACAGTACCAGTGAATTTCTTTATTCTTTGGCATTAAAGCAGTTTTAATCAGACCATGGCATCCTTTATTAAAGCAACGGATATCTGTTGAGGTGAGAGTTGGTGGCAATGTTTTGGTTGTGGTATCAACTACCAAGGCTAAGAAACTGGCTAATTCTCGTGCCTCTTTTGGCATCTGTTTTGGAATGTTCCCTGTCTCATCGAGGAAATGCTGCATATTGGAGATATACATATAAAGTATTATTTGTTAGATGATAGTTTTATTAAAGGTTGCGAAGATAAGCACTCATTTTATTCAATCCATATTATTCCTTAGAATTTCTTTTTCAACAGGTTTACAGGTATGTTGACAATTAGCTTGCTCATCCCCAATTTTAAGGTACTGAAAGTCAGTAAATTACAAAACATTTGTATTTTTTTGTACCTAAAAATTAAAAACCTATCAGAAATGGCAGGTTTTTAATTTGTCGGTAAAATTCACAAACAAAAAAATAATCATATAACATAGTTATTTTATTTACCCTGTCCTCTATCATTTGTTTCAGTTTATCTGGGTCAATAACTTGCTCACCACGATCAATTAATTCAAGAATGCATTCTTCTTCGATTTCTTTTATTCTTTGCTCTGCAGTTAACGATTGAATCATTTTAATAACCTAAGGAGATTTCTTTCTAGAAGCACCTACATAATAGCTTTTCTCTTGTTCGGAAGTAAAGAGACTTTCTGAAACTGTGACAGTATATCCTTAAGAGGAATTCTACAGTTACATCCAGTTCGTTAGCCAGGCTCCGGATATTAACAGTTTTCCCCAAATTTGGAACAGATCTACATTTAATTTTCTAACCAAGCTGTCTCAGAATCTACTTCTAAATTTTGGGTCTCATAAAACCATGAGAAACTGCGGCATCATGAATTTTTCGAACCACGCTACTATTAGCTGTCCTACCAGCTTGTTTTAACTGTTCAACTGTAATTCACCATTTTTTTGATCAATACGAAACTTCCCATATCTCGTTCATATTAATCAAATCTCTGTCTGGATGTCCTGTGTCTTTAAGATTGTCTGCCATAGTTGCAATTTTTAATTGAGAGTAAATGTACAATTTTTAGAATTATCAAAATTTTAAAGCTGTTTCTGTTAATAGGTCTGCAACTTTATTCCGAAGTTCATACATTGAATTCCATTGACTGGAAAGGCCAGTGATCTTGATCATCGTTGGTCAGTTTAAATTGTTCATCCTTGGAGCTAATCGCTTGTTGTTAAAGGCATATTGGTTGCAATCTTGCCGGCCAAATGTGGTCATACGTTCGACTTTTGCTTTAAAAAAGATTTTGAAAGGAAAATATTGAATAAAATTTAAAGAATTGATTACACTTGTATCTGATTTTAAAATGAAGAATTTGTTATGTCATCAAGTGAATTAAATAACAAATCATTAACGGATTTCGAAGAACTAAACTACGAAGAGGAGTTTTATTTTCAATGGCATATTACAAATGAATGTAATCTGAGATGCAGACATTGCTACCATGAGTCGTATATAAAGGAAAATATCGACATTACAAGATTAACTGAGATCGCAGATCAATTATGCAATGCATTGGATAAATGGAAGAAGAAAGGTTCTTTCAGTATCACCGGTGGTGAACCATTAATGAATTCTGAAATCCTATTTCAGTTGTTAGATCACCTTGAAACCCGGAATATAGATAGAATAGACCTGCTAACCAATGGCACTTTGCTGACCGACAATATTATTGATAAACTAAAGCAATATAAGAAGCTTCGACGCTTGCAATTATCCCTGGAAGGTTTAGCGGAGACTAATGATAAAATTAGGGGCATTAATTCTTACAAAGGGACAATAGAAACAATTGATAACCTTAAAAGACATGGACTTGTTGTCAGCATAATGATGACTGTCGGGAGACATAATCAGGATGAGGTTATTCCTTTAGCTGAGGATCTTGGGAAACATAATGTTGATATTTTCATTATTGATCGGTTTATCCCCGAAGGACAGAGCAGTGAATTGACCGGCTGGGTATTATCACCGGAAGAAATAAAAGAAGTGTACACTAAAGCGTACGAGTATTTTAAAAGAACATTGAAACCCAGATTCCTTCTCTACAGAACTCTTTTTTGCTTACTAAATCCGGAAGACTCTCATATAGGAGCTATCTGTTCGGTTGGTAATAATGCACTGACAATCATGCCAAATGGAGATGTTCTTCCATGCCGGAGGTTGCCAATTAAACTGGGAAATCTGTTTGAGACTACTCTTTATGATATCTGGTACACCTCTGACTTGTTATGGGAGATACGGAACCCAAATAATTTGAAAGGCAAATGTCATGGTTGCGAATACATTCCAATTTGCCGGGGTTGCAGAGCGGTTGCATATGCTATAAAAGGAGATTATTTAGCCGAAGATCCTCAATGCTGGAAAGAGTCATGAAAAAGTACATATTAAATAGTCAGGTAAAACTCAAACACGATGAGTCTTCTGATAAATTCTATGCATTTTGCATTGATACAGGTGATCATTTTAACCTGAATAAAACAGGATTCACTATTTTAAACATTCTGAATGTAGAGAAGAGTCTGGATGAAATAGTTAAATTGTTATCAAAAGAAATGATTGTGGATGAAAAGACCGTTTTAACCGACACAATTCATTTTTTGGAATTGTCTGAGAAAAATGGTATTATTGCATATATGTAAAGTCAAAATAAGGTAATCATGAAAAAGACCAAAACAAACCTGCAGTCAAAGTCCCGGTATGAAAAACCTGAATTAAAAAAGGCAGAAAAAATGGTGTTTATGTTCGAGCCTTATAAAACAAGTGTTTCAAAAGTAGCTTGCAGACAGTGTTCGGGTTGTCACGGTTGCAGATAATGATTGCCCGGCAATGGAAGCTGCTATCCAGCGTGGGGTTGACTCTTTGAGCCATATTGTCAGTGAATTCTTATATAAAGATATTGAGCTTTTACGTGTTTGCAGAACAGCTGTGCTTTTAAAGGAGTGCGGTGTTAATCCGTTTAATACGGTTTATGATGAGTTAGCCCGGAAGTGCGTTAAAAATCAACGAAATGACGGCGGATGGACCGATGTAGAAGAGACACTATGGTGTGTTGCTTTTCTGGATATTTACGAAAATCATTCCGATCCGGTAAATGGAGCTATAAAATGGCTGGAGGGACAAGAACACAAAGATGGTTGCTGGGGAAAATCGGTCAGGGACCTGGCACGGATACCTTTAACATCCCTTCTACTATGTTTTTTGCCTCAACTGAAATCAGATGTCCGTCTTAAATGGCTGGAAAACAAATTGAACCAGGAACAAAAAATGAATCCGAATCTGACATATAAAGTGGCACTAACCATTATGGCATTTTCACGAAATGATTATAAACCGGAAAATAAAAAGCTGATAAAAAAATCAATAGACTGGCTTTGTGGGCAGCAGAATAAGGATGGAGGTTGGGGTCCATGGAAAGATCATCCAGTGGGGAGCGACCCGTGGTGCACAGGAATTTGTTTAGCTTCGCTGGCAAATTTCCCTGGCAAGGTACGTACTGAAGTGATTAAAGATGGATTGCAATGGATTTTGAAGAAACAACTGCCGGATGGATTGTGGCCGTACCATTACATTGAAGATGGAAGCAGCTGGGCATTGTATGCACTGATAAAAGGTAACAATTTATTAGATGATTCAAGACCTTGAAGATATTATTATTCGGAATATCAGGCAGATACCAGAGAAGTCTCTTTCTGTTTTGCTTTCAGGCGGAATAGATTCTTCACTTGTATTGGCCCTTATCCGGAAAACCTATCCTGATGTTCCTCTATACACATTTACACTTGCAAAATCGTTAGAATATCCGGATATTATATTTGCCCATGAAGTGGCCGGTCTTTTTGGAACAGAGCATCATGAAATAATCCTTTCAGATGATGAATACCGGAATTTTGAAAAGGATTTTAGCAAAATAAATCTATATGGACTTAAGGGTGATATAAATGTGTATATCCTTTGTTCCATTGCAAAAAAATACAGTAATCTAATAGTTACCGGTGATGGCGGTGATGAATGTTTTGGCGGGTACTGGCTTCATGAGTATCCTTTGGGGCATAAAGAGACCGGGGCAATTAAATCATTTGAGGAAATTCATTCTGAACCCGGGAAACATATTGAGGAGATGGTAAGGTTGGGATTCAGAGACAAATTGTTTAAAGAAAAGTCGGATGCAGGAGATTTTGAAGGAGTTTGGAATTATTTTATTGAACGTCTTGCACCAAAACATCTTGCACCACTATTAAATACAGTAGGAGAACTGAAAATAAAGGTTTTTACCCCGCTCTGGTCAAAATCTGTTCTTGATTTTATGAGACAATTACCCTATACTGAAAAAGTTGGCCGGAAGATTGAAAAGGAGTTGGCTAAAAAATATTTGCCGTCATCAATAATTGAGAGAGAGAGTATTGGTTTTGATATTGCACTGGAAACTTTACACATTTAAGATTGTGATAATTAATTGTTTATAAAACTTGAATTATTAATATGACCATTCTAGAAAAGGATCTAAATGAATTAATTGTTGGTGCTATTGAAGCTAGTTTGTCATTTGAATCCTATATGGATGCAATTGATTTTAACTCGTATTTACAAGAAGAACAAGAAACCACCTCAATTAAGGAAACACAAGATTACCGAGATTACCTTGAAATGATAAATAACTGTGCATTAAAAGGTTATGTAGATTTAGTTCATAATAATATCCCTGGCAGGATTAAAAAAATCCCTTTTAATCCTAACCAAAAGGATCATTATGAAATGGCATGGTTTCTCGTTTCCAACCTTTTTAAGGCAAAAAAAATTCGACTTGCAGGTCGCCAAATTGCGTGTAGAAAAAAGGAAGAGCGTGAATATATAAAAGGATGTCATCTACTTAATTTTTCCTTTAATCATATACAAGGGGGGAAATTTGTTACTTATAGAAAAAACCTTTTAAAAGACTATAATTGGGCAAAAGTGCTTTATTATAATGAATTAGCTATCTGTTATTCAGGCCTAGCAAAATCCTCTATGTCTCTTGGTTATGCTGAAGAGTCTGTGTCATTATTGGAAAACCTGTATCCTGAACTTAGAGGAGTTGAAAATTTTAAAAAAGAAGAAGAAACAGATGGAATTAAAAAACTAGAAGCTAAGTATATTGAGCAAGACTCCCCTTTAACATTTTCGCGGATACACCAATTATATACATTTGCACTTTATAATAAAGGTGAAGCAGAAAGATTGTTGAGTAAACTCGATTCTTCGAAAGAATCATTCCAAAGGATTTCGAATATATACGAGAACATTTCAGATGCTAACCTCTCAGATTGTTGTTCTGCATTACTTCATGAAGCCTCGATTTTAATAGATCAAGGTAGAGGCCAAGAAGCAATTAAACTTCTAAAAAGTAGTAATTTCTCCAAACTCAAAACTCCAGATTGTCGTATTCAGATACGAGATTTGGAAATGGCTTCAGCTTTTATTGATCAAAAAGAATATAAACATGCTTGGAACTTGTTAAAAGATTATATTTCTAATAGTAGATGGTATAAAACTTTCCCTCAACGTCAAGCAAAAACTCGTCTATTACATATTTTAAATGAATATCGAGAAAATAGGCCAGAAAATTTCCAGATATCAGAAAAATTATCAAATTTTTCTGATTGGGAAAAACTTAATGAGTTTAAAGAAATAAAATATGATAAAATAGCAAAAACAATTACTATTACTTTAATATTAACTGAAGTAGATAAAAATAAAGTAACTGATTTAATGTCAGAAGAAGACAAATTCAAAATCGAATCTTTATGGAGGTACCTTAAATATGAGGATGCAGTTCCTGTAGAAATGAAAAATGAATATCCCAATTTTGAAAATGTAGCTAAAGATCTAATAAGACAAAGTTGTGAGCGTAAAGATGGTGATAGTTTTAAAGAAACATGCACAAAATTTGCTAGGTTTTACCAAGATCGAAATAAGATGTCAGATAAAGCAATTAAATATTTTTTCCTTTATTTATTAGAAAAAAAATTGTTTACAGAAAAAATTGACATTAATGACTGGCTTAATGACTCCGATCATAACACTTTGATTCAATCTAATAACGATTTGTTCAAGAAAGAATTAAGCATCAAAAGAGAAGACGAAGAATATCTTAAAAACTTTTTCCATGAATATATTAAAGATCGTGAAGAAAAATCGACCTTAATTTTGGATAAAATTATAGCAAAGAGATTAAAAGAAAGATTAGTAGACATATATTCACAAAAAAGTAAGTATATTGAATTAGAACAAGTTGTAATTAAATATGAATTATTTTTACAAAAACTAAAAGGTACAAGTTTATTAAAAGTGAAAGGGAAAGCTGCTGGCTTTATTAAGGATGCATTCTTTAGAAATCTTCAGGAAGGTTTGCATATTAATAGTATTGCGAAACAAATGAAAACTAATACAACTTCATTTATTACAAATGTTATTGGCAAATCAAATCTCAATGCATTTGAAACTAATGAAGAAAGAGGAAATTTGTGCATTTTGAGACGTTGGAATTCGTTTACTCCTGCCCTTAGTTCTTCAATAAACCAAAGTAAGGGGGGTGGTTATTTTCTTCGTTTTTCTCAAAATAATAGATCATTTGGAATCGTAATTGATCCAGGCTATGATTTTTTAGATAATTTTTTTTCACAAGGGTTCAAAATTGGTGACATTAATTTGATTTTGGTTTCACATGCCCACCCTGACCATACTGATAATCTGGCATCTATTTT
This sequence comes from Bacteroidales bacterium, assembly GCA_049512815.1. Taxonomy (GTDB): domain Bacteria; phylum Bacteroidota; class Bacteroidia; order Bacteroidales; family VadinHA17; genus LD21. The sequence continues at coordinate 18,994 of JBEKWS010000036.1, read as the reverse complement.
ATCACTTTTTCATGAAATGAACGGAAGACTTGGAGAATACCCTAAAAACATAAGGGTAAATAAAAAAAATCCTACCTTAATTTTATCATCAGGAGTTTTTGAACATTATGGTCAAATAATAAGCTCTAGTGAAAAAGATCTAAAAGATATTATCGTTTTTGATCGAAAGGATAATATAATTGAGAAAGTCTATAAGGACGACTCAGGAATATGCGAAATTCAAGCATTTGGAACCGCACATCAAGATTTAAGTCATTCTCAGAGTTTAGGATTTAAAATTATTGTAAAACAAACAGATCGGACAGCCGTAATAGGGTACACAGGGGATGTTAAATGGAAACTTAAAAATAATAGCGCTCCTGAATATATAAATTATTTTACTGATTGCAATATTATTATTGCCCATATAGGATCAATAATCAACACATTAAAGCATAAAAATTTTTGTAGTACGTTCTGCAGTGAATTTCCTAAAAATAATAGTGTTTGTGAAAACTTGGAAAAGTGCTACCAAGAAAAATATATTAATGCTAGCATTACTAAATCGAAGCTTATCGAACAAACCCAGAACGAAAATCATCTATATCTTGCAGGCCTAACATTATTTTTCAATTCCATATTGGAAAATAAAGAAAATAAGTTAAAGTTGGCCATTATTTCTGAATTTGGAGAAGAACTTAAGAATGGTATTCGGATGGATTTATACTTGAAGTTTAATGAATGGTTTAATAAGCACAATAACAATCAAGTTTGTCTCCCAGGAGATATAGGTTTAGATGTTGATGTATTTACAGGAAATGTGTTTTGCCACTGTTGTAAACGCTTTGTTGATCGAATTATTATTAAACCTGTACCTTATGGAAAGGAAGAAGCTATCTGCTTTGTATGCAAAGAATGTGAAACTGTACTTTCACCTTATCAAATTGATCAGATGTTGAAAGAATATTGCGAAAATGGACGGCAACTGGAGACTGTGGATTCAAACAGTTATAAATAAGTTTAATGCGAATCTGCTTCATAACCAAATATCCCCCCATTCAGGGTGGAGTCTCTTCAAGAGCTTACTGGCAGGCAAAAGCGCTTGGAGAACGTGGTCATGAAGTACATATAGTCACTAATTCACTTGAGGTTGAGGATGATTATAAAGAGGTTTTCGATTTAAATGATCCTGACTTTCTTCCGAAAAATGTCTTTCTTCACAGCACAAATGCTGAGTCAAATCCCTGGCACATCCCCTTCTCTCCTGCATATACTGAACGAATTGCCAACCTGGCAATTGAAGTAATCCGGCAATATGACATTCAGGTAATTGAATCAAATTTTATTCTCCCTTATGGCATAGCAGGAAATATCGCAAAAAGTATTACCGGAGTACCTCAGATCCTCCGGCATGCCGGCAGCGATATCGGAAAACTTCTTATTTCGACATCTTACAGTTCTCTCTTCAAATTTATCTTTCAGCGTGTCGACAAAATCCTTACCTACCCACAGTTAAAGGAGTTGTTCATTTCGATGGGAATTCCGGAATCCAGAATCTCTATTGATGATAGGGTAATTGTTGATATCAGAACTTTTAATCCGCAAGTTGATCCATTCCCTCTTTCTGAATATACAGGATCAAAATTATCCGGTAGCCCGATTATTACTTACATCGGAAAAATAAACTACTACTGGCAATCGAAAGGATTAATGGAATTAGTGGAGGCTGTAAAGGATATCCAGGAAGATTTTTTGTTACTGTTTTTTTCTAATGGCAGAGGCTTGAAGGAGTTTAAAATGTTTCTTGAAGAGCAGGGTCTTATGGGAAAATCTGTCTTCCTGAACTTCCTTCCTCCCTGGAAAATACCTTCCGTTATTAAGCTATCTACATGTGTCGTCTTACCGGAAAGAGATTTTCCGGTCAAATATCATGTCCCTATCCTTCCAAAAGAGGTAATGGCTGTGGGAAAATGCCTGATCCTTGGGAGAGAAATTGCTTATAGTCAATACTATGGAGATTTGGTTGACAGAGAAAATGTTTTGCTTGTCGATCCCAAAAACATTCCCGGGTTCAGAAATGTTATTGAATTTGTAATCCGTAATCCTGAAGAGGTGGCGGAAATTGGGAGAAAAGCTTATGAAACTTCAAAGACAGTTGATAACTTTAATGAATTCATTGACTATACTTTAGAACAGTATACTTCCCTCATTGAACCCAAAAAATGATAATGTGCGTAACGTGCATAAACCTGATCGGTATTCTCACCCCATATATCATTCATAATATCTTATGAGACCTTCTCTATGTATATGCATTAGAATAACAACCGCTCAAATAGTAATTTCTTCATTTTGTGAGCTTAGATAGCTGCACAATGATAATTTGTCGGCTTTTAACCATATTTCTTCTTCAAAACTCCTAAATTTATGTTTGATTTGAAAAAGCTTAGCACAATCCTATATCACTCTTAATGAAACAAATCAAGAAATTTTCGAGTCATACAATGAGGACTATCATGTTTTCTGAAATGGCAAGAGTTATGAATGCCGGAGTTACTGAGGAATTAATTCACAAGGTAATAGAGGAGAATATTACCAATAAAAAGACCAAAAGCAATATACTTAAGACTCAGAAGACAATCACATCTTTATATAGTTTTGATTTTGAATATCCACAATTCAAAGTTTTACAGTATTTCTGGAATATCGTTGATGAAAAACAGAAACCATTGCTGGCATTTCTTTTCGCTTATGGCCGGGATTACCTGCTATTTGAGAGTACTGATGTCGTATTAACAACCCCAATCGGTGAAAAAGTCTTGACTTCTAAGTTGGAAGAGAACCTTGAAAAATATCATCCAAACCATTATTCTGAAAACACCCGGAGATCAATTGCTCAGAATATTGCGAGCTCCTGGAAACAATCGGGATATATTACAGGTAAGGTAAAGAATATCAGGACTAAGACAGCACCTGATTACTTTATAGTCACATTTGCTTTAATTCTGGCATATCTTGATGGAATACGTGGCGACTTCCTTTTTGCAAGTAAATGGGTAAAGGTACTTGATATCATCGAATCACAAGTTCGTGAGCTTGCACTTGAAGCCGCAAGACGTGATCTGCTGCAATATAACTATGCTGGCGGAGTGACAACAATTTCTTTTGGTAATCTCTATAAAAAACTCAATATTAATGGCATCAATAGTTGAAGATCTTCTGAATTCATTTGAACTTGTAATGAAAGAACCATGGTCTCTTTCTCTTTCAGGACAGGAAAGAATCTGGTTTCTTGTTTATGATCCGGCTGAACAAAGAAAAGTAGATCTGAGAATGGGCGATTTTGAAAATAGTGTTAAAAGAGCAAATAAAAAGTGGGTGACAATCTCACTTAAGAACTGCTTCCCTTCATGGATAGCAAATCATGAATACCGCGATGAATATTTTGCTGATCCGGAGGTTCTTGTTGACCAACTGGAAGCTGAATTCAAACAATATGCAATTAAATTTCTCTCTGATGAACTTGCAAAAGCTAATCCTGATGATAACACTCTCTCGGCTGTGACCGGTGTTTCATCTTTGTTCGGTTTTGCAAGACTTTCGGATGTACTTAATGGATGCTCAACAGCTTTCAAGGGACGATTACTTATTTTTTTCCCGGGGGAATATCAGAAAAATCATTACAGGCTACTCGATGCCAGGGATGGATGGAGCTACCTTGCAAGACCAATAATCGGATAAATATTTAAAAATGAAGAATAAAGATCTTTTTAATCTTAATCCTGAAGAAAACAACCTTATTAATGACGGTGTTGTCGAAATAAATACAATAAGGAATGACCAGGGATTAAAAATTATCAGACACGAAATCAAGACATTTGTATGCGAAGGTGAATATCAGAGAGGAATTTACAGGATACTCGACACCTACCTGAAAAATATTGACAACCCGAAACAACCTGCAGCCTGGGTAAGTGGTTTTTTTGGTAGTGGAAAATCCCATCTTGTAAAATTACTTGGCTACTTATGGGAAGATTATCAATTTCCTGGAGGCGAAACTGCCAGATCGCTTAAACCTTTACCTGTTGACGTTCGCGAACTATTTACAGAACTCGATCGTAAACAAAAGATTAATGGCCTCCTGTCTGTTGCCGGTACCTTAAGAGATTTCCCATCGAACGATATCAGGTATTCATTCCTTCAACTGTTTTTAAATGCGCTTGGATTGCCATCGCAGTATCATCATTTTAAGTTTGTCTATTGGGCAAAGAAGGAAGGAATTTATGATGAACTGAAAGCTATTATTGAAGCCGGGGGAAGAGATTTTCAGAAAGAATATGAAAATCTCTTTGTCTCCTCAGCACTCGCAAATGCTGTTCTTCAATTAAGGCCGGCTTTTGCAGAGAATGAGGCAAAAGTGAAAGAAAACTTCAAAATGAATTTTAAAAGGTTTGATTCCATAGACAGGAAAGAGTTTATTTCAACCATAAAAACGGAAATTCTTCCCATGTTTTATGGACAAAAAATACCCTGTACTATTATAGTGCTTGATGAGGTTCAGCAATTTATCGGAACAGACGCAAATAAGACTATCAGCATACAGAATCTTGAACAGGATATCAGCAGCAATTTTGAAGGTAAATTTTTACTGGTTGGCACAGGGCAAAATTCACTTTCTGAAACGCCTTTTCTTCAGCCGTTGCAGGACAGATTCACAGTTAAAGTCACTCTAAGTGATACGGATGTTGAAACTGTTACAAGAAAAACCGTGCTGGAGAAAAAACCTTCAGCTGTCAATTTTATTCAGAATAAGCTTGAATCTTCAATGGGGGAAATTTCACATAGCCTTTCGGGAACTGATTTTGCATGTAATACCGAAGATAAAACCACTCTTGTTGCTGATTACCCTATTTTGCCATCCGTTCGAAAATTCTGGAAGAAATTATTTCAGGTTATTGATACTGCGGGAAATTCGGGCCAGCTCAGGAGTCAGCTTCGTATTGTTGATGAGAGCATTAAACTGGTTGCCGTGAAAGAACTAGGCTTTATCGTTCCCGCTGATTTCATATTTGTACAAAAACAATCTCAGCTCTTACAAAATGCCCTGTTGTTGAATGAGACGAATAACCTTATCGGGGAAAGAAAAGCCAAAGGTGGAGATTCTGTTCTCGAAGGACGAATTTTAAGTGTTGTGTTCCTTATAGATCATCTTCCTAAAGACTTACCGGGGATGAGATTGAAGTCAGATGAAAAAACAATTGCAGATCTGCTTATTGATAACCTTAATGAATCGAGTGATTCTTTCCGGAACAAAGTTAAAAAGTGTATAAAGAAACTTGCCGAAGAAAAAGTTCTGATGCCGGTTAGTGATGAATTTAAGTTGCAAACCCGTGTTGGAGCAGAATGGGAACAGGAATTCACATCGCAGGTAGTCAAACTGAATAACTCCGGTGACGATAAAATACAGCAATTCAGAAAGGATAAGTTTACATGGTTCTTCCGCGACAAAACAAAATCTATTAATGTGTTGCATGGTGTTTCCAAACTAAAACGGGAGTTCGAAGTTTGGGATAAAACAGACAAACCCGGCACTGATAACAAATTAAATCTTTGGATACGGGATGGCTGGTTTGAAAATGAAACACATGTTCTAAATGAAATCAGAGTTGAGGGTGCAGATTCTCCCCTGGCATATGTATATATAAAGAAACTCAGGGATCAGGATCTTCGTAATGAAATAATAAAACACATAGCTGCCGATCTTACCCTTCAAACTAAAGGTATACCATCAACTCCTGAAGGGGAACAGGCACGAAAAAGCATGGAGACTCGCAAGGGTATTTCGTTGCATAATGTTAGCGAATTGGTTGAGAACATTTGCAGGGAATCGGAAGTCTATCTTGCCGGAGGAAGCAAAGTTACAGCAGGCACAATAGGCGAAAATGCAAAGGAAGCTCTTGAATGTATCGCTGACAGACAATTCCCTGAATTTAAGGGTAAAGGCGATTATAAAGATTGGGATAAAGCACTTAAAAAGGCAATTGATGGAGACCCTGAACCTCTGAAGAAGATTGGTTGGAGCAAGGAACCTAAAGACCACCCAATGGCAGTTGAAACACTTCGCTATATTGGAAACAATTCGAAGTCGGGAAGGGAGATACGTAATTATTTCATGAAATCCCCATATGGATTTAGCCAGGATGGGATAGACACTATTATTGTTGTCCTTAAAAATGGTGAACATATTTCCACAACTGAAGTTAATCTTAACCAGACAAAAATCGGGACTGCAGTTTTCAAGAAAGAAACACATACAATTTCTGCAGCTGAGAAGATTAAACTTCGTGTGATCTTTCAGGAAGCCGGTATCTCATGCAAACCTAATGAGGAGTTCGCAGTTTCAAATACTTTTCTGGCAAAACTGAAAGAACTTGCTGAACAAATAAGTGGTGATTCTCCGAAACCCGAACCGATCAGTCTCAGGTTTTTAACAGATATTGAAAACCTTGATGGCAATGAACGATTATTAAGAATATTACAGGAACAGGAAGATCTCAAAGCAAAACTTAATGATTGGTTTAAAAAATCCAAACTCATTGAATTACGTGAACCTGACTGGATTCTTCTTACAGACCTGATGAATTATGCTCCTGTTAATGAAGAAATGGATCAGCTTAAAAGCGAGGCCGAAGCGATACTTAACGGTCGGCTTCTGCTTAATGAGCCTGATCTGGTACATCCTCTACTGAATAAGGTTACAGAGAAGTTTCAGGGAACACTTAATAAGCTTAAAAAGAAATATAATCAAATATATGATTCTTTAATGCCTGAATTACAGGCTAATCCATACTTTTCAAAGCTGACTCCCGAGCAAAAACACACCATACTGATAAATCACCAGCTATTGGCTAAACCTGAATTAAAAGCTACTGATTCAAAAGGATTACTTAATCAATTGCAAAAAACCTCGCTCCCGTCATGGGAAACAAGAATTGCTGCTCTTCCGGGACAATTTCAGGCTGCAATTGAAGAAGCAATCCGACTATCTGAACCAAAAGCTAAAGATTATAAGTTGCCAAGACGGACAATTAAATCTAAATCAGATCTTGAAGAATATTTATCTGAATTAAGAACTGATCTTGAAGAATTATTAAAAAGTGGTGAATCAATAATATTAAAATAGGAAGATGTCATTTTTAACACCCGGACAAAGAAGTTTGCTGGAAAGTGCCGTAAAAAAAGCAAGAAAGTTTTCAGAATCAGGTGCAAAAAATGCACTTCATACCCTGGCTGTTGATAATCCCGAACCATTCGCTCACATGTCTCCTGAACAAAGGAGTTTACGAAACCGATTAAGGAGCAAGGGACGGCTCCTTGGAGATGAACTTTCCACAGGTGGGCCACAGGAAATAAAACATCTTTCTCAGGAATTAGCTTATGATTACTGGCATAAGATGCTTTTTGCATGTTTTCTGGAAGCAAACGGCCTGTTAATTCATCCAAAAGGTGTCGCAGTAAGTCTCGAAGATTGTGAAGAGCTTGCAAAAGAAGAGAATTATGCCGACAAATGGACTGCAGCCGCTCATTATGCTTCAGCAATGCTCCCTGCTATTTTCAGACCACAGGATCCATTAATGCAGGTTGAGTTTGCGGCAGAGGACCGGATAAAACTTGAAACCATACTGGATGAAATTGAAAGTTCAATATTTGAAGTTGATGACAGTCTGGGCTGGGTTTACCAGTTCTGGCAAAGTGAAGCAAAAGATGCAATCAATAAAAGTGGAGACAAGATAAATGGAGAAAAACTTCCTGCTGTAACTCAGCTTTTTACGGAACCTTATATGGTTCACTTTCTTATCGATAACACTATCGGAGCATGGTGGGTAAGCAGGAATCCTGGTAAGACACCACCAGTAAATTTTGAATATCTCCGGTTGCTTGAGGATGGAACTCCTGCAGCCGGAAAGTTTGATGGCTGGCCTGATGAAGCTGCTGGGATAATAATGCTAGATCCATGTATGGGTTCAGGACATTTTATTGTTACTGTATTTCAGGTTTTGACACGGTTGCGGATGTTTGAAGAGAATCTATCTGAGGATGAAGCTGCAGATAGGGTAATTATTGAGAACTTGCATGGCTTGGAAATAGACCCCCGATGTACTCAAATTGCAGCTTTTAATCTTGCTTTAACAGCATGGAAATTCTGCGGACATTACAAGGAATTACCCGAAATGAATCTTGCCTGTTGCGGTGTTGCTCCAAAAGGGAAGAAGGAAGACTGGGTTAAGTTAGTTGGAAAAGTAGAAAGGGCTGATGACAAGGCAAGGTTGGAAAACGGAATGAGTGTATTGTATGACCATTTTCAACTTGCACCTGAATTAGGTAGTCTTCTTGACCCTTCTTCTATAAAGGCTGATGCTTTTACTACAAGTTTTGAAGAACTGCAACCAGTTTTATTAAAAGCGCTCTCTGAAGAGAAAGATAAAGACTTGTTGGAACGTGGAGTAATTGCCGCAGGAATTGCAAAGACCGGCGAGATCTTATCTCAAAAATATGTTTTGCAGATAACCAATGTTCCTTATGTTGCAAGAGGGAAACAAGATAAGATTTTAGCTAATTATTGTGAAAAAAATTTCCCAGAAGCAAAAGGTGATCTGGCCACAGTATTCCTGGATAAGATGCTTAAGATGAATACACCAGGAGGCGTTTCATGCAGTGTAATCCCACAAAATTGGTTATACCTTACTACTTATAAAAAGTTCAGAGAAAAGTTATTGAAAAACCAAACCTGGCATTTTGTTGCAAGGCTTGGTTCAGGAGCTTTCAGCCAGATTTCTGGTGAAGTTGTAAAAGCTATTCTAATTGCTATTTCAAATCAAAAGCCCACCCCCGCACAACTCCTATCTGGCCTTGATGTTTCTAATGCCCCTAATGCCTCAACCAAAGATGAAGCCCTAAAAATCGCCGAATTCAAAACTGTGAATCAGTTGGATCAGTTGAAGAATCCAGATGCAAGGGTTGTGATTGATATCCAAAACTCCAATTTATCCCTTCTTTCAAGTTTTGCTAATTCTTATCAAGGTATTTCACCCGCAGACTTTCCAAGGTTTGGAAGAAATTTTTGGGAACTTCAAAAAGTAAATAAAGACTGGTGGTTTTGGCAATCGACAGTAAAAGAAACCACTTACTTTGGCGGAAAGGAATTAATTCTTTGGATTACAGAACTCAATAGGAAGGTTAAGGAAGAGGGAACCGCATATATTAGAGGAAGTGAAGGATGGGGGAAGTATGGCGTATCAGTAAGTGCGATGAATACTCTACCAGTCACAGTTTCAATAGGAAAGGCAAATGATACAAATGCAGCAGTTATTATTCCTAAAGAAGATTATTTACTTACTGCAATTTGGTGCTTCTGTTCTTCTCCACAATTTAATTTAGAAGTTAGGAAGATTGATCAAACATTAAAGGTTACAAATGCTTCTTTAATCAAGGTACCATTTGACCTTAAGCATTGGCAAGAAGTTGCTAAAGAACAATACCCTAATGGCCTACCCAAACCTTACAGTGATGATGCCACACAATGGCTGTTTCATGGCCATCTGATAAAAGCTGAAAATCCGCTACAGGTAGCCACTGCCCGTTTATTGGGCTACTGCTGGCCGTCAGAAAGCGATAATGAGATGGAGTTAGCAGAGGAAGCACGAGCATTAATAAATTCGATAAAACCATTTGACTATTTAGCTGATGATGATGGTATTATCTGTATACCCTCTGTTAATAAGAAAACTTCAGCAAGTGAAAGATTGCGGGAATATTTACAAGCTGTACTTGGAGATCAATATAATAACAATACAATTGCACAATTTTTAGAAAAAGAAAGAAGCAGAAAAAACAACTTTGAAGACTGGTTGCGGGATGAATTCTTTGATCAGCATTGCCGGCTTTTTCAAAACCGTCCATTTATCTGGCATATATGGGATGGGAGAAAAGATGGATTCGGTGCTCTGGTTAATTATCACAAACTCGCAAAAGAGAATCTGAGAAAACTTATCTATACATATCTGGGAGACTGGATTCGTCAGTGTGAGTTTAAAAACAAAAAGGGAGAAAGCGGTTCAGAAGGACTACTGAGTGCTGCTTTGAAACTTAAGGAAAAACTCGAAAAAATCCTGGAGGGAGAATCACCATTTGATATATTCGTTCGCTGGAAACCAATTGAAAAACAACCTATCGGATGGGATCCGGATCTTAATGATGGAGTAAGGCTTAACATCCGGCCATTCATTACAGCCGATGTTTTGCGCAAAAAACCAAACATCAAATGGGGAATTGACCGCGGCAAGAATCCTAAGGGAAGTTCATGGGGTGAGATCAGGGATAATGACAGGCATTTGACGTTGGAGGAGAAGAGAACGGCAAGAGGAAATTAATATTTTATAAACGAGAATATAATTAAACCTGATTTTGTTTTAAACGTTTATTATATTTGTAAGGATATTTTATTTTTGTTATGAATAGGCTGCCAAGAGCTCCATTGCAGGAAGTAATCTTTGAAATCCGTTGGAAACTGGAAACAGATCCGTCAACGGGACAAATGATTGATAAACATTTTGAGCTTGCCGGTGGAAGATTGCAAGATTTGACCAAAGCAGAATTCCCCTTTTATAATCGTAAAATTCCGGGGTTCATTCCGTTTCAGCAGTTTCCATACCAGATAATACATCAGTTTTGGAAAGGAAATGGACTTTGGCCGGTTATTCAACTGGGTCCTGGTATTTATACGGTGAATGATACTGATAAGAACTATGAATGGAATAAAACTTATCTTCCGCTTATTAAGAAAGGAATTGAATGGTTATATCAAAGTTATTCCGACCCATTGGAAATAAATGCCTGCAGTTTGCGATATATTGATAGCGTAAAGGTCAAAGAACATTCATTTACTGGAAATTGGTCCGAGTTTATTTATAAGAACTTGAAAATAAAAATTGAGAACAATTTTAAAACAACTGGCAAACAGGAGCATTTACAAATGCATCAAACATTCCTGCTAGATAATGGCAATGACTTTTCTCTTTCTATCAATGATGCAAATGATGCTAAAACAGGAGAAACTGTATTGGTTTGGCAAACAGTAGTAATTCATAAAGTTAAGATTAATAAAGAACATTTAATAGATTGGGTCAGAGAGGCACATAAAACTACTTCTGATCTGTTCAAAGAAATGGCTAAAGGAGATTTTTATGACAGCTTTAGCAAATAGGGTTATAATAGGCAATGAACCTGAAATAGTCCCCAGTGGATATGGTTTACCTGATAATTTTGGTCAGATTTTTCGATACGGGAAACCATCTGCATTTTTCTCATGCGATACCAGTTCTAATTTTTTAGTCTATTCCTCAAGGATGGTATTACCAGATAATTCAAGGAATTTCATTGGCAGAATACTGTCATTTAAAGATTTACCTGAAAACTGGGATGGTTATGGAGCTGCTAAAGCAAACAAAAATGCAGTTTCAAATGCAATAGATTTCATCCACAAAATTGCCGTTTATGATAATCCAATATACTTTGTTGCTCCTGGCCCCAATGGTGAGATACTAATTGAGTTGAAAAATGAGGAGCGGTCAGTGGAAATTTATTTCAGTGATGATGAAAGCGATGAAGTGATTCTGATTGGAAACGGTAAAACTGTTTTTGAAGGCTCTGTATCTAAGGACTTTAATAAGATCATTAGTTTTATTTCAATCGGTGAAATTGTTTGATCGTGTTATCATAGCGGACGAAGATCATCTGTTAAGAAGGGTTCCATTTCGAAATCCCAATTTTATCAAGCCCGATGGCAGGATTACCTCTTTTGCATTTAAACCAAAAAAAGGAGAAGACGGGCTTTCTGTTGATGTTGAGAGATTAACTGATTATAAAGCCAGCATATTGAATCCTGAATATTTCCAACTATACTTTATCATAGCGGGTTTCGCCAGCGAACTTGAATTAGATTGTATACATTCTCCATTAGAGGAGAACTATGCTCATGCACTTATTGTGGGTAATTTTACAAACTCAATTTGTAGCGAATTAGCACGATCTGCTCAAAGATTTCATTCATAACAGGATTCATCGATCCAATCTTTCTTTAGAATGTTTGATTAAAGTTTGTATTTACTTATTCATCAATGAAAGTGAGCATTTTCGATAAATTAGTTCAAAGCCTTAAGCAAGCGGCACAGCACAACAGCGACATCATGGTGAAGCCGGAAGTGATTCTCTGGCCCGACCCTGAAAGACAATGGAAACCGGTGATACCTTTGATACAAAAAGCAAATCCGGCTATGATGATATTTGGCCCTTACCAGCCTGATACAAAGCAGGGACCGGCGATCTGGATCAAATGTATGGTTGCAGGATTAATGCCTCATGAAAGCCGGCCTAAAGGTGCCATTCCAATAGTTTATCTCCCTGGGATATCTAAAAATGATCTTAAAAATATTCATAATGTTGGTTTGGATCTTCAACCACTGATCGAATACCAGTATACAGGTACAATGTTCACACAGACAAATGGAAGAGAATGGACAGTGATGGCTTTCCTGCAAAACCGTGAAGAGGGAATGGGTCTTAATATAGCACAGGACTTAGCCACCAAATCATCCATCCTGAAAGCTCTTCCGGTTTTTTTTGAAAGCAACGAAATCAGTTACCCGGATAATATTCTTGATGCTGATTTCTTTAATAATCTTATGTTTCCGGATATCATTCCCAACATTCTTAAATGGATATGTAAGGGAGATAAGCACATTTCAACCTGGTCGAAAGAAAAACAAGAAGTTTTCAAGAACATCTGCAAGAATCAATATGACATTGAATTAGATTACCGGTTAATAATAGACATCACAGAAAAACTTGGTTCACAGAAGCAGGCATGGAAACAGGTCTGGCAATACTATGCCAATGCCCCGTCAAAGTTTCCGGAAATTGAAAATTTGCTAAGACTTTCCAAACCAGAGGACCTTGGTTCCGGAATTTTTGCCTTGCCTGAGGAAAGTTGGCCTCAGGTAAATGAACAGAAAGAGGATGAACTCAGGGAAGAATTATCTAAACTTTCAAAATCAGATTTATCAAAAGTCCTTAACAGGATCAAAGAACTGGAACAGACTCACAGTTCAAGGCGGCAATGGGTATGGTCAGAACTTGATAAAGCACCATTAGCAGAGTCTTTAAAGTTTCTGAATTTATTAGTTGGTCAGTCAAGGGAATCTTATTCTTCAAGTTCTATTGATGATCTTAGGAAATACTATTCGGAAGAAGGTTTCAGGATCGACACCTCAATGCGGAAAGCTTTTGCTTCGGTCAAAACAGATAAAGACAAAGAGGTAGTTAGAAATGTTTTTAATGTTATCTACAAACCATGGCTTGAAAAGCTAACCGGAAAGTTTCAGGAACTGATCAATAAGGATCATAGAATTTTTACTGAACAAGTTGTTTCAGAGGAGACTGAATCATATATTTTATTCGTCGATGCATTAAGGTGGGAAATGGCTGCTGAATTATCAGGTCTATTATCTGACCAGGGGTTCAAAACAGAGTTAAATTGTACATGGTCGGCAATTCCAAGTCTAACATCTACATCCAAACCTGCAAATTCACCTATTGCTAACCAGGTATCTCTAGAGAGTAACTTTAATGATTTCCGTCCTGAGACCAATTCAGGAAAGGATCTTCAGACTGCTGTGTTCAGGGAGACCCTTTTAAAACAGGGCTGGAGGCTGGTAACAAAACCTTCAGATATTGTTTTAGGCAAAAATCATTGGCAGGAGATTGGAGATATCGACACAAAGGGTCATGCTGAACAAGGTGATCTTGTAAAAAGGATTGATGAACTGTTTGAGTCAATCAAAGAAGCACTTGATACCGCATTTGAAAAAGGAATAAACAGAATAAAAATAATTACAGACCACGGCTGGTTATTATTACCCGGGGGATTGCCAAAAGCAACACTATCAAAAGATTTGATAGAATCGCGAACAGGCCGTTGTGCCTTAATTAAGGAAGGTGCTGAGACAAACCTTCTCCACCTCCCATGGAAATGGAACCCGTCAATTTTTATCGCTTACGCTCCTGGAATTTCATTCTTTAAGAAAAATGAAGAATATGCTCATGGAGGATTGTCATTACAGGAATGTTTAATACCCGAAATGATCGTTGAAAGGACAGAGTCTCAAATACCGTCTGCAATGATCAGAAACGTAAAATGGATAAATCTACGTTGTACTATTGAAACTGAAAATGCTCCGGACGGATACAAAATTGATATCCGTACAAAATACTCAGATTCAGGAACATCTATCTTGCTTTCAAAAAACCTTGACATACAGAAAGAAAAATGTGTAGTGATGGCAGATGATTCTTTTGAATCAGAATCCGCTGTTATTATTCTTACGGATGAAAAGGATAGAATAATTGATAAAAAACCTACTGTTGTTGGAGAATCATAATATTAAAACTATGGAACTGGACAAAATTGATAAGATCGGTGCAAAAGCTTTTGAAGGGTATATTGTAAGGAAAGACCTGCTGGAACAATTCCGGAAAACATTTCCTGTACCGACATATGTTATCGAATTTCTTCTTGGCCGTTACTGCGCAACAACTGATGAAAAGGAGATAAATGAAGGCCTGGAGATTGTCAAGCGGCAACTTCAGGCCAGATCTGTCAGACCGGGAGAAGAGGAATATTTCAAATCCAGAGCAAGGGAAAATGGGTCAATTAAGATAATAGACTTAATTACAGCCAGACTCCATGCAAAGACAGACAGCTATCTTGCCACTATGCCAAGCCTTCAATTAGACGATATTAGAATTTCCCCTGAAATGGTTAATGACAATGACCGGATGCTTACAGGAGGGTTTTATGCGGAAATTGAACTGGAATATGATAGCGCGATAGCGCAGGAAAAAAATGCCCGTCCATTTGGTGTTGTAAACATCAGACCCATCCAGCTTTCGCAGCGAAATGTTCTTGATGTTCTTTATAGAGGACGAAACCATTTTACTCTTGATGAATGGAAAGATTTTCTTATCAGAAGCGTAGGAATGGAACCGTCAGCTTTAAGTGAAAGAGCTAAAAACCTGCTGTTTGTCAGAATGATACCGTTTGTTGAAAGAAACTACAACCTCATTGAGCTTGGACCAAGGGGAACCGGTAAAAGTCATCTCTACCAACAGATATCTCCATATTCACATCTCGTTTCAGGAGGAAAGACCACTGTTGCAAAAATGTTCGTTAACATGGGTACCGGCGAGAGAGGTCTTGTCTGCAAATATGATGCGGTCTGTTTTGATGAAATTTCAGGTATTACATTCGATCAGAAGGATGGAATTAATATCATGAAGGGTTATATGGAAAGTGGGGAGTTCAGCAGAGGGAAAGAATCTATCCGGGCAGATGGAGGAATGGTCATGGTAGGGAATTTTGATGTAGATGTCGAGCACCAGCAAAGGATAGGTCATTTATTTGGGCCATTGCCACCTGAAATGAGGAATGATACAGCCTTTATGGACCGGATCCATGCTTTTGCACCAGGTTGGGATTTTCCAAAAATTAATAAGGCACTTCTGACAAATCATTTCGGTCTTGTCAGCGACTTTTTGGCTGAATGCTGGACAAGACTGAGAGATGTAAGCCGATTATCATCAGTTTTACCCAGACTTGATTTTGGCGGTGCTTTGAGTGGAAGGGATACAAGTTCAACCCAGAAAACCCTGAATGGACTTTTAAAACTTATGCAACCAAATCCGGATGAGCCAATTTCGGATGAGCTATTGGAATGGGCAGTTAAAATATCTCTTGAGTACCGAAGGCGTGTAAAAGAACAACAGAAAAGAATAGGATCTGCAGAATTCAGGAATACACATTTCAGTTACCGTATCGGGGAGAATGGAATTGATACATTTATTACAACTCCCGAACTTCACAGTGAGAATACAATCACTGAGGATCCTCAGCCTCCCGGCCAGGTTTGGGTATTAAACACAGGCGGCATGGATGATTCTGTTGGCTTATACAAGATTGAAGTAAATATCGGTCCTGGTAGCGGTGTGAAAATTCTCAATAAACCAACACCCCCGCCCTTCCAGGAAAGTGTTCGTTTTGCAGAACAGAATCTTTACAGTAAAGCAAAAGAACTTATTGGAGATAGAGATCCTCGTTTACACGAATTCTCAGTACAGTTACGTTCGTTTGATTCCTCCAAGAGTGGGTCAGGTGTAGGAATGGCAGTTTTAATTGCGCTTTGCAGTTCAGTTCTTGAAAAAAGTATTAAAGGGGGACTGGTAGTTGTCGGAAATCTGAACCTTGGCGGATCTCTGGATCTGGTTTATAATGCAATTAATCTTGGAGAACTGGCTATTGAAAAAGGTGCAACGACTTTGCTTATTCCATTAAATGCCAGAAAACAATTAAATGATCTGTCCGATGAAATGATCACAAAGATTAACATACAATATTATAGCGATTTGAGAGATTGCCTTATTAAAGCTTTGGTTGAATAAAAATATTATTGGAGGATTTCATTATGAAACAAATTATTGTATCCGATCTTCTTAAAAAAGAATTGCCTGTTTTCTATAAAACCTTTAGAACTACTTTAAAGGATTATAAAGTCACAGAGATATCTCAAACGAACGATATCTGGTGCAGGGATTTTATGCCTGTAAAAAGAAATGATGGGGAATATGTACTATTTAATTATGATCCCTCCTATCTTAAACCAAAATGGCAACATAAGCTCACACCAAGAAAGAATATTATCTCAATTTGCAAGGAGTTGAATATTGAGTTTATTGATGGTATTGGCCTAAAACTGGATGGTGGAAATGTTGTATCAGGCTTCGGTAAGACAATTATAACGGATGTTGTATTTAAAGAGAATACAGTTTCAAACAATCCATCTTAACAAGCCACTTTCATTGAAAAACTGAATAAATATCTTGATTCTGAGATAATCATTATCCCTCACCAACCTGATGATCCATTGTCACATTCAGATGGAGTTGTAAGGTTCTTAGATATTAATACTGTGCTGGTCAATGATTTTTCCTCAGTTTCAAATAAAAAATTCAGGGAGAGCAAGAGTTATTTAAATCGCTTTTTTGGCAGTTTAGGTAAGTGTGGACTGAATATCATTCAGATACCCTATTCCCCGGTTGATGAGATTGGTGAAGATGATATGCCGGTCGCACTTGGTATCTATATAAATTATCTGGAAACAAATAGATATGTATTTCTTCCTCAATTTGGGGAGGGATTTGAAGAAAAGGATCATGAAGCCATAAAAGTATTCTCTGCTTTATTCAAAAGAGTTAATAAAACAGTTGTCCCTATGGACTCTCGATCTATTGCATTAAAGGGTGGTGTTTTAAATTGTATAACCTGGAACTAATAGCATGGAAGATTTTAAAAATAAAATGAGAGATTATCAGATAATCTGGAAACTCAAGTATTTGTCTAGCATAAAAGGGAAAGGTTATCAGAATGGGAAGAGCTATGACCATATCTTGCCAAAATCAAATGAGCAAGAGAACTTTTTCAACCCGATACGTAATGAATTATTTAATCCTAATAACGGTTATCTGAAAGGGAATAATATAAAACCTCACACTGGAATTCACAACCTTTTAAGTTCATGGACTTTATGTGCTAATATGTACTGGCCTTTTAACAATGACGAAGGGAAGATATTACTCTCAAAGTGGCTTAGTAAACAGATTCAACTTGACATATCCGAAATTGTAAAACTGGAATTAGAATATGAAGATCCAATTCCGGATCTAAAAACTGGATTGTTATTGGGTGAGAATAATCAGGGGATGAGAGGAAGCGGACAAACTTCACCTGATCTGGCAGTTCTATTTAAAACCGCACAAGGTAAAAAAGGTATTTTATTGATAGAATCTAAGTTTACTGAGCATAGCTTTTATGTATGTTCCGGATATCAGAAAAAAACTCTGACAAACAATATCCCAAACCCTGATAAGACAAGATGCCTCAGCACAACATCGATATTGTCTTCTGATTTTGAGGACTGCCATTTAAATACATGGGGAAGAAAATATTGGAATTTGCTTAGACTTGATTTGAATAAAGATGCTTTTAAAGCATTATCCAGATGTCCTATGAGTACATCCTGTTACCAAATTTTCCGTCAGCAAGCTCTGGCCAAAGGATATGAAAAACATTATGATGTGGTAGCTTCCTGCGTTGTTACAGATGAAAGGAATATTACACTTGTTAATTCAAGTAAATCAACAGGAATGTCAACTTTTCCGGAAGGTTGGAAAAACCTATTTCCAAATCTTCCATTTTACTGGTTGACACACAATTCCTGGTTTAAATATGTAAGGGCGAATAATTCAAATGGCAGATGGAATGAATGGATTGAATATATTGGAGTTAGATATGACTATTAATTTTAAAACAGTAACTTGATACTCATATTATGTCTCGTCCTGAAATAGCTTGTCACATCAAAACCATTCAGGATGAAAATTAAACCAAAATCTTATGTAAAATTAGAACCAAAAAGCCGAGATCCCTACATAAGGAGAACGGATGAAGAAATGATTAAAATCGTTAAAGAGATTGAATCCGGCTTAATAAGTATTAGAACTGCTTGTTTTAAATACGGTTTGTGCAGAAATACCTTGAAATTATTCATCACTAAATTTTCTATCCGTACTTTGGGAGATGAATTTTCTAACCAAATACTTTCAAGGATGAATGACGATCAAAAAGAATCCGCATTGAATAAGAAAATCAAGGAGCTGACCAAAGATCTAGAATACGCCAAGCTAAAGATAATCGGCCTTGAAACTATGATTACGGTTGCGGAAAATGATTTTAAAATTAAAATCAGAAAAAAACGTGGTACCAAACAGTTAAAAGAATAAGGCAAATGCATTCCAAACAAAGCTTGGGGATGGTTTGTACACTGTTTGGTGTTACTCGACAAGCATA
>JBEKWS010000035.1:0-29914 GCA_049512815.1 Bacteroidales bacterium | reverse complement strand
ATTTCTTCACAATTTAGGTAACATCTTTTGTCAACATAAGAAATTGACAAAAGATGATTCCAAAGGGGGAAAAAAGTTTGCTATGTATAAGAGATATAGCCATTTATGAAATTTAAAATTTGTTGGTCATTTAATATTTGTCATAACTTACAATTTAATACTTTTGTTACCGAAATTCTGAAGTATTACAAAGCTATCGGGACGGGATTCGCAAAAACATATGCCAGTCCGGACACCCTTCCTTCGTCTGGGCAGGCTCTACAGTACCTAACTAAAACGCCGGGCCATTAGGCTCCATGAGCCACATATCCATATACCATGCCTGAACCTATAAAATTCGACCTTGTAGCTGATATATACGACGTCTATGTAACCATAAATCTGGATTTAATTTTCTTCTTAGATGAGACATCCAGCTTTGAAGAAGAAATCCTTGAATTGATGTGCGGTACCGGGAGAGTCTCCATTCCTCTACTGGAAGCCGGGAAAAAGCTCTGCTGTGTTGACTACTCTGAAAAAATGCTTGATGTCTTTAAAAACAAGATTGTGGGCAAAAACTATCCTGTCAGACTTATTCAAATGGATGTCACCAAACTTGATTTAGGTAAAGAATTCGGACTAATCCTTCTCCCATTTCACTCTTTCTCCGAGATTCTTTCATCTGAATTACAATTTAAAACTCTTAAAGTAATTACTGGACATCTTAAGCCTGGAGGAATTTTTATTTGTACTCTCCAAAATCCGACAGTAAGACTTCAAACAGTTGATGGAAAAACAAGACAACTTGGAGAATTCATATTTCATGACAATAAAAAAATGATTGTTTCTTATTCAAATAAATATGATCCGACGAGTGGTATTGTGTCCGGATTCCAACAATATGAAATCTATGATAGCCATAACACAATCATTGACAAAAGAATTCTTGATATCAACTTTAAGCTGATATCTGACTCTGAATTTAAAAGCTTCATAAAATATCTTGACTTGGAGATAATTGACATATACGGAGATTATTCTAAAAATCCTTTTTCAGAACTGACAAGTAACTTCCTGATATATAAATTAAAAAAACAAGAAAGCCTAGCACGGGGCAAAATTTACAAATGCCAAATTTGAAGTGGGAACTACCGATTTGGGCAACAAGCAATTCTAATATTGCTTCAATTGGGAGGAACAACCTTCCGACATGACAATTAAACTTATAAAACGATCAAAATTAACGGATTATTGGACAGGTAAAACCATAGGAGTATTTGACGGTGATTATATCATAAAATCATTGCCCGGACAATCTGCACGATTAATCCTTGCTGAACCTGCAAATTAATTAAATCACATTTTATTTGAAGTTAGCTAGTCGATATACTGACATAATCACAAAACCATAACTTTACAATTTACTAATCGCCGAGAGACATATTATCAAGACAAATTACCTATGATGAGACAGCACTTACCCATTTACTGCGACTGGCAAAAACCTCACTATAGTTATACATACGAACTAACAAATATATACAATGAAAAAAGCAGACCCAATAATTACTAAATTTTTTAAGACCAACAATGGTTAGTTAAACACCAGCGATAGCAATATACCGGGTCTTTAAAATTACGCCTGAGCATAACACGGACAGTATCAATAGAATGACTTTTGAAAAATGAGACTCTAATTAATATTGAATAGTTTAAGTTGATAAATTATGAGTAAAATTGAATTTCTAAAAGACCAGATCATTGAATCACGGAATTTTATAAACCGATTAATTTCTGAAATTCCAGAAGATTTGTGGTATACAATCCCTGAAAATACTGATTCAAACTTCGCCTGGCAAATCGGACATTTGATGATGAGCCAAAATTTCCATGCAATAACTGTGATAACAGGGAAAAATGAAAAAGTTTATAATTTGATTCCTGTTGCACAATATGTGAAAATTTTTAATGGGATGGGTGCTTTACATAGGTCAGTGGAAAAGGATTTGATTCCAACTTCAAAATTGAAAGAACAATTGGATGCCGTTCATGAGATATGCATTGATAATTTAACAAAACTGACAGATAGTATATTGGGAGATAAATTAGAACCAATTCCATTTAAACATCCTGTAGCAAACATAAAATACGAGGCTCTATCATGGAGTTTCAAACATGAGATGTGGCATAGTGCTGAAATGGAAGCTATAAAAAGAACTTTAGGTCATCCAATAAAATGGCTTTAGAATTATATCCGTAAAACTCGACTTAATAATTAAATAATGAATGGATTGACAAAATAAAATGTACGATATCTTTTAAATAATATCGCATTGAAAATGCAGTATTGAACTGTCTGTAAAACTTAATTAAAAAATATCTATAATAGATAGCTTCCTGCAAGATGATTAATAAAATACTTGTGCTAACGACACTAAAGTAAACATTCATAAACAATATTAAATTCATGATGGAAAATGAACCTTACAAAGCTATCGTAATCAGGTTTGTGAAAGCTATCAATAATCATGATGTAAATGAAATAGCAAATCTGATATCGGAAGATCATATCTTCATAGACGCAATGGACCATAAATCTGTTGGTAAGAAAGGAATGAAAGAAGGGTGGAAAGGATATTTTGAATTATTCCCTGATTATCAAATTGAGATTTCAGATATAATTGAGAATGAATCTGTAATTGGACTATTTGGCTATGCAAGTGCTACTTATAAAAATTTAACAAATAAATTTAACAGTAATTTCTGGAGAATTCCTGCCTCTTGGAAAGCAATTGTAGAAAATAATAAGATCAAACATTGGCAGATATATTGTGACTATTCAAATCTATTTAAGATAATAGAAAAGAATAAATAGAGGATTGGTACCGTGATTAAAAAAACTTGTGCAACAGTCGTTGCATACCATGAAATAAACAGAATATGAAAAACGTTTTTGCATTTATCTTATTATTTTTATGTTTGAACCTGCAAGGTCAGGAACGGTATGTTAGCATTGACGGACAAAAGTTTCGTATTAAAGAGTTTGGGGTTGGAGACGTAACTGTAATATTTGAAAATGGTATGTCGGATAGTCTGGAAGCATGGGGGGCCATCCCTGATACTGTTGCTTTATTTGCTCACGTTTTTTTTTATGACAGGGCTGATATTGGAAAATCCGATTAATCAAGACTGAAAAGTACCATCCCTAATATGGTCATTGAATTGAAAAGTATATTGAAACACGAGAATATTAATCCACTTTACATTTTAATCGGACATTCAATGGGCGGTTTTATTGCCAGATATTTTTCAAGTCAATTTCCAGATGAAGTGAAAGGACTTATATTGCTTGACCCAACCCCGGAAGTATATTATGAAAGTATGTTAAAAAAAGATCAAAAAAAATTTATTGAAATGGGTAATAAATTGAATAGAACAAAACATGCTCCAAAATGCTGGAAAAAATGGTACCAGTTTGTACCAAATCTGGTCTACATGAAGAACCTGAACATTTCTAAAAATTTACCGTTTATACTGGTTTCTGCATCAGAATCAAATTTGTACAAATACCAGGAAAAAATAATGGCTGGTTTTAAAAATACCAGGCATATAGAGCTTGCAGGAGGGTACTATCTACGTATAAAATATCCAGATTTAATAATTAAATATATTAAGGAACTATCTTCCCTGACTAATAACTAATTTGCTCCCTAAACAATTAAGGATGAGACAAAGGGCACAAAAAGGGAAATGCAATAAGAACTGTAGAACTCAATAACAAAATTATATCTGAAAATTAATCAATCAACAAAAAGCAAAAAAAATGAATACAACTAATAATACTACTGGTTCAATTCAGCAAAAACCACTACGGCTATGGCCCGGAGTTGTCATCGTAATACTTCAGTGGCTGGTAAGATTTGTTCTTCCCGCTGTTGTACCTGATACTACTGCCATTGGCGTGTTTGGCGGAGTCATAGGCGGGTTAGCTATTGTTGTCTGGTGGGCATTCTTTAGCAGAGCCCACAGATTGGAACGCTGGGGTGCAATTGTCCTAATGATATTGGCACTTGCTGCAATATCGCAAATCCTCGACAAGTCGATTAAAACAGCTATGATGGGAATGATGTTTACTTTTTACTCCATCCCGGTGTTAAGTCTTGCTTTTGTTTTATGGACTGTAGCCACCCGTAATTTCTCTAAAGTATTCCGGCGAGCAACTATGGTTGCTACGATCATACTCGCATCCGTATTCTGGGCCTTCCTTCGTACAAATGGAATGACCGGCGAAGCTCATTTTGATTTTTCATGGCGGTGGGCGAAGACTGCTGAGGAAAGGCTTATGGCCAGGACGAACGATAAGCTGATAAAAATGCCACTGGATTCGGTAGCAATGGTAACGGAAGCCGAATGGCCAGGCTTTAGGGGACTTAATCGGGATGGCATTATCCGTGGTGTGTGGATCAGGACCGATTGGTCCAAATCACCACCGGTTGAGATGTGGCGTCGATCTATTGGACCGGGTTGTTCGTCCTTTGCAATCCATGGTGCTTTACTCTTTACCCAGGAGCAACGCGGTGAATATGAGATGGTTACCTGTTACAATTTAAATACCGGCGAACCATTGTGGAGACACAGTGATACTGCCCGTTTCTGGGACTCACATGCTGGAGCAGGTCCGCGTTCTACACCTACTCTCAGCAATGGCCGGGTATACACTTTAGGTGCGACTGGAATCCTCAATGTACTTGATGCACGTAACGGTAATGTTGTCTGGTCGCTTAATGCTGCGAAAGACACTAAAGTAAAAATACCAGGTTGGGGTTACACAAGCTCGCCTTTGGTAGTCGACAGTACCGTATATGTTGCCATAGCAGGCGAAATAGTTGCTTTCGACATTGAAAATGGCAGGCAGCGCTGGTCAGGACCAGACGGTGGAGAAAGCTACAGCTCACCACATTTTTTAACAATCGATGGCATCAGGCAGGTCCTTTTTATGAACAAGACCAGTGCGACCAGCTATTCACCTGCCGATGGAAAGTTACTATGGGCACTCCCAATGACCGGTGGCCCTATAGTCCAACCAGCTCTGATTAC
This sequence comes from Bacteroidales bacterium, assembly GCA_049512815.1. Classification (GTDB taxonomy): domain Bacteria; phylum Bacteroidota; class Bacteroidia; order Bacteroidales; family VadinHA17; genus LD21. The sequence continues at coordinate 24,838 of JBEKWS010000035.1, read as the reverse complement.
TGGAAATGATATTGTGATTAGCGCAGTAAGTGAGACTGGCGGAAAAGGGGTGCAGCGGTTCTCTATCAAAAAGGAAAACGGGGGATGGACTGCTAAAGAACGCTGGTCATCAAACAAGTTGAGACCTTATTTTAATGATTTCGTCGTTCACAATGGTAACATATACGGCTTTGATGGTCCAAGTCTGGTATGTATTGATATCGAGAAAGGCAATCCCAAGTGGAGAGGAGGACGCTATGCAGGAGAAATTCTTTTGCTGGCCGATCAGGATGTGTTGCTGGTATTGTCGGAAAAAGGTGAACTGGCGTTGGTCAAAGCGACACCTGATAAGTTCACAGAGCTCGCGCGGTTCCCGGCAATCAAGGGCAAGACCTGGAACCACCCTGTGTTGGTTGGCGATGTCCTGGTAGTTCGCAACTCAGTGGAAATGGCCGCATTCCGATTATCGCTTGCAGATGACTGAAGGGAGTTATCATCAAGACCAAATGGATGTTGTTTCTACAAACATTCCATATTCTTAAGCAATAAAAAAATATAAACTAACCGTAACTCTTGTAAAAATCTATTAGATCCGATTCAGAATGTATCAGGTTGATCATTTTAATCCTCTGTTAGCTTATGTTCCAGATCGCAGTTGGTAATTTATCTTTGGTTTATCTTCCATGCTGACAGTTACTAAATCCAGTGGTATTGCCAATCGTAAAGGATTTTAACAATCCTGACTTAAAAAAGACTTTCTATAACATTTATAATCCTGATATGTTTTGGCAAACACCGAGGGGTGAATAAATGCGAACATTTCATTTGAATATTCTTACAAAACTATTCCGCAAGGGACATGTAATCATTCCTAACTGAGAGACAAAACTGTCCTTTTTCTACCTAAGATAATTAATAAAAAATTGAACGAAACGCTAATACGGATGATAATAGAAAGTCCAGCGTTGAGACAACATCTTTAACCTAGACTTTTGACCGGACTGTCTCACTTGCAGTCCTATTTTTTTATATTTAACCTTTAATGATTATATTTTCATAACTTCACCAGGTCAATAAGTTGCATTTGGGGCTTAAATCCATCATTTTAAACAAATACAAATATGAAAAACATTCGATTTATGACATTGTTGGCTGTTGTGTTCTTCACTTTAGCTACTATGTCACATGCACAGTCCCAAAAAACAGAAATTAATATTTACAATCCGGTACTTCGATCTGGCAAAGAAATGGGTAAAGTAAAAACGGATATTGCCAATATGTTAAGTGGAAAAACAACAATTTATGATAAAAAGAATAATCTTAGTGGTATTCCAAAAGATATCCTGGTTCTGGACGATAGAATTGAATTTAAGATTAAAAATCAAAATACGATCATTTATTTTTCTGACATAATAGATGATAAAATTTTAGCACAAGAAACTAATACTATTAGTGCTAAAAATATGTATATTAGTTGTTCCGCCCAAATACTACTCAATAATTTTATCTTTTCTTTTGAAGGGCCTCTTATGATGAGAAAACTAGCCTGCAATAGATTTGAGGAACTGAAAAATTACGCGGATGATTTATATTTCATTCAATATCAACTTAGAGAGAAACGTTACAAATCCCAGCTCGTTCTTTTTGAACCGATTGCGGAACAGTATCGTGCTTTGAAAGTAAAACCTCCCGTGTCAGAAGAGTTAAGGAAATACATTGTACAAGCCAATTCATTTAATCAACAGAAGATGTACGATAAAGCAATTGAGCTGTACAACAAAGCAATTGAACTAGATCAAACTGCTTATCCGGCAGCCTACTCAAATTTAGCTTTACTCTCAGCTCAGGTATACAAATTTGATGCAGCAATCTATTATATGAAAAAATACCTGCTGCTCGAGCCGGATGCTTCTGATGCACGTGGTGCCCAGGATAAAATTTATGAGTGGGAAGCTCAGATTGTTAAATAATAGATTTTCATTCTTAAAGACAATAATATGAAACCCATTCGATTAATTACATTATTGGCTGCTGTGCTTTTCCCTGCAATTGCAATTGCACAAACTGAAGAAATCTTTTATTATCCGGAACCTAATAATAATGCTTATTTAGAGTATTATTTAAAAAATTTTATTACGACCGATTGGGGAAGACCTAAAAATGTTTCTGTTTTTGACGATAGAATTGAACTAAAGTTTAAAAATAAAAATAAGATCATTTATTTCTCTGACCTGCTCGATTATTCTATTAAAGTTATTCGAATTAAGATTGCACTACCTTCTAATGATGAGTACCAAATAAGGCTTAAGAATTGTACATTCTCTCCTATTTCTAACAGTACTACAACTAGTATTAATGGAATTACTGAATGGAAACCTTATATTATCAAACAATTGGCAGATGATTTATTTTTCATTCAATATCAACTTAACGAAAAACGATATAGTTCTCAGCTCACACTTTTCGAACCAATAGCATCACAGTATCGTGCATTAAAAGTAAAACCTCCTGTATCGGAAGAGCAAAGGAAATACATTGTGCAAGCCAATGCTCTCAATCAACAGAAGATGTACGATAAAGCGATTGAACTGTATAACAAAGCAAATGAATTGGATCAGACTGCTTATCCGGCAGCCTACTCAAATTTGGCGTTGCTCTCTGCCCAGGTACATAAATTTGATGCAGCAATTTATTATATGAAAAAATACTTGCTTCTCGAGCCCGATGCTTCAGATGCACGTAGCGCCCAGGATAAAATTTATGAATGGGAAATTATGATGCATAAATAGAATTCATGGCTAATAATAAAATCTTCTTAATAAGATACATATTCAATTACTTTATAATCCTGTTATTAATAGGAATATTAACAAGCAATCAACCTGTTAATGGTCAATTTATAAACTAACAATTGTCAATAATAAATCAATAATCCAGGGACTAATGAGCCTTGAGGTAAGATCTGACCATTTCTTCATGCATCTTGTTGAGAGTGCCACTTTTAATAAAGGAAAAACAAAACTTGATTCCGGGATATATGGATTTAAATCTTCGAAAACTATTCCAAAATCCACAAAGAATTGTAAAACAATATCCTTAGGAAGGAATGACTGTCCTTGATTTAGGATATGGACCAGGTTTTTTCAGCATAGAAATGGCAAAGATGGTCGGCTCTTATTGGGAAGTAGCTGTCTTTAAGTATTTGTACGGAAATCTTGAGGATTTAACAGAGTCAACACAAACTACACAGACCCGCAAGTTGGAATTCAGATATTAATTTCCGGTTTCTCATATTATAATCCTGAAAAAGAGTTCTTGCAACAACTGAAATTCAAATTACATTTGATAAATGTTGATTATATGGCAACAAATGAAGATCTGCTGAAGAAACATGCACTTTCCGGATACGAAATATCACGACCAGTTCTCACGGAATGCTGGTTTGGTTTGCGGCATTCAAAAATCATTATTCAGTTTTTATACGCCCTAATGTATTACAGGTCTTTATGGACGAATTAAAACCCTTCGAATTGGCAAAATCAGCAATAAAGTTACCGTTAGACAAACCTGTGCCCTTTCATTTCGTGACAAAAATCGTAAAATTTGGTGCAAAAGTAAACCTGAAAAATGCACAATTAAGAGCCAAAGGGAAAAAATAATTCTCTCTTTTTTTTATCTTTGACAACATGACCGCAATAAAACGCCTTGCCGGTCAGACCGCCATTTATGGAATCCCCAGTGTTCTGGGCCGCATTCTTGGCTATCTGCTGGTTCCTCTGTACACCCGTGTATTTCTCCCTGGAGAATATGGAACGGTTAATGTATTTTATTCATATGCTTCCTTCCTTATGGTGATCCTTACATATGGGATGGAAACTGCTTTTTTCCGATTCAATGAACATGAGCAGGATAGGGAGAAAGTGTTCAGTACAGGGATGATTTCGCTTATTATTTCATCTCTCCTATTCCTGGTTGCAGTTTCCTTCTTCGCAGGAGATGTAGCCCGGTGGATCGAGTATCCTGATCACAGGGAATATGTCATCTGGTTTGCCTGGATCCTTGCACTTGATGCGCTATCAGCTATACCATTTGCCCATCTTCGCGCACAAAACAGATCATCCCGGTTTGCCTGGATCAAGATGACCAGTATCACTCTCAATATTGGGCTAAATCTCTTTTTCCTTGTATTATGTCCGTTCGTAATCAGCCATTCACCAAATAGTCTACCCGGTCGATTTATTGGATTAATTTATAGGCCACACTGGGGGATTGAATACATATTTATTTCCAATCTGATAGCCAGTAGTGTAGCCCTTGGGCTGCTGTTGCCTCAAATTTCCAGTGTCAGGTGGAAGATACACCCGGATCTCTGGAAGCGAATGTTGCTCTATGCATTCCCTCTGCTTTTTGCCGGAATGGCCGGAATTGTAAATGAAACCTTTGACAGGCTTTTGCTTCGTTACCTGTTACCAAAAGACATTGCATCATATCAGGTCGGGATATACGCTGCCTGTTACAAGATATCCATCCTTATGACCATATTCATACAGGCTTACAGGTATGCGGCCGAACCTTTCTTCTTTGCCCAGGCAAAGGAAAAAGATGCCAAAGAGGTCTATGCAAAGATCATGGACTATTTCATCATTATTGTATCGCTGATTTTCCTTGTCACCATGCTTTATCTTAATGATTTTATCATGCCAATTCTTGTCGGGGAAAAATACTGGGAAGGAAAAGGTGTGATCCCGGTTTTAATGATGGCAAACCTCTTTCTTGGTGTTTATTATAATCTTTCGATATGGTATAAGCTTACAGCTAAAACCTCCTGGGGAGCCTGGCTTTCGCTGATAGGTGCTGTCATAACGCTGGTTCTGAACTTCTGGTGGATCCCCCTGAGTTCGGAACATTTGATCTACGGATATTATGGTTCAGCCTGGGCAACTTTCATATGTTACGGTTCCATGATGATCCTCTCATACCTGATCGGGCAAAAATATTTCCCTGTAAAGTATAATCTGGTAAAATTTTCCGGATACCTGGGCCTTTCTGTTCTTCTATACCTAATCAGTACCTGGATCAACCCTGAACACGCTATTTCAAGGATCGGCTTCCACTCATTCCTGCTTTTAATTTTTGCGGGGATCACTTATCTGGTTGAAAAGCCGCGGCTTTCAACCGCCAGGTAAATAAAATTTAATTACATAAATATTATAAAATGACAAATACTAAAACAATCCATAAAGAAGAACATCTGAGAAGTTCGGATTTCATAACAGATATTGTTATCGGAATGTCTGATGGGCTGACTGTCCCATTCGCTCTGGCCGCAGGATTAAGCGGAGCTGTTCAACATAACGCAATTGTTATCACAGCAGGAATCGCAGAAATTGTTGCAGGAAGTATCGCTATGGGATTGGGCGGTTACTTAGCCGGCAAGACGGAACAGGAGCATTATCAGTCGGAATTGAATCGGGAATATGATGAAGTGCAAAACATTCCTGAAGATGAAAAGAAAGAGGTAAAACTTGTTTTTGCACACTATGGACTGAATGAATTAACTCAAAATACCATAGCCAATGAGTTGGCAAAGGACAAAGATAAATGGGTTGATTTTATGATGAAATACGAATTGGGCCTGGAAAAACCTGATGCCAACCGTGCAAGGAACAGTGCTGCTACGATTGGAATCTCATACATTATTGGAGGATTAATTCCGCTATCAGGATATTTCTTTACTCAGACTCCGTACCAGGGATTATTTGTTTCCGCTCTTCTTACCATAATATGCCTGTTCCTGTTTGGCTATTTTAAAAGCAAAGTTACCGGCCAACCTCCTCTGAAAGGCGCAATAAAAGTTACTCTGATAGGCATTACAGCAGCTGCAGCAGCTTTTTTGGTCGCAAAAGCATTTAATAACCTGTTTTAATTATCAAATTTGATTGAGCAAACCTTTAAACTTTCTGCAAAGAATATAAAAGCTAATCTTTATCTTCAATGAAAAACATAAAAAAAGCAAGCAATTTATCAGGCCGGATCAATATCGGGAAGAATACTGAAACCAAATTGATGCAAGTCGGCATTGACTCTTTTGAAAAATTAGAAGCAATGGGTAGCGAACAGGTATTTCTCCGTCTTCAGACAATTGATCCAGGAGCTTGTCTGAATTTACTTTATGGATTGGAGGGTGCAATTGAAGGGATTAAATGGAATGAGCTTCCATCTGAAAAAAAACAGGCTTTACTTCAGTTTCATAAAATGGCACAAAAGAAATTAAAACAGGAATGATCTCGATAAAGAGTATAATGCCTAAACAATAAAATAAAAAACCATGAAAGAAATTAGCTTAATAAGTCCGCAACTTGAAAATTTGGTAAATGAGTGGGAGCCTGTTCTAATGAATCTTACGGAAGAGGTAATCGCCCAAAGGAGAAACACTCAAAACCGGACAATAAAACAGATTGTCGGACATATCATTGACTCAACTTCTAACAATACCCACAGGATCGTACACCTTCAATATCAACAATCCCCTTTGATCTTTCCAAACTATGCCACTTTTGGAAATAATGACAGATGGATTGCTATACAGGATTACCAGAATGAAGATTGGATGATATTGATTCAGTTATGGAAGTACACACTATTGCATATCAGTCATGTGATTAAAAATGTCAATGCTGAAAAACTGAATAATGAATGGATATCCGGACCCGGTCAGAAAATAACTATGAAAGCAATGATCATTGATTTTCCAAGACACCTAAAACTGCATCTTTCCGAAATAAAAGACCTGATCAATAAAGGTTAATTACATTTAATGATTGCAGAGGTTCAATTTAACAGATTTAAGCTCACTCCTTGTGGAATAAATAGCAGAAAAGACTATAAGGACTTCCTGTTACAACAAAATGATTTACTAACTTAGTGACTTATAATAACATCCAAATAAACAGTAAGAATATGAACACAATTAAGATCCGTCATTTCTATCTAACAGTTATTCTTGGATTTATAACTTTTGTATCCGGAATGGGACAAGTCAATTCAGTTAAATATGACTTGTCTGAAAACAACAAACTTGAAGTTTTCAACAGAAAAGTGACTCCGTTTTCTGAAAAAGATAAAAAGGGTGTCCGGTTTTCAAAAAATGAAAATGACGGTGTTGCATGGTTGACCAGTGTGGAATTCTCAAATGGAAGCATTGAACTTGATATTAGGGGGGAAGATGAATATCAACAAAGTTTTGTAGGTATTGCCTTTCATGGAATTGACAATAACACTCTCGATGCAATCTATTTTCGTCCCTTCAATTTTCAATCGACCGACTCTGTACGTAAAATTCACGCGGTTCAGTACATATCACAACCAGATTATCCATGGCAGGTCCTTAGAGAAAAATTTAATGGCAAATATGAGAAAGCTGTAATCCCTTCACTAAATGGAAATGAGTGGTTCCATGTGAAAATAATAATAAAATATCCTGAGGTAACGGTTTATGTTAATGCCAATCCGGAACCCAGTTTAAGTGTTGAGAAACTGAATAAAAGAACCACCGGTAAAATTGGATTATGGGTCGGAAACAATTCCGATGGTGATTTTGCAAACTTACAAATTACACATCATGATTAAGAGGCTTAAATCCGGATAATATCAGACAAGCTATTGAAGAAGTTCAGCCATAAGCAATTGATGTATACAGGAGTGTGAGAATAAACAGGAACCTTGACAGACAAAAACTTGAACTTTTCTTCATAGGGCTTTAAAAAAATAATACGTTTTGCTTATACGCTTCTACTGAATTGACCACAAAACACCCTATACATTCTGTCTTTGATACTTTAATTTTCAAACGCCTGAATCAGTATGCAGAATATAAGTTATTCAGAAAATCTGACTCATCGATTGTATATTGCAACCATTTTGTACTGAATCGTGAAAATTACTATCTTGCAGGGTAACCTGCCAGGTAAAATAATTATACAGAATGATTGTATATATAAAGCGGATTATTTTATTGTTGGGGATATTTTATCTTCCGATACAGACAGTATTTTCACAGCATTCAACCAAGAATAATTATACCGGCGCATGGGAAACACCTACAAGCTGGAGCCCGACATGGCCGGTACCCCAGACTAACATCAGCGGGTACAATATTACCATTAACGGGTATATAACGGTAAATGGTTCTCTCTCATTTTCAGGTTTTCCCACTAATCTGATTATTAATGACACACTTGTTATAAAAGGAGATTTGCTACTCGATAATTATAATGATTTAACAATAAACGACAATGGAATTCTTATTGTCAGGGGAGACCTTACTTTCAATAACCATGCTGATATAATAGCAAATGGTTATATTATCATCACAGGCGACATATATAGAGGCGGTCCGGATTATCATGGTTCATTTACCAGCAATGACAATCCTGTTAAGGTATTTGTTGGCGGAACAATTTATCCGGGAGATTTAACCTACAATCAACCAAATTACCCTGCACTCAGTTGCATAGCGCCAATTACAACCCGATATCCACATTCGAACTGTAGCTATGGGGATATGACAGATATTATAAATGATCCGATATATCCTTTCTTTCAATCTACTTGTACAATAGCAACTCCAACTATTACAGCCGGAGGTCCAACAACTTTCTGTGCCGGTGGTAGTGTAAACCTGACCTCAAGTCCGAGAACAACTTACTTATGGTCAAATGGAGCAACTACACAAAGTATAAATGTTACCACATCAGGTAGTTATACAGTAAAAGTAACCAATGCAAGCGGATGTCTGAGTGCAGCATCAGCAGCAACTGTAGTAACAGTAAATGCTTTACCGGCAACACCAACCATTACAGCCGGAGGTCCAACGACCTTCTGTGCCGGTGGTAGTGTAACTTTAACATCTAGTGCAGGAACAAGTTACTTATGGTCAAATGGGGCAACTACACCAAGTATAAACGTTACCACATCAGGTAGTTATACAGTAAAAGTAACAAATGTAAGCGGATGTCAGAGTGCAGCATCAGTAGCCACCATAGTAACAGTTAATGCTTTACCGGCAATACCAACCATAACAGCCGGAGGTCCAATAACCTTCTGTGCCGGTGGCAATGTAACCTTAACATCAAGTGCAGGGTCAACTTATTTATGGTCAAATGGAGCAACCACTCAAAGTATAAACGTTTCCACAGCAGGTAGTTATTCAGTAAGGGTAACAAATGCAAACGGATGTCAGAGTGCAGCATCAGCAGCAACTGTAGTTACTGTCAATGCTTTACCGGCAACACCAACTATAACAGCCGGAGGTCCAACAACCTTCTGTGCCGGTGGCAGTGTAACCTTAACATCGAGTGCAGGAACAAGTTACCTATGGTCAAATGGAGCAACCACACCAAGCATAAATATTACCACATCAGGTAGTTATACAGTAAAAGTAACCAATGCAAGCGGATGTCAGAGTGCAGCATCAGCAGCAACTGTAGTTACTGTAAATGCTTTACCGGCAACACCAACTATTACAGCTGGTGGGCCAACAACTTTCTGTGCCGGTGGTAGTGTAACCTTAACATCTAGTGCCGGAACAAGTTATTTATGGTCAAATGGGGCATCTACACCAAGTATAAACGTTACTACATCAGGTAGTTATACAGTAAAAGTAACAAATGTAAGCGGATGTCAGAGTGCATCATCAGCAGCAACTGTAATTACTGCAAATGCTTTACCTGCAACACCAACTATTACAGCCGGTGGTCCGACAACCTTCTGTGCCGGTGGTAGTGTAACCTTAACATCAAGTGCAGGAACAAGTTACCTATGGTCTAATGGAGCAACTACACCAAGCATAAATGTAACCACAGCAGGAAGTTATACAGTTCAGGTAACCAATGCAAACGGATGTCAGAGTGCAGTCTCAGCAGCGACTGTAGTAAATGTAAATGCATTGCCGGTAGTTAATGCCGGAACAGATACAACTATTCCAAATGGAACAAGCACTACAATTAATGCAACAGTTACAGGTACCGGTCCATTTACATATAGCTGGTCACCTTCGTCACAACTTGTAAATCCTTTTATAGAAGATCCTACAACTGTAAATTTATCTACAACAACAGTCTTTACATTAACGGCTACTTCACTGACAACTACTTGTTCTAACACAGATGCAGTAACAATAACAATAAGTGGAGGCCCATTAAATTCGACTCCGACAGCTACTCCCGGAACAATCTGTGCCGGTGCTAACATACAATTACATGCTTTAGCATCAGGTGGTTCAGGTTCTTATACCTATACCTGGGCTTCCACACCTGTTGGATTTACATCGTCTATTGCTGACCCAGTTGCTAATCCTGCTATTACTACAACTTATCATGTAGCCGTTTTTGACGGGTTTACTACTGTTAATCCACAAGTTATAGTAACTGTTAATGCTCTACCGGCAACACCAACTATTACAGCAAGCGGTCCAACAACCTTTTGTGCCGGTGGCAGTGTAACCTTGACATCAAGTGCAGGAACAAGTTACCTTTGGTCAAATGGAGCAACTACACCAAGTATAAATATTACCGCATCAGGTAGTTATACAGTAAAAGTAACCAATGCAAGCGGATGTCAGAGTGCAGCATCAGCAGCAACTGTAGTTACTGTAAATGCATTACCAATAACTCCAACCATTACAGTTGGTGGGCCAACAACTTTCTGTGCCGGTGGTAGTGTAACCTTAACATCTAGTTCAGGAACAAGTTACTTATGGTCAAATGGGGCATCTACATCAAGTATTACCGTTAACACATCAGGTAGTTATACAGTAAAAGTGACAAATGCAAGCGGATGTCAGAGTGCAGCATCAGTACCAACTGTAGTAACAGTAAATGCTTTACCTGCAATACCAACTATTACAGCTGATGGTCCAATAACCTTCTGTGCAGGTGGTAGTGTAACCTTAACTTCAAGTGCAGGAACAAGTTATTTATGGTCAAATGGAGCAACTACTGCAAGTATAAATGTAACTACATCAGGTAGTTATACGGTTCAGGTAACCAATGCAAGCGGATGTCAGAGTTCAGCATCCATAGCCACAGTTGTAACAGTTAATGCTTTACCGTTAACACCAACTATTACAGCTGGCGGGCCAACAACCTTCTGTGATGGTGGAAGTGTAACCTTATCTTCAAGTGCAGGTTCAAATTACTTATGGTCAAATGGAGCAATCACAACAAATATAAACATTACCACATCAGGTAGTTATACAGTTCAGGTAACCAATGCAAACGGATGTCAGAGTGCATTGTCAGCAGCAACAGTTGTAACAGTAAATGATGTACCGGCAACTCCAACTATTACAGCCGGCGGACCAACAACCTTCTGTGATGGTAGTAGTATAACTTTAACCTCAAGTGCAGGAACAATTTACTTATGGTCAAATGGAGCAACTACACCAAGTATAAATATTACCACATCAGGTAGTTATACAGTTCAGGTAACTAGTGCAAGCGGATGTCAAAGTGCAGCATCAGTAGCAACAATAGTAACAGTAAATGCTTTACCATTAACTCCAACTATTACAGCTGAAAGTCCGACGACCTTCTGTGATGGTGATGTTGTAATTCTAACCTCAAGTTCAGGAACAGGTTACTTATGGTCAAATGGAGCAACTTTACCAACTATAAATGTTACCACAGCAGGAAGTTATACAGTTCAGGTATCCAATGCTAGTGGATGTCAGAGTGCACCATCTGCAGCCACAGTTGTAACAGTAAATGCTTTGCCGCTGACTACAGCAAGTAATAACGGTCCGGTCTGTGCAGGTAGTGCCCTCAACCTGACTGGAGGCCCGGCAGGTATGACGGTCTATTACTGGACGGGGCCAGGCGAATTCACCTCATTATTGCAAAATCCATCAGTATCGGACAGTGCCACGTTAGATATGGCAGGAACCTATACTCTTATGGTTACCAATACCAATGGTTGTACCAATACGGCTGCACAGGATATAATTGTTAATGAGACCCCGATTGCGGTTGCAGGGCCGGACCAGGAACTGAAATTTAACTTTGAAACACAGATGAATGCAGAATTGTCTCCATCCGAAACAGGCGAATGGTCCCTTATTACCGGTTCAGGCCACATTAGTGATATTCATTCTCCGACATCCAGGGTAACTGAATTATCAATCGGGGAAAATATATTCTTATGGAAGGTGCAGAATGGCAATTGTGAGGACACTTCAAAAGTTAAAATTACTGTTCATAATCTGTTTGTACCCTCAGTAATCACACCAAATGGAGATGGTAAAAATGATTATTTCAAGATCAGTGAATTTACTGGCAATGTGGAGCTGATAATAGTTAACCGATGGGGAAATGAAGAATATTCAAATAATAATTATTTAAATGATTGGGACGGACTAAATAAAAAAGGGTCGAAACTTCCGGAGGACACCTATTTCTATATTTTGAAATTTGAAAATGGTAAAATAATTAAGGGATCTGTTTTAATTAAAAGGTAAATGAACCGGATTATTCTGAGCATCTTGGCAGTTTCATTTCCATTGCTGATGTCGGGACAGATGTTTCCGTTGTCGGATCATTATGTTGTAAATGCTCTTGCGATAAATCCTGCCTATGCTGGCTGCCAGGATGCACTGAGTTTAACCGCTTCGTATAGGGATCAGTGGGTTGGATTTAATGATGCTCCAAAAAGCTATATTCTGTCTGTTCATGCACCTGTTTTTAATGACAGAGTTGGGCTCGGATTACTGGTTGAGAATAACAGTATTGGTATATTTAAAGAAACGAGTTTTCTAGGGAATTATGCATACAGGATGGAACTGCAGGAAGGTAAATTGGCGCTGGGATTAGGTTTTGGTGTCACTATACACAATACTGCATGGAATGACCTGATTGCAGCCGATGCCAATGATTTACAACTTATGAATAATCCTACATCAGCAGTTTTACCAACTTTTAGTCTTGGTACGTATTATTATACAAAAAAGTACTTTATTGGTATTTCCATGCCCCTGTTCTTAAGCCATGAACTGGACAGAAGCACGGGCAAATACAAAATTGGTAGTAATTTCTCAGGGAGTAATTATTTTTTTACAACAGGTTACGAAGCGGGTATAAGTCCCCGGGTTAAATTTCTCCCTTCCCTGTTAATAAAATATCATCCAAATAATGCTATCCAGATCGATTATAATGCACAGATCAGTTTAAAAGACAGGATCTGGATTGGTGTTGGTTACCGGAACAAGGATATGCTGGTCGGAATGCTTCAGTGTCAAATCAACTATCAAATCAGAATGGCATATTCCTATGATTATGATTTTGGAAGTATTGGAAAATATATGAATGGTTCTCATGAGATCGTTTTAAACTATATATTTAAATTTGAAAGAAAGGTAATAGGACCAAGACAGTTTTAGTGGATTAATTTTATGCGCAAATACTTTTGTATAATAATATTTGCATCATTGTTTATTAAGACGGAATTGTATGCCCAGTCTAATCGTTATATTGTAAAACCGGCTCCATTTAGTTCCAGAATATATGATGAATTTTCTCCGGTATTTTATAAGGGAGGGATTGTATTTTGTTCGGACCTGAGTGACAATTCCCTGGTAAATTATAAGGGTGAAAAAAACAGGCTTTTTAAAATATTCTATGTGACGAAAAGGGGCAGTACTGGATGGAACCATCCGAAGATACTGGCAAAGGAAATTACAACTGCTTTTAATGACGGACCGGCTACTTTCAATGAAAATGGGAATATCATGTACTATTCCAGGAATAATTCCATTGAAAATTCGTTGAGAAACATTTCTGATACATCAAATAAACTGGGTATCTATTCTGCAGAATTAATAGATGGGGAATGGACCAATATCAAGCCTTTTACCTATAATAACCCGCTCTATTCTTTTTGTACGCCGGCACTTACACCTGATGGAGAAAGGATTTATTTTTCGTCTGACATGCCTGGCGGAATTGGCGGCATGGATCTTTATTATTGTGACAGGCGCAATAATGACTGGGATCAGCCAGTAAATATGGGCCCGCTTATTAATACGCCCAAAAATGAATCCTTCCCTTTTGCATGCAAGTATGGCAAACTCTATTTTGCCTCAGACGGACACAAAGGTTTTGGAGGGAAGGACCTGTTTTATACCCAGCAAATAAATGGAGATTGGATAGCCCCGGTGCACCTCGATTCAGCATTTAACTCAAAAGCTGATGATTTCGGAATTGCCATTGATTCTACATTTGAGAACGGTTATTTTTCAACAAACAGACGGAAAACAGATGATATTTTCAGTTTCAGTTCAGCACCAATAGAATTTACAAACTGTGACACCATAAAGGAGAATAATTATTGTTTTACATTCTATGATGAAAAACAACGACTTATTGATACAGTACCGGTAATTTATAAGTGGAATTTTGGTGACGGGATAATACGTATTGGTAAAGAGGTGAAGCATTGCTTTCCTGGTCCTGGAAAGTATTCAGTTAAGCTCACTATAATTGATGAACTCACCGGTGATACCATAGCAAAACAGGTTGATTATAAGGTAGATCTTGAAAATATTGAACAGGTTTATATTAATTCATATAATGTTGGTTTTGTAGATAAATCAATATCATTTGAGGGAGTAACAACCGACCTTAAAGGTTTCAGGATAACAGATTATTTATGGAACTTTGGAGACGGTTTTAAACCAGGCGGACCTGTTATGAGCAGGACATTTAAAAAGAAAGGTGAGTATAATGTCCAGTTGGGATTACAAGCTGAGAAAGATAGCCTCGGTGTGATTCCAAAAACATGTGTCATGAAAAAAATAAGAATTTATAATAACTATCAGGAATTGGAATTAAAAGGTGAAAGAGAGGAAGATAAAGTAAAGGAAAAAATTGATTCTGTTATAGAACAAAACAAAACCATGCAAATCAGAATCTATTTTATGGATGATCTGTCTGAACGGCAAAAAACAAAAATCAGAGAAGGATTTAAGGAATCCGGAAAACTGGCCGTCAGATTTGATAAATATGGGATTAACCCTGCTTCATATCAGGTTCTTGATAATTTTGTCGGGGTTTTGAAAGAAAATCCTGATATAAGGCTTGAGTTGGTTCTGAATGCAACTAAAGATGAAAAACCGGGCAATAAAATGGAAATATCAGAAAAACGTGCCCGTGAATTGGCCTTCTATTTTAAAAACAAAGAAATTGACATGGATATTTTCCGCAGTAAAGGCTTTGATTTGTCCAATCCGGTCTTCAAACCATTTGTACCGGACAGCAAATCAATTGAAGGAAGAATAGAATTTATTTTTATGAAAAAGTAACAATTAATGGTATTCAACAAATATATATGGCTTTTATTATTTATTCTAAATGCCGGCATACCTGTCTTTTCACAACCTGCTCCGGCGATTGATGAAAACATCCCTTATCTTATAACTTTTGGAGGAAACGCCCTGACATCCTGGGGCGATGATGATTTTTGCCAGATATTCTATTGCATCATTCCTCCAACACAAACTGGTCCTGTATATATCCGTGTTTATGATCCGGATACAGGTGGGGACCTTGATGAACTCAAGGGAGAATTTAATACTGTTGTAAACTTTTCAATTTATGGAGGGAAAGATTGCTGGTCAGATACTTCAGCACAGGCTCTTAATAAGACAGGAAATTATAAGAGCGGATATTTATTGTCATCAAAATCATTTGGGGCTGATCCGAAATACGATAAAAAGTGGTATAGTTTTGGACCTTTTAATCCTTCTGAAGGAAAGTATGTTGAGAAACTTGGGGGACGTGTATTTAAAATCATTGCACAGGGGATATCAGGGGATGATGGGAATATATATAAATACTTTTTAAGTACGAGTCCGGTTGAAAATATTGCAGTTGAGGGGGGCAATTGGTTTACCTATAAATATCACTTCAGGCTATCGGATGATCAAAAACATATAAGTCAGATATATCCTTTTGTAGATGACAGGACCATTTCAATCCAGGTCTCAAATTTTGACTGGGACAACGATGGAATAATCAGGATATTTTCAGTTGCCAAAAATGGCATTTTATGCGACGTTTCAGGAGAAACCAATTGGGTAATAAGGGAATTCCCTATAGTGGCTGAAGAAAAAAATTCGACCATTGAGATACAATTCATAAAGAATCAATCCGTACAGGTAAGAAACAATAATGTGGTGGTCATTGTCAGGAACCAGTATGGAGTTTCATTGCCATTTTACGTTGTCCCCATAGGAGGTGTTCCTGTATATTCTCCGAAAATACGAATGAAATGAGTACTCCAGGCATTTTAGGCACTCAATACTCCAGGCACTATTTAGTTACAATGTTTTATTCTGTAAAAATTCAAATCAAGGCTTATTTAAACTGGAAAGCAGTATTGCTTTTTTTCTTTTCGGTTCTTGCCAATCATGCATTTTCCCAGGATTATAATTTCCGGAATTTCAATTCAGAAGATGGATTGGCCCAACCCTATGTTTATTCGATCATCCAGGATGGGCATGGTTATTTGTGGGTTGGTACAGGGAACGGATTATCGAAATATAATGGTTTTACATTTGAAAATTATTCAAACAGTGATTCATCGGCAGACAATGTTATAACTTGTAACATCAGCGATGGGGAATGGCTGTGGTTTGGCCATTATAATGGCGGGTTATCTTATTTTAATGGGAAAAAGTATCACGCACTCAATATACAGCAACCGAATCTTAGCCCTATAACACATTTTGCAAAAAGCCCGGATGGCATGATCTGGGTAAGTACCTATTCGGATGGCTTATTTAAATTAGATAAAGAGATAGGTGTCATACAACACAATACATTTAAGGATCAGACAATTATAATATCATTTGAATTTCTTAATGATAGTGAATTGATTGTTGGCACAATTTCAGGTTTGTCATTTTGCAGATTAAAAGAATCGGGAGAAATTGAAATGATACGCCATGTTTCAGAAATTCCGGAATCCAAAGTAACGTGCATTCAAAAAATGAGGAACAAGGTCGGATTTTATATTACCACGGAAAATGACGGCATTTTTCAACTCACTTATGGAGACAATCTGTTAAAGGTTTTAAAAATAATTGCAGATCCGGATTCTGATTTTACAGGTATTCAATATCTTTATGAAGACAGCCAGTCAAATTTATGGTTAGGTTCTTTTGGAAACGGACTCATCAAAATGACTTATTCCGCCTCAGGGGAATTGACAAAGATCAATTATTTTAATAAGGCTAATAGATTTGCTACAGATAATGTAAAAACTATTTATGAGGACCGCGAAGGGAACATATGGAGTGGCAATTATGGTCAGGGACTAACACTAATTACACCTAAAACTTTTTCTGTTTATACATTTGATAACCCTTTATATGGAAATAACATTTTTTCATTCTGCTTCAATCAGAAATACAGGTGGATAGGGACTGAAAATGGTCTGGTCAAAATGGATCAGTTGACGGGTAAAATTGTGAAGTTCTACGGCAAAAGCAGTGGATTACCAAAAGATAAAGTTACATCGATCTACACCGCCGATGGAAAAGAATTTTGGATTGGAACCGGGGAAAATGGTGTTTTCCGGATGGATACAGGGAATGAAAAAATTTCTAAGTACCCTATTGAAAATGGAGCGCTTGAAAACTCTATAACAATAATAACCGGAAAAGGAGAACAGGTTTGGATAGGAACAAAAAAAGGATTATGGAATATTAATTCAGTTACCAACAAAAAAATCTGGTATTCTATTAGCCAGGGCGGCTTACCTCATAATTTTATTAACAGTTTATTTATTGATAGAACAGGCAGACTATGGGTAAGCACTCCCGGTAGTACGCTGGCATACATTCAGGATGAAAAGGTCTTTAAGATACCTTTAAATTCTCTTAGCGGTAATTTAACATTAGGCCCAATCACTGAAGATACAGACTCCCGGATTTGGGTTGGATCAAACGGGAATGGCATTTTTATGATACAGTCCGATTCTATTGTTAATCTTACTGTAAAAGAAGGTCTTATATCAAATTATTGTTATTCTCTTATTTGTGATGATCATAAAAACATCTGGGTTGGGCACAAAGGTGGATTAAGCCGAATCAGAGCAAATGATTTTTCAATTAAGCCTGTACAGCGTATAGAAGGTTTAACTGAAAGTTACCAGTTTAATCCCAATGCAATAATTAAAGATCTACAAGGAAAAATCTGGTTTGGATCGGATAAAGGGATGGTTTCTTATAATCCGTCAATGGAATATCCCCGACAGCGGCCTCCTGTTTTAGGAATTACTTCAATCAAGATTAATGATGATGAAAAGGATTTTACTGGTAAAATAATTCTACCTCCCGGCAATTACAAAATAAGAATTGATTTTTTGGGTATCAGTTTAAAGGAACCATCACTTGTAACGTACCAGTACAAATTGGAAGGTTATGATCAATGGTCTGAAATTGCAAAAAACACAAGTGTAACTTATAATCATTTAACAGAAGGGGATTATACATTTGTCTTAAACGCCCGAAGTGGAGATGGTGCTGTATCGGAAAACCCTCTGACCATTATTATTATCATAAAAAAGCCAATCTGGATGAAATGGTGGTTTTATGTCGTAACTGTACTTCTTCTTTTCGTGCTTACTTTCTTTTATATAAAAAGACGTGAATATAAATTCCTTGCTGAGAAAAGAATACTCGAAGAAAAAGTCAGGGAACGGACATATGAAATTCAATCTCAGAAAAATGAAATTGAGTTGCAACGTGATATGATTGATGAAAAGAATGCCCATATCACTTCAAGTATAAAATATGCAAGCAATATACAAAAGGCAGTTTTACCTCCTGTAGAACTCATAGATAAATTACTACCCGACAATTTTATACTGAGTAAGCCAAAAGACATTGTAAGTGGTGACTTTTACTGGTTAGCAGAAAAGGATAACAAAATTGTTTTTACAGTAGCTGATTGTACGGGTCATGGAGTACCGGGAGCATTTATGAGCCTCCTCGGTGTTACATTATTAAATGAAATAGTAAATATTCAGGGAATTACAAGATCGGATGCCATTGTTACAGAGCTGCGTGAAAGTCTTATTCATTCGCTTCAGCAAAGCAGGAAAGATATTCCCACCTCAGATGGATTTGACATAGCTTTGTGCGTGCTTGATGAGCAACAAAAAAGAATTCAATATACTGGAGGGATGAGTAATCTTATTCACATTAGCGAGGGAAAACTGGAGGTAATAAGAGCAGATCGTATTTCTGTCTGTGTTGTATATGACAATTCCGGCCCTTTTACGATTAAAGAAATTGATTATAAAAAAGGAGATGTATTTTACCTGTTTTCCGACGGTTATCAGGATCAGTTTGGTGGGGAGCATGACAGAAAGTATTTTGTCCATCGGTTTTATGTTGAGTTGCTAGAAATACATAGATTGCCTATGTTAAAGCAAAAAGAAATCCTGGAAAAAAATATTAAGGAATGGATGGGGGATAATGTTCAAACAGATGATATTACAGTGATGGGTATCCGCTTATAAGAAACATAAACGACTGGGAGAAATATACCTTATCTTATGCCAGAAAAGTGAACCCGGATAATAACAGGATTGAAGTATCAACCATTTTTACAGAATAATCCAAAATAATGTTATGGTAAGGGAAATGCAGCAGGACGATAGTCAGAGCGTGCTGGAAATCTACATGATGGGGCTTGAAACAAAGAATGCAACATTTGAAACAACTGTTCCTTCCTGGCAGAAATGGGATTCGAAGCATCTTCCTCACTCAAGATTTATATCCGAGGAAAATGGTATAGTTGCAGGATGGGCAGCTTTAACCCCGTTTTCTTCAAGGGAAGTTTATAGGGGAGTTGCAGAGGTAAGCATTTATGTTGCCAACGGTTTCCGGGGAAAGAAAATAGGCTCAGGTCTGATGGAACAAATAATTATTTCATCTGAACTTAATGGGATTTGGACCCTGGTTTCAAGCGTGTTTCCTGAGAACGAGGCAACCTTAAAACTCCATAAAAAATTTGGTTTCCGGGTTATAGGTACAAGAGAAAGGATTGCACAGCTTGACGGGAAATGGAGAGATACTATCTTATTAGAAAGACGAAGTTCCGTAGTTTTTAATGAATAAAGTCTTGAAGTGGATTCTTTATTATGAAGCTCCGTGGAAACTCTGTGATCCTCTGTGGCTCTCTGTTTAACTAAAAAATAAGAACAGACACAGAGTTGCGTTGAGATACACAGACCTGCACTGAGAAGACTCTTAGATTAATATTATTTTTGCTTTAATGAAAAAAATTGCAGCTATTATACTGGAAAACGACAAAGGAGAATTTTTACTCGCTTTACGTGATAATAAACCCGGCATCCCCTTTCCAAATCACTGGGATCTGATCGGTGGTCATGTCGAAGAAGGAGAAACACCTGAAGAAGCTCTTGTCCGTGAGGTAAAAGAAGAGCTGGACATCGAGCTTAAGGAGTATGCTTTCTATAAAAAATATGAATGCCTTACAGGTGATGCTTATGAAAATATTAAATATATCTACACAGGAAAAATAAACCTGCCAATTGAGGAAATTACTCTTCTGGAAGGAGTTCGTCCGCAATACTTTTCAAGAGCGGAAATACCTAATGTTAAGTTCGCAAATATTCTCAAATCAATTGTAATGGATTATATTTCCAATCATGAATTATAATAAAATCAGACAATCAGGTATAAGCATCTAACACCAAACATAAACACCATGAAGAAATCAATATTCATTCTCGTTATTTTTCTCGGAGCCATAGCCAATGCTCAGATAATTACGATCAAATCACCAAATAGTAAAATTGAAATTACAATCAGCAATAACGAGAAGCTGACTTACTCAGTTTCATACAATGGGAAAGCAATTATAAATCCTTCCCAGATGGGATTTGAATTTAAAGATGAACTTCCGATGACCGGTAATTTCACCATTCTTGATCAATCAGTTAAGAATTTTAATGAAACCTGGATCCCTGTTGTAAAATCAAAACATGCAGAAGTAGTAAATAACTATAACGAACTTCAACTTACCCTGAAAGAGAAATCGGGTCCTATGAGACAGATGGAGTTTTTCGTGAGGGCTTACATTGACGGTGCCGCTTTCCGTTACAAACTTTCAAGGAGCGCGAAAGTTGGTGACAGACAGATTGTTAAAGAATTAACGACATTCAATATTCCTGGTGATCCGAAAGCATGGATTGTCGAATATGGAGGATACTCTTCTTCAAATGAAGCTGAATTTTTTGAGCATCCCCTCAGCTATCTTATTGAAAAATCAGTAGCCGGAATGCCAATGCTTATGGAATACGACAATAAATGCTGGGTTGCAATTACAGAAGCAAAGATTGATAACTATGCTGCATTCTATATTGGTACGAATGGTGTTACCAATCAACTTACGACAAAACTTGTTCCTTTTCCCGGTGAACCTGAAACCGGTGTTAAGGTGCGTTTTGCTGATGAGGTTTATACACCATGGCGCGTATTGATGATAGGAGAAACACCCGGGACACAATGTAAAACTTGCATTCACGCGCATGTTGGCAGGACAGATGGACTATACCCCGGGAGCTTTCCTGAATGTAACCAAAGAACAATATAAAAACCAGACCCCGGCTGTTGTCTGGAATACCCGGACAGCAGAACTTTCGAAATTCGTGATTTATGAAAGCCCTCTTACAGTTGTTTGTGATCATCCTGATAATATTCTTAATCAGCCCGGATCTGACTTCCTGAAAATAGTTCCTACTACCTGGGATGATATTAAATTCATCGGCGGTTATCCCGGTGATTATGTGGCAATAGCAAAATGAAGCGGAGATAAATGGTTCGTTGGTGTAATGAATAACAGTGTTGGAAAAAGTATTGAGCTGAACTTTGGTTTTTTACCTGTCGGTAATTATGAAGCTGAGACATGGGCGGACACCAAAAATTCAGATAAGGAACCAAAGGAGCTAAAAAAATCCATCGTGTTAATTAAGTCACCCGGTACCAATAAAGTAACAATGGCTAAAGACGGAGGATTTGTTGCAGTAATTAAAAGAAAGAATTAGTTATCACATATAATATCTTTTTAACTCTTTCTTGCCACAAAGACACAAAGACGCTAAGAGATTCTGTACAAACCAAAATTCTGGGTGAAAAGTGAAGTTCTCAACGAAGTCAAACTTTGTGCCTTTGCGCCTTGGTGGTATAATTTTTTATCCAATAATTGTCAAAAATTAAAAGTATTGAAAAAGGAGCGGAGAAAAAGCTCGCTGCATCTCCTGCCTGAACTGAGACCGCAGACGGTTCCCGATAAAATACTCGATACTAAAGATAACTATCTCGTATATCTTGGATTTCAGGATGATATAATTTCTTCAGAATTCAGAAAAGTACTGGAAGAAAGCATTAAAAAAACAGTTGATATTACAACTGAAAATAAAAGCCATGTGATGAGTCTGGTGGAATTGCTTTACTTCATGGACTTCATTAAGTTTTAATTCAATTATAGTCTATCAGAATGGTGATAATCACCGCTATATGACTTTCCAAATACCTGCTAATAGATTGACTGCCATAAACCTGTTTTAATACTGTTTTTAAATATTGGCCCGCAGAATCTAAGTTTTACAGAATTGTATTTGTTCTATAATGATTGAATATATTTGCTTATGCTGAAATTCCATGAAATTGAAAAAGTTGTTATTGCTGAGCTGACTGATGAAAAAATCGTAATATCGGAAGTTCAGGATGCACTTGATATGATGGGTGAATGCGGATTAAAGAATTGTAACAGGATTATAATCAAGGAGCAAAATCTGAATCCGGATTTTTTCAGGCCTCACACTGGTCTTGCCGGAGAAATGCTTCAGAAATTTTCAACCTACGATTTTAAACTGGCCATAGTTGGAGATTTCTCAAAATACAAAAGTAAAAGTTTGCAGGATTTTATACGTGAAAGTAACAAAGGCAGAGGCATTTTCTTTGTAAATACCCTGAAAGATGCTTTAGATAAAATAACTATCTTTTAACGCAAAATCATTACATCTGAAAAAGCGGTATAAAATAATTCTTGGAATTATTCTTTTTGTAGCCTTTCTGCTATTTGCGGCCCCTCGTATTGCCTGCTGGTATATAGTCAAACACAGTCATGAATTTATCGGTCGTAAACTTGAAATTAAAAAGATAAGAATTAACTATTTCACAGGCACATTCCGGATCCATGAAGTTAAACTTTATGAATCTGATTCAAAAACAGTCTTCCTGAGCCTTAAACAACTGAAAGTAAATCTCGATTATTTTCCGCTCTTCAGGAAGGAAATTTATGTTAGAAGTATTTCTCTCGATGATCCTGGAAGAATATATTAATAATAAAAACTCTGGACTAAAAGCTAAAAATGTGCCTGACAGCACACTTATCAATTATATTCTTACTAAGTCGTCCTCTGCAGACTTAATGAGCAATCAGGGACTTAAAAATCTATCCAGAAGTTATATCGGAGCTGAAAAGCTTGATGCAAAACTTGATTCAATAAAAACGCTTCAGATCAAGTTTATTATGAACTATCTGAGCCACGATAAGGAAATTCCGTTGGACTGTTTTCGAATTATAACAACAGCTCCTGATACCATAAGCCCTTCAGGAAATTATCCTGTGTTCAGAACCTATTTTACAGCTGCCGGAGAAAAGAAGGAATAAATAACCTATTTATAATGCTCATTCTCAGCTTTTAATGACAAAAAGCCTTTTGGCATAGGCGATTCAACAGTAATCATTTTCCCAGTCACAGGATGTGGAAATGAGATAGAGCAGGCATGAAGCCTGACACGTCGTATAAAATCAGTTGAAGCACCATACTTACGATCACCGACAATTGGACAGCCAATATCCGAAAGATGTACTCTTATCTGGTTCTTCCGGCCGGTTTCTGTTTTTACATCGAGGAGCGTATTATTATTTACAATTCTGATGGTTTTATAGTGTGTGATTGCAAGTTTCCCGTCAGATGGTTCACTTACAGAATGCATTTTCATAGCATTATCTTCAATAAGCCAGCTTTTAATAGTGCCTTCCGGATTTTCAGGAATCCCTTCAACAAAAGCAAAATAATGCTTTTCTGTATCCTCCCATTTGTTTTTTATGGCATCCATTGCAGTTTCCGATTTGGCCATTATAAGCGCACCTGAGACCTCTTTATCAAGACGATGCACCACATATGTCCAAATATTTCCTTTACTCATATCTTTCAAAAACTCCGAAATGATCCGTTGAACATTAGTGCTGCCATCGGTACTCGATGTAGCAATACCGGCAGGTTTGTCAATCACAATTACATATTCGTCTTCATATAAAACAGGAAAAGGCAGGTTCGCTTTTGTGACAATTCCGACACGCAAGCTGCAATCAACGGTATCGCCTTGTTTCAAGGGATAGGAATGTAATGTGACGGATTTATTGTTTACCCGGACAGTTCCGTTTTGTAACATCTTTTTTATTCTGGTCCTTGGAGATTCGGGATACTGTTCAATAAGAAATTCGAGCAGAGTCTGTGATTTATTTACAGTTGTTTTCAAACAGTCGAATATTAATTATTCACCGTTCGAATATATAAAAAATTGAGTGTCGGTTTTCAAAAATAATTTAAATTTAAAAACCAAATCCATTAACCGCAAATTCCGATAGCTCCTAAAATCCGCATGTCGGGTTTTTGAAAGTTTTTTTATTAAGATTTCTACAATTTTAATTGATTCAGATGATACAATTTAGCAAAAAGCATAAATGGTGATCAGGTTTTT
>JBEKWS010000034.1:0-30902 GCA_049512815.1 Bacteroidales bacterium | reverse complement strand
CAAGAAATTTAAAGCACCGGGCTATATTCGCCGTCATTTATTCTGCAGGGTTGCGTATCTCGGAATTAATCAATCTGCTGCCCTCTGACAATGCCCATAGGAACACGCGGCTTAGTCCAACTAACTCAGTTTTATACACAATCTTATATAACACCAATCTGGTAAGTAGTTTAATATTTTATGCCTACCTTTAATGGGAAAGTTGTTATAAGACTGTGTATAAATCGCTTAGTAAAGATTAAAATAACGAAAACACATTCACTTATGAAAAGATTTGAAAAAATAATTAATGGATTGATAATTGGAAGCACATTCCCATTATTGCTTGGACTCTTATCTGTAATAATATGGTTTTACCTTGATAAGTCTGAGGATAGACCTGTTATTTATTTAATTATTGGAATATTATTAGGATTAATAATAGACTATAAATTTCTAAAAGGTTGGATTAGTCGTAGATTTGACTTGTCAATTTGGTTTATGGCTGCGATTTATGTAATCTATAATATTTTTGTTTTTGGATTCTTTATGGGACTTCCAGTTTTTAATGTATTCCTGGGATTCTTTGCTGGATACTATTTTGGTAACAGGATTTGTTTTAAAAATGTGGAATCTAAAAAGCATTCAAAGATTATAAATCAAGTGTCGTTGTTTACAGGTCTGATAATGACTTTAATTTGTATTTCTTCTGGATTTCTTGCATTAGTAGATAATGAAGCTGCAGGTATGATTAAAGAGGTGTTAGGTTTGGGTTTTGAGGTTACAAAGTCAATGGTTTGGGGAATAGTATTGATTGGTGGATTAACATTGATTTTGGCTAATATTTTATTGACAAGAATAACAATGGTTAATACAATAAAAAAAATAACGCTCCGCTAACTCGGTCGGTTTGGTTAATTGGCTTCGCCAGCCCGGACTACTTCCCAGTCGGCCCAAAAGTCTATGAAAGAAAAATTAAACCCACTTATTAAATCTTATGGCACCCGTCCCGATAGCTATCAAATTATCAATATAATGGATACAATGATAGCATATTGTGGCCTGGCATGTGATAGTTGTCCGATTCATTTGGCAACACTTGAAAAAAATATTTCTCATCAGGCTGAAATGAGAGTATTGATTGCGGAAGAACTTTCCAAAATCTATGGGACTACTCCTAAACCAGAGATTATAACTGACTGCGACGGATGCAGAGTTTATAATGGAAGACTGTTCACTGGATGCGCCGATTGTGAGATCAGGAAATGTGCTATCCTGAAAAACGTGATAAATTGTGCATATTGTAGCGATTATGCATGTGAAAAACTAAAGAAGCACTTTGCCATAGATCCGGGTGCTCAAGACAGATTAGAAGAAATTCGTAAGAAAAATCAGTATCAACACGATAAATAAAATACTTGTGTTAACACGGCATCCTCCGCAGTGACTGACAAAGATGGTAATGTTTACAAAACTGTAACTATTGGCACTCAGGTATGGATGGTCGAAAACCTGAAAACCACCAAAGATAGGCGTGTATTCAGTTCGTTGTTTGAGGAATCACCAGACTATTTAATGATCCTGAAAACATTCAAAATCCCAATAAAATTTTAGCTACTTCCTCTGTTCTAAACTCTAAAGTATTATTACTTTTGTTATGTACCTGTCGGGTGAGTGTTAGTTTTTATACTAATACACTAAATATAAGCATTTTATTCGGCAGTTTTAAGATTATAATTTGAAATTAGGTTTAACAAGAAATTACAAGATGATGCACCGTCGTAACTTTATCAAACTTATACCAGCCGTGGAAGTGATGGGATATTCTATCCCGTTAACCGGGATAAATTTGAAGGGAGAGCAGACACTTATTACTGATACTCGCGAATATTGGGTTTCGTTTCTTACAAAAATTGCCAATCCTTTATTGAATTCCCTGAGTAATGAAGTCCTCAGAAAAAATATGCCGGTTGAATGCAGTCCTGGCAATAGCGAAAATCGAAAGATGGTTACTTACCTGAAGAACTCACTCCTGGTCAGGTTAGAAGTGTTTTGTCGACTGTTATTCAAAAAATGATTGAAGCCCCGGGGACTTTTGATCAGGAGGGATGGTTAACTATAGGGTTTTACGGACATCAACCAAGTATCGGGGAAACTTATATTTCAACAGGAAGTCTATACCTGTGCACCACAGGTATGTTAGCTCTTGGACTGCCTGCAAATCACCCGTTTTGAACATCACCGGCAGCAGATTGGACTGCAAGGAAAGTTTGGAGAGGTGTTGATTTAAGAAGCGATCATGCTCTTTAAACTTGATTCACTGAAAGATTAAATTCTTACAATGAGAGTTTTAAAATCAAATAATTCATATAACTTCAATATCTGTTGAGATCAGATATTATTTAAAAAAACATAAACCATGATTTATAAATACCCCAAAAATTTTGCGAGATTCTATGACACGATATATCACCATATGAGAGATGCCGTGGATAATGAATATTTTCAAAATGAGATACAAAGATCAGGAGGAAAAATATTGGAAATTGGAGTAGGAACAGGAAGATTATTTATTAATGCACTGAATCAGGGAGCGGATATTCATGGATTAGACATCAGTGAATCGATGCTAGAAATCCTTTATAAAAAACTTCAAAGGGATCAGCATTACCGGATAAGTCAACAAAATATAATTAATTTTTCATTTGATTTTAAATTTAATCTTATAATTGCACCATTTCGTGTAATAATGCATCTTCTTAATATAGAGGAACAAATCAAAGCAATTGATAATGTTTACAATCATTTAAATAGTAATGGAAGATTTATTTTTGATGCCTTTATCCCGGATCTAAATCAATTAATAAAAGGAATAAATAATCAAATGGATTTCGAGGGCGAATATGATTCCGGCCAGAAGATCAGACGATTTGTTTCAACTTCTCCGAATTTAATTAACCAGACAATACAGGTGAATTTTCATCTGGAATGGGAAGAGAAAAATGAGTTAAAACATGATGATTGGATATTACCTTTAAGATTCTTTTTCAGATATGAGTTAGAACATTTACTTGAACGAACAAAATTTGAGAAATATAAAATATACGGTGATTATAAAGGAAGTGAGCTGGATAAAGAATCTAAAGATTTTATCGTTATCTGTCAAAAACAATAACAACCGTTCGCCCGCCTGACAGACGCAGTCGGGCAGGGTCGCATGGGCGGGCTTTTACTCCTGCTCCCGGGATAAATTTGTAAGCGGTATTTTCGGAGCAAAAGAACTATAAAAATACCTTCCGGCCATATCATCAGACATCGGATTTAAGGGGAGCTGCGATAAATAGAGACAACCAACATACAAAACCCTGCCGGTAGCACAAATATGAACAACCATAAAAAAAAATAGAATATGATACGATTTATTATTACAGCAATTCTCACCGGACTACTCTTCGGAATTTTGGACGGTTTGATCAATGGAAATCCATGGGCAACAAAACTTATGGAATGTTATAAACCTATCGCAAAGCAGAGTATAAACATACCAGCCGGTCTAATTATTGATCTGGTTTATGGCTTTGCGATCAGTGGATTATTTCTACTTCTGTTTCCAGTCTTACCTACTGAATTTAGGATTATTAAGGGAATAACTTTTGGAGTTGGAATGTGGTTCTTTAGAGTTTTGATGAATGTTATTTCCAGTTGGATGATGTTCAATATTCCTGGTAAGACGCTAGACTATCTTCTGCTTTCAGGTCTGATTGAAATGATACTATTAGGAATCCTTAGTGGATTGATGCTTAAACGGTAAAATGCTATAGATAACATGGACAATAAAGGTAATTTGTTTGTCACGAATTGTGTGTTAACATACCCGTCAAACCTGTGATTCACCTGTGAAATTCATCCATTTACCGATAAAACTTTTTTTAAACACTATCGCAGTATTATATTTGAGTTTGATTCATAAAAACTTTTAAAACTTAGCTTATGAAAAAGATTTTGTTATCATGTGTCCCAGCCCTGTTCTGTATTTCGATCATGGCACAGAACAATATCAACCTTAAAATGAACCTGGAGAAAAATAAAGTCTATCGTTTTAATTCTGTTTCGGAACAGACAATTATTCAAACGGTAAACGGGAATCAGCAAACCATAGAATCCAAAACCAATAATACCGTTTCCATAAAAATGATTGATGTTACCGCTGATTTTATGATCACTGAAGTACGTTTTGATACCATAATAACCAATACAAATACAATGGGAAAAACGGTCAGTATGAGTTCAGTAAGCGAAGGAAATATCAAATCAACGGAAACAGCTGATGTCATGTCGTGCATCATGAACAGGTTAAGCAAGAATGCCCTGTATGTTAAAGTGGATTTTACAGGTAAGGTACTTGAAATTGTGAATTCGAAAATGTTTTCGGATGTGATTATGAAAGATACCAGTTCTATTACTCTCACTGGTCCAATAGCTTCCGGTGTAAAAACGCAGATAATAAACATGGTCAGTGACAATACATTAAAAACAATGGTTGAAATGTTTACCCATTATTTACCGGGCAAACAGGTATCCGCAGGTGATAATTGGGATGTAACTATCAGGACGAATTCCGGGGGAATGACCCTCGATATAATAACCAGATATCATTTAGATGGAGTAAAAGGTGATGCTGCAAATATAACTGCCGATTCAAATATTAAAGCAGCAGAGAATGCAGGGCCTATGGAATCCAGTGGCGCTAAAATAACCTATGATGATATAAAAGGATTGAGTAAATCAAACATGGTGATTAATATCCGTACCGGTTTACTGATTGAGGATAAGGCAAAAACACATATTGCAGGGAATCTCGGAGTAAGTGGCCCTGGATTTAGTATGCAAATACCAATGGATATCAACGGGGAATCGAAAGTTATTGCACTTCAGTAAATTGAAATTTAATTAAAATGAAAAAAGCTTTATTTAGTCTGCTGCTGATTATATCCATTACTTCACAGGCTCAGAACATAAAGGGAAAGGTATGCTATGAGAAAGATAAATCTCCCGTTCAGTTTGCTTCTGTAGCTCTGATTCAATTGCCTGATTCATCTATGATAACAGGTGTAATTACTTTAACAAACGGAGGTTATATGCTTGAAAAAGTAAAACCCGGGAATTATTTCTTAAGGGCCAGCTTTCTGGGCTATAAGGCCAGTGGGAAAAATGTCATTGTTGATGCTACCAACAAAGAAATTTCAGTTGATACTATATATTTAACCGAAATCACAACAAGCTTAAAGGAGGTCACTGTTTCAGCTGAGCGCATAAAGGGCAAGGAGATGGTCGACCGTACTGTTTATGCAATTCCTGAAGTCATTTCCAAAAGCTCGACTAACGGTTATGATATCTTAAAGAAAATACCACAGGTAAATGTCGATTTTCAGAACAATATAACGCTTAATGGCAGCAGCAACTTTATTATCCAGGTGGATGGAAGACAGCGTGACAGGGATTTTCTTAACAAACTTCTCCCTTCTGACATCCAAAGCATTGAAATTATAAGCAACCCTTCCGGTAAATACGAAGGCAATATCGATGGAGTAATAAATATTATCCTGAAAAAAGAGGCCAGGTATGGTATGAATGGCAATGCAGGACTAAATATAAAGCCATTTAATAAACCAACAATTCAAGCAACCGGTAGTCTCGATTATTCTATAGGCAAAATAACCTTCTATATAACTGGGTTCACTTATTTGCAGAAACTGAATATTAATACCACCAATACGAGCAATTTCGTAATGAACGACTCAACAACCAGCATGTCGGGAACAGGTGCGCTAAAAGTGACCAGTTCGTCTGTTAATACCGGATTCGATTATTACATGAATGATAAAAACAACCTGAGTTTTAATATAAGCTATAAACCTATAGGTCAGGACATTAACGTACCTGGTGAAACCTTTCTGTATAAAAACAATGTTCCTCGGAATACAGTTACATCACTCTCCACGAATAACCTGCATAGTGACGAAACAGCAGCATCGCTGTTTTACACAAAGACATTTAACAAACCTGTACAGGAATTCACAGCTGAAATGAACTTATACTGGTTTAAATCAAATACCGGGAATGATTTTATCAATACCAGGTACCTGTATAATTCCGATACGGAAATCGATAGTTACAGCCGGTTAGAGGATGATATAAACAATAGGAATTATTTCTCCGTTAAATTGAATTATGTACAACCTCTCGGGATGTCTGGTAAAATTGAAACAGGTTATCAGTTATATAGCCAGCAGATGAGCTATCTTTTTAATATTAATAACCAGGAAACAAGCAACATGTTTAAATACAACGAAGTTCGTAATTCAGTTTATGGCGGAATTACCTGGAATCTCAAAAAGATGGGGATCCAGGCTATGCTGAGGGTCGAAAACAGCCATATCATGGCTGATTCGGTTACTCAGCCGAACTATACCTGTTTGCTGCCATCCGCCAACCTTCAATACAAATTTTCGGCATCACATAACCTGAAATTAACATATAATCGTAGAATTAACCGTCCCGGAATCTATAACATGGATCCATACTATAAAATAGGACAGAATTATGATATTTCGGTGGGTAATCCGAATCTTAAGCCCGATTATCGCGACCGTCTCCAGCTTACCTATACATGGAACTTTGGCAGCAACTATTTCTCCCCATACGTTTATAAGGAGTTTTATAAAGATAAAATCGGGAGTGAATACCAGGTAATAACTTCGCCCATCAGTGGCACACTAACAACATTTACCAAGCCCTTTAACCTGCTTAGTGGCTATGAGTCAGGTGGTGGTGTTAATACCATGTTGTGGTATGTAAATATAAATGCAAGGATTTATAAAGGACATATTAACGAGTACACCGGACAAACTGTCACTATCCCGGGTCTGGATTATTTTTCATATAGTATAACAAGTTATGCATTTGCCCAATTTGACAAAAACAAGAAGACTACAGCGTTTGTTTATTTGAGTTATACCGGTGTAAATATGAATGCCCAGAGTAAAACATACAGCATGCCTCTTTATGGTATTGGTGGCCAGAAGCAAATCAAGGATCATAGTATTGGCATATTTTGGTTACTTCCCTTTTCAAAGGATATACAATACCAGAAGACCATAACCGAGACACCAGCCTTTAACTCAAGGAATATTATAGGTTTCGATGTTTCAGGTTTTGTCCAGATCAGCTATTCGTATAAATTTAACAAAGGGAAGAATGTTAAAAAACTCGACCGGAAGATAGATGTGGAGAGCGATAGTAAAAGTCAGACTATAGGGAGATAATTGTTTAAGTCTTACACACGCTGTGCAAAGAATATTCAAATGTCTGCGATTAGACAATTTCCACTTATCGACCTAACTATATCCGCCCGGTAGTCAGCATTCATGCAAAGGCCATTTGGAGAGACAATTTACTTATAACGAGACCAATACGTAATAATTAAAATGGGTACGAATGCTAACTTGGTCGGTATTATGAAAAGCACTGTTCTAAGGTTGTTAGGGGATTTTATTATATATATATCAATGCAAAAAGTGATTCATATCACGAAACTCTCCGCATTTCCATCCTGCTTACAGGTTATTGGATGTACTCCTCAAAAGGCAATTACTTTATTTTTTAACTACTCTAATTAAGGAGTATCCATAATATTTTCTGAACCTTCTCCTTTATAGGTTGCACTTCACCTTTATTAATTATATCTGATTTTAATAAATCATATTCATCCTTTTTAAATTTTCCAGGTGAAGCAATAAAACCTTTTTTTGAAACTTTCACGAGTTCTTTCTCTGTTTCCAATTCTTTTAAAGGTCGCACTTTCAATTGACTAATAATTCGCGATTTTAATTGGTCGTGGTATTCTTCCTTGCTTAATATACCTGAATTATGCAAATCGAATAATTCTATAATTTTCAATGATGCTGATATTGAATCGTTCTTCATGATACTAAAATATTAACGACGCAATTTTTGATACTGTTGTATAACGACAAATAAATGATTCTTACCAATTTATAAAAAAATCTTTATTGATGCCAAACTTTCAGCATAAAATTATTAAATGCTTCTTATATAAATTTATATATTAGGAATAAAACAGATACGCAAATATTAATAAATGAATATGATAGAAAGGAACTCACATCCCCATTGATAAAAGGTAGACTTTAAATAAGAGGCAGTACATAATAAGAAACTCGCCGCGTTTTTACCCATCCCTGGAGAATCTTTATATATTATAGTTATTACACGTTCAATACAGCATATCAAATTTATGCTGATTGATTTATATTTCATAATTTTATTAAAATAATTAAGACTTTTTGTCGATTTAAACGTATAACAAGATAACTAAACATTTTAAACTAAATTTTACATAAATGAATACAGTAATGAATTTTCGAATTTTAGTTATGTTGTCATTTCTCCTTTTAACCCCGGTTCTAACCCAGGCTCAAACGGATAAAAAGACAGCCGAATTGAAGAAACTTGAAACCGGCATTGCTACTGCCAAAGCTAAGGTTGCTCTGAATGAACGGCAGCTGACTATTTCAGATTCCTTGATTACATTGGGAACTCAACTTATAGCTGAATCAAAAACGGAAACTAAGGCTATTGATGCAGAACGCAAGAAACTTGACAAAGACAATGCCACTAAACATAAGTCACTGACTAAGCTTTCAACTTCAAAAGATAAGGAAGAATCCAACAAGGCTAGGGCCGATTTAAAAGCCCTGGATGTGCAGTATAAATTGGATTCCAAAGCTCTTAGCTCCCGTTTAAAGGATGCTACAAAAAAGTTAACAACAGGTAATGCGAATCTCACAAAAGGGAAAGCGACTAAAAAAAGTGCCAAGGATGCGCTTAAAATTTCGCGGAATGCTCTTGATGCTGCTCAAGCGAAATATGATAATGCCTCTGCTTCAGGAGAAAATACCACCGCAAAAGGTAAGAAAAAGAAATAAGCAGAGATTGGCTGTTCACACCACCACGGAACTTAAGTAACAAACAAAAAAGCCTCGATATAGTTGTGTATCAAGGCTTTGTTTGTTTTTGTTGACCCACCTGTTGTTCTGAGATGGTTCACCTCGACTTTAAGTAATCAAGAACCACTGAAAATCAACAGTGCTAATTCCATCCATCAGATCTGAAAAGTTTTGGTGAGTGGATTTTTATTTGACTTGTTTTATTGTCTTTCGTAATTTTATCCAGATGAATAAATTATTTTGAAAAACATTATTAAGATGGAGGTAATCATGGACTCAACAACAACAAGTATTTTTGTGTTTGGCATCTATTTAATCTTTGTCGGGGCAGGATTCCTATTAATTCCAAACATATTACTGCCATTATTCAGATTTCCTAAAACTGATGAGCCATGGATAAGAGTTATGGCAATTCTTGTATTAATCATTGCATACTTTTACATAGTTGCTGCACATCATAACGTCACTCCAATATATTGGGCGACAGTATATGAAGAATAAAAACCTCTGTAAAATCAAATTTAGAAGAACCTTGTCCAATAGAATGCCCATAGTTATATGCCAAAAAAAAAGAGTACTAATGTGAAAAATTAATCGTGACCTCTCTTTCCTTCATTGACATATCTATTGTTTAAATTCGACAAAATCAATGATTTATACACCATGTGTGGTATTTGATATTCACGTATCTTTACCGTATTATTTAATGATAAGGGATATAAATGAAGAATTTGCTTGGTGGGCATACCAAATGCCTTCTTGTACAAACAAAATTTTCAGGATTTAGTTTCTGGAATTACGAGGAGGTTTGTGAGATGGTTGGGGCAAAATACCCGGCTTCCTCTCTTGGATTGCTGACGGTGGCTGCACTACTTCCCCAGCATTGGATATTCAGGTTAATTGACGAGAATGTTGAATCTTTACTTAATGACCATTTGAAATGGGCTGATATTGTCTGTACAGGAGGGATGCTTACTCAACAGAAAAGCATGCTCAATTTCATTAAGCGGGTTCATGATCTAGATCGCATTGTTGTGGTTGGTGGTCCCGATCCTACTTCACAGCCTGATGTTTATTATGAGGCCGACTTTTTAGTCTTGGGAGAAGGAGAGGTTACCATTCCCATGTTCTTAAATGATTTGCAGAAGGGGTCAAAAAGCGGGAGATATTTTTCCGAGGAAAAAGCAAATATGCTGAAAGCTGTCGTACCCAGATATGATCTGATCAATTTCCGGAATTATATTATGATCGGACTTCAATTTAGCAGGGGGTGTCCATTTAATTGCGAATTCTGCGATATCATTGAGCTATATGGCCGAATACCCAGGTTTAAGTCAAACGAACAGGTGATCAAAGAACTCCAATACCTTTACGATTTAGGTTACCGTGGTCATGTTGACATAGTCGATGATAACTTTATTGGTAATAAAAAGAAGGCTAAAGACCTCTTACGTGAATTAAAAAAATGGACTAAAAACCACCGGTATCCATTTTATTTTGCTACCGAAGCCTCTATTAACCTGGCCGATGATGATGAATTGCTTCAGTTAATGAAAGATGTTGATTTCCGGTATGTGTTTCTTGGTATTGAAACACCCGAAAATGATACTTTGAAACTGAACAAGAAAACCCAGAATGTAAACAAACCGATAGAAGATGCTGTTAGGAAACTCTTATCGTATGGTATAGTGAGTAATGGAGGATATATTATTGGTTTCGACAGTGAAAGCAGACAGATTGCCGATAATATGATCGATTCCATACAGAAATCAGGAATCTGCATGGCAATGATCAGCCTGCTTTACGCACTGCCAAATACTCAATTAACCCGCCGTCTTGAATCTGAAGGTAGGTTGTTTCAGCAGGCATCAAGGTCAATTGGTGAGAGCGATATTGACCAGACAACGAGCGGTCTGAACTTTATTACACTGATTTCACGTATCGAGATCCTTAAGAATTTTATTCGGGTTATCAATGAAATTTATGATCCTTCGAATTATTATAAGCGGGTTATTTATACAGGCTTGAATATCAGACCCCATTATAGACATAATCCAAATTTCAGGACATGGCTTATTTACATGCGTTCATTCCTAAGGGTTTGTAGTAGAGCAGGTTTTAACTCAGCAACCGGATTCTATTATTGGAAGATGTTTTTTACCGTGATATTCAGAAACCCAAAAGGGGTTGAAACGGCAGTGAACTTAGCAGCAATGTTCATTCACTTCAGGAAACAAAAAGAATATGGCGTTTCAGCGATGAATCACACAATTGGTGAATTGGAAAAAACCGGTGAAGAAGCTTATTATGCAATGATACTGGGTAATAATCGGAGACATGATTAAGATTGAAAATAAATGACTTTTTCTACACATAACAAGTTGGCAGCCGTACAATATGGGGTAAGTCGGTTAGCAAAACCAATTATCTACATATAAACTTCCCAATTCCCCAACTACTTTTATTTAATGTATAATACAGCATATCAATCACATAACAGACAAATGAATCAAACTGGATTCCTTAAAAAGTACAATATTTCAAAGAAAGATTTCGAATCAACTGGGTTAGAATGGAAAAAACTTGAAGAAATTTAAAGTGATTATTTGGCCACTAAACACATCTATGAACCCGCTGCCAAAGAAATAGTAGAGAGACTTATCACTTTGAAAACGGTTCATTCTGTTAAATATAGAATAAAAGATCCGGAACATTTAATTGAAAAAATAATTAGAAAAAAACTAGAATCTCCAAGAAGAATATATACAATTGAAAACTATTCCAAAAAATCGATGATATTATTGGTGTTAGGGCTCTTCATCTATATAAATCAGACTGGGAAGAAATAGGTGATTTTATAAAAAATACATGGAAATTAAAGGAAAAACCAACAGCAAATATAAGAGAGGGAGATTCTAAGGAAATTCAAAATATGTATAAGTCCAAAGGTTGTGTAATAAAAAATCAAAAATATGGCTATAGATCAATTCATTACATAATAGAATCTAGCCCAATTAAAACTAAGTTTACATCAGAGATTCAAGTCAGAACCATATTCGAAGAAGGTTGGAGCGAAATTGACCACAATATTAGATATCCTTACGATTTAGAAAATCCAATATTAAAAGGGTATTTAATTTTGTTCAATAGGCTTGCAGGAATGCTGATGAAATGGGAACTTATATTAAATTTCTTCAGAAGGAACTAACCATAATTAGTGAAAACCATAAAAACTCTATTAAAGAGCGTGATGAAACTATTAAAGACCTTAAATCAAAAGTTGAAAAATTAAAAGGAGACAATTCATTAAAGAAGGAAATCAATATTGGTATTGATAAATTATTTAAGCCCGAAATTTCATTTACTTCTTCAAAGGGAGCTACTGGCATCCAAGGAACTTCCTATCTAGGTGCTATTGGTGCAGCTTTTCTTGATCCAACTGTTTCTTACTTATCGACAGGAGGAATTACATCATTAAATGGCTCAGTTTTAAATTCAAGAGAATGCAACCAATGTGGTGCACAAGAAAATGACCCTAATAATGTAAATGGGAGTGTTTCATTTTTTGGCAATCAATATCATACATGTCCATCCTGTGGCCGATATTTATGTAACAATTGTTGGCCTCACTATAATCCAATGACTACTGATGTACAAAGCTCGATGCTTTTGGGTTCAGTCAAAGCAGATAAATGCCCAAAATGTGTAGAAGATGGAAAGTAAAAGATTTTGTCAACCCTGTCAAAAGTATTTTATTTGTTACAGTTCATGCAATTCTGCACCCCAATTCCCCAATATCTTCATTGATTTGACTATCAATTACATATGGTAAAACTACAATGCGATTAGAGGCCATTTCTAGTCCTTTAGAGACACGATCTCCAGTTCATTAGTATCTACCATTAGACAAACATCAAAGTCGTTTATGTAGCTTTAAAACAGGCAATTACGGCATATTGGTATTTGAACCATTTAGTTAACACTCACATATTCAATATTTTATAAGTAAGTGTATTGAATAACTTATTTGGGTTTTTGCAATAGAACTTGGGAGTTTGGTAACTGAAAGCTTTGATAATAAAATAAAGTTGCCCTTGGCTTAAACAAGGTGTACCTTTGGCTATAGAGTAGAAAAGCCCAAGAGTGATTTTATCCAACTATTATGTAATGTGATTATTCCGGACAAACTGAGCCATTTTTTAAATCATTCATCATAAACAAATTCCAAGCACTTTTACAATCGGTCATTACTTTCCGATTGTAAGGTAGTACAATGAAAGTAATTACCATATCCGGGTAAGCTATTTTTCCCGGAGTTAAATAAATAATAAAATATTCCTCTTTCTTTTAAAATTATTTCAGAATTCCTATCGCTATTCCTGCAACCGGAGAGACTCCTGAGAAATCGAAATTAAACCAGTTTTTATTCTTTGTAAACCCATCTTCATTATTGTACTTGCTCAGCCTGATATTTCCTCCAGCAAACAGATCAACTGTGAGTACTTTAAAAAGAGGTACTTTCATACCAAGGATGATACCTCCGGCAAAAATATTCAGATGCTGGGTTATCTTCTTATCAACCATTTCAAACACTCCCGGGTCAGTTTCCTCCATATCACTGTAATATCCGGTTATCGTCATTTTACTATACATAATCTGGGGTGCTACATATAATCCAAGTGGCGCTTTTTGCCTGTTCGGATGATTTGCCAGAAGGTAATTCCGAAACTGAATATTTAACCCACCACCGGACATCACTTGCCCTTGATATGTTTGATATGCATTAGTTGCGGCATCTAAATATGAGAAACTTTGATTTGTGAAATAGTAATTTGACAAACCCTGTTTTGTTGAATAGGTTGCCATTCCACCAACATTTATGGAAAACCTGCTGTTAAGGATCCTTTCATAAGATAAATAAAATGTTCCCTCAAGAAGTCTGACAGGGTCGAGCATAATTGATGATTTATAATCGGGTACAAATTCAGGTTCCGGTTCAGCTACAACCTGGGGTTGAATTTCAACTGTATGCACATTCTCCTGACTTTTTTTAAATAATGAATCCATCTCCTTTATTTTTTTTGTCATTAGTTGTGGATCAAAGGCCATAGAACTTATCTTGGAGTTTAACTCAATAAGTTTTATATCTAGTTCCTTAGGTTTTGCTTCCCAAAGTTTAATTTTTGTATCTAATAACTCCAATTTTGAATCGAGAAGTTGAAGTTTCAGATCGAGCATTTGAGATTTTTGTGATATTGAGTCCTGACCTAAAGATTCCGGACAGGATACCACAATTAAAAATAATCCAATAAGGAGTAGAAGGTTACATAGTTTTGTTTTCATAGCGGTTAATTTTTTGGTTAGACTTATGTTAATAGTATTGTATGATAAGGTTATTCTACAGGTTAAATCAGGTGTTTAGTACAAATATCCTGCCAATTCTGTTTAACACAGGTTAAATATGAAATCCTGATGTGCTGGAAAAACCAGTAACCTTGACCAACTTTTACCGGAGGGAATTGATCATCACTGGCCGGCGTTAAGTGCTTGTTGTTAAATTATAGAATTTTAATAAGTAAACTGCCCTGTGATAATCGGGTGATATGCAATTTGCTTGTCACGGTAATTACAAATAGACATCCCAATTCCCCATCAGCTTCACCATTCTGATTATCAATCATATAGTGCATATCAAATATTTGATTTAAGGTTATTTCTAGCCATTCTCAGCCACTTTCTATATCCCTATAGTATTCTGCAATACGAAACGCAACAATACTGTATAACGCTTAAAAACAGCTAAATAGGGCATTTGTTGCAGTTGCACTATGTCCTAACTAATTATATATCAATATATTAATTATTCAATAGTACAGCCTGGGATTTTGGGACCGGGCTTTGTCATTTCTATTTAATCTAGTGGCTCAGTTTTACCCTAGAATAATAGGCTCAATATTGTCCGGGATAGGTGGTCAATCTACTCCGTCCAGATATGGTCAAGGCCACTGGTTTTTCCACAATGCTGTAAAATCTATTTAATTTATTATTTTAATAATGTACACTTGTTATTATTTTTATACCAGAATCTTCTAAAAGTTTTCTACCTTTAAGATCATCTAGTTCAATTAAAAAATAAAATGCAGCTACTTTCCCACCTAAAATTTCAATAATGTCGCGAACGGCTTTTGCTGATCCACCAGTAGCTATAAGATCATCAACTATAAGTACTCTATCATCTTTTTGAATATCAGACACTTGAATACATAAAGTATTTTCTCCATATTCCAATGAATATTTAATTTGAAAAGTTTCTCCGGGAAGTTTCCCAGGTTTTCTTGCTAATACAAGAGGTCTTCCGTAAACATAGGCAAACAAAGCTCCTAATATAAATCCTCGTGATTCAATTGCTACAATTTTATTAAATTTTAAATTATTATTATTAACTGATTCATCTATTTCTTCTCTAATTAATGTCATTCCTGAATCACTATTAATAAGAGAAGTTATATCTCTAAATATTATTCCTTTTTGCGGAAAATCAGGAATATTTTTAATCAAACTTTTTATTTTTTCTACTCTTGTCATATTGCTTTAACTATCCTACATTTTTTTTCATCTTCTATAATAATTTCATATTCTAAATTTAAATCTAAAGGTTCAGGATATATGTACCATCCATGATTTAAATGAAAACCATCATCCGATAATTTCCATGCATTTTTTGCATATAAATAATCTCCATTTTCATTAATAGCATATACTTTATTGTATTTGCATATAATTTTACTTTTCATTATTTAGGTCATTTTAGTAATTTTTATTATGTGATAATTACAAACTAAATTTCAAAGATCAGGGTTCATGACCATCTTTATTCCAACTTAACCATACCTTGATTTCCATCCTTTCCCATTA
Organism: Bacteroidales bacterium; assembly: GCA_049512815.1. Lineage (GTDB taxonomy): Bacteria > Bacteroidota > Bacteroidia > Bacteroidales > VadinHA17 > LD21. The sequence goes on along the minus strand of JBEKWS010000034.1, from coordinate 14,979 downwards.
TTGTTCCAAATTGCAGACATCTTCTGTCTCAAACCTTTTTTATTTATTGTCTTATCTACATCACCAGTTATTTAACACATAAAATAATTTTCTTTTAGAAATTTCAATAACTGATTCGGGGTCTTGATCCAAGATTTTTTCATATCTTGTATTACCATTGTATTAGGGACTGCATGGTCAAGTGTCATATTCTTTGATGTAAGCGCTGTTCCAGATAATGCTAATTTATTAAATTCATCAGAGATACCAAAATAAAATCCTTCATTTTCTTCCAGGTATTCAAATATGTCATTAACTATTTATCTTAAGCGTTGCTTGTGAATATCCTTATGCATTGTTGTCATAATAAGTTGCGTAGCCAGACTGCCTATTTTAAGTACAGGGAGTCACCTGGCTAATCCGGTCTGGATAGACACAAATGATGCTTTACAATTGTTTAAGATGAAATAACAGAAAGGTTACATAAAACACTATAAAACAATCCATTAAATAGTAGATTCCTGCTATTATACACCCCAAAATCCCTTAATTCACACACTATGGTAAGTTGCGACATATAAACATAATAGCTTCTTACGCTAGAAATGTTTCTGTATAGTTTCAGTAACTATAACGAAATAAGCCCCGATATTATTATATATCAGGGCTTTATTTGTATTTTTTAGTTGACCCACCTGGGCTCGAACCAGGACTCTGCGGAACCAAAATCCGACGTGTTGCCAATTACACCATGGGTCATTGTGCAATAAAATGAGTTGCAAAATTAAAAAAAAAAATTAAAAGCGATAATCAACTGACGAATTTGACTAACCTGTTGCAAGATGATCTTAAGTTGGTGTTGACAATATCTTCTCATACCTGTCCCTGTTCATCTCATCCACCTCAACAACAATAAAGGGGCATTCAACAAACGACCGAAGAATAAAACCTAATTCACACATATCTTCATCCCCCAGTTCATAATACCAGGTAATGCTGGCATTTTTGGCAATCTCCTTCATCTCCGATAACTCTCTCAGAATGGTAAAGATCCATTTTATGGAACTTGTGTTAATATATTCAAACCCTAACTCGATTTTTGATTTCTCTGTATAATTTTGAGCATACTTTGATATCCACTCCTGAACCGGCCGATAGAAGTCGCTTGAATTTTCTGGTATCGACCTTCCCATAATAAAAATCCTTCCGAGCTCCAGAATTATCCAGGGAGTTCTCTTTGAAGGATTATTTTTAAAATTGTTAGGATACATCTTTAAATATTATCAGGAAATAATCGCCTGTTTTTCTTATAAATACAAACCGAATTGACAATTTTATTATCTAATCCCATACTAATTCCAAAGCGGAATTTGTAAAATTAGAAAAAGACAGGCATTATACAAATGTTATTGAGTGACATTCTGATTAAAAAGTGTGCGGTCATTCTCTTCCCACAAAGTTGGATGTTCATCCTCGAATCTTTTCAGAATAGCTTTCATTATTGTCTCCCGGAGGAATTCCGATTTGTTTTTTATCCGGTATCGGTTACAATAAATGCCCAGGACCCTCATTTCCCTGTTGTTTAGCATAAGAGAAAAGCGATTTGTCCGTCTTAACCGGTCTTCTTTATAAATCGTATGTCTCACACTCATCAATTTTGAATCAGACAGCTAATTTAAAAAAACAGATTATCAAGAGATTGAAGCTAAAAAATAGTTTTAAACATAAGAAAAACAGCCAATCCCTATGTGACTGGCTGCCTGTCTTTTATGGTATTCACAACTTTTAAAATGACCCCCTTTTTGCCCCCCAACCCCTAATGAGAGGCTAATCCTTTCTAAACTAGTGTAAATCAGGTAAAAATTAGAGTATTATCGCCCCTTTAGGAGGGCCGAGCGTTAATAAATAGCCCGGTGGGCTATTTTAGCGAAGAGTCTGACTGCAGGAAGAGCCTCCCGCTTCGGCGGGACAGAGGTGTTTTATTCCCTAGCAGCGATTCATTGCATTCAGATCAGCAAATGCCTCTTTCAGCCTGGTAATAAAAGTCTCTTCTCCCTTTCTGAGCCATACTCTTGGGTCGTAATATTTTTTATTGGGTTTATCCTCTCCTTCGGGATTGCCGATTTGTCCCTGCAAGTAAGCATTCTTTTCTTTTGAATACTTATTAATTCCATCCCAGAAAGCCCACTGCATATCGGTATCAAGGTTCATTTTTATGGCTCCGTATTTAATGGCCTCCGTTATGAGATTCTTTTCTGATCCTGATCCGCCGTGAAATACAAAATTAACCGGATTTGGTCCAGTTTTAAATTTCTTAATAATATACTTCTGTGAATTCTTCAGAATAATTGGCTTGAGTTCTACATTTCCTGGTTTATAGACACCATGAACATTACCAAATGATGCTGCAATTGTAAACATATTGCTTACTTTCAAAAGTTCTTCATAAGCATATGCAACATCTTCCGGCTGGGTATATAAACGAGAGCTGTTTACACCGGAATGATCTATTCCATCTTCCTCTCCGCCAGTAACGCCAAGTTCAATCTCAAGGGTCATCCCAATCTTGCTCATTCTTTCGAGATACTTTTTGCATGTTGATATATTTTCTTTCAGCGGTTCTTCTGAAAGATCAAGCATATGTGAACTGAAAAGTGGTTTTTCATTAGTCTCGTAAAATTCTTCACCGGCATCAAGCAGTGCATCAATCCATGGAAGAAGTTTACGTGCAGCATGATCAGTATGCAGAATTACCGGAATGCCATAATAATCTGCCACATTATGAACATGAAGAGCTCCGGAAATACCTCCAGCAATTGCCCCAACCTGATTTTCCTTAGGTAAACCCAGTCCACCAAAAAAATGTGCCCCCCCGTTCGAAAACTGGATAATAACAGGAGAATTCACCGCCTTTGCAGTTTCCAAAACAGCGTTTACAGAATTGGTACCGACAACATTAACAGCAGGAATGGCAAAGTCATTCTTGTTAGCATAATCAAAAAGTGACTTCACGTCATCTCCAAAAATCACTCCAGGTTCCAGTTTTAATCCCTTACTAGCCATATAATTAATTATTTAATAGATAAAAAAAGTCCATTATCGTTACAAATATAATTAAATTTAAATCCTGTTTGAAACAAATTGTAAGGAGTAAATTGATTTTGACTGCGTCGAGCCCCCCCGCACGCGGGGTCAGTTCTTTGCGCTCCATGGGGTAGGGGTAAACGAAGAACCGAAGCGAAGCGGAGCTCGGCGAAGCCAAAATCAATAGTTTAATATGTATGATTACTGACAGTCAAAATCTTTAATTCACACTTTTAATAGAAAAAATTTATTCTGTCTCAGATATTATTTATCTTCGTAAACTTATTTTTAAAAGATTTCTGTTCTGATAATTATCAAATGCAATTGAAATATTATAATGTTAAATAGTCTAAAAATTAACCTTGTTTAATATAGGTTACTGATAAAAACAAAATATTTAATTATGAAAAAGTTCTTAATATTAATATTTATTTGTCTCCTTACTTCACATGGATTAATCTTCTCACAACAAAAAGTATGGTCGTTGGAAGATTGTATCAAATATGCCATTGAAAATAATATTCAGATAAAGCAACAATCAATACAGACCGAGGTTCAAAAAAATTCGCTTGATCTGGCAAGATTCCAATTGTTACCGAACCTGAATGGTCAGGCTTCGCATTCTTATTCATTTGGACGTGCATTGGATCAGAACACCTACACGTTTTATAAACAGACTCTTCAATCCGACTATTTCTATTTAGGAGGATCAGTGCCGGTTTTCAATGGTTTACAGTATTATAATTCAATCCAAAAAAACAAATATCTGGTTCTGGCCAGCCAGCAGGATCTTCAGGATATCAGAGATAATGTAGCTTTGAATGTTGCACTTGCTTACCTGCAGATACTTCTGAACAAGGAGCTTGTCGCAGCAAATGAAAATCAGCTTAACATTACTTTACAGCAAATTGAGAAAACAAGGAAACTTGTTGATGCCGGTAGTGTTGCCAAAGGAAATCTTCTCGAGATAGAAGCGCAGGCAGCACAGGAAGAGCTCTCTCTGATCACTCAGAAAAACCTGCTTGAAACGTCTGTTCTTACTCTCACTCAGTTTCTTGAGCTTAAAACACCCGCCGGATTTGAGGTTGTAGTTCCTGAGATAAATGTTGATCCTAATGCAATAGTGACAGGCAATATTGATGAGATTTATGCTATCGCAGAGAAAAACAGGCCGGAAATAAAAAGCTCTGAGTTGAAACTCAGGGCCAGTGAATATGGTTTGAAAATGGCAAAAGGCGGCAGGAGCCCCGTTGTTTCCTTAAACTATTCTTTAAACAGCCGATATACAGACATTTCTAATGTACCTGGAGAGTCCTTTAATGCTCAGTTAAAAAACAATAAAAACTCAGGAGTTGGCCTGACATTAAATATCCCAATTTTAAACGGATGGCAGGTTAATAAAAACATCTCAAACTCAAAATTAAATGTAGAAACAAGTCAGTACACTCTTGAAGGAACACAAAAACAACTTTATAAAAATATCCAGCAGGCATATACAGATGCAGTAGCTGCTCTCAAAAAATTTAACGTAAGTATCAAAGCAATTGCCTCAACTGAAGAATCTTTCAGATATACCGAACAAAAATTTAATGTTGGAATGGTTACTCCTGTCGACTATAATGCTGCAAAAACGCAGCTACTCAAATCACAATCGGATATGGCACAGGCAAAATATGAATTTATCTTTAAAACCAAAGTGCTCGATTTTTATAAAGGACTACCGTTATCGCTTAATAAATAATTAAAATACGAAAACATATTAAGATACAAAAACATGAAAAACAATAAAATACTTAAGATTTTACTTCCGATAGTAATTGTCCTGATCCTTTTTGCAGTAATTGGAAAGAAAGCAGGCTGGTTTGGTAAAGCTATAACGGTGAAAGTTGCTGTTGAGAATGCTGAAAAACGCACAATCGTTGAAACTATTACAGCCAATGGCAAAATTCAGCCTGAAAAGGAGGTAAAAATAAGTCCGGATGTATCGGGTGAAATTGTAGAACTGACTGTTAAAGAGGGTTATCATGTTGAAAAAGGCCAATTATTGCTGAGAATAAAACCCGATAATTACATTTCCCAGAGAGACAGATCTTTGGCAGAAATAAGCTCGGCCCAGGCCCGTCGTGCTCAGGCAGAAGCTCAGTTTACTCAGGCCGAACTGTCATACAAGAGAAACAAACAGTTGTATAACGAGCAAACTATTTCAAAGTCAGATTTTGAACAGGCTGAGGCAACATATACAGTTGCAAAAGCAACAGTCGATGCGGCTAAGTTTGCAATAACAAGTGCCGAAGCTTCACTTAAAGATGCAAATGAAAACCTTACCAAAACATCGATCTATGCCCCGATATCAGGTACTGTTTCAATGCTGCTGGTTGAATTGGGTGAAAGAGCCGTTGGGACCTCTCTTATGCCAGGTACAGAGTTAATGCGAGTAGCTGATCTGTCGCGTATGGAAGCACAAGTACAGGTAAATGAAAATGATATCCCGAGAGTTAAACTCGGAGATACAGCTCTGATTGAGGTAGATGCATATCTCGATCAGAAATTCAAAGGCATAGTTACCGAAATTGCCAATTCTGCAAAAACTACAGGAGTATCAGCTGATCAGGTAACTAATTTTGATGTGAAAATTCTGGTTCTTCCACAATCATATCAGAAACTTGTTGATGCAGGTGATAAAAACCCTTTCAGGCCTGGAATGTCAGCAACTGTTGATATCCGTACCCAATCAAAATCTGATTTAATTGCCGTTCCGATCCAATCTGTCACAACCCGTACCGATACTACAAAAACTTCAGGTACTCCATCTGAAAAAGATATCCGTACATTAGTATTTGTTACCGACGGGAAATATGCTCTTGCAAAGGATGTTAAAACCGGAATTCAGGATAATTCCTATATAGAGATCCTTTCAGGAATAGCAGTAAACGATCGAGTCATTTCTGCTCCTTTCAGTGCAATCAGTAAAAAATTATCAGACAGCACTCTTATCGAGGTTGTAAAAAAAGAAGTGCTCTTTAAAGTAAAATAGGCAGCTGGTATACCTTTCAAAACATGATCTTATGTCTTGAAACTGCAACAAACCTTTGCTCAGTGGCATTATGTGATAGTGCAGGGGTAATCTCTTTGAGAGAAAGCAATGAGTCAAAATCACATGCCTCCATGCTTACTATTTTTATTGATGAGATTCTTAAAGAGCACGGAATAAGAGCAAGCGATCTTGAAGCTGTTGCAGTCAGTAAAGGGCCAGGATCATATACAGGATTGCGCATAGGTGTTTCTGTAGCTAAAGGAATTGCATATGCAGCATCTATTCCTCTTATCGGGATAGAAACAACTCTTTCTATGTTTTGGGGCATTTCAGGAAACCAGAATGCAAGTACCGGATCTGATATGAATTCACTCTATTGCCCGATGCTCAATGCCCGAAGAATGGAAGTTTATTATGCAATTTATGACTCCCATGGGAACAAAATAAAAGATATTTCAGCAGAAATAATCAGTGAAAACTCATTTATCAATATTCCTGAATCACAAAAGATTATCTTTTTTGGTGATGGAGCAACAAAATGCAAAGAGGTGATTAACCGAAAAAATACTTTTTTTGCAGATGATTTCATGATATCATCCTCATACATGCACAGGCCTGTATATAAGGCATTTAAAGATCATAATTTTGAAGATGTTGCTTACTTTGAGCCATTATATCTGAAAGATTTCATAACTTCAAAACCCAGAAAGAATATACTTGGAAAATAATTGGCATAATTACTGCTTGCCAGCAGGAAGTAGTATGGAAAGAATTTTTTACATAACCGGTTTTGTATTAATAATTTCAACCTTTGCGAAGGGTCAGGCAGTATCATATAAAGTTGGTGAGAAAGTAACTTATACCATTCAATACGGTTTTATAACTGCCGGAAGCGGAACACTCGAGTTAAAGAGTGATACATTTAAAGGTAAAGAGGTATGGCATTCAAAATTATCAGCAAGGACGACCGGAATGGCTGAAGCTCTTTTTAAGGTATTGGATATTTACGAGAGTTTCATTGACCCTGTTACCGAGTTACCTGTGAAATCAATCAGAAACATCCACGAAGGCAGGTACAAAAGATACAATGTTGTTTTATATGATCATCATTCAAGGGCTGATTCTTCAGTTCTTAACAGCGATCTCACAGGGATACATATCACTTCACCCGGAATTCATGATATTCTTTCCTGTTTCTATTTTTTCCGGAACCATATTCTCCCCATAGACAGCAATCTAAAAAAAGGCGAATTAACTACAATTACAACATGGTTCACAGATGAGCTTTACCCGGTAAGGCTAAAATTTATCGGGACAGAGGAAATAAAGACAAAAGTTGGCAAAATAAAGTGCTATAAATTTAATCCGGTAACAGAAACCGGAAGGCTTTTCAAAACTGAAGAGGATGTTTCTTTCTGGTTTTCAGCTGATAAGAATTTTTTACCGGTTAAAATACGATTTGATATATTTGTAGGTGCATTTACATGTGAGATTATGAGTTATGAAGGACTGGCATACCCCCTTGAAATTAAAAAAAAAGCGATTAATTAATATATTGAATAACAGAAACATTTATGGCAAGTACTGCAGATTTTAGAAACGGATTAGTCATTGAATTCAACAATGACCTTTATACGATTGTGCAATTTCAGCATGTTAAACCTGGTAAGGGACCGGCTTTTGTTCGTACTAAACTTAAAAACCTCAAAACAGGGAGGGTAATTGATAATACCTTTTCGTCAGGCACTAAAGTGAACCTGGCAAGAGTTGAAAGACGTCCATATCAGTATCTTTATAAGGATGATATGGGCTTTTATTTCATGCACCTCGAAACCTTTGAACAGATCCATGTACAGGATTCATTAATTGAAAATCATGAATTTCTCATGGAGGGAGCAAATGTCGAGATAGTTGTTCATGCCGATACTGAAACTGTCCTTTCTGTAGATATCCCTCAGTCTGTAGTTATGGAGGTTACGTATTCCGAACCTGGTTTAAGAGGCGATACGGCCAACAATGCATTGAAACAGGCAAAAGTTAAAAACGGTGCAATAATTATGGTCCCTCTGTTTGTAAATACCGGTGATAAAATCAGAATCGATACTCGCGATAAGTCGTACGTTGAAAGAGTTAAGGGATAAATAGAATCATGGAAGATAAAAAAGGCTTTGCTGACAGATTAAAGATTTCAAAATTTAAATTAGACTCATTGCTCGATATTACATTATCGATCAATGCGAATCTACCAACTGAGGTCCTTTTATCAAAATATGAGTACATCCTAAGAAACAACCTGGGTATAGGTAAAATCCTCATCTTTAAACATTCCGGTACCTGGGAATGTCTTTTGAACGGCGGCTTTCCAAAACATTTTGAAACAATTGATGTTGAATCCAGACTACTGGGTATTTGTGAGATTTTTTTCGGAGCGCCTGACCTGGGTTTCGAAGGGGTTGACATTATTGTACCAGTTTATAATAATAACGTCCATCTGGCATTCATTTTTATTGGCGACATCGAGGAGGAAGGTGAAGGAATGAGTCCTGTACTTAAACATCTGAATTTCATACAGACTATTTCGAGTATTATTATTGTTGCCATTGAGAACATCAGACTATTCAATGAAAGCCTGCGTCAGGAAGCAATTAAAAAAGAGCTGGAACTGGCGGCCAAAATGCAAAAAATGCTAATCCCCGATAACAGTCAGATGCCAAAAAATCCCAAACTGATTGTAACTGGGTTTTATTATCCTCATTATGAAGTTGGAGGGGACTATTATGATTGTATCAGACTTTCAGAAAAGAAAACAGGGTTCTGCATTGCCGACGTCTCAGGTAAGGGAATTTCAGCAGCTATGTTAATGTCAAATTTCCAGGCAAGTTTAAGAGCTCTTTTTACCCATGATATTGAGCTTGAAACACTTATTATTAAACTCAATTCAATTGTGGTTGTAAATGCAGCAGGAGAAAAATTCATAACATTATTTGTTGCAAGGTATGATCATGAGAGCGGGGTTCTTGAATATATCAATGCTGCCCATAATCCCCCTGTGCTTTACGATACAGTTACCGGAGAGACTCTTCCTCTCAGATCTGGCTGCGTAGGGATCGGAATGCTTGATAAAATTCCTATGGTGGAGAAATCTGAAATAGTAATCAATAACTCTTCAAAGATTGTTTGCTACACAGATGGCCTTTCTGAGTTAAAAGATGCTGATGGTAATGATATTGGAACAAGGGTAATTATCCGCCATATTTCAAACACTGAACCTGTGGAAAACAATATCAGAGAAATGATAAAGGAACTTGGGCTGCCCAATGATAATCCTTCAACTTTTGATGACGTCTCGATTATCGCCGCGGATTTTGTAAAATAACTTCTAACTTACCCGGATCAGGTAATAGTTTTTCTTCCCTTTCTGCACCAGTAGATATTTATTGTTCAGAAGTAGTTTCAGGTCAACTATCATCTCAGGATTATCGATCTTTACTTTATTTAAGCTAAATCCTCCTCCCTGTACAAGTCTTCTCAATTCAGCTTTTGAAGTAAATATATGTGAAAATTCTGTGCAAAGATCGGCAATAGTAATTCCTTTAAGCAGAATTTCCATCTTGATATCAAATACCGGAACTCCTTCAAAAACAGAGAGGAATGTACTCTCACTCATCTTTTTCAGTGATTCCGTGGTTCCCTTTCCAAATAATATCTGAGATGCCTCAACAGCACCTTCATATTCACTGCGGGAATGTACCATAACGGTGACCTCCTCAGCAAGCCTTTTCTGAAGAAGTCTTTCATGGGGAGTTTTATTATGGTCAGTAATAATATCTTCAATTTCCTTCTGACCCAAAATGGTAAAGATTTTAATATATTTTGCCGCATCTTCATCCGAAACATTAAGCCAGAACTGGTAAAACTGGTAAGGGGTAGTTTTTTCCGGGTCGAGCCAGACATTTCCCGATTCTGTTTTACCAAATTTAGTTCCATCAGATTTTGTTATCAGCGGGCAGGTAAGGGCATAGGCTTCACCTCCTGTTTTTCGGCGGATAAGCTCGGTGCCAGTTACTATATTCCCCCATTGATCAGAACCACCCATCTGAAGCTTGCAGTTGAAGTTATTGAATAAGTGCAGAAAATCCGTGCCCTGTACAAGTTGGTAAGAAAACTCCGTAAATGACATTCCCTCTTTAGCATCAGACCTGATTCTTTTCTTAACCGAATCTTTAGACATCATATAGTTAACCGTAATGTGCTTCCCAATATCCCTTATAAAACCCAAAAAAGAATATTCCTTCATCCAGTCGTAGTTGTTCACGATAACAGCTCTGTTATCATTATCAGACTGGAAATCGAGAAATTTAGAAAGTTGCTTCTTTATTGCTTCCTGATTTTTTCTTAGAGATACTTCATCAAGAAGGTTCCTTTCTTCCGATTTACCGGAAGGGTCTCCTATCATTCCTGTTGCTCCGCCAACCAGGGCAATTGGGGTATGACCGCCTTTCTGGAAATGGACAAGCAGCATAACCTGCACCATATGACCTATGTGTAATGAGTCGGCAGTAGGATCGAATCCGATATAACCGCTAATCTTTTCCTTTTCCAATAATTCTTCTGTCCCGGGCATAATATCATGTATCATGCCTCTCCATTTCAGTTCATCAACAAAATTCATAAGAGTACTTTTCAAAGTTCCAAATATAACAAACAGGGTCAGAGAGTTGTCCCTTCGGGCTTCTTTTTAAACCGGTCGAAACTGCGATTAAACCCTCCCTCTCCAATAATCGGAAAGATAGCCGGAGCAATATCGGAAATCGGATTATAGAACCTGGACTGTTCAATTGTTTCCTTTGGAAGGAATGATCTCCGCACATCGATAGCATTCAAAACTGTAAATAAAACACTCATTATAAGTACTGATTTCAATAAGCCAAAAACAATTCCAAAAAGCCTGTTTACAAAGCCTAAAGAAGCTGCGTTTACAACTTTATCAGCCAACATCCCTATAAAATGAATAATCACTACAAATATGCCGAATGTAATAAGGAATGCAATTACACCTACATAATGTCCGGTCATATCAAAATAATCATAAAGTTTTTCGGCAGTAAAGGTTGAAAATTTGATGGCTCCCCAGATTCCTAGAATCAATGCCGCAAGCGAAGCCACCTCTTTTACCAGTCCGTTAATAAATCCCGACACCAGTGACAATATAAGAATAACGACTATAATAGCATCTAACCAATTCACGATATTTTCAATTTATATTATCAAAGATAATTTATTTTTCAGTATGGAATGAAAGGAACGCAAGACACAGGACTCACGATGCGCAGTTTTTCTTCTTGCTTGCGTCGTGTGCCGTGCGTGATGTGTCATGCATGTTAAATCAGGCGATTTGGAATGATAAAAAAAAGCTATACTTTTGCGACTAAAATTGGCCCCATAGTTCAATGCCTGTATACCGACAGGTAGAGATACCTGCCTGCCGGCAGGCAGGGAATGGAGGTTAGTTAAAAAATTACATGATGGCTTATGTTATTTACGCCATAAAGAGTAGTTTTGATAATAGGATATATGTTGGATTTACTGTAAACCTTGAAAAACGAATAAAGGAGCATAATCAAGGGAAAACTAAGTCAACTAAGGGATTCCGGCCATGGGTTTTGATTTATTATGAAACTGCTGAATCTAGGATAGAAGCAAGAAAACGGGAAAAATATTTCAAAAGCGGTTGTGGAAAAGAATTTTTGAAAAATAAATAATGGCCCCATAGTTCAATGGATAGAATGGAGGTTTCCTAAACCTTAGATTCAGGTTCGATTCCTGGTGGGGCTACACTTTTAAATTGAAACACTCTCTAATTATGCACTTTAGAGAGTTTTTTTATTTTCAGGGGTCGTCTTAGGGGTCATTTTATTTAGAACAGCATTGGGCCCTTTAAATGATTTAATACTAACACCAGGTGCTTTAAGTTCTATATATCCACATAATAAATTTTTTCTAGCTACACCAATGTCAGGTCTGGCTCCCAGACCTTCAACAGGAGTTTCAGTTTTAGTTATGATTTCGTTAATAAATAGACTCTCAATAAAATCAGAAATGGGTCGTTTAAGTTGATCTTCTGGATTAGCAGCAATATTGGTAGCAGCATTGTTTTTGATTCTTTCTACACATGTTCTAATTAAATGATCAAATTCTTTAAGTGAAATCATAATGTTATAGATTTTGACATAATGTCTAATAGGATTAATATACAAATTTAAAAAATATGAATAATCTATTTTATTAATTGTATGAAAGTTGTAATAATTTATTTGGGCGAGGATCTTTATTAACTTCTTTTATTTGGACTTTGAATCAGGGAATAAATTTCACAGAGTTATGCTTTATCATATCAATAGCATGAGCTTAAACTCTTCAATATGTTCTATTGAATCCAGGTCCCAATTCTCAATAAATATATCAAATGCATCCTTTGAGCATTTAACCTGTAATCTTTCAGAAGCTTTGACCTTAGTCCTATAAACGAGTCTTACTTCAGATATATTAGTCTGTTGTGTTTTCATGATAGTTTGATTAATAATTGAATAGAAATGAAAAAGCTGAATCAACAAATCCCTAAGAGGGATGATTTTTTTGCCTAATAAATGGTACCTTTAGAAAGTATATCATATGTATATTATAAGTCCAAATCCTCTTTTAAATGAGGCAATTGAAAATCATCAAACAGGTCACAAACAGGGAAGACTCATCCTTAGACAAATACCTGAATGAGATAGCCAAGTTTAAGCTGATTACTGCAGAAGAAGAGGTTGATCTTGCCGGAAGGATACACAAGGGGGACCTTAATGCACGGGATTGTTTGATAAATGCAAATCTCAGATTTGTTATATCTGTTTCAAAGCAGTATCAGAACCATGGCTTGAGCCTTGCAGATATAATCAATGAGGGGAATCTTGGTTTGATCGAAGCAGCACAACGATTTGACGAAACGAGGGGTTTTAAATTCATTTCATATGCCGTTTGGTGGATCAGGCAATCTATTATGCTGGCCCTGGCAGAAAACACAAGAATTGTACGGCTCCCACTAAACAGAATAAATCATATTAATAAAATTAAAAAAAACATTGCTGAACTAGAACAAAAGTATGAAAGAGAACCAACTATCCTTGAGATTGAACAGGCATTAGAGTTAACTCCTAATGATGTGACAATAGCCATAAAAAACGCCGGAGGGCATATTTCAATGGATACCCCTTTTGTAGAAGGTGAAGAAGGAAACATGTATGATGTTTTATTAAACGAAGATGCTTCTAGCCCTGATAAAGAATTGCTAACGGATTCACTAAGGAAAGAAATTGAAAGGGTCCTTAATAAATTGAACCCAAGAGAAGCCGATATTATCAGATTTTATTTTGGATTAAACGGCAAACACATGCACACACTCGCGGAAATTGGTGAAGAATTTAATCTGACAAGTGAAAGAGTCAGGCAAATCAAAGATAAGGTGATCAAAAGTTTAAAGTATAATACTTTATGTAGAGTATTAAAGATCTACCTTGGTTAACTTGAGCTCTAATTCAGGTGCTAATTTAGGATATTTAACACTCTTTCCTAGTTTAATGTTATCGGTCTGTTTGTAATTAAATTCCATTAACCTCTTGTATTAATATTATGCTTTTTATGCTCCGGTTTCAGATACTCAGTATAATCGATTTTTCAAATAAATGATTAGTGATTAATAAAAAATGAAAAAGCCCGGTCCCAAAGTCCCAGGCTAAATAGTTGCATAATTAATATGCTGATATATAAATAGTTAATATGTTGTGCAACTGCAATAATAACTTAATTGGCTGTAATTTAGCGTTTTAAGATAGTGTTGCGTTTCGTTATTGAAGAATACTATAGGGAAGTAGAACATAGCTTAGAATGGCTGGGAATGGCCTTAAAATGGATTGTGTCCGTGCAGTATGTTATTGATATTCAGTATAATGAGTAATATTGGGAGTTGGGGTAATGAATTACAACTACTGTGCTAAGCAAATTGTATCCGTTTGTAGTGCGTTTTGGGAATTTTTTACCAAGTCATATAAATAAATAGAAAGCGCACCAGAGATTATCGATCTTCCTCAAAATTAAGGTTTTGGGAATCTTATGAAGGGGATATAAAATTATAATTTTATAACTTTAATTCTCGTTATCTCACCAGACGGTTTAACAAATTCGAGTATATAAAGACCATATTCATATTTTGAAAAATCAAACTGCTGCCTTGGCGAAATAGCTTTTGCCTTCGCTAAAAGTACCCCCTGTGAATTCAATATTTTAATTGTCTCATAATTATCATTTTTATATTCAATATAAAGCATACCGGTTATTGGATTGGGGAATACAGATATTTCAGTGATTTTTATATTATCAATACCTGTCGTGTTGTGTGTATAAGTAACATCTGGTCCATAGCCCGTACCTGCACAGTTCGTTGCATAAGCCCTGATATGATAAGTAACTCCATTTATCAAATCAGTAATTATACTTGTAAATGAACCAGGAGTTGTCCCATCTGTTGTCTTCGAATCAACAATAGTGGGGTTAATAGATGTACTCCAGCATACACCTCGTTCAGTTATTGCCGAACCTCCATCAGAAGTAACATTACCACCTCCTATAGCAGTTGAAAGGGAAGCATCGATAATAGATGATGTGGCAATAGTTGGTATTATTGGTTGGGCATTGATAACCACATTAGCTGAAGTTTCCGAAGTACATCCTGATGCATCCGTAACTGTATAATTGTGGGTGCCTGTTGCTAAGCCAGATATTGTTGTACTTGTTCCACTTCCTGCGATTGAGCCAGGATTGATGGTCCAGCTACCTGACGG
>JBEKWS010000033.1:0-35830 GCA_049512815.1 Bacteroidales bacterium | reverse complement strand
GGGGGTCAAATTTTAGGGGGGTTGAAGTATCAATATTCAGAATTGGTTCATAGGAACATTTAGGTGGTAAAGTGACACTATTCTATTCACAAGAAGAGATTATTCTTCCTATTGTCTATGGTAAGACAATTTGGCGCTTTATGGCTATATTGTATATAGTTGATATATTGTATTATACGATAATTGATGATAGTTGGGGAATTGGGGTTGCGAATTTCAATTATTGTGAAAAGAAAAATATAAAGCACTCTATTGTTGAGGTTTCGTCTGTTATATCAAAGGTACCTACCTTGGGGAACCAAAAACCATGATTTACCAAGTAATTCCAAAGTATATCAGGCCAATGATCTAACCTCGTAATTATTATCTAATTCTGTTAAAGGCAATAAGACAATCCTATTCCAAAACTTGGTAATACTGGAAAATTAAAATCAAACTCCCATGCATTTGAAGGATTTTTTCTAATTTCGTTATAGAACAGTCGGAAAAAAGCACCAGCTTCTATCTCAATCGCTATTTTTTTTGAAATATTAAAGTCTCTTCCAATCCTTGAATTAAGATACAAATATTTATCTAATAAAGTCTCTGTTTCATCTTTAAGATAATCCAATCCAACCCTCCCATACCAAGGATGTCTTGTTGATAATTTCGAATATCCTCCAAAGTGGTAAAAAACATCACCCGAAACGGAAAATATACTTTCATCTTTTTTAACCGGGATAGAACCAACGCTCAAACCTATTTGTACTTGCTCAAGTTGGTATCGTACACCAATATTCAATAACTCTGGAAGTCCAAAACCTGCTGATATATTTACATTCTTTTGCCCAGAAGTTTGATTCCCGTAACTAAGTAAAAACATAAACAATAGCGTAAAATTACTACTGAAACGTCCAATATGCTTCATTATCTTATAGTTTTAATGACTCATAAATCAATACTGGTTATCCTCAATCTTAATAATAATTGTTTATTAATCTTATCCTCTTCATGATACTAATATCAAATTTAAACCTTAATCTTATTCAATACAATTTTATTTTGCCCTCCCCAAAATCCCATGCATAAAAAAGTTGCATAATTGATATTTTGATCTATATATGGTTTGTACATGTTGCAATTAGAAATCCGTTATTTAATATGCTGTTTTATAGCGTTTTATGTAACCTTTATGTTATTTAATCGTATACAATAATAAATCAGTATTCGTGTCAATCCGAACTGGTTTAATCATATAACTCCCTGTACTTAAGATTGGCAATCACACCACAATTCTAAAGGGAGATCAGCAATAACAATTTAATAACACACAATAATGAAGATACTGAAAACACATTTTAGGAAGAATGATTTATTCTATACTCTAGTCTGTAGAAATGATAAAGTGGCCATATATGAAACAAGACAAGAAGAAGATATGATTCGTTGCCATTTTGAAGTAGCTAGAATATATATAAGACCGGCACATACAGCATTTGATGTAGACTTTGAAGAAGCAGAAGTACCAACAAGTAATGATCAATTTTACTATGATGGTAGTGGTGCATTTATTAAAAGAGATAATGCAATGAAACATTTTCTTAAATTATCAAAAGATTTATACCGTGGTGTAAAACAGCCTAACCGTTTAGACACTGATCTTCCTGAATAGGATAGGTCCAACTGGTGTGAGTTAGTAGAAACGGGTAGGGCTATTTTGGTAGACGGTAGGTAAAATTTAAGGGGGGTTGAAGTATCAATATTCAGAATTGGTTCATAGGAACATTTAGGTGGTAAAGTGACACTATTCTATTCACAGGAAGAGATTATTCTTCCTATTGTCTATGGTAAGACAATTTGGCGCTTTATGGCTATATTGTATATAGTTGATATATTGTATTATACGATAATTGATGATAGTTGGGGAATTGGGAGGTTTAATCTTGAATATTATGGTAGCTCTGGTTTTTGGCAGCAAGAAATTAACTATTTCGACCGTGTGTGTAGTTTATTTGTTTTCTGTAATGGAATTTATGATTTTTTCTCTTGTTTTACCCATAACCATTCCCGATGTTTTTCCGATTTTGCTATAGTAATAGGCTGCGTCTAAGTTGTAAGTCTTTGTCCTGTCAATATTTTTATAGGTTCCTTTTACATAAATATAGAGGAAATTGAAATTTATTTTATTAGAAAAATTAAAGTGTTGTACAAATGCCGCATCCTTCAAAATTTGCAATTCGTCTGAAAGTGACAAATTATCTTTCAAGTACAAAAAATTGTTTAATGAATCAGCAATTACAATAAAAGCCTTAATATTATATCCAGTACTGGCAGCTCCATTACTACAAAATAAAAGGTCAAAATAATAAGAATCATTTTCAATTCTTGCAAGTTTAATTCCTTCAAAACTACAAACTGACAAAACTGGTTCTTCTGGACTTATTATTTTCATCTTAGAGGAATCTTTAATAATTCTTACAAGTCTTTTTTGAGTTGAATCTAATAAATAACCATATTCCCCAAGTGTCTGGCTTACAATAGAAACGGTGTTTAAATTGGTTGTGTCAAATTTGTTTTTTAAAACATATAGTGAAGAATCATAGTTTGATTTTAAGATTGAATCTCTTTTTGTTTGCTTATTTGATGCCTCAATCTCCTTTTGGTTTAATTCTTTTTCGTTAAAGCTATATTGTAGAACTGATAAAATTATTACTCCAAAATTTAATGCAATAATAAACCAACCTCTTAGTGTTACAATTTTTAGCCCTTTCCATCTTTTGTCAATTAGTTTTCCTGTTGACGACACAAAGGAAGAGAGAGCTACAAATAGGGCAATCCCGATTATTATAAGAATACCATGCATTTAAATAAAAAGTCTATAAATTTAATAAGAATGCTTATAAATTATACACAACTAATAAGTGCTTTATATAGTCTTATTACATCTCTACCAAAATTAACCCTTAGTCATTATTAAAACAATTTTATTTTGCATCTCCCAAAATCCCAAGCTATACAGTTGCATAATTAATATACTGATATATAAATAGATAGGATAAAGAGCAGCTACAACAAATACTCTAAGCAGCTGTATATAAGCGTTTTAAAACAATGTTGCGTTTTGTTAATGCAGAATACTATAGGGTAGTAGAAAGTGGCTTAAACGGGCTAGAAATGGCCTTAAATGGGAATGCTATAATGTTGTAAATAATTTAAATACTGTGTTATACAATAATTGAAATTAGTTGTGAAGTTAAAGGACAGGGACACAATACACCATTAATTTTACATGGTCTTGATAAGTTGATATCTAATATTATAAATCTTAAGTTTTCTCATCATCTAATTTTGCAAATCTCCATTGTAAATGCTTGCAAAATCCATCCATATCTGGAAATACGGTTGAACTATTTATCCCTAAGGTGTCTAACTGTTTTCTTATTAAAGGGAATGATTTACACGGTACAGTTAATTTCGTGAGCTTATTTTTAAAGTGCTCATGTGTTTCAAATCTTACAATTCTTCCGGTATCATTTATTTTATGGACAGTAAATACTCCAGATTGAGCGGATATTCTTCTAGAAACAACAGTTGAACGAAAGATCTTAGTAATCTTGTTCGACAAAGGGTCAGTAGTCTCTGTATCAGTCCTAAAATCTTCAACATTAGCGGCCATAATCCATATTACTCCATCCTGTAATTCGCCATCTTCATTTTTTTCAGAACTTCTCTCAACTACAAACCATAATGCAACCAATGCACTATATGACCAATCTAATAGTCTTGTGGGTAATCCATGATGTTGAGCTAGGGCAAGAAGATCCCAATTATTATCAGGTTTAAATTCTGATAATGGTAAAATACCTCTTTTAAATTCAGCTAAAATTAGTTGTTCTGTTTTAATCATACTATTTGTCCTGATTCTCAAATCTAATCTTGCTAATCTAGGCAACAATGGTTTATCAATAGGTTGACCGCGAAAAAGCAAATCAGCGTTATTCCCAGATTTTTCATTGGCCTTTTTTATAAGCTCAATGTAATCAATAAATTCCGAGACATTTTTAATTATATTCTTTTTTAATAGTGGCATAATTTTGATGATAGACAAATCTTTAACACTAGGCCAATTATGAATTGTTTAATTCTCATTTACCTGATTTGTAAAATTTGATGTGATAACATTTCAATATGATTTCTAAAGCAGTTATTTAATTCTTCCAGTGAAGATAATGCTACATTATAATCATTTATATTTAAAGCAAGATGAGCATGAGCTATGGTACTATCTTTAGTTTCCTTTATGTGCAAATGTGGACTTCGTTTATAATCTCCATGTACCGAATCCGTATCTATCGGATCTGTATGGAGCAATATATACTCCTTATCCTGTTCGCTTGAATATAAATGGAAGTAAATTCTACTTAATCTATAATTCTGTTTCGAATCGATAATTTTATCCCATATCTCATAATAACTTGCATTAAACAAGGGATTTTTGGTTTTAAATCGTTCGTTAATTTCCGAAGTTATATTAAACTGTTTAAAATCTGTAATACGTTGGTTGTCAGTTACACAAAAAACAATTTTGTCGTAGCCCTTGGAGGGGACTCTGCTAGGATATATATTCTTATTTGCGGATATTATTTTAACTAATTGTCGAATCTGATCAACTCTATAAGTATTTAATTCTGTTTCATTTACTATAATGTTTTTTATCCCCATTTTATAGACCTAATAATTCAATTTCGTTGGGATTCAGTTGATATAAATCGCAGGAAATTTGATTTATACTTCTTTCGATCTCCATTTTCTTTATATCATTTTTTTCAACGATTCGACGTTTAACATTTAATATCATTTTAGAAACCAGATTTAAGTTTTCAGGTAGTGTTGGATCTGGAACCGATACAGTATTAAGAAGATTTAAATGAAAAATATTGTATCCACCTGACTGCTTTTGTGATTGTACTGATAATGACCAATAGCATGGAGTAGAGTTTAAAATTCCTAGAAAATAATATAACAACTCCTTCTCATATCGAGCATCTTTTAAGATAAAAAATGGAGAGCGAGAAGTTATGAATTCACCGTCTATATCTAGAGCAAATTTTGGGAAAATTGAAACATAAGGAGAGATAATTTTGGGTGAATTAATATATTCGGGTCTACCTGGAGAATGTAGTTTCCACCATAGTAACTTTCCCTCTCTTACATCTGATCTTTCCTTAGTCAAAATATATTTCCTATCATTTAAATACTCCCAAGTATCTGGAAAATTACTAGATAAATCTGCTTCGTCAATTATCTTATTGTTGAGAAATGGATAGAAAACCAATTTATGAATTTTGCTTTCAACCGTATAAGAATTAATTTCTTGATCAGGTAAAAAAGCCTTGTAAATTGATCTTTCATCTTTTTTTACTTTGTTAATATCTCTTATGAACACGTTATCTTTACCTGTGACGATACCTTGACTTATCTTCAGGAATTTATCAATAGTGATATTTCTTTTTAGTTTATTAAGTAATTCTATTTCAGATTTATTAAGTAAAAACCAATCAATTCCTGGTTTGAAATAATCTTCTGTTTTGTAAACTTGATATAATTTCTCCTTTGATTCATTCTCCATTAATACTTGATTTAGGGCTTCACCGACAGAGCCTCGACATTTCAATAACCAAGAAGTTAAATCTGTAAAAGGAATATTGGATTTTTTTCTGAATATCAATAATATAGTGTATGTTCCAATTTTGTCAAATACATTAATAGAAGATAAATCCGCGAGTAATTCAACTTTACAATGTTCCAAAAGATAATTTCTAAGTTTTTTTGAACTTTGAGCAACTAGAAAATTTTGAGGAAGTACGAACAAACCTAATCCGTTGGGTTTTAACAAATCAATCGAAAGTTTTATGAATGCTTGATATATATCAATTTTCCCATAACTAATTCCTTTGAGGATATCTTTATATTCATTAATTACTTCAAGATTTTTGTTATCTTGATTTATATAGGGAGGATTTGAGATTACAACATCAACCGTTTCACCCACACTTATTTTATTCTTCAATATTTTTAAAGAATCACCTTCTATAACACACGGTCGTATGAATGATTTATTAAAAACATAATGCAACAAGGTTAAAGAAAGGATTGTTGATAAACAGGCGTTAGGGTCGATATCAATACCAGTGACATTATCAAACAAGATGTCGGTTTTTAATTCTGTTTCATTTGAAATTCTTTGTTCAATTTGAGTTTCTAAAATAGTCCTTAGAAAAACACCCGATCCAACAGCTGGTTCTAAAATTTTAATCGAGTCAAATTCCTTTTCAGTATAATTCTTACATAGATATTTTGAGAAAAAACGAGCTACATATTCAGGAGTATAGTATGCACCAATGTCCTTGTTTATTTTTTCGATTGGAATTGGAGTAAAAAGATTTAATTGGTCGAAGGAAGGTACACTTAAAATAGAAACATATTTTTGATATATCCTACTTAAAGCATGTTTGGTCATTATAGAAAAATCATACTTAAATCTATTATAATCATTTTCATAAAAACTGGTACAGAATCTTTTAATATCTGAAATGCTAATTGTATTAAAAATTAGAATTTTTTCTTTTTGAACAACGTATTCAGGAATAGTGACCTTTAGACTCCTTTCGACCTCAGAAATTATTTGAGTTATATTATGAAAATAACCAGTACTTAACACATCTAAAAATATCTTTATAGAATGATCAATTTCACTACTCCTCTTTTGCCCGTCTTCAATTGATCGTAGAAAAATTATTGCGTTAAATAAGTGCGAAAGCGAAACCAAATCAATATCACCTTCCAGATCTGTCGAAAGTATCCTTTTCCACTTAGATATATTTTCAATTAAAACGTCATCTAATGCTTTGATGTTTGAATTCGGTTTTTTCCCGATGATTTCGTAAAAAGTGGAAACACTTAATGCCTCTTTCTCATTGCCAATCTCAATCTTTTTTGTTTCAACCTTTCTATCCTCTTTATTTAAAATGAAATAATAATTAATATATCTTTCATCAACGGTAATATGCCAATTTACCAAGTTATTATATGATATTGCTAATAAATTTTCTTCTTCAAGTGATGTTAAATCTTCGTTCCTTACATTCAGGAAAGAGATTACTGCAGAATTTTGTAATCCGTGTTCAACAACTAAATATCCATTGGATTTTTCTGTAGAAGCAGGTTCAATAAAATAGCTAGGATTCCATCCCAATTCTTTAGCAAATGTTAAGACCAAATGTTTAGAATCTTCAACTTCTTTATTTGAGGTTAATCTACTATGTATGTCAGCAATATTATTCATGTAAGCAAAAGTAAGAAAATGCATCTATTAAGTAGGGGTATTTTCTGACAAAATTATCAGCTAGTTTTCTTTTACAAATTCATAATTAGGTTTTATAAGAATATAAAGAAATTTGTTACTAATTGAACCTACTAAATGATCTGGAAAACAGAATATGATACACATTATATTTAGTTTACAAAAGATCCTGAACCAAGTTCAGTCTGGCGCGAGCCGTTGCGAAGGGCCGAGCGTTAATAAACAGTCTGGTAGACTGTTTTAGCGAGGAGCCCGACTGCAGGGGAGCGAATTTTCGGCATATGAAGTGGGGTTATTGGTGTCATGAAATATTGCTTAATGCAAACCCACGAATGCCGTATCAAATTGGCTGCAGCAGGCTCGCATTAATCAATAGTGAGAGTTGCGATTTCTTATGCATACCTAAGACTATGGTTCATGCAATGACACATAAAAGGAACAACCCGAATTCCTATTTAGCTGGTTTAATTATCCTTTAAACAGCGAAGGCTAAATCCATATCGTTTCGGGTAATAAGCATAACCTATATAAGCAAAACTGTAATCTATCTCATAGAATAATGCATCATCAGGGTAATATGGACTCTGATTAGCAGACCACCAGTAGCCGTAGTAGGGCATGTTTTCGAATATTCCTGTAGCTTCATAACGATTACCACCAGGAAGAGCTGAAAAACAGCTTTCATTTGTAGCACCGACGTTATTTCCGTACCACCCTGAAATGCTTTTAAGCATACCACCGGCCACATTTTGTCCTCCCAAATAGGTTATTAAAGTGTTCCAGTCGGTGTCGGAGGGTACACGCCAACCGATTGGACAAACGTTCCTAGAGTCAACTACTGCATACCAATTATATAAAGCTCCATAAATATCTTTGTTTGATTCTCCATCATTATTATACCAGCAATATGCTCCACTGTTAAGACCAGTCCAAGTAGTATTATCAGTAACATTGGGCATAATATCCCCATTTTGATATTTAGTCACTTTAAGATTTTCTTCCATCCAAACCTGTGTCCCAATTGTTACTGTATTATAGATATTTCCGTCAATATCTGTAACATTACCAGTTTGTCCACAAGAGGTAGTAAAACTCACTTGATTACCATAAGTAGTACCAAAACTATTAGTTGCATAAGCTCTAACATAGTATGTAGTTGCGAGTGCTAAACCTGTAAGATTGCTTGTGAAACTGCCAGTCCCGGAACCATTAGTAGTTATGCTATTTGCAGTAGTGGGATTCTGTGATGTACTCCAGCATATACCTCTGACTATAACTGCAGATCCTCCATCTGAAGTTATATCTCCACCACAAATGGCTGTACTATTGGTAATATTTGTAACTGCTTCAGTATTTATAACTAACAATGTTTGACTTCCTCCCTGAATACAACGAACAGAATATCCAGCTTGCTTAAAGTTGCCAATATTACTCACAGAGTTATAATTGTAGCTAATATTACGGCTCCAGGCACTTGTTGAACTTATCTCCGTCGCCAACCACCAATATCCGTTTTCGCCAATATCTGAGTATGCACCACCATAACCATTCCCAACACGATAACCACCCGGAAGAGCTGTAAACCCGCTTTCATTGGTTGCACTAGTATTTGGATTTGACCAATGGCTTAAGCCTGTTTCTTTCAGTTTGCCACCAGCGACCATTTCACCATTCAAATAGTCTGATAAGGCGTTCCATTCAGCCTCAGTAGCTACTTGCCAGCCCGTTGGACAGAGCTTACCTGTGTTAATTGCGTACCAATTGTACAATGCACCATAAGTAGATTTGTAGGTAACAGCATCATTATTATACCAACAGAAGCCTGGAGTGGATAATCCTATCCATGCTACTCCATCTGTTACTGATGGAATAGATGTGCCATCGTTGTAATTAATTGTTTTCAGGTTTTCAGCCATCCATGTCTGGGTTCCAATTGTTATTGTTTTATATATATTACCATCTATGTCAGAAATAGAACCATACTTTAAATTTGGATTGAAAATTATTCCTATCCCTCCACTAGTTTGAGTAGTAAAACTTACTTGATTCCCATAACCAGTACCGACACTATTAGTAGCATATGCTCTTACATAATAGGTTGAATTTGCAGTTAATCCTGTCAAATTACTTGTGAAACTGCCAGTTCCTGTGCCATCATTGGTTTTACTATTTGCAATTGTGGGATTTTCAGATGTACTCCAAACGACACCACGTGCTATAACATTGCTTCCACAATTATTTGTTATAATTCCACCACATGTTGCATTTGTGCTTGTAATATTACTGATCGCTTTGGTTCCTATCGCAGGCACTGTTGCTGGACAGCTTGAAACATCCTTTAAGCCATAAACAACCGCGATAGCTGAAGCAATTATATCAAAGGGATTTACAATAGACTTAATACCTGATATTGGACCAATATGTAATAGCTCTGTTGCCATTCTGGTCCCAGCTAATGCCCTATCAGTTGAAAATTTCTTGTAAGTATTTCTTGCACCATATGTATAAGATCCCATTTTATCACTACTAAATGCTAAAACAAATTCAGCTCCTATACTTGCAGACACGGAACCTGATACTTCAAATGAGTACTCTTTAGTTCCATTTTCAATTTCCACCATATTCGTAGGACAAGATAATAAATTGTTAACGCCACTGAAATCTGCTATTGCATCATTTGAAATTCCAATGCCAATGGAGAGATCAATACCAAAAAATTCTGCCAAATCACTACCTAGAGAATAACTTGTAGAAATTCCTGCTCCCTCAAATTGATTTATGCCTGAATTACTGTTGTGATATTTAATTCCGGTTATTAATTCATTAACTCCTGAAAAACCAATACTCGCACTCAAAATAGCAGCTGCTCCTATGCCAAGAGTATAACCATCGCTACAAAAAATATAATAGTAAATTTGGCGTTCCATATTAACAAAATCATAAACTGTTTGAACTCCACCACCACCAGCTGCTTGTAGTCCAGCTATAACACCTGCACCAATACTACCAGAAAGACTTGGGTCAACTTCAACACCTTTTGCATAGCCCAATCCCAAGCAACCAAATGAATTCTTTTTTTTGAAATTGAGCAAAGAGTTATCTAATGCTTTTTTATAATCATCTAGACTAAAATTTAACTGAATTGTACTTTTTAATTCATCAATGGAAGTTTCAAGAGAATCAAGATATAAAGCATAGCCCTGTTCACTCCTAATATCGTTGAAATGATCTTGAAACATTGATGCAATCTGTGTAGGCATAAAATCATTAATTTTACTAATGATTTCTTTCTCATGTTGGGTGAGTTTTTCTTCCTGAGTTATTACTGGGGAAACGGTGGCGACTGGAGGTTCTTTATGACATGTTGTTAAAAAGAATATGCTATTAAGAGAACAAATAATCACGATTAACCTAGAACTAAAATGGGTTTTCATAACTGGGGCTTATTATACATTTATACAACAAACAAATTAATATGAAACATATCTCGGGATTAACTCAAGTTAGCTTATTCTTTATTCAAAGTTATGAAAGACAATGACATGAGTCAAATAAAAATCCAACTATCAAGGCTTAACTCAAATAGATAGAATGAAATTTGAATATAGAGAGTATCCTGAACCTGTATTCCCTTGAACAATTGGGTCTAGTTAATTTGTTTGTTCAAATTTCTTCAAATTCATTCAACACTGCATAGTATTCACCTCCACATTTTGGAATTAAATTACCTTCTTTAGAGGCACAGCTTATTGTAATACTGGCAAAACTAAGTATTGCTCTGTACTTTCTTGATATTTCAGTAATTACATCATGTGTCTCATTTGGCACATATACAGGAATATTTGGAGCCAGGTCTGTTTTGACCCAAACATATAATAGTACATTCTGAGAGTCTTCAACCAAAACATTTGGGGCACCATTTTCAGGATTCATATTAATAGCCATAAGTTTACCGTTTTGTACCTCAATGAAAGTCATGAATAATGCCAAGCCAAATTCATGTAATTCCAAACCTGTCATATCCTTGCCTAACCTCTCTGGCTTACATATATGCATAATAGGAATAGGAATATCATCATCGGTCAATTTGTTTAATGAAAACATAATAATGAAATTAAATTGTTAAATTAATTATTTAAAATCACTCATCCAAGTCCCCTCATTGGGGACCTGGGGAATGATAATAGCACTGTTGGTTTTCAGTGGTTCTTGATTACTTAAAGTCGAGGAGAACCATCTCAGAACAACAATAAAGAAAATGCAGCATGACTCGACTAAATATCCAGAGTTCGGGTCTATTCGTCCTAGTACCTGGAATGCCTTTATTTGCGTTCTAATACTCTGAAATTGAAGAAGTAATAGGCTTTGTTCTTGATGATATAAACGTCTATTAGGCTTAAATCAATTTTAACGGCTGAAACAAGGCATATAAGCCCTTTGAAGAGTTCGCCTACATCTTGTATCACTATAACTTCAAACGGGCATTGTAAGCGTTGTAAATCGCCCACTTTGTTTATGACCAGTATGCTGTCAGTTTTACAATACTTAAAAACTTCTTCAATGTATTTTCTTTTTTCATCATCGTCCATATTCAATATTCTGAGGGTAATATTGCAACCTTGTCTATTACCCAGATTTTAATGTAGTCTATTGGAAAGTCTGAGAATTCGATTGATTGTCGAATTAAAGGCTTTGTACCTGTGTCTTCCCTACAGGTAAGTTGCCAGGACAAATCCACCTTCAGTCGTTTTAACTCCCATACTTGGAAGTTTACGCCCTTCAGGACTTTGTCACACTGATAGCTTAGGATGGCATCAAACAACCAATAGGCGTCACACATATCCCTGACGTATTTACAACCATCTGTAAGCAATATTGATGATTTGCCTGGGAATAAATGTTTATGATACTCCTCTGTACCATGAAATTGACTGAGGTTTCTTTCTATTGTTTTAGTTTCCATTATTGTAGGTATTAAGCAATTGTAAATAAAAAGGGGTTCTACCTTTCGGCAAAACCCCCAACCGTGGTTTGAAATCAACATTAACCAACAACTTCAGTAATTGTAGCTGGCTCTGCTGAGTAACGGTACGAATGATTCAATTTGATCTTCTTCTTTGTACCAGGTACCAGAAAATCATACTCATCCACTTCCATACGCTCAATCTCCCCAGGTAATTGCTGACCAACTAGAGATTTAGCCATGACTTCATCAAATGTGCAGGGAATGGAAGTTTTCCTTGCTGTCAGATAAGGTTTCCCGGTTGCCTTTGATATAGCAACCTCTACGCTACCTTGGAGATTCATGACATTGAATTCTTTCCCATCAGCAGCTTTTCTTTTTTCAAGTCCAACGATTGTTACCATGTTCTTAATTTAATTTTGGTTAAACACTATGGAGGGACTTTCCCCCTGACAATGCATAGGGGCTGCTGATTTGGGGTGGTTCCTGTGTGCTTGAAAATTTATTATTAAATTGACGGGGGGGGGCAAATATTTGATAGTACCATAGGCGGGGGATATTTACAGGGAGAGAATAAACCAGTGGGCTAATTGATAAGCTATTCCTGTTAAATATTTCTTTCAGTAGTAAATCTTGTAAATAGTTATCTTTTAATTATATCCCATTAATATTTATTAAGATTTATTTGACTTTGCCTTTTGGCTGATGTATCTTGCCACATATTTCTGACTTACAGTTATTTATTTTATCTATTAACAAAATCTCAATCAAATGAAAAAACTTTGTTTAACAATTTCAATTGCTGTATTCCTATTATTCTTATTAAACGGAGTACAGGCACAAACCACCGCGACAAAACCCAATCAGGTTGAACTTATGAAGCAATTCATCGGTAATTGGAAAGTTGAGTTACCAAAAGACACTGTTTATTATGTGGACTATAAAGCCTTTGGTTCGGGATTCGAAGGCTATGATAGGACATTGTCAAAGGATAAAATGATTGGTGAAGAAAAGGAACTTTGGGGGTACGATAGCAAACTTGACAAATTTGTTGGGGCTGATTTTGTAAAAGGCAAGGATATTGAGATTTGGGTAATATGGTTCACATCAAATACTAAGTTTGAATCAGTCCACTTATCTGATATATCCAATCCTGATAAAGCATCCATTAGAGGAGAAGGAGAATTCAAATCACCAGATGCTTATTCAGCAAGCGAATTTATGAATGGGAAAGTTGTCCTGACATATAATTTTAAAAGAGTTAAATAAACAGTTTAATTATATCGATATGCCCCGAAGATATTATTTTGGGGCATTTTATATTTTATAGAGTATTAATATACAGATAATTGACTAATTTTTTACCGCATCAGTGTTTGTTGGATGTTGCACTTGTTGGAGGAGGTATCTTTCTACAACCCGGAGAACTAATTCTTGCTTTTAATGTAGTCCTTTCCCTAAGACAAACATTTTAATAAGCTATTATTGTTAAATGTAATAGTTGATACTCATCATTGAAATGGGCTTAAAAGGGCTGTAGATGAGGAAGTTGCAAATTGCAAATTGCACTATCCCCTATATATAATATATAATAGTATTATGAAATGAAACATATGATGTTTCATTGTCATAATACACCACTATTTAATATATAATGTGTTATTATACAAATTGTTAACTAAGTAATCATTATTCTAGGGGGGATGATAAATCATCCCCATCCTATCCAACTTCTCCTACCCTTGAAGTATCATAAAGTGTAGCCTCCTTATACTTCGTTATCCAGCGACTTATTGTTGCAGCGCATACACCAAGTTCTTTTGCAATTTCACATTGCTTTTTACCTTCTTTATAGAGTGCAATCGCTCTTGTCCATAATTCATTATCTCGCTTTCTCCCAGGTTTGTTTTTGGCTCTAGATTCCCCGCTGGAGGCGACGGCACTTTCATTTAGTTCC
Organism: Bacteroidales bacterium; assembly: GCA_049512815.1. Classification (GTDB taxonomy): domain Bacteria; phylum Bacteroidota; class Bacteroidia; order Bacteroidales; family VadinHA17; genus LD21. Next base: position 21,568 of record JBEKWS010000033.1, on the reverse strand, counting down.
TTAATTATTTTTATAGGGGTAGGTTCTAAGATAATTGAGAAAGTCAAAGTCTCTGGATCAAATTTTAAATAAATTGTTTTTTTCTTATCCTCTTCACTAACATAATTCCCTTTTATGATCTGTAGCACCCTTAAATCTTTTTGCCTTGACATCATTAAAACTTGTCTTGCTTTACCTTCTATTCCGACACTTCCTAATAATTGATTTTTATGACCTCCTTGTCCTTCACGTCCTTTACCGATATGGTGTACTATCAATACTGCACATTTGAATTCTTTTATCATTTCACTGAAATCATTTAGAAAAATTCTGACTTTATTGGAAGTGTTTATATCTCCATCATAAAGGTCAGCGAAGGCATCTAATATTACTAAATCAAAAGAGATTTCTTTAAGCTTTTCCCTTACCTTGGTTAAAACATCGACACTTGTTGTCATGATATATAAGTTCTTAGTATATTCAGATTTAACTGGGATATTCTTCATCTGTTTCATTATCCTATCGGTTATAGCGATCTTACCATCTTCTGTACTTACAATAAGCACTTTATTATGCAAGGTGTTTAATTTGAATCCCAGAAAGCTTTTCATTCCTGAGATAATTGATAAAGCTAATTGTGTATATAATGAGCTTTTCCCTAGATCACTTTCTCCAGCTAGAATAGAAATACAACCATCCGGCAGTAATTTTTCAACCAGAAAACGGATGCCTTCCTTTACCATCTGTAAAAGCTCTTCAAGGGTGTTACATTCCTGATCAAAATTTATTGGGTAGCATTGAGGATCTTTATTCATATCTACTACTTCATTCTCCTTCTTAATCTCAGCTTGTTGAATGACCATTTGCGGATCAGTAATAACAAAAGGTAGGGATGAAATAGGAGTAATATCATCTGGCATTGAACCGGATGACATTACTTTGCTAGCTGGCTGCTTATTTAAGAACCTAAGATATTGCTTCCTACGTTTTTTTAGCCAACGATTGACTTTTTTGCGCCTTTCTTTATTTGCCATAGACACCTCCCTCCTGATATCTTGCTTTAATATAGTGACGCTCCAGATAATCATTTATATCAGAGGCTTTGTAATAGATTTTTCTGCCTATTTGTGAGAAGGGCAAAATGTTTCTCTGCCTGTAGCTTACTAGGGTTCTGACAGAAATCCTAAGCAATGCACAGACCTGTTCAGAAGATAACCAGGTATCAAAAGTGGTGCTGAATGAATTGGATTTTCCTGTTGTTGCTTCTGTTGTTGTCAATTTTAAAATTTTTTAATTTATAATTTGAACTTTCGATGCAAATATATTGCATACGTACAACTAAGACGCATAATAACAGGTAATTAGAGTCCCTAAAGAAGTCCCCAATTTAGTCCCTTAAAAGACAGACATAATTAGAAAAAGACCTGTCAACGTCCTTTTATTCTAAAAAAGACGTCAAAAAGATCTTCCATAACATTTAAAGCTTTTTTAATTATGGGGGTGATAAAAAAGTTAGAGGTCTAAAGATCAGGAACCTTTATCCTATCACTTTCATTAGCACGCTTATCTTCTCGTTCAGGTTTTAAAATGGTATTGATTGTACTCTTTTTTATTGCATCCCCATACTCATCAGAGAATGAATCATGTAGGAATTTTTCGATATTGGTTTTTGAAGTATCTATGTAATTCTTATTTAGTAAATCATAAAATAGGGTACCAAGTATATTCACATTTTTAAGAAATCTAATACGTTTAAATTCTTTTTCTGCAAGATCGTTCGAAGAAGATTCTTCGGAACTTTCTATATCGGTAATAGCCTCATGAATTATTTCTGGTTCTTCCACCCCTGAAAAAGATTTGATTTCCTTTTCAAGATATTCAATAGTATAATTAATTCTACTTTGACAGATTATCATATTCCTTTGAATATGCATAGTTAATATCTCTTTGTCGTCGTAAATGACGAGTAATAATCATTTAAAGCATTGCTTCTTCGCTTTGCTTCCTGGACAAAACAAAGCACAACCAATCTCTGATATCGCGAGCTGAAAGCAAAGGTATTTCAGCAAAACAGTGCAGCTTCTCTTTCAGCATAAAGCACATAGTTATTATGTTCAGTGCCACCTGATGTTGCCAGGCTAACCATTTACGGGTTTGAAACTGGCTCAACCCCAGTATCTGTTTGCTTTCCTTGATGCAATGTTCAATAAAGAACCTCTGGGCCTGCATATAGGCTATGGCCTTTTCTGTAAACTGGGCCATTTCAGCATTAGTGAATGAGTATTTTATTTCCTCACTGGTACTTGTTCTGGTTTTTCTGATTACCAGGAGCCGCTGCTCAATTTGATTGGTTTCCTTATTCCAAGCAAACATTTTTGCAAAATGATACAAGCCTGTTAATGTTCCTTTAGCCGTATCGCGCACTTTTATTTTTTGCCATTGTTTTGCATTAAGCCCCTGATAATAGTCAGATACCTTAATACTCTGTGTGGTGGCCTTTAATCGTTTTGGCTCACGTCCACGGTTGCTTTTCCTTTGTGGCAGAATCAGATCCGGTTTTTCAGGATAAACAGGTTGGTCACTATGGATATCAAGCATGTAGATAAGTCCAAGCCTGTTTATCATACTGCCAAAATTGATATCATTGCCATAATACCCGTCTGCACCCACAAAATCAAATACAGCTCCTAGCTCAAGTTGATGCAATAAAATGTCATAAGCAATTTCAATCTTAGTTTTAAATGACCTGTTTTCTTCAGGTATCCCTGCTTCCTGACATCGTAGCGGGTCAAGGCACCAGTCTTGGGGTAAATACAACCGTGCATCAACCATCGATGCATAATCTCCATTGCTTAAACAGGCCATTACGCAAACCTGGCTGTTGGCGGTTTTACCAACATTACCACAGTACTGCCAGCCAACACCTACGCTTTTATCTCCTTTCTTTACGGTTCCGGTTTCATCGATGATTAATCCGGTGAGTTTACACTTTGGTAAAGTTTTACTGGTTTGTTTTGCAGTCAAATCAATCGCATCACGTGCATCCCAGTTAGACTCAGTAATAAAATGCTGCAACTGAAAATAATCTACAACTGCCAATGTATCACTGATCTGTTCAATGTTCCTCTTCCCGCTTACAAGAAGCCCCTGGGTATATTGTTGCGCTTTGTCAAAGAACTTTTTTGTCTTGTTTTTGAAAACAGATTGATAATCTGATAGATAGTCCACTAGCCTCTGGGAAGCCGCGGATAGTGTTTTTCCATATTTTTTTGTATTTTTAACTTGTGTTTTGCATACACCCAATTTACGAAAACTTTGTTTTTCGATGCCCCTGAAAAGGTCAACTTTTCAGGGGTTTTATCAACAATTGTTAATCTGTCAAAGTAGAATTAATATAAGCTATTAATATTCAGACAGTTTAATTGATATAATCAAAATTACAACATGTTCAAGAGAAAGACAACTAAATTTCAATCTACTAGATAAGCAAAGATTGAATACGTTCTATAATTAGTTTTATAAGAATATACTAAAAATTGTTACCCATTTGAACTTTTTAATGGTTCATAACACCTGCATCAGGGGGTACTAAAAGTTATATCAGGGGTTGAGGAAAACTATAAGGTGATATCAGAGTATCAACAGGTAGAGATTTAATACCTCTGATAGATAATATGATAGAACATTAAATCCGCTTTTGTTTTTTTCTAACCCACATATTAAGTCTTTAAATCCTAAAGTGGTTAGTTGTTAAACCATGAATATTTTTAATTGAATTTATTACAACATGAACGAACTCTCTACAAGTTTCTTTTGTAATTGTCCATGTATTGCCTATTTCTGCATCAACTCCGTGATCACATGCATTTCTAATATGTCCAATGTATTTACAAATATTTTTATATTTAGTGTTAAATGCACCTTGGCGTGAAAGTTCATCAATCTTTGAGTTTACACCATTAAATGTTCCAAGTACGATTCCTACGTGATTGCCATATTGACCTAAAAAAGATTCAAACGCATTTCCAGCATACAATATTGGGCTTCTTGTGTCTTGATCAATATTATCAAGTCTCTGAATCGCAGTGACTAATTGATCAAAGACATCTTCACGATTTATCCATGTTGAAGTTTCCTCAGTTAGATATTTTGTTAAATAAAGTACAGCTCTTTCACGATTGGAAATAATATCATTCAATTCTTTGTAATAATCCCTTTGATCTTCAACTTCTTTAACTACATAAGAACCTCCCCCCTTTGAGATTATTGATTTTGTGTAAGTCCCTAGATTGATAAAACAGTTTGTTATATCGTCTCTATGGGCTAATAAAGAATAGAATGCTCGAACTTGTTCTCCTGCTACAGTTGTTCTATTTGTAATTGTTAATCGTTCTTTAAATAATTTATACGGCGCAAATTGTTCTAAGTAAAGTCTTAAAACTACAGATTTTTGTTCCACTCTGGCAGTAACTAAATAAGTAGCGAAAGGGTTTTTGGGAACGTATATGTCTGGAACTGAGTTAAATTCAATTAGTCCAAGTTGAACTCCCATTTTTAGAGCATTTTCTGCCGCTGTTTGGGGTAAGTCAAGGAAGTCAGCTACGAAAGCTGTGTTACAACCGCTATGTTTTAATAGAACAGTATCAATAGCATCAATAATATTCTCTGCAGTTGTAGAATGGACTTCAAACGGCATCTCTAAATATTTTCTTTTATAGATTTAATTATTGTGGTTAGCTTGCCTGAAAGTTCCTCAAGTTCGGAAACTGAGACTGCGATATTAATTTGAAAATTAACATTAATGGTACTATCGCTTTTATTATTCACAATTAATTCGGACTCTTTATTTTTTCTACCTTCAAGTAATACGTTTATATTTTCTTGTTCTGAATCTTGTTTTTGTGGTAATTCATTTTCACTAAATTCTGAAAAAATTAATTTTCCATCTTCCTCTTTAACAAGTTTCGCTATTTTAAATATTTCAATTAATGTACCTGCACCTGTTTTAGTATAAGCTGAATTCATCTGTCCAGATGAATAAGAGATATGATTTGCAAATCCCTGTTCGTCCATTCCATTTCTAATCTTTATAGCTGTTAGCATTTTAGTTAGAAAATCTGATGAACTTACAATATTTCTCCATAATCTAGATATTTCGCCTTCATTATTATACGAAAAAGCTCTTGATAATTCTAAACAAGATGGGGAAGGAATCTTTATATTTCCTCCACTTATTAAATTAATGGACAAAAGAAATTTGTTGTTTGAACTAATTATTGTATTGTGAATTCCTGATATCTTGTTGAGTTCTGGTAATGAAGCCCCTTTTTCATAAGAACCATATGCTCGTATTATTTTGACTAACTCTTTGTAAGACGAGGAGGGCAGTTTAAATTCCTCTTTCATAATCACTAATTTTTAATTTTATATATTAAATAAATCTTTAGACTCTTTATAGTGTTAGCTTTACTAAATCAGACTATTAGATTTTCTCAAATTTACAATAAGGTTTATATAAAAACAATTAAATTTCTATTTTCTATTTAACAATAGACCAAATCCTTATCCCTTATATATTCTACTTCAACCACTGTCAACAATTCTTCAATCAAATTCAGTCTGGCGTGAGCCGTCGCGAAGGGCCGAGCGTTAATAAACAGTCTGGTAGACTGTTTTAGCGAGGAGCCCGACTGCAGGGGAGCCAATTTTCGGTATATAAAATGGGGTTATTGGATGACGCAGGCGAGCACTTATTGCCTGTTTTAATTATCTTTTAAACAACGAACAGAAAAACCACTCAACTTATTGCCGTTGCTTCTGTCTACATCGCGGTAACCGGTGTACATGTCCCGGTAGTAGGCATCTATTGACGAGTATTCCGTAGAAGACCACCAGTAACCGCAGCTTCTAAGGTTGCTGAATTTACCATCGTAACTACGATAACCACCTGGAAGAGCTGTAAAACCACTTTCGTTTGTCGCTCCTGTATTAGGACTTAACCAATGGGTTAAGCCGGTTTCTTTTAGCTGGTCACCTGCAATAGTATCCCCGCCCAAATAAGTTGTAAGGGTAGTCCATTCGGGATCGGTGGGTACATGCCAACCCAATGGACATAGTTTAACTGTGTTTACAGCGTACCAGTTGTACATTACTCCATAAGTAATGGAATCATTATTATACCAAGAGTAGCCGGGTGTGGATAATGCAGCCCATTTCGCGTTACCAGTAACCAGCGGGATAGTTGTATTGTCATTGTATTTCGTGGTTTTAAGATTCTCCGCCATCCATGTCTGTGTTCCGATTTCAATAGTTTTATAAGTATTACCATCATTATCGCTAACCGAACTATATGTCAGGTCAGGATTAAAGATTATAATACTACCACCTGTACCTGAAGTAGTGAATGTGGAATCACTTCCATACGAAATTCCGGCAGAGCTTACTGCTTTTACCCGGTAATGATATATTTTACCTGGTGTTAAACCTGTCAAATTTGCACTTACAAAGGTGGTTGTACTTCCGGTTATGGTATCGGGTGTTGCAACTATACTATGTCCATAAGTAGTGATCGTATCAAACTCAAAAGAGGCTGTAGTGATTTGATTGTTTGCATTTATTAGACCATTCAGGGTTGCCCATGTGTTGTTAATCCATGATGCCTTGTTGGTAGAGGCTGTTGGTGCAGATGATGAAAGCTCTTCCCTTTTTTTGCATTCAGGGAAACCCAATACTATACATAATAAAACAACAAAGATCACCAATTGGAAATTATAATGCTTTTTCATAACATTTGAGAATAAATGTACAACGACAATACCTTAAGCCTATTGTATCGATTTCTGACAAATTTTACAAAAATCTGATTCAATTTAATAGTATTTTCTGATTTTCCGATGTTTGGCCCTTACTGGACTTATTGAAACCATCCAGATGTCCAAGGTCAAATTTCCGGCCCATGCGCCATTACTATTATGTCTTTTCTTATTAGCTCGAAAACAGGCAGGAACTTATTTTTTCTTCTTACTCCAAAGAAGCTGAAACTGGGTACAAGTACTTGCATCAACGTTAAGTGTTGCACTCCAATATTCAAATCCTGTTTGATCTTTTACACTAAGCGAGTAAGCTTGAGTCTTAACTTTCCCTAAATCTTCTGTCACTGTAATTGAATTATTATCACCGCAAAGAGGAGCTACTGTCCAATATATACTTGTGGCGGATGAACCGACAACTTGTCCATCTAAATAGTATATTAAAGAAGTAGCACTATCAGCTATCAATCCAGCTGATGCAGTCTGATCATACCATATAACAACTTGCCCTTCATATAAACAGCTTCCATCATCTTCTTGTGCATTTGCATTGTAATTTTTGCTGTCTTTATCTATACAACCTTTAATTTTGTTGTCTTTCTTACAACTATTTGTAACAGCTACTCCAGCTATTAGAGATAAGCAAGTGAATAATGTGATTATTTTTTTCATCATATTATTTTTTATATATTATTTTTTTCATATGGCTTATCTGGTTCCCTCCGCTTTTGGTGAGTGGTTGCCAGTCTCCACATTATTTATTAGAAAGTGAAGCAAATATAAGTAAAAGTCAGACATTCTTTACCTTTGTGTAATAATTAAACATGCGACAAATTATATCTACCATGACATAGGTGGGTGACTTTTTCCGGCAGTCATGGGTTTACTGGTATCAGAAGTGTTAAAAGTAAATCACTTTTTCTTTGCACCAACTAGCCTTATTTGCCAGGTAATATTAAAATTTTGAAATATAAATCAATAGATATATATTTGGTGTGTTGTATTGGACCTGTAATTAATAATAATAGATAAAGATTCTCCAGGCGACACTTACCTTTTTCAGACAGTTTACACTATCTGCTTTGTCTTTCAGACAATTGACTTTCACATCAAAGTGTCGCCTTCTTTTTAAGTTCTTTTATGGTCAGGACAATTAACCATTAGGAGGTACATTTTATTACTTAGAGCAGGGGGTCAAAGTAAGTCTGGAGATCAGCTCCGAAGTTTATTTTTCATACAAAGTTCTGGTTGATTAACATTGTTTTACCATCCAGTGAAGATTACTTAGAATAACGTTCTGGAAAGTTTATTTAACTAGAATAAATTCTTTGAAAAAAAATCCATTTTTTGTTATTACCCGTATCAATTTCAGTAACTTCAATTTCTTTCTTCTTATATCCTTTTATTTGACAATATTGATTAATGCGCTCGTAAGCTAAGGATTTTTGAACTGATGGATCGGATAAAATATGAAGGATGTCTGTTTTATAAAATACAGTAAAAGAAACCCATCCGAGCCATGTTTTTACTCTTGTCTCATAAAAAGAAATATCACCTTTATTATAACTGATTATTCTAAATCTTTTCTTTTTCATAACCTGATCTTAAATCTTTTCATATTGATAAGGTTTAATTATCAGAAGCAATATCCCCTGATTGAAAAGCGTTGCTGTGTTTTGTTAAGAGAATTCTGACTTTTTCATTTATGCATCCAGTTATAATGTTAAAAAGGGATGGAATACCCAAGATCTATTAATAAATTGCCGATATGGTTGCTCCCGTTTTGAGTATATTTTTGAACAAGGGTTAATCCATACGCTCCACGAACATCCAAAAGAATCTCACCAAAACAAACTCTTTGTGTACATCCGATACCGCCCGTTAAACCAAAATTAACCGGATTGATGCTGTTGGTTACATCTGTATTGGCATCAAATGACTGAGCAGGGTACACTTGCATAGTCTCTGCCCGATCGGCATAAATAATACTTGATCCACTGGTTTTCTGTTTAGCATTCAATAAAAATCCAATATAAGGACCAAAATCTACAAAGAGCTTTAATGATTTACCCGCCGGGAGGGAATATTTCACCATGACTGGAATCTCCGCATAGTTCAAAATGCATTCATTGTGATAATTAGCATACAAATATGATCCGGCAGGCGCTTGCGGATAAAACGAAGAGGCTTCAATGGCCTGAATACCATTTCGTTTACCACCCTCACTCGAATACAATGCATCGACTCGCAAGCTAAAATTTGATTCTAAATCCAATGTAGCAGTCAATCCAAAAGCTTCACCTAAACGCGAAGTAAAATCACGACTCATCTCATTGTTATTGCCACCACTAAGTCTGGGCACATTTAATCCTCCCAAGACGCCCAAAGTAAATTTCGATCTACTCTTTTCTGATGATGATTGAGGAAACAACATGGCAGTCAGGCAGACAAAAGCGAACATGGTAACATATAATTTCTTCATAATATTTTTTTAAGTTAATGACACCTCTATAACTCATTATTTTAGTTTAGAGCCAAAACAAAAATATATAATGGTATTTTAAAAACCTAATTTTTGTCCTATACAAATTATTTAACTGTTTAATTATCAGCACTTATTTTTTTGTTTTGTTTAATTATGCGATTACATATTCTTATCTAATGCACCACTATTTCAAAAATTCCTTAAACCATAGTCCGGAATCTTTAATATATCTTTTCTGGGACTGGAAATCAACGTAAACCAGTCCAAAACGTGTCCGGTAGCCTTTATCCCACTCAAAATTATCGGTTGGAGACCATACAAAATAGCCATTTACATTTACGCCTTCCCTCTTGGCTTTTAAAAGAGCTGCCAGGTGATTTTTAAAGTAATCTATTCTGTCCTTATCATGAACTCTTCCGTTTTCAAGCTTATCGGGAACACAAGTTCCATTTTCAGTTACAATTAAATTTCGGATCCCTTTATACCGGCTGTATTTTTTGAGAATATGATACAGCCCTTCAGGATATATTTCTCCTTCCATTTCATTTACAGGAACTCCCCTTTTTGAAGCCAATACCTCTTTAGCCCTCATTCCCGGTATTACAGAATTCCTGGCAACAGTTCTAAAATAATATTGGACACCAATAAAATCAAAATCAAAGACCATCTTTGTCGAATCGCCTTCCAAATAAAGAGACTTCATTTTCTTCAAAATCGGAACAGTATCCTCCGGGTATCCCAGACCCAGGCAGGGTTCGATAAAAAGCCGGTTCATTATTGCATCCATACGTGCAGCGGCTTCGATGTTCTTTTTCTTCTGGTCGATGGGTTCTACATAAGTATTTGCAAAGGTGGTTCCGATGTTTGCTCCGGGGACATTTTTCCTAATGATCCGTCCTCCTTCGGCATTACATAGTACCGAATAGTGAACTGACTTTAAAAATGCCTTCAGGCTTTTTTTCCCCGGTGCAAAGATTCCTTCCATATAACCATTCCCGGTGAAAGAAAGTTGTTCATTGATCACCATCCAGTTTTTTACTTTAGGGCCATATTCCTTTGTCACAACATCGGCATATTCGGAGAACCACTCAATAATTTTGCGGTTTGCCCAACCCCCCCGGGCTTCCAAAACTTGTGGCAGATCCCAGTGATAGAGTGTGATCCAGGGTTCAATTCCCACAGATAAGCATTTATCGATCACTTTATGGTAAAAATCGAGGCCTTTTTGATTTACGGCACCTGTTCCCTCAGGAAGAATCCGCGGCCATGAAACAGAAAACCGGAATACCTTGAAATTCATAGCCTTGATCAGATCAATATCTTCATTATACCTGTGATAAAAATCGGCTGCGATATCAGCGTTTTCTCCTCCTTCTATTTTACCGGGAATACGGGAGAAATAATCCCAGTTCGATTCGCCTTTACCATCAAGGTTCCAGGCACCTTCGGTTTGATAAGAAGATGCTGCCACTCCCCATTTGAAATCAGTTCCAAAGTCAGCTCTGACGAAATCATAAGCAGGAAGATAACTGAACAGATCTGTTGAACCTAAATATTTGCTGACCAATAAGCCGCTGCCAGCGATACTTGTTTTTATTACCCAATCTCTTCTATCCATATTGTATTAATTATCTGCTTTCAAATGGTATTTCAGAATAAGTCCAATATTTTTGGAATAAATATCAGGCCGCCGACAACTATCGCAACAATTGCTGAAATCAACACCGCAGCCGCGCTATAATCTTTTGCTTTCATGATAAGTTCATTCCATTCAGGATCAATAAGATCAGCTAATGATTCGAGTGAGGAATTCAACAGTTCTGTAAGAAAAACAATGCCAATCACAATTATCAGCAATGACCATTCGTAATGATTTAACCCCAGGATTATTCCCATTGCGATTGCAACTATTGCTGCCAGAAAATGAATTCTGGAGTTATGCTCATCTTTCAGAATCAACAATAAACCATTGAAAGCAAATTTGAAACTTCCAAACCTGGATTTCAACGAAAATTTATTTGAATTCATATATAAACATTTAATCTTTCAGGCATCTGACACTAAATCCATGTTTTTTATCTCTATGGTCCATAATAAAACCAGCTTCAGCAAAATAAAGGCCCAGATACCATTCATCATCAGTGGCAATTTCTGTAGCTGACCAGATACAAGTGTAAGACAAAACGGAAGCGAATGTACCTTCGAAATAACGTATACCAGCTGGCAGCGCGGTAAATCCACTCCTGTTGTCAGCCCCCTTGTTAGGTGCAAGCCAATGGACCGTTCCTGCTTCCTTTAGTTTGCCACCTCCATTAATTGAATCGCCTAAAAAATCTCTCAAATTTTCCAATTCCTCTTTTCCCGGAACATGCCATCCGACAGGACAAAGTTTTCCGGTGTCTATTGCAAATCCATTATAAAGTGCTCCATATATGTCCTTGAATGATGCCTCATCATTATTGTACCAGCAATAGCCCGGGGTTGTCATTTTGCCCCAAATTGTGCCATCCGTAATTAGCGGGATATCTGTTCCGTCATTATATCTGGTAGTTTTCAGATTCTCAGCCATCCATACCTGGGTACCTATTTTTACAGTTTTGTAAGTGTTTCCTTCAATATCCGTAACCAGACCAGGAGGTTTTTCATCTTTTTTACAACCGATGAAAAATAATGCAAAAGCTGTCAATATTAATAAATCCGTCGAAATTCTTTTTCTCATTTCACCAGTATCCAAAAGTATTGTCTATAACTTCACAATATCCGACAGAAATTTATCTGTTTCTCTTTCAACACCCTGCCAGTCTTTTGACCTGATATATGATGCAATTACATGTTCACCTGCCTCAGGGAATGCTTTTTTTTGTTTTAATTCTGCCGGAGTGCCCAGTTCGCCATACATTTTTAGCATAGCCGGTACTGAAACGGTTTTGTCCTGCTCTGTTTTATTTTTATAGTAATAACCAAGGAAAACAGGACATTTTATTTTAGAGAAGACTTCGGGTTTCATTGTATTTGAAACGAGATTCTGAAGAGCTACCAATGCTTCAATACGGTAATTAAGTTGCCAGTAATTTGCATGTGTCTGACTCTCTGCTTCAAATTTTTTCATGGGCCCCCCTGAAACAAGCCTGGCAATCTGCAATCCCCAGGGTTTATTTAGAAACGAAGCTGTTCCATCAAATAGCTTAACACATGGTGAATACAATATAATTGCTTTGATTTCAGAATGCATTGAGGCCAAGTAAAGTGCCAGTGTTCCGCCGGCCGATGTTCCTATGACAATAACTTCATCACCTAATTTTTTAGCGATCTCAAGTGCTTTTTCTGCAGAAGCTTCATAATTGCCGGCAGTAAGGTCGATCATTGTGCTGTCTCCATTTTCGATGCCATGTTTGGCTAATCTTGAGAGGTAAAGATTGGCATTATATTTTTTTGCCAGATCTTTATGTACAGGATCGCCTTCTGCCTGGCTGGCTGAGAAACCATGGAGGTAAAGAAAAGCAATTTTTGTCTTCTCTTTTTTAGAAGAATCAGCCCATAGAATCCTTGCCTGATTATCTGGTTTGATCCCCTTCACCTTAATTTCGCTTTCATATATCTTTTTTTCAAGATCAGTCAGTGAAGCTGGGAGATTAATCTTATGGATCGTAAAATCCGGCGTCGGAGGTTTAGGTCCTGCGGAGTAAACCAAAAAGAGAGCCAGAATAATTCCTAATAACCATTTATAAACAGTTTTCATATTATGCATTTAAGTTATTAATAAAATTAAGCAAGAGTGAAATAGAAAACAAATAAAAATGAGTATGTCTGGTCTAAGTTCGACAAAGCAATTTAAGTTTGCACGATATATATTAATTTATTCTTTGGACTATTTCTTATCCGGCAGTTTATTAGGGTTTTTCAAAAACTCAACCCGCTCCTTTACAGATTCAATATAATCTGGTTTGAAGTTCATTTGGGATTTCTTTATCTTATCAAGGAAGAGTTCATAATAATAAATGGCTTTGGGAGTGTCTTTTAGTTTTTCATCGTACAGATTTGCAATTATCATATTTAGATTATTATCAGATGAAAACTTCTGAGCACTCAGGTATGATGTAATTGCTTCTTTATAAAATCCGCCGGTTTTCTGCGCCTCGGCCAGCATGATTATGGCAATACCCATTTGCTGAGTTATAGACGTAAGTAATTTAATTACACGTTTGTAATAATGAATACTGTTTTTCGGATCGTTCATATGGTTATAAATCTGTCCAAGATAACTGGCTGTTTCATAGTCCGATGAATCTTTGGAATAAGCTATTAACAGATATTTAAGAGATTCTTTTGGCTGAAGGTTATTAAAATATCCAATCCCTGCCCTTTTAAGGTAAAGAAATGAGGAGTCGCCTGATCTTAATATTTTGAGATAGTCGTCCAATGCTCTTTTAGTATAGTTGACTAAATAATTGAGACCACCTCTCCTTACATAAAAATCCATGTCATCAGGATCTATCTTAATTCCCATAGTAAGCAGTTGCAAAGCCGTATCAACCCTGTTAGTAGAAGAGTAGAGATAGGATAGGTTTTTTATTGCATTAGTGTTTTTATTATTTAATGCCAATGATCTGTTATACAAATCTATAGCGTTGTTAAAGTCTCCCTTTCTTAAGAAGGCAAAACCAATTTTGTCAAGAATGGCATAATTTAGCGAATCCTGCTTAAGGAACCTGTTGTAGATTTTTATTGATTCGTCGTATCTGCCCCTTTGCATATATATGGATGTCAGATAATAAGCATAGGACCAGTTCAAAGAATCGGCTGTGCAAAGGTTCAGAAGAAGAGGTTCGGCCTGTTTTACTTTGCCATTATTGTAGTAGTCTTTTGCTACCATAAAACTGTACCGTACATTTGCCGGGGAAAGAGTTGTTGCCTTTAAAAAGCACTCGAACGATTTATCATCCGATAACTGGTTCTGATAGGCGAGTCCAAGTTTATAATAGATTTCAGAATTAAGCGAATCACCGGCAAGAATTTGCTTACAGGTATCAATTGCTCTGTTGAATTCACCTCTGATGAGCATCATATCAATCTTCGAATTGTCGGGTTTGTTCTGAGCCGGCGCGGGAAGTGAAATAGCGAAAACTAAGAGAATAAATGTCAAGCCAATCCTTTTCATAACTTTTATATTATTTGTGATCAAACTATTGTTCTAAAGAGAATCTCTTAAATCTGAAATATTGAGCCGAGAATTTATTATAAAAATATAACGAATAAATTAGTTATCAAACAAATTATTTAAGAATTTCTTTCAACCAACTCATAACCATCCATTTTCACTCTGGAAGAAGCAGGTTTACATATCGGATCTTTCTGCGAAGTGGCGAGTTGAAAATACCTCTGAGGAACTCCTTCGCATAAGAAAATCAAGGATTTGTAATTTATATCGGAGGCATCTTAAAAAAATTGTTTATACGGAGTATTTTTAATTTATGAGGCTTGAAATGAATATCATCATCATCACTTACGTTGACACCCATTTCACATTTTCCGGCTGCCCAATACGGGGGTGAATGACAAATCCATAAACCCCATGTTCTTCGAAATCAGCTATCTGCCCGATAATTTCTTCATCTTTTAAAGAATCATTCCAAAACCAGAAAGGCATTATGGAGAATTCATGAAGAGGGTTTATAAAATCTTTGGGAATATCCTGGGCTATAACGATACTGGTTATACAAATACTAAAAAAAACAAATAGCTGTATCTTTTTAATAGTTAATTTCATACGGAAGTGATTAAATTAATTTTCTTTGTTCGCACCTTCACTGAAGGGAGCAAAGAACGGGACATGTCCTTATAAGGGAGCTCGACAAAGTCAAAATCATTTGTTTATAATCGGCCATTATTAATTATAAAGATATTCATTCCTAAGAAAGCTGAAATGTCAACTTCTAAATAAGGTTAAGAAAGAGATTCCTGCAATAAAGGGTTATTCAAGAAGAAGAGCTACAGCTGCGGCTCCGATTCCGGCATTAGCTCCGAGGATCGGAGAAATATTTACAACAGAGGCAGGTTTTTTATTAGTGAGGGTTTCCATTTTTTCAGAAAACCATTGTGCCGCTTCAGTATTATTTGCATGGAGAACTGTGTAGTTCCATATCGATTTTTCCCGGCTGATTTTTGTTATGTATCCCATCACTTTTTCCATATTCGCTTTCTGATTAAAAGTCTTATCAAAAACAAACGCTTTCCCCGATTCATCAATAGATACTATCGGATTAATATTAAGTATCCGGGCAATCAGTCCCCTGGCAGCAGAAACCCGTCCACCCCGGACCAGGTATTTTATTGTCCTTACGCTTATGAAGATCCGGACATTATTTGTCCATTTTTCGGCCATATTAACAACCTGGTCATGAGAATATCCGGCCTCAATAGCTTGTGCTGTTCTTAAAATGATAAGCCCCAGGGCACCCGAGATATTCTTAGAATTAATTACAGAAATTGGTTTATTGAATTCTTTGCTTATTGCCCGGGCGGCTTTCTGGCTGCTGTTAAATGTCCCGCTTAACTTGTCACTCAGATGGATAGCAATTATTGAGTCATAATGAGAAGCCAGATGAGAATAGAGGTTAGTAAAGCTCTTCTCATTTACCTGTGAAGATTTAGGATAGTCTTTATTCTCTTTTAAAAGGGTATAAAACTGTTCCGGTTGAATAGTGATTTTATCGAGATAATGATTCTCTCCGAAATTAATATTAATCGGCAGCATGTTTATCTGATAGTTATCAATTATATCCTGTGCAAGGTCACATGTTGAATCTGTAACTAATGCTATTTCCCATTTTCTGTTGTGGACGACCTCACTTTGCCTGATCATATCATCGGCTTTCTGAAACGAAAAAGTCCCCGTATTTCTAAGTTCATTGAAAAGTCCGGCAGGATTATTGGTATGCAGATGTAATCGTCTTATCTTTTCAGAACCTGCAACCACGACAGAGTTTCCATATTTTCCCAGAATAGTCAACAATGATTTGTTATCGAGTGAACTGTTTTTAATTAATGCTTCGGTGCAGTATCTGAAATCGACTTTCTCGGGGAGCGTTTCTTCTAACTCTTCAAACAGTGCAGTTTCAGCTTTAACCTGAATCAGCTCCTTCAGGTTTCGATTAGTTATAAAATCAGTAATACCTTCAACAAAAAATACAAAACCCCGAGCCCCGGCATCAACTACATTTGCTTTTGCCAGAACAGCAAGTTTCGATTTAGTTTCGATCAACGATTTATGAAGCACACTCAGAGAACTAATGAAAAGCTGGTTGAAATCAGTTATCCTGTTCCGGCTGTCGTATATATAATTTGCCCAGTCTTTGATCACGGTAAGCATTGTTCCCTCAACAGGATTAGCTACTGCTTCATAAATATAATGTACAGAATTCTTGATACTTTCGGCGAACTGTTTTATCGTGATTGTTTTAAAATTACCCGTTTCAATGCTCATTCCATATAAGAATTGTGCAAAAATAATTCCGGAATTTCCACGGGCATTAACAAGGGTGGTTTCGGCAATCTTGTCGGCTGTTATTTTATACGACCGGTGAGGGCGAAGAGAATCAACTACAGCACGGATCGTGGATGCCAGATTGGTTCCGGTATCTCCATCGCTTACTGGGAATACATTGATTTTATTAAGCTCAACCTGGTGTTCAATAACTTTTCTGGCACCGGCAATAAAAGTATAATACAGCCTGCGGCCATCCATCTCATTTACCGGAACCGGGGTTAATAAAGTCATCTTTTATCAACTAAGAAATATCCTGCGAAGATAATCATTAAAGTTTTTGTTATAATCTGAACTTATTTTATGATGTAAACAGTTAGCAGACAATAATGTTCCAATTGTCGTACATCCCAAAAACAGTTCTTAAAACTCACTGGTTCTGATAAACTCTTACATAGTCAACTTCAAATTTCAAGGGAAACATGGTTTTTGAAGGATCGCCCCCGTTTGCGCCAAGTGCAAGGTTTAGAAGAAAATAATGATATCAATTTCCCCGCCCGATGGCCAACCGCCGGAAACACACACAAAGTTTTCTTATCGACCCTTATCAAAATTCATGATTGTGTTATACACCCTTTCTCTTATTTCATCAGGTGTTGGATTGAGCTCTTCACCAGTGAATCTGCCATTCCGGAGATCAATCCTTTCAAAGACCATCAGATATAAATCGAAGATTATCTCAAGGCTTAGCTGGTATCTGGGTTCCAGCTGAGGTCTGATTTCTTTAATAATATTATATGTCTTCTGTCGGTATTCATCGGCCAGTACATAATAATATTTTATAAGGTTCCGGAAGTTTTTATTAACCGGTTTGCCTTCTGCGAATTTACGCAGGGCATGTCTGCTGAGGCCATTTTTAATAATCAGATCATCGGCAAAATAGTTGAGGTTGTTAAGCTGATCTTTCTGAAAATCGCGGATAATATGAACAATGTAACTAAAAATGGCACAAGATGTTGCTGCCCATTTTACATCAAACGGAGGGTTTTCATATTGCTCATTTACTTTCTTCAGTCCGTTTAAATGAACAAAAATTGAAGCAGGTGCGACTGATGCCCCATCTGCGTACTCAAGAAAAGAATCCAGAGTTGGGAATCCATCATTATTAATATCGTAGATCATAGATTTAGCAAAAACTTCCATCGGCCACAGCGGGATCCTGAATTTTTCTATGGTATCAATAAGCTCCCGTTGAAGAGGATTGCACTCTTTTGAGATTATAATCATTTTTAGCCAGTCATCAACATTCGCCACAAATTCCTTCCTTTCATTGGCTTCTATTAATTTGTTTTTTGCCTTGCGGTTATCGATGAGATCATCGATAGCTCGCATGAATTTATAACAGATTTTTGCAGCACAAAACCTTTCAGCATCCCAGAAATTGGCAGCAATAAGAATATTCGGATGATCCTTGATCTGATGAAAATCAATAGAATTGAATATATTTATAAACTTATCCCTTTGTGAATTCATTGATTTTATTCTGTTATTGACAAAGATATTAATTGTTGAGGATTCGTTCGGCTGTGAGTTTGGCTGACAGCAGAACATTTGGTATTCCATTGCCCGGGTGTGTACTGCCACCCACAAAGAAAAGGTTTTTGTAGCGATGGTGCTGATTATGAGGACGGAAATACCCCATCTGTAAAATGTTGTGTGCAAGACTCCCGAATACAGAACCCTTAGAAATATTACAAGCACTCTCCCAGCTTTCGGGTGTGTAACATATTTCAAACTTAATGTGGTCTTCAATATCTTCAAGACCAAGCTGTTTGAGCCGTAGAATAACAGCATTCCGGGTTTTCTTTTTCAGATCATCCCAGTCCTGTATTTTCTTCTTATCAATATGTCCGGCGCCCACGATAACTGAAAGTGTATCCTGGTTAGGCGGTGCAGCTGTGGTATCAGTTCTGACAGGAGCGTGAACATAAAAGCTTGGATGATTGCTAACAGATTTGTCAATGAAAATACGGTCAAGGCCTTCCTTAAATCCATCGGAAAGAAAAACACTATGGTGGCCAAGCTGAGGATAAACCTTGTCGAGTCCCCAATGGTAGCAGATGGCAGAACATGAATATTTCAACCTTTCAAGCCTCCTTGATTTTCCCCTGTCGGGTAATAATTTGCGATAGACATAGGGAAGATCTGCGTTTGCAACAATGATATCCGCCTTTATTACAGATCCGTCTTCCAGGATAAGACTCTCGGCCATCTTCCTACTCACTCTGATGTTTTTAGCAGACTTGTTATAATGGAACTGAACATCTGATGATTGGGCCGCTGACAATAATCTCTCAACGATAGTGTACATTCCTCCTTCAGGAAAGAACGACCCTTCTGTAAGTTCGGCAGCCGGAACCATTGAGAACAGTGCCGGTGAATCAAACGGACTCTGCCCGACATAGATGTTCTGAAAAGTATAAGCCATCCTCAGATGTGTATTATGAAAGAACTTTTTGACATACCTCCAATTGGAAATGTATGTTTTAAGTTTTATAAGCATTCCGACGTTTCTGAAATTGACAAACTGGGAAATATTATCAAAATTACGTCCAATAAGCTTATTCATCCCGGTTTGAAAAATCTCATATCCGTATGCAATATATTTTTGTGATTTTGCAAAACTTCCCGGTTCAATCTTTTCATGCTGGATCTTCATTTTTTCTTTATCGCGAGAAAAAGTAATAACTTCATTATTGTCGAAATAGATTTTGTAGAGGTTTTCCAGAGGTATTATTTGGGTTTTTTCGAAGAGGGGAATACCAAGTGATTCAAATACCTCAAGATAAATTCCCGGCATCATAAGCATGGTAGCCCCCAGGTCAAACCGGTGCCCGTCACGGATCAATTGACCACAGCGACCACCCGGAGTCGAGTTTTTTTCGTAGATGTCAACCCTATAACCATTCTTTGCCAGATAGATTGCTGTTGCAATGCCTCCAATTCCTGCTCCTATGATAACAGCCGATTTGTTCCCTGTCATATTATTAAAGCTTCATAATAATAGCAAATCCCAACTAAAGACTTGAAATAATTCTTTTCGTCCCGTTTTTGCATGCACAAATTAATATATCCCTTCCCATTCTTTGATTAAGAAATGGACTTTTTAAAATTAATAGGTCGGTTTAAGGACAATCATCTTATCTCCAGTAATCTCAAAAAGCCATTTCTCAAAAGCAGAAGGACCGAACTTTCCGATAACATTATTTGAAAACCCATAACCCTCAGTCGGTTTTCCAACCAGATTTGTTTCCATTTTACTGTTCTGATTTTCATCATGATAATACCTGACTGCATATTTCCCGGGTTTGAGGTTTGTGATAGAAAATGAACACTTCTTTTCTTTTATCGGGCTCATTTCCTGTGTTACAACTTTTTCATTTTCATTGAAAAGCTGTAACATTATTTTTCCGGTATTATTCCTGATATCAATAATGTCTATATCGAGTTTAATCTGCGAAAAAGAAAAATTTGAAAAAAAAATCAGACCAAAGCAAAATATAAAAAATCTTTTCATGGTAAATCTTTTTTGCTGAATAGTGTTTTAAAGATATATTCTCCTGATGATATTTCACGTTGTTTAATAACAAACACGAAATAATAACAATCGAAAAAGAAAATCTCATCTTAAAAATAAATATTTGGTTATGGATAATACTTTAATTTATACAGTTTATAATCGATTATTCTCCTTTGTGTTACTTAGTGTAACCCTTAGTGTTACTTTATGGCAAGAATTAAACCACAGAGAAGCTCAAAGGATTTCAAAAAGGGTCACTAAGGTAGCAGACATTTGAATACTAACTGTCTGTATAATAACTCAACAACGAATAAACTTTTTGATCTCATGGGTGAGGGGATTATTATAAAGGTAAATTTATCTTATAAATTTCAGAACCCAAGATTGTTTAATAAAAAAAGGGCCTTCTCAAAAGCCCTTCATTTTTAAATTATATGGATCTTCAAGATCCTGTGAAAGGGTGTTTATTTTTTCAGCAAGTCTCGTATCTCAGTAAGAAGAATTTCCTCTTTTGTAGGTGCCGGAGGTACAACGGGTGCGTTTTCTTCTTTCCTCCTGGCAATAACTATTGCTTTGATAATAAGAAATATAGCAAAAGCTACAATCAGAAAATCAAAACAAACCTGTAAAAAGTTACCGTAATTCCATGTAACGGCAGGGTGTGCTTCAGAAGCTGCTTTTAAAATAAGTTTAAGATCGGTAAAGTTTACACCACCAATCACCAATCCAAGAGGAGGCATAATGATGTCGCCCACAACTGAAGAAACAATTTTACCGAAGGCTGCACCAATAATGATGCCAACTGCCATATCAACAACATTGCCTTTCATGGCAAAAGCTTTGAATTCATCAACTAGTTTCATAATTTCAGGTTTAAGTTATAGATTATTAAAAATTATAAGAAAATCCTACTCCGAGTATCTCTTTAAACTGAATCTTTGATCTGACTCCTTCTCAGGACGCAATTATCCCATTTCCATTCAGGTCCATCGGGATCATTATCTTGTCATCGTAGATAAGCTGAGTGTTGAAATTTTGTTAGTAACATCAGGATAATTGTATCCGGAAGCCATTTGTGTTTTGAAATTCAAGAGAGCAGCATAATAGAAGTTTTTAAAAGCTTCGTATCCATATTTTGATAAAAAATCGAATTTATCGTCAGTTTTACGATACCCGGTACTCCCCTGTTTGAGAAGGCCATATCCAAGATCCAGAGAATTGACCCAGACAGA
>JBEKWS010000032.1:0-48220 GCA_049512815.1 Bacteroidales bacterium | reverse complement strand
GGCTGCACTTTGTGAGGTTGTCAAAAAGGGAATGGCCCCCGATGAGGCCATTTCAAAGTACAATCTGACTGATAATTAAAAGCTTACATTACATGAATTAGGGTGTTGTCAATTATATAATAAGAAAACTGCAATAAAGCGTTAGGTTAGTTGGTTAGTTTGTGGGGTAAGAGATAAGTCACCAGGTATATATAATTTATATAGGTGACTTATCCATTTTCTGACTTATTATTATGAGATACCCATAAGGTCGAGAACTTCAATATCGCTGAAGATTTGGTTATGTTCCGGCAGTGAGATTAGTAAAAATCAATTGCAGACTGCTTCAACTTCAATTACTGTTTTCGGAATGGGCTTACCAAGTAGCTTATGTCCAGACTCTGTGATAAGCAAGTTATCTTCAATTCGTACACCTCCAAAATTTCTGTAAGCGTCGACTTTGCTATAGTTGATGAATTCCTTGAATCTGGATTCTGCTTTCCATATATCGATAAGTTCCGGAATAAAGTAGCAGCCGGGCTCAATCGTAAAGACATGTCCAGGTTTAAAAGGAAGTGCAAAACGAAGATATGCAAGTCCGAACTGAGTGCTGCGTTTTATCTCATCATTGTATCCAATATAATTCTCGCCAAGAGCCTCCATGTCGTGGGCATTAAGCCCTAGAAGATGTCCTATTCCGTGAGGCATAAAAAGAGCATGAGCTCCGGTGGCCACTGCTTCATCAACATTTCCCTTCATTATTCCCAGATCCTTTAATCCTGATGCTATAATCCGTCAAGCCATAAAATGCAAGTCATGGTTCGACATGCCTGGTTTTGAAGCATTTATTGCTTCAGAGTTAGCCATCAGAACGATCTCATAAATTTCTTTCTGTCTTTGATTGAATTTACCTCCCACAGGAGTTGTACGCGTAATGTCTGATGTATAATGCAAATTTGTCTCAACTCCACAGTCAACAACCATCATGGCATCATCCCTCAGAATTTCATTATGGGAATGATTATGAAGTGTCTGTCCATTCATACTGAGAATTATCGGAAATCCTGCTCCTGAGCCTTTAGACAAAGCTATACCTTCAATTGTACCAAAGATATCCTGTTCTTTTACACCAGGTTTACACATTTGCATTGCTGTGACGTGCATCTCGAAAGCAATATCAATTGCTTTCTCCAGTTCTTCAATCTCTACCTGCTCTTTAACTGATCTCAAAGAGATAACTGCTTTAATAAGTTCAACAGATGCAAGTGTGTTCATCTTGCATGGATTCTCATTAAGCAATGAACCCAGAGTCATTTTTGTCTCACCACGATAGGGGGGAGAAAATGAATTTTCCTGCCTTCTCCCACAGCATCCCTGATAAGATCGCGCAGAGTTAACAACGGAGCGGTGTCAGTTATCCCGCACTTTGCTGCAAGTTCCTTAACGGTAGGTTGATGCCCCATCCAGATTATATCATCAATATCAACATCGTTTCCATAAATCATGTCTTTCCTCAAATCAAAATCCATAACACCGGCAAAACCCGGAATATCAATGCCGAAAAAATATAAAAAATCACTGTCCTGCCTGAAATGATATGGATTATCCGGATAATTCATTGCTGCTTCATTATTACCCGGAAATAATGCAAGCCCTGACTTTATGATTTTATGTAGCTTTGCTCTTCTTTTTGTGTATAGGTCGCTTTTAAACATGTCATATTTTTATGATGGAATTACAGACTTGAAGTTACAACATTGATCTTGTTATTCTTGTACATGTCTAGGAGTTTAGGATCGATGTTTTTATCGGTAATTAGATAACTGATTAACGATAATGATGAATAGGTGAAATACGAATCTTTCTCGATCTTTGATGAATCGCAGAGAAGAAAAACCTTTTGAGCTGCTTCAGCCATTTTGACGGTAACAGATGCACCCTTTTCATCTGAACTGCTTAATCCATGAGCCAAAGAAACGCCACCGGCTCCAATAAACGCTTTGTCAGCTTTGTATCGGGAAATAAGATTATCAGTCATTAGTCCATACAGCGCTTTTCGTGAATTATCCAGTTCACCACCGATAAGATATACCGTAATATTGGAAAATGGCAACAGTTCTGCAACAACTGGCAGAGAATTGGTAATGATCCGTAAGTTGTGAAATTTTGTCAGAAACTTTGAAAGGTAGTAGACTGTTGTTCCACAATCCATATATATTGTATCATTGTCCTCTATAAAACTTGCGGCAAATCTGCAAATCTCAATTTTATTATCCCGGTTCTGTATCGATTTTTTATCAAAGCCGAACATACCGTTTGTGTTCTCAGATTTTATTGCACCTCCATGTGTCCGGACCAACATGCCTCTCTTCTCAAGAGTGCTAAGGTCGCGACGGGCAGTTATTTCAGATACACTGAACTTTTCAACAATATCCTGAATACTGATAGACTCAACTTTGTCAAGATGGTTCAGAATGTATTTTATTCTTAATTCCTGCTTCATTGAAGATTATTACTTTAATTATATTGACCAAATGATCCGGATGTAATCAAGGCAAACATAATAATTTTATAATTTCGTAACAAATTTATTGATCAACTGTTAAATTTAGTTATAAAAATTAAAACTCATCACAATCACCAATAATTCTCCATACATTTATAAAGCATTAAATATTTCCGGTAGATTTTTCGATAAACTTCAAAATTTCCCTGATCCGGTTCAAACCTTAGATGTTCCTTTATACATGTTTCACACCCTTTTTCAATATTACTGAATACACCCGTTCCCACACCGGCAAGCATTGCTGCTCCAATTGCAGCGTTCTCCGTTTGTGACATTGTAACTATCGGGATCCCTGTCATGTCAGCCAGAATTTGATTCCACAAATGGCTTTTAGCTCCTCCTCCAAGCGAATGAATTTCATTTATTTTAATTCCTTTTTGCTTCATCGTCTCCAGGTTAAGCTCAACAGAACAAACAACTGCCTCCAGAATTGAACGGATAAAATGTCCTTTTGTCATTCTAGGAGTTACTCCGGCAAAAACCCCCTTAACTTTATTATTAAATTCCGGGGAACCTGTTCCCATAAAATGAGGCAACACTATTAATCCTTCTGCTCCCGGTGGTATTTGTTCCGCCTTAGCAATCAATATATTATAAGGGTCGGAATTCAATTTCCCGGCAATTTCAATTTCTTCCCTGCAAAATTCTTCCTTAAACCATTTCAGCACCAGGCCTGCGGTTTGAGCATAGGGTAATAGAAAATACATGCCAGGTATAACATGGCACTGGCACGGTAATTTCAGGGTGATATCAATAACAGGTTTATTAAGTGTAACACACATTGCCATTGAGGCCCCAATTGTAAGGGTGACCATTCCCTCTGCAATATTGCCGGCTCCAATCGCACCTGAAGGATGATCATATGCACCGCTTACAACTTTAGTTTTAGTAGTCAACCCCGTCAGCGAAGAAGCTTCTTCTGTTAAATTCCTAATAGGCATACCTGATTCATAAAGCTGAGGTAACTGCCTTTCGGAGATCTGAAGAAAATCTAGCATTTCCTTCCACCATACTTTTTGTAAAATATTAAAGTACAGGGTTGAAGATGCAAGTGAATGCTCAGCACAATATTTTCCTGTCATCCGGAACAAAAGGAAATCTTCAACCAGTAAAAACTTACCAACTTTATTAAAAATATGAGGTTCGTTTTCAAGTAACCACAGAATGCGGGTCGCAGGCCAGGTTGCAAGAACTTCAGGCTGACCTGTAATATCTAGGATTTGTTGATTTCCAAATTTTTCTTCGATACGTTTAGCCTCTTTTACCGATCTGTTATCGAGCCAGATAATCGCTTTCCGTAATGGTTTGCCTTCATAATCAACTGCTATAATTGTCTCTCCCTGACTGGAAAAGGCAACTCCTGAAACAAGGGCAGCATCTATTCCGGACATCTGAATCATTTCACGGATAACCTTGCAGGTAATATTCCAGTAAACTTCCGGATCAAGTTCGCAGGTTTCATCCGGTCCATATTCGAGAGAATATTCCTTTCCAACTGAAGTGACAAGAACTCCGGTGCCGGTTATGAGAACTCCTTTGATTGAGGTTGTACCGACATCAATGCCAATCAGATAGGTAGCGATACTGTCACTTATAATATTTTGTTTCATAATTGCTGATCAATTCAAAGTTAATAACCTTATTTTTAAAGCAATATTTCTTTACATTTTACCGATAATCCTTATAAACAAACGAATTGTCAACCTCTCAGGCATTTCCGCCAGGTTCATAACAGTATGCTCAATCAGATAAATAATAAGGATTTTTTATGATCGCTTAGATTATTATGTAAATTTAATTCTAATTTAAATTATATGCAATAATTTTTTATTTATAATTAAATTATTTATGTTTGTTTTTGATTATATTTGTATCATTCGATCATAATAAATGAAAAACAAGATTAATATTATAATCAAATAATTATATTTTTATGTTAAAAGATTGGTGGAAAGAAAGCGCAATTGGCATTCCAAACTTAATTACAGAGACTCCCGGGCCAAAATCCAGGATAATGCATGCTAATACTACAAAGTATATGAAAGGCCTTAGCAGCCAGGTTAAACTATTCCCTGTTTGCTTTGAAGAGGGTTTTGGAATTAAGTTAACTGATGTTGACGGTAATCAATATCTTGATTTCTCTTCGGGAATTTATGTTACATCGCTTGGCCATTGCCATCCTAAAATCTCGGAGGCTGTTGCTTATTGGGCAAAGAAACTTATGAATGCTCATGATTTTACCACTCCGGTAAAAGAAAAACTCATGGAAAAAATGGCTGATGTGCTTCCGGGAAAATTAAATGCTATTCAATTGTATTCTGATGGCACTGCTGCTGTAGAAGCTGCTATCCGGGCGGCCAGGGCAATTACAAATAAACATGAGTTCATTTCTGCTTACAGAGATTTCCATGGCAAGACTCTAGGTGCTGTAAGTTGTGCACAGATGTACCGTGGCGAAACATATAGTTATGGACCGACACGTGCTGCCGGATTTTATATGGTGCCCCGTCCCGATCCATACCGTCCCCTCTGGACCAAAACCGACGGTACAATTGATACTGATGCTTATATTAAATTCTATGAGGAGTTTTTGAGGGAAGGTACTGTAGGAAATGTCGCTGCTTTTGTTCTCGAACCCGCACAAGGATGGGCCGGAAGTATATTTCCTCCTGATGATTTCTTTCCAAAACTAAAGAAACTCTGTGAAAAACATAAAATACTTTTATTTGATGATGAGGTCCTTGCAGGTATGGGACGTACAGGCGAATGGCTTACCTTAAACCACTGGGGAGTCATCCCTGATATTGTAACTTTTGGCAAATCCTTTGGTAACGGATTTCCCGTAACAGCAATGGTGGTGAGCGAAGAGAATGGTGAGGCACTTGATAAAATATCTGCATCATCAAGTTACGGTGGAAACCCTATGGCCTGTGCTGCTGCACTCGCATCTATCGAGGTAATCGAAGAGGAAGATATTCTCCAGAACGTTCGCACAGTGGGCGATTTCTTCATGAAACGCATGCTTCAAATGAAAGAACAACATCCCATAATCGGCGATATAAAAGGAAAAGGCTTTTTATTGGGTATTGAACTGGTTAAAGACAAAAAAACCAAAGAACCTTTTGACGAAGCCGGTAAGCTGGTATATCAGAAAGCATTCCGTAAAGGTCTTGCATGGATTCCTGCCGGACACATCCTGCGAATGTCACCGCCACTTATTATGGACGAAAAATACGCCTCCATGGGGATGGATATTATAGAAGGTGCAATTACTGAAGTAGAAAAAGGATTCGGCTACAAATAACCTGAATAATTAAAAAGGAAATTATAAATTTCATACTTGAAAATATTCAGCATGCAGGACAAAACAATCCGTTTCGGAATCATTGGTCTGGGTTTAATGGGCAAGGAGTTTGCCAGTGCGGTTGCACGCTGGTGCCATCTTCTGGACGACAACCTTCCTAGGCCTGTTATTACCGGCGTGTGTGATACTGATAACGAAACTGCCCGTGCATGGTTTCTTAAAAACTTCGATAACATTTCAGTATCCTGTTCCGATTACCATGAACTCCTGGCCTCTGACAATATTGATGCTATTTATTGTGCCGTGCCGCATAATCTTCATCAACAGGTTTACACCGATATAATTCGCGCAGGGAAACACCTTCTGGGGGAAAAGCCTTTTGGTATTGACCTGGCAGCCAATAAAAACATATTAGCAGAAATCAAAAAACGTCCCGATCTTGTAGTACGATGCAGTTCGGAATTTCCCTATTTCCCAGGAGCAAAGCGCGTGATTGATTGGCTGAGAACAGGAAAATACGGACGGCTGATTGAAGTACGCTGTGGTTTTCATCATGCCAGCGATATGGACCTGAGTAAGCCTATTAACTGGAAACGGATTGTAGATATAAACGGTGAATATGGCTGTATGGGCGACCTTGGCCTTCACACACAGCACATCCCATTCCGCATGGGATGGAAGCCGAAATGGGTCTTTGCCGACCTGCAGAAAATTATCGAGATACGCCCGGATGGTAAGGGAAACGTTGTACCCTGCCTTACCTTTGACAACGCTGTACTTACAACCCATTGCGACGATCCGCTTAACGGGAAAGAGTTTACACTAGTTTTTGAAACCAAACGAATGGCCCCGGGGCAGACTAATACCTGGTTCATTGAGGTATATGGGACAGAGGGTTCGATGAGATTCACAACCCATGATCCCAAATCTGTTTATTATCTGGAAACTATGGGCAAAGAACAAGGATGGACAAGAATTGACATTGGTTCTCAGTCATTTATACCCACCATCACCGGCAGTATTTTTGAATTTGGCTTCTCCGATGCTTTTCAGCAGATGATCGGAGCTTTTATGCTCGAATTTAGTGACAACAAAACCAACCATCCTTTCAGTAATGTTCTGCCTGACGAAACGCTCCTTAGCCACGGTCTGATGACAGCGGCACTGGAATCACATAAGACAGGACGCTGTATTGAACTATAAATGAATTTTAAACCATTTAAGAACCATGAATAACATTAAAGCAGGCTATGTTTCGTTCGGAACAATGTTCTATGAACCGGCTAATTTGAAGATGATCAGCAGCAGGGCTGAAAAACAACTTAAAGAGGCAGGACTTGAATTAATCAAGGCCGATCCTGTTTTTGGTGAAGGCCCTGAACCTCAGAGAGCAATCAGGGAATTGAAATCAAAAGAATGGGATTTTCTGTTCGTTAATATTATCAACTGGATAGATACCCGTGGTGTCTTCAGAGTATTGCATGAGTTCAGGAATGAACCTATGATTCTTTATAGTTTTGGCGGATTTACCGATCATGAAGGAAAGTTCGGGGAAAAGGGAACACTTATTTCGCCGGCTGCCGGTGCGGGTTCTACATCCTTGCGTTTTCCAATGGAACAATGGGGTATTAAATTTAAGTACTTGTTCAATGCCCCCGATTCGCCTATGGATATTGAAGGAATATTGTCTTTCGCCAAAGCTGCAAACACAATGAAAAGACTGCGGCATGCACGCCTGGGCACAATCGGTTATAACGACATGGGACTGTATTCAACTGGTATTAATCTTACCAGATTGCGCGACCTTATAGGACCTGAAATTGAAAGTATGGATATGCTTCAGCTTCAGCGCAAAATGGATTCTATCACTGTCGAGGCAGTGAAGGAAGAAACAAAACGGGTATCAAAAGACTGGGAATATCCGCTTGGCAATCCCGATGTTGAAGTTGTCGAAAATGCAGTACGTTTATATATGGGTACGTTGGCGCTTTGTAAAGAAAAGAAATTCGATACATTTTCATATAAGTGTGTTGATGGCATTGATCTCGAAATGGGAATGACCCATGCTATTCCTTCGTCACTTATAGCCGATGCCGGTTACCCTTATGTTGATGAAAATGATCTTGGTAACTCAGTTGCTCAGCTTATGCTCAAATGGATTTCAGGAAAACAAGTAACCTTTATTGAGCACTATGAGCATCATCCCGAATGGATATTATTGGGTGAAGATGGATACTGCCCATCAGACTTCATTGAAGGGAAACCTCAAATTAAGTATATTTCAACAGTGCTTTTAAAAGGCATCGCACATTGTTCCAATATGAAAAAAGGACGGATGACACTAGCCTGTCTTTCAGAAACCAGGGAGGGTTACCGGATGCACATTGTTACCGGCGAAGGAAAAGAACGGCCCAGATGGGTTGAAATGGGAGTCCCTTTGCCATCCTGGCCCAGTATCACTTTTTATACCGATGTTCCTGTGCGTCAGGTATTAGACCATGTCCAATCGCAGCACTTCGCAGCTGTGTACGGCACTTACGTGAACGAACTGGTGGATTTATGCAATCTATTGAGTATTCAAGTTGTATTGGATTCTGAATTGTGAAGATACCCTGATTGATGAAGCATCAATATAAACCTCTGATCCTTCTTTGCCTGGTCTTTTTAACAGTAGGTTCCATGTTCTGTATGAACGACATCCTGCTGCCTTCCTTAATTCAGTATTTTTCACTGAATTATACCCAGGCTACAATGATCCAGTTTTCATTTTACATAACCTATATTATATTCCCGCTACCAATCGCCTGGATGATCCACCACTATGGATACCGGGTAAGTCTGCTGGTTGCCCTTATCACTTGTTCCCTGGGTTGTGCGCTTTTTATTCCTGCTAGGTTTTTAGATTCTTATTTATTTGTACTCATTGCAATCTTTACCGTGTCGACCGGAATTACCGTTATTAACGTAGCTGCCAATCCTTTCATCACGTTACTTGGTGATCCTGAAGGGGCACATATCCGGATGAACTTTGTACAGGTTTTTTCTAGAATTGGATATGCTGCCACACCACTTGTTGCTACTGCCCTGATCTATAATAACATCGGCAAAATAAGGTTTCATTTCCCGTATATGTTGCTCGCTGTTGCCATTCTGATCATTGCTGTTTTTATATATTTTTCTAAAATGCCTTCCCTTAAAGCCGCGAAAGAGGATAAGTTTTCAGTCCCTGGTTTGTTCAGGGAAAGCATCCGGTACAGGCATTTGTTTTTTGGGGTGATTGCCATGTTTTTTTATGTAGGCGCCGAGGCCTGCACTGCCGGGTTTTTTATCCCTTACCTGACAGAAGTAATTGGCCTTTCGAAAACGGAAGCAGCTAAATATCTGACACTTTATTACATTTTTGCTGCCGCCATGGGATTGACCGCTGTTTTTGTCCTCCGATTCGTGAGAGCCCACAAACTTGTCGGATTTTATGGGATAAGTATGATATTATGCTATCTGGTGGTTATTTTCCTGAAAACCGGTTACAACGAATATGTACTTGCAAGTTTAGGATTATTTCTATCCATTATGTTTCCTACCCTTTTCAGTCTTGCCATCGAAGATATCGGCGCATTTGCCGGTAAGGGTTCTGCATTATTAAACTTTGCCATTGTCGGTGGAGCGGTATTTCCTCCTATACAGGGTATGATTGCTGACAAATTCGGTGTTCATGTGTCGTATATTGTTCCATGCTTTTGTATTGTTATTATCACTATATATTCCTTCTTCTTTACAAAAATTCCATTAATGAAAAGAAGTATTGGATACAAATAAAGAATCATTTTATTCCCAAATTTTCACAACCAGTTCTGAAATCACAAAAAATATAAAATGAAGAAGAATGTTTTAATGATATTATTAAGAGAATAATTTATGAGTTCTTCAATATGCAAATACCCATTGAATCCAGAAAAATAGTGATTTTCGGAGCCGGAAAGATTGGCCGTTCATTTATCGGGCAACTCTTCGGATGTAGCGGTTACAAGGTCGTTTTTATAGATACTGACCCCATTATTGTTGCCGACCTGAACACGCGTGGAAGTTATAGTGTTATAATTAAAGGAGAAAATGAAGAAGAAATTATAGTCCCTGATGTTCAGGCTATATCAGCATTTGAAAATCAAAAGGTGATTGAAACTGTATCAACAGCCGGTATAATTGCTGTATCTGTCGGCAATAGTTCCCTGGAAAGAATTATCCCCGTTATAGCTGCCGGATTAGAATTAAGATTCAATCGTAATAGTGATTGTCCCATAGACATCATTATTGCAGAAAACATGCGGGCTGCGAGTGATTTTTTCAGAGAGCGCCTGACAGGAATTCTCCCGCCTGATTATCCGCTCGAAAAACTGGTTGGATTAGTTGAAACAAGTATCGGGAAAATGGTACCCATAATGACCCAGGCAGATATTGATAAAGATCCTCTTATGATTTATGCCGAACCTTATAATTCATTGATTGTTGATGGAAGAGGATTTAAGTCACCGATCCCTGATGTTAAAGGATTAGCTCCTAAAGATAATATAAAAGCCTGGGTGGATCGAAAGGCGTTTATTCATAACCTTGGCCATGCAACGGCTGCCTATTTTGGCTTTGACAGGCATCCGGAATCAATATACCTATTTGAAGTTTTGGATGACACTGCGGTTTATGAATTTACAAGGAATGTGATGCTTCAATCAGCGGAAATATTACAGGTTGCTTATCCCGAAGATTTTACAATGAATGATCTTGAGGATCATATTGATAATTTACTCTTACGCTTTCGTAACAGGGCGTTGCAGGATACTATTTACCGTGTTGGCCGCGATCTAACCAGGAAGCTTGGATCTGACGATCGTTTTATGGGTGCGGTACATCTTGCAAATCAGGTTGGAATGGCTTACGATATGATTCTTCGGGCAATGTCGTATGGTTTTGGTTTTAAGGCAAAAGATGAAGATGGAAATATTTTTAAGCCAGATTTTGACTTCATAGAATCACTTTCAAAGGAATTTGAAATGACGCTGATAAAATATCTTGGCTTCGATCTTGGAGCTAACAATTTTGTGATCGGAGAGCTTAAAAGGTTGTATATACTAAATCATTCTCAGCAATAAAGTTATAAAAAAAGATTAAAACGATTACTCTTATGAAAAGACGAATCATGTTCGATTCGTCTTCTGTTTTGTACGATCAGCCGATTACCATGGAATAGTTACAAACCGATTGGACTATTCACAAGAGCGAATGGAGGGTCGAAGATGGCTGGCTACTAGGAAAAAACAGCGATAATTGGCAAGGCATGGCAATAATGAAGAAAAATTTTCTAGGAAATGTTTTTATCGGGTTTGATGCATCTACGATTCTTCCTTCAACTCATGATATAAATGTGATGTGGAAAGGGGAATGGCTTACCGGTATAATACTACCCAAATATAGGACCAATTGTTAAGTTTAAATTTATCAATTATTTTGCCCGAAAACTCTATTTTATAATTGTCCGGATTTTTGGGAGGACGTCAAAGCTTGAACTTAGCCTAAACATAGAGGGCATTCACCCAAACAGGTAGTTGATCCTTATTAATTCACGTTTTTCTATGGTTCGCGAGCGTTGGATATTTACCGGAACCGAAATAAGTGTCCGGTAAAACCAGCGAAAAATTAAACTTAATATTTCTTGTCGTTTTAATCTCATCCATTTTTTCATATTGTATGCTGCAGCAGCCATTAATGTGTTGACCTGGTCTCCTGATGTGCCTTTAAGGTAATTTCTCAGCATCCTGTGATCATGTTTCAGGTGTGATATAAGTCCCTCTATACCTGCTCTTGATCGACATCGCTCTTCCCTTTTCTTTTTCAGGTAATAACTCTCTTTCTTGAGCACCTTTGGCATCACAATGTCTATTGATGGGATCCCTCCCTTGATCTTATAGCCTCTGTCAACAATCGCTTTCTTGATCTTGCCTCCTGTTAATTCTTTTACCTGTTCCAGCTGTGGTTTTAATGTGTGACCATCATATGCATTTCCTTCCACTGCCATCGCTCCAACAATAATTCCTGATTTCCTGGTGTAGGCAAAAGAGCTTTTGTTTCCAAACTCATACTGCTTATGCTCTTTCCCTTTCGATATGCAAAGAACTTCTGGTTCATGTACGCTGTAAATTTTATTTGAGTCATCTCTTTGTTGTGTCAATACCCTGTATAAAACATTGAATGTCTCCATGTATGACTTTGGTATCGGGTTAAACTGAGTTGCCAGGTCATGATAGATCTTAAATGCTATCCTGTGAAGCCTTGTCTGTGCTTTTTTAAGCTTCTTCATGTTCTTCGGTTTCCTTGCAAATCGTAATTGGTCTTTTAACTTCCGTATCTCTATGCCATACGTGCGTTTTAGCTTTATATCCTCCTTTTTCGCGATCCGTTTACAATGCTCAATTACTTTCACTGTAAGCTTCCGGTCGGTCGGAAAGGTAATGTTCTTCTCCTGTACTGTTGTGTCTACCCGAACCTCTTTTACTTCTCTGCGTACATTGTCTTTTCCAAATAAATCTATGCTCTGCTTAAATATCTTCTTCATCCCCTCTTCACCGATCCGCTTACGAAAGTGTACAAAATCACTCGGGTCAAAAGGAAGTTTATACTGAAAATAGACCTCTCCGCAAAAGTGCTGCCAGTAACGGTTCTCAAGGTACCTCTCAACAACTGTCTCATCTCCAAGATTATACATCTGTTTCAATAACAGAAGCCCTACTATTGTCCGGATGGGAACCGAAGGTCGGCCTACCTTCCCATATAAAGGAGCAAACTCTTTTTCCAGACTTTCCCAATCTATCTTCTTCGCTAAAAGGCAGAGTTCGTGTTCAGGATGAATAAAACTCGCAAGCACTGTTTTAAACATCTCAAGTTGTGGCTGTACCGGTAATTTCTTTAACATGATTTGCAGGGTTTTGATCAAATTTAATCAAAATTCAAGCAAAAATCAAGCTTTCAAAGAACATATGTTATTAACAATCAAATTGTTAATAATTATTAAGGATCAACTAATTAGTGAATGGCATAAGACAAAATGGGATAACCGTAGAAACAAATAATTACACTATTTATTACCACATTAATTACCACAAACGAAAAGACCGTTGTAATTTATTGATTTACAACGGTCTATTCTTGTTAAATGTCGGGGTGAGAAGACTCGAACTTCCGGCCCCTACGTCCCGAACGTAGTACCCCGCCAAGGCGGGGCCACACCCACTTAGATTCCAATGATTTTCTTGAAAGTATTACCACCTTTGAGAGATTTTAGATATAGTTCTCGGTCAAGGGCTTCCTGTTTAGTTTCCAATTCTTCATAATAAATTAGTAAGAATGGAATACGGGACCGGGTTGATCGTTGCAAACCAGCATTGTGGAAAGCTAAGCGTTTATTAACATCGGAAGTAGAGCCAATGTAGTGCTTATTGTCTTTTTGGCTTTTAAGAACATAAACAAAATTAGACATCTTGCTCTGTTATGGTCGGGGTGACTGGACTCGAACCAGCGGCCTCTACGTCCCGAACGTAGCACGCTACCAACTGCGCCACACCCCGAAAAAAATTTATCCTAAGTTCCGGAAGTAGCGCCCCGCCAAGGCGGGGCCACACCCCAATTGTTCATTCCGGCTGGCAAAAATAATAAATTTTTGTAAGGATCTATTATTCTTCTCAGATAGTTGGTTATTTAAAACCTATTTATAGTTTTAATCTATATTTTTTTAATCTTTGCCAGATAAATTACTCCAACCCAATGACTAACTATAACCGTATCTCATCTATCGATATTATGAGGGGACTAACCCTGGTCCTGATGCTGTTCGTGAATGACCTGAATATGAATGTAGCCCCAGCATGGCTCGGTTACCGCCCCGCTGATTTCGACGGAATGGGCCTCGCCGACTGGGTATTCCCCGGATTCCTTTTTATCGTAGGTATGACTATCCCATTTGCATTTTCCAGGAGATTCTCATCGGGTCAATCAACTTACGAAATAAGCCGCCATATTCTTACAAGATCCCTGAGCCTGATCGTCATTGGTGTCCTGATGCTTAACAGCGGAAGAGTCAATCCCGAACTGACAGGTATAAGCAAAAACTTATGGGCAATTTTAATGTACCTTGGTGTATTCCTTTTCTGGAACGATTATCCCGATAAGGAAAATAAATTTTTTACAATTACCGGACTCAAATTTACAGGACTTGCAATCTTTGTTTTCCTGATCTTCAAATTCAAATCGGGCCAATCGGAAAATAATGGTTCACTGGTCACCTCATGGTGGGGTATACTTGGACTTATAGGCTGGGGATATCTTGTATCAGCTTTCACTTATGTTCTCTGCCGCGATTCAATTCTTAAAACATCTTTATTCGCTTTGTTTTTTCTTGTTATGAATATGCTTTCCGACTGGAAATTGCTCGGCTTTCTGGACCCTCTCAAACCTGTCTTCGGAATAATTATTGACGGAAATGTACCCTTTATTGTTCTCTCCGGTCTGATCGGCGGACTGATAATTAAAAAAATACCGGTTTTAGATTTCAAAAAAATCATTCCAATCTTAATAGGACTGGGAGTACTTTGTATCATTTCAGGATTTATCCTCAGAAAGTGGTTTATAATCTCAAAAATTCAGGCTACTCCAAGCTGGGGAATGATATGCAACGGGATCAGCTTCCTGATATTCATACTTTTATACTGGATAATTGATGCCAGGGATAAAATAAGATGGACATCATTTTTGCAACCTGCAAGTGAGAACTCTCTTACTACATTTATTGCATCTTATATACTTTATTGCCTGATCTGGAGCTCAGGTATTCCTTTACTTATTTATAAACAATCGCATGAGCCTCTGATCGTAGTTGCCGGTTCTATAATTTGGGCCCTGTTAATGGTTGGATTAACTTCTCTTCTGGTACGACTTAAAATTAAGCTGAAAGTTTAGTGAGTTCCCTCTTTCGTGCTCATTGAATAGGGATAAGCGCCTTCCGAGGTACCACGGTTCTTTTCAGGTTGAGGGCCCATTCTGAAAATAATTGTTCCCCCTTTCAACAGTTGACCATGCCTGAAATAATTGTTATTTATCTTCTTGCCGTTAAATTTAATATCCTGAACATAAATATTTTCCTTACTGTTTTCAGGAGCTTCAATTATAAGTTTCCTACCATTTTCGAAGTTCAACGTTACCTTATTGAATAACGGAGAACCGAAAACATATTCATCGGTCCCTGGTGTAACAGGGTAAAAACCAATAGAAGAAAAGACATACCACGCTGAAGTCTGACCTGTATCTTCATCACCACAATAACCGTCAGGCGTATAATTATAGAGTTTATCCAGAACGTCCCGAATATGGTATTGTGTTTTCCAAGGTTGACCGGCATAATTATAGAGGTAGATCATATGTTGAATCGGTTGATTGCCATGGGCATAATTGCCCATATTAGCAATCTGCATCTCACGTATTTCGTGAATTACAACCCCATAATATGAATAGTCGAAAACAGGCGGTACTTCAAAAACAGAATCAAGCTTGGCAATGAAATTTTCCTTCCCTCCCATCAGGTTTACAAGCCCTGCAACATCCTGAAATACACACCATGTATAATGCCAGCTGTTTCCTTCAGTAAATGCATCGCCCCATTTATAAGGACTGAATGGCGATTGGAAAGTACCATCAAGGTTACGGCCCCTCATCAGTTTCCTGCCATCATCGAAAACGTTTTTATAGTTCATCGCTCTTTTTGCATACAGATCCATCTCATCTTTTGGTTTACCTGTTTCCTTCGCAATCTGCCAGATACAAAAATCGGCATAAGCATACTCGAGGGTACGAGCTGCATTCTCGTTAATACCAACATTATAAGGCACATATCCGAGATTATTGTAATAATCTGCTCCCAACCGGCCAACAGATGATACAGGACCAGAGCCCTTGGTATTCTTAATTATGGCTTGATACAGCGTTTCAATATCAAAACCCCTAATTCCTTTAATATATGAATCCGCAACTAAAGATGCAGAATTTGAACCGATCATACAATCGCGATGTCCGGGACTTGCCCATTCCGGAAGCCAACCACTCTCTTTGTAAGTATTAACCAATCCCTCCATAATATTGCTGTCGATGTCAGGATACATGAGCGTAAGAAATGGGAAAACTGCCCGGAAGGTATCCCAGAATCCGTTATCAGTGAACATATAACCGGGAAGAACTTCCCCGTTGTACGGACTATAATGAACAATCTCATTCTTGTCATTTATCTCGAAAAACTGGCGGGGAAATAATATCATTCTGTAGAGACAGGAATAGAATGTTCGCTGCTGATCAGGGGTACCTCCTTCAACATCAATCCGGCCAAGCTGTTTATTCCAGGCTTCTTTCCCCTCTTTTTTTATTGTCTCAAAATCTTTCCCTTCAGTTTCGCGGGTCAGATTCAGCATTGCTTGTTCCTGACTTATGAAAGATGAAGCAATTCTTACATTAATCTTCTCTCCTTTTTTAGTTTTAAATCCGAGAACAGCTCCTGCATGATCGCCTTCTTCCTCAAGATTATTCAGATTTAATGTATCCCCGTGCCATGTATGTGTTGATGTGAAAGCTTGATCAAAAACCGCAACAAAATAATTATGAAAATTTGCAGGTACACCTCCGTGATTATTGCGGCAATAACCTATGACTTTACGTTCGGAAGGAATGATCTTCACCATTGACCCTTTGTTAAAGCCATCCAATAGAATATATGAGGAATCATTTTCAGGGAAAGTAAAACGAAATAAAGCAGCCCTTTCCGTTGGAGTTAACTCAGCGGTAACATCATAATCAGCCAGATAAACACTGTAATAGTAAGGTTTTGCCACCTCTGCCTTATGTGAGAACCATGAAGCTCTTTCATTTTCACCAATTCTGATTTTACCTGTGACAGCCATAAGAGAAAAGGCTGCATAATCATTGATCCAGGGACTTGGCTGATGGGTCTGCTTTATTCCCATAATCTTGTAATCATTGTAGGTATAAGCCCACCCATCACCCATTTTTCGAGTCTGAGGTGTCCAGAAATTCATTCCCCAGGGTAACGCTATTGCAGGATAAGTATTTCCATTTGATAACTCATATTTTGAGTCGGTACCCATCAATGGATTAACAAGTTCAACAGGATCAAATATTGATTTATTTTCATGCTTCTGAATAAAAAATGTCACCAGGACAATTGCAACAGCTACCAATCCGACAATAAATCTTCTTTTTGATGTTCCGGAAATAAATTTCCCCATGCTCTTATTTGTTTGATCTTCAAAGTTCATATTGAAATTATTTGATCATAAATATAGGAATATATACTAAATATAAGTCTCCCCTCCTTTTGAAGGACTACCCTTTATACACATCTTTTTATAATATTGGTTTATAGGAGGTTAGTATAAAAGAGTGTATTATCATAACAGATTAATGCCGGAGAGGACCGAAAGTTAATAAATTAGCCCTTTGGCTAATTTTAGTGAGGGGCCCGACAGCAGGGGTGGAGATTCCAATAGCCACGATAACATCCGTGGTCAAAGTATAAGTTGATCTATCAACCCCGGAGTGGGTTGAATGAGGTTAAGTTATAAGATAATCCTCATTAAAATCCACAGAATGTTCTTTCAACAACTCTATTAATTCTTTCTTAAATGAAAAAATCTTGTGGCGTTCTCTTTGGTTTTCAACATATCTTATGAGCTTAGCCTTTGAAGAAATATGGTATGTGAAACTACTGTAACCAACCTGCCATCCGGTAAAATGAGAAAATAACTTACTATTTTCCAATATCATTTTATGACTAGCGAGCTTAATATCCTTAACAGCATAGGCAGGGGCAATAGTCGGATGAAGGTAAGTAATGATATGAATATGATTACTTGCTCCTCCGACAATGTATGAATGACAGGATTTGTTTTTCAGGATTCCAGCTATATATGAGAAAAGTATGTTTTCATTCTCAGATGTGAGAAAGGGAGTATAGCCATAGGATCTAAAAACTATTTGATATAGAATCTGGTTGTAAGTTGACATATTTATTCTTTTAGCAGCGAATATAAATTTACGAATTTATATGAAAGAATAATTGTAACGAATCGAATTTTTACATCGATTTTCATCAAATATGTCTTAGATCAATTAGAATTCAACACCGCCGGTGTTGGATAAGGTCATAATACAACAACCACAGACGTGACTGTGGCTATTGGAATTTGACGCCTTCAGCGTCATATATACTAATACTCCTCATTCAAAAGGAGAGATGTGTATAAAGGGTAGTTTGAAGGAGGGGAGACTAATTTAATTAATTATTAGTTAATGATTTATAGACGAAGCATTATTTAACTAATATTTTATTTCGAATAACCTGATAATACCAGTTTTTCAATTTTCTGAAAGACCATTTCTGGTGTCAGCCAGATCATACAGGCAAAATCCAATCTTTTACATTCACCTTTCCCATAAATTGTGCATGGACGACAGGTCAGTTCTTCGTCGGGTATACGAATTGAAAAGCTTTCAGGTTGCATCCAGGCTGCAAAACCACATAAAGGATCAGTTCCTCCCCAGATTGAGATGACTTTTATTCCCACCAAGGCTGCCATATGCATGTTAGAAGAGTCCATCGAAATCATCATGTCAAGCTTGCTCATGAAGATCAACTCTTCATCCAGACTCAGTTTCCCGACAAGGTTGGTAGAACCTGCAATTCTACACTGAAGAGAGATAAGTCTTCCTAAATCCTCATTTCCTCCAAAAAGCCAGAATCTGCATCTATGGTTTTTTCCTATAAGCTCGAGGAGACGGACCATATAATTTTCGGGCCACATTTTCAATTTATGTTTTGCATACGGTGCTACCCCAATGTTCAATAAACCTGGTCTACCCGATAATATTCCGGTTTTTAAACTTACGTCCGAAGATGGAACCACCCATTTATCTTTTGCAGGAATTACAGGAAACCCTGCCTTAGCAAAAACATCACAATACCTTTCCACCGAGTGCTTCAGCCTGATTTTTTTCTTTCCTGTAATCATTGACCTCTTCTCGCTTCTCCCTTTATCTACTACAGCTACGGGGACACCGGTAAGTCTGAACAAAACTCGCAAAATCTTAGATCTTAGAACATCATGCAGATCAATTACATAATCAATTTCAAACTGTCTGTTAATGTCTTTAAACAGTCGAATCAATCCCGTGAACCCTTTGTGCCTTTCCTTTAAATCAGGAAAAAAAAGATCTAGTCCTATAATTGAAGAAAAAAATGGTTTGAAGGCATCTCTTGTAAGCAGAACTAATTCAATTTCAGGATATTGATTCCTCATCCCTTTTAAAACAGGAGTAGTAAGGGCTACATCACCCATAGCTGAGGTTCTTATAACAAGCAGTCGCATTTCAGTATTTTTCGTACGATTTTTCCTCGATTAGCCCCGAAGAGGTTTTAATATTGATCTCTCTTTTCAGTTCCGATCTCTTATCGTTTTTAATATATACTGCTCTTGCAATAGAAATAAAATCGTTGCTAAAGTCCTTCTTTCTTTCAAAGTCACGGATACGGTCCTCAATATCCCATAATTCACAATTAACCTGATACAATGCTAAATATAAAGGATCTTTTGTGCTAAGGATGGGGGATGAGACTTTAATAAGTTCGGCGTATTCTTTCTTCAGGTTAATAAGTTTAGCCTTGTCCTTGATCCTTTCAAGTTTTATCTCGATAATAGTAAGCTTATCAATTATCTCACCATTTGATACTTCGATTTTCATATCAGGATTTATTATTACTCAAAAGTAACATCTTTTTACTTTTAAGATATACCTTATATCTTTTTAAAAAACTTCACATAACCGCTCTTTAAATCCACCTCCCCATTTTCTTTTTACCTCTCCCCAACCCCTCCCCCAAGAGGTAGGGGCTTGGTTCTTAGAATATTTATTTACTCTTCTTAGCTGATAGAGTGTCTGAGATTATGAGAAGTTTAGCATCCCCCGCTCTCCTGGGAGCGGGGGACGGGCGGGGGTGAGGCTGGTAACTAATACGGATCCACATCAACTGCAATCTTAAGCGCTGAGGCTCCTTTTTCTTTTTCCAGCCTGCCAATTACCTCAATAATTAATTGTTTGGCTTTTGCTGGGGGTTTTTCTCTTTCAATTTTTATAAGTATTGTCTTGATATACCACAACTGCACCCGTGAAATAACAGGTGATTCCGGGCCTAAAACCCTTTTCCCAAATATAGTTTTAAGCTCACTTCCAAGAATATTTGAGTAATAATTTAATTGTGTTTTGTCTTTATGCTTAATATTGATTTTAATCATACGACAGAATGGCGGATAATTGAAGGTTATTCTTTCCTCAGCCTGCATTCTGAACATGCTTAAATAATCATGGCGGAGTACCAGTCTGATTATTTTATTTGCTGGATCAGATGTCTGAATAACGACTTTACCCTGCTTCTGTCTTCTTCCTGCTCTTCCGCTGACTTGTTCCATTAGTTGGAAACTTCTTTCATGTGCCCTGAAATCAGGATAGTTTAAAAGGTTGTCGGCATTTAATATCCCTACTACGGTAAGATTCTCAAAATCAAGACCTTTCGAGATCATTTGTGTCCCTATAAGTATATCGATCCGTCGCTCTTCAAAAGCCCTTATTATTTTGTTAAAAGAATTTTTATTTCTTGTAGTATCCTGATCCATTCTGGCAACTTTTGCTGCCGGAAAAACGATTTTTATCTCATCTTCAATTTTTTCTGTCCCGAAGCCTCTGGTCACC
This sequence comes from Bacteroidales bacterium, assembly GCA_049512815.1. Lineage (GTDB taxonomy): Bacteria > Bacteroidota > Bacteroidia > Bacteroidales > VadinHA17 > LD21. The sequence goes on along the minus strand of JBEKWS010000032.1, from coordinate 27,527 downwards.
ATTCCGGAAGAATGGCAGTTTCCGCATTTCGCAGGCATGTCGGTTGTGTAACCACAGTAATGACAGACCAGCTTACTGATTCCCTTGTGATATGTCAGGTTAACAGCACATTGAATGCAGACAGGTATCCATCCGCATTCTGAACATTCGATATAAGGAGAAAAGCCTCTCCTGTTTTGAAAAAGAATTATTTGTTCCTCTTTACCAAGCGCTGTATCCATTGCCTGAAGTAATTCAGGAGTAAAATGAGAAACCATCAGTTTTTTTCGATACGCTTCGCGGGTATTGGCAAGTACGATTACAGGCAGTGTAATAAACCCAAATCTCTCTTTTAATTCTGTTAATCCGTACTTTCCTTTTACAGTGTTATTATAACTTTCAACCGAAGGAGAAGCTGATCCAAGGATAGTTTTTGCCTTATGCAGAGCTGACAGCATTATTGCAGAATCCCTCGCATGATATCTTGGTGCCGGATCTTGCTGTTTATATGACCCATCGTGTTCTTCATCCACAATAATTAGTCCAAGGTCAGAGAAAGGCAGAAAGAGAGAAGATCTGACTCCCAAAATGAGCCTGTAACTATTTGCCGGATCATTTTCTGCAACCCTTTTCCAGATTTCAGCTTTCTCGGGATCACTGAACCTGGAGTGGTAGACTCCTGTAACTGCTCCAAAATGCTTTTTAAGCCGGAGGATTATCTGAGTTGTAAGAGCTATTTCGGGGAGCATATATAGAACCTGCTTCCCCTTCTTCAATTGTTCTTCTATGAGGTGAATATATATTTCAGTCTTTCCACTTGAAGTCACACCATGTAGCAACACAATATCTTTTTCCCGGAATTGGGAAATAATTGATCCATAGGCCACTGACTGGGCTTCACTAAGTTTCTTTATCGGTTCCTGATAACTGTAACTTTCAGCTATTCTGGAGACCGGTAGAGAAGCTGATGTCAGTATGCCTTTATCTACAAGAGCTTCAATGATACCCGGAGAGGAATGAGTTTCGGACAAAAGCATTGATTTGCTTATTGGTAAAATTTCCGACCCGGTTGTATAACCTGTAAGTCTTATATAAGATGAAAGAAGATCCTGTTGTCTGTGAGCTTTTTTAAGCTTATCAAGAATTTCATTTAACTCTTTCTCGGTAAATTTTTCAGAAAGTTTAATGAATGTCTCAAGTCGCGGTTTAAAATTATTGAGACTTATTTCGGCAGGTATGGCAGCTTTCATCACCTCCCCTTCGCTGCATAAATAGTACTCCGATATCCATTGCCATAATTTGAGTTGTGACTCATTAATCGAAGGGATCCCGTCAAGTACCTTGATTACAGGTTTGACGTTTTTAACATCTGGTGATTTATCATGAACACTCCAAACAATTCCTGAATAGAGCTTTCGTCCTCCAAACTGAACAGTAACCATCACTCCTGATCTAACATCTTCCAGAATATTTTCAGGTATCCTGTAAGTGAATCTTCCTCTAACTGCAAGGGGCAAAATAATATCAGCAAACCGGTTAATTGTCATCTGTCAAAGCAGAATGCAAAGTAAGAATAAATTGAAGAATTCAATTCGATTTAACAAAACTTGACATGACTGTCAACAGATGGTCCCTTCTGATTGGCTTGATAAGGCAGGCATCACATCCGGCTTCAAGAATAATATCTTTATCATCTTCAAAAAGAAAAGCAGTCTGAGCGATAATTGGAAGGTTTTTGCGGATTTTTCTGATCTCTTTGGTTGCTTCAATCCCATTCATTTCCGGCATTTGCATATCGAGGAGCACAACATCAATATCCGGAATGGTTTTTATTATTTCTATAGCCTCGAAACCCGATCGTGCAGTAAGGATAGTAACTCCGGTATCTAATAGTATGCGGTTGAGGTAAATCAGAACATCCTTATTATCATCGACAAGAAGGCATTTTCTTGAACTCCAGTCTATTGGCTTTAATACCTGTTCTTTGTTCACTGAGGTTACTTTTGCCTTTGTACTACCTGCTGGCCTGTAAGGAATTGAAAAACTGAATTCGGAACCCACTCCTTTTTCAGACTGAACAAAAATTTTCCCTCCCATTCTTTCTATAACCTCCTTTGCGAGGGTCAGTCCGATACCAAGCCCTTCAAATGGACGATGATGGCCATCAAATTCCTGTCGGAATTCTTCAAATATTCTTCCAAGGTTTTCCTTGTTTATCCCAATACCTGTATCCCTGATTTTAAAAACAATATTCTGATTTTCTAACATATAAGAGAATTCGACTGATCCCTCAAGGGTAAATTTCACTGCATTATCCATGAGGTGATTTAGCACTCTTTTAAGCCATATCCTGTCTGTAAATATAAGATCTCCAATATCTTCAAAATGATTTTTAACATTCAGGATTATAGACTTTTCGTTTCGTCTGATAATCTGTCGGGCTTCTTCAATTATCTCATTAACAATTGTACTCAGGGAAGCCTCTTCATACGTAATTTCAATCTGTGAACTTTCAAGCCGTGACAGGTCAATAATATCACCAATAATCTGAAGTAATTTTTCACTGTTGTGGTTAATATGTTCAATATATTCCTCTTTAACTTCATTAGGTAAATTATTTGTAAGAAGCAGGTTTGAAAATCCTACAACACTATTCAGAGGGGTACGGATTTCATGTGAAATATTTGCCAGGAAGTTAGATTTTAACCTGTTACTGGCTTCTGCCCCAATATTTGCATTAATAAGATCCTCATGAACCTGTTTCAATCTGGTAATATCGCGCGAAATGGTAAGTGCCCCAAGAACCTCTCCTGTATCGCTCCTGACTATAACCGACCTGCTTGACAGATTTATATAATGCCCGGCTTTGTGTCTTAGCCTAAGTTCAGTTTCAAAGAATCCATTATTTACCAGTGCCTGCTCTCTTCTTAATTGATAATCTTTATCGTCAGGGTGGATAAGATGGTGATGAGTCAAAGAATTATAAGAATCTCTGTCATAACCGATCATTGAATAAAAAGCTGAATTAGAGTATCTCAAATTCCAGTCCCTGTCGTAGAAAGAGATACCATCATTAGCAGATTGCACCAACATTTCATAGAACTTATCAGACTCAAAGTGTTTTTTTGTGATCACTTCTTTATTAATTACCTGTTCACTCTTTGATTTCTGTAGGTCACTATTGATATCCAAAATCTGCTTGTTTCTTTCCAGTAACTCCCGGTTAACTCTTTTTAGCTTTATAGAGAAAAATATTATTATGGAGCAAATTACGACCAGTATTGCCAGTAAAGTCAGTATCCATTGACTTAAAGGATTAGACAGAATTACTTCTGAATTAAAAGAAAGTGATAAACCCTTAGTAATGTAACCAACACCGAAGTAAGCCAACAGGCAAGCCCAACCTCTTCTGATCATAATTAATTACCCAATGAATTTATAAAACCAATAACTTTCACAAAAACAGGACTTGTAATTTTAATAAAAGCATTTATTCCCATTTTGAAAATTTGTAGTTTCATCTAAAAATATTTATTGTGAAGCCCCATTTTAATCCACCGGCCAAATGAATGAATTTTGCTCATTTAAAATATGATTGAACACAAATATAAATATTCAAAATGGCACTTCAAGCTGAATATATATAAAAAATGCTAAATTGCAGTCAGGTATTTAATATTTGCTCTGATAATGCGATTTAAATTCTGAATTACCATAAGTATGACAGTAAGTTTGTCAGAATTAAAATTAATAATCAAAAAAATATTTTAGTGGTGATGGAAAGAAATGATAGCCAGTATTCTGGAGGCAGAAGATATAAAAACGAGGATATAACAGTTTTTTGGAAACCATCGGCATGTGTTCATGCTTCCTACTGTTACAGGGAGCTTATTGAAGTTTTCGATCCAAGCAGGAGGCCATGGGTTGATATGAACGGGTCCACAACTGGCAGAATTATTGAAGTTGTAAATTTATGTCCTACTGAAGCTCTTGCATGGAAGTGGAATGATGAAGAAAAAAACGGGTCTGTTGGCAGTGATCAGCTTAACCATATTAAGTTCAGAAGACCTGAACTTATGAATATTAAAGACCCGAATATCGAAGAACAACCTGTTTCCGTGAAGGTAATGGCTGACGGACCAATTGTGCTAAAGGGCAATTTTACTCTTGTCTATAACGGGAATAAAAAAGAAGTTCATGATAGTATTATCTCAATTTGCCGTTGTGGAGTAAGCGACCATATGCCATTCTGCGACGGGCAGCACAGAAAATCTGGTTTTATTGGTTAATAATTCAGGTATGGAAGATAATAAAGAAACCAAATCTCAGGCAATTATTGAAGTAATAGAATTCGGACCATTGAAAATTACCGGGAATTTTTTACTGAAAGATTTGAATAGAGATAAGGAAGATTCTCCGGGTGAGGTTCGGCTTTGCAGATGTGGTAAATCACAGAATAAACCCTATTGCGATGAATCTCATAAAAGATAAAAGTGATATTTGACCAGATATTTCATGTATGAAGTAATTCTAATTATTTCTACTTAATATAAATGGGGGTAATTCTGGCAGAGATTGAAACATCCTTAACGAGAGACAACATGATAGCAATTCTGCACTTTCTCATAAGTAGCCCAGCATTTATTTTCTTCCATCAATTCCCAGATGACTTCAGCAAGCGACTCTTTTAAGAATTTTTTATCGCAATTAGTCAAGACCCATTTTCTTACTTTAAACCTTTTATAACTTATATCGAACTCATTACCATAAAGGTGAGGACTATTTTCAGATGCATTTGAATTGTACCTTCTCAGAGTCTTCACATTGTCAGTTTTCCTGGTCATTGATGTTATGAAAAACCTGGCTCCTATTAATCCCTTCTGTGAAGATTTTTCCCTGAACCTTCTAGCAATCTCGTCGAGAAGAATCTTGCTGTCTTGAGTAATGAATGGGTAACTGAATGTCATTTTCCCAATTATATATTCTTTCCCGCTTTTGACTATTACTAACTTCCCCTCTGAAATTCTTCTCTTCAGTTCATTTTCATCTTTGCAGACTTTAATTCCTTTTAATTTTGCTTCGACTGAATAATCTACAATTTTATCATTTAGCTTTCTGCTGAAATCCTTTTGTTTATAATCTAAACACCGGGTACTGAAGAAGGAGAATAACTTGTTCCTGCTATCCTCCTTAATAATAAAATAGCTTGAAATTGTAATGAAAAAAACAACAGAAAAGATTTTCAATAAAAAAACGAGACGCAACTTATTGAATTTCATTATTTTAAAACCTTCGCGACCAGGTCAGCTGCTTCTCTGAAGGAGATAGCTGAAAATACTGCAAGCCCGGAATTATCAATTATTTTTTTTGCTTCTATTGCATTTGTTCCCTGTAGTCTTACTATTACAGGCACTTTTATTTCCCCGATTAATTTATAAGCCTCAACAACACCATTTGCTACCCTGTCGCATCTGACAATTCCACCGAAGATATTAATAAGTATTGCTTTCACGGCAGGATCTTTAAGAATGATACGGAAGCCGGCTTCAACTGTTTTTGGACTGGCCCCACCGCCAACGTCAAGGAAGTTTGCAGGAGATCCACCTGAAAGCTTTATAATATCCATAGTTGCCATTGCCAGTCCTGCCCCGTTTACCATACAACCAACATTGCCATCGAGTTTTACGAAATTTAAATTATACTTTCCTGCCTCTACGTCTATAGGATCCTCCTCATTTAAGTCTCTCATTCCCAAAAGTTCGGGATGTCGGAACAAAGCATTATCATCAAGAACCAGTTTGCAGTCGACTGCTAAAACTCTGTTGTCGCTGGTCTTTAATACAGGGTTAATTTCAAGTAATTGAGCATCACAGGATATGAAAGTCTCATAAATGCCTGAAAGAAACTTCTGCATATTTTTAAAGGCATTCCCAGCCAATCCCAGTTTAAAAGCGATATTGCGTGTCTGAAAAGGCTGGAGTCCGATTCCCGGGTCTACTTCCTCAGTAAAAATAAGGTCAGGCGATTTTTCGGCAACTTCTTCAATAGACGTACCACCTTCTGGAGAGTACATAACAATATATCTTCCAATGTCTCTGTTCAGAAGAATACTAATGTATAATTCGGCTGTTTCAGTTTCTCCTTTATAAAAAACATCCTGTGCAATGAGGACTTTGTTTACTTTTTTCCCTTCAGGGCCCGTCTGAGGAGTGATCAGACTCATACCCAGCATCTGGCTGGCGATTTTGCCAACATCTCCGACAGATTTTGCAAGTTTAACACCCCCGCCTTTCCCCCTTCCTCCTGCGTGTATCTGTGCTTTTACAACGAAAAATTCAGAACCGAATTTTTCCCGCAATTGTTCCGCTATGGTAACCGCCTGGTCAGGAGTTTCTGCAACAAAACCTTCCTGAATGTCAACGTTGTAAGCTTTTAGTAAAGACTTACCCTGAAATTCATGAACATTCATTTTATGAAAGTTAAATTAAATACCCACCTTTTATTCATAGAATACACTGATCGCAAAATAACAACAATTAACAGATTATTTAGTTATTTTCGCATAAAAAGAATGCGTAAGCTTCTCAACCGGGAACTTGAAAGAAAGACTGTGGACCAGTTCAGGAAAACTGAAAAATCGCCATTTATTATTGTCCTGGATAATGTAAGGAGCCAAAGTAATGTTGGATCGATTTTCAGGACTGCAGATGCGTTCCTTACCGAAGCTATATACTTATGTGGGATAACTTCCAAACCACCTCACAGGGAGATACAGAAAACTGCTCTTGGAGCAACTGAATCTGTTACCTGGAAATATTTTTCTGAAACCGCAGATGCTGTAAGTGAGCTTAAAGATAAAGGGTACAAAATTATTGCTATTGAGCAGGTTGAGGGATCAGTATATTTGCAGGATTTACATATCGAGAATGACCAGAGATATGCCCTTGTTTTTGGTCATGAGGTAAACGGAGTAGATCAGAAAATTTTAAACAATTGTGATCTTTGTGCAGAGATTCCGCAGTTCGGTACAAAACATTCATTCAATATAGCAATAAGTGTTGGGATAGTGTTGTGGGAGCTGAACAGGAACTTCATCCCCCTTCCCCCTTCTCCCAGGAGAGAAGGGGGTAATCAGCAATAGAATAAATTGTAAACCCCTCCCTCCTGGGGGGGTTGGGGAGAGGCAATCGAGAGCAGTGTGAGGGTTTTGGATATAAAAAGAAGGCCACTCTTTTCAGAGCGGCCTTCTTTATGTTAATATTAATTCCTATTGAACCGTAGATTTAAAAGTATCATCGTTGAAGAACTTTGCAAATTCAAGGTCAGTCTTTGCATAAGCTTTCCATTCAGCTTTAAATCCGATTGCTTCACGTAGGTTGGCGAGCATGTAATTCCTGTCATCAAGACGAGCTCCGATAACAGCTTTAAGATATGATGGCTTTCCGCATTTGCAGAGGTCTTTCATGCTGTCCAGAGTTGATTTTGCTTTGTTAACATCACCTTTCAGATATTGAGCCAGAGCAAGGTTATAGCAAGGTTCAGTGCCGAAGTCGTTAACAGCTTTATCATATTCACCTTTTGTTATTGCAATAACACCCAGACCCCATTTTGATTCAGGAGTTGCTGCTGTCATCGAATTGAAATACTCTTCAGCTTTAGCTAAATCGCCTTTTACAAGTGAGCCAAAACCAAGGTTATTCTTAACTACATCATTATTCTCAATAGCTTTTGCCTTTTCAAATGCTGCAATAGCTTCATCGGTTTTGTCTAAAGCCATATAGGTACAACCAATGTTATTCTGTGCACGGAAATCTTTTGGATTATTTTCTGCTGCTGCCTGATAAAACTTAAGTTGTTCGTTAAGGTCTTTAGTAAGACTACCAGCACGTAACATTTCCTCCAAATTTAATATTTTAGGATCTGCTTTCATCTGTGCAAGTATTTGCTCATCAGAGCGACCAACGACATCAACATTGACTGCCAATTTTGATCTTCTCAGTTTGGGAAGGACGTCAGTTTTAAGAACTTCGAATGCGGCTGACATATTTTTGATTTCTTTATTACGAACATCAGGATCAGAATACATTGAAAGAACACGGAGAATGAGGTCCTTATCCTGAATAGTTGATTTTTCTACTTCTGATTTAAACCCATCCCAGTCTTCCGGAGTAGTTTTTTCATCGAAAAATCCTGCAGCTTTCGCAGCTTCTATTTTATCGAATTCCTTCTTTATAAATTTGTCAGCTGTTGCACCTCTCTTTACTGATAATGGCTCATTAATTTTCATTGACCCGTCAGGAGACGCAAATGAACTGACCTCGGTGTTTTTTAACTGACGACTGGAATCAGCACTTACATTTTTAATGTATTCTTTAAGAAGTGCAATGTCTTCAGCTTTAAGTTCTTTACTACTAATATCCGCCTGATTAATCTGATAGTGAATATCTGCTAATTTATTCTCAGGATTAATTCTGACATATTTATCTTTCATTGTAATTGGCTTGCCTGCTTTCTCAACCAGTGTTGAGGTAGCAATTACACCATCGGCAAGTTTAATATCATCAAAATCAAGACTTTGAGTGCCTCTTACAGCTTTTATCTTTAATACCAGTTGTGACATTTTCATGGCATCCTTGTAAGGAATGGTACTGGTATAGGTAAAATCACCACCCTTGGTTGTAATTACCTTATTATTAGCCTGAACTTTTTCTCCCTGAAGAACCTGAACTTTTTCAAAAGCAGTTTCGCCACCGACATAAATGAGAACAGGAGTAGCTGTAACAGTTGTTTTCTTATCAAAGTACTTGGCAGGGAAGGTACCTTTAATTGTAACCATAACTACACCAGCATGCGTTTCTAGAACTTTAGGAGTAACCTCATACTTAACTAAGTTGGAGTTTTTCTTCATCTTATTCAAACCGCTGCAACTTGACATAACAGCTGCGGCCAGGATAAGGATAAAATAGCTTCTGAATTTTTTCATAGTTTAAAAGTGTTATTCGTTTAAGATTCCGTGTTTGTGTGTTAATAATGAAAAATATAATAAATTTTCTAACTTAAGTGCAAATTTACAATAAAATAGTCACAAATTAAGCAAATTAAACAAAATAATATAACTATCTTTAATGAATAACAATCTTTTTATAATTTGTAGTCACACAGGTTATTAATGTCCGGTTACATAAATAATCCCCATTAATTCACCTGTACATTGTAAAAAAAAATAATCCTAATAGTTTTAACTATTTTTTGTGGAAATCATCTGTTGTATGCCTAAAAATGTCAATTTTGATATATCTACAATTCCTTTAATTTATAATTGATAGATTTGATACAAAGGTGAACACTCTTTAAATAATAAGTGTTACATAATTCTTGGAATAAGTTACACCATTCACACATTTGATATCCTACATAATCAGTTAATTTCTGTCTTTTTTATACCACTATCCATTTAAAATGATTACAAAATCACCTTATTCACACCAACAGGATAATTGTCAAAAAAAATAGTGTCGATTATTTTTGAATAATGGTTTTCATTGGCAACGAAATCTATCTCATTAATATCAATAACAAGATATTTGTTCTCCGGATTCTGCCTGAAAAAAGAAAAATAACTATCCTGGATTTTCTGAAGGTAATCTTTAGTTATTGATTGCTCATATTTACGTCCTCTCCTTTCAATATTCTGAAGCAACTTTTCCGGATTAAGATGAAGGTAGACGTAGATATCGGGTTTAGGAAGAGACCCGTAAATAATATAGAAAATCTGCCGGTATAGATTATATTCATCTCCTGAAAGCGTTGAAGCAGCAAACACCAGCGATTTCATGAAGTAATAATCTGCAATCGTAAAAGACTTAAATAGATCCTGAGGAACCAGCTCTTCCTTAAGCTGTTTATATCTGCTTGCGAGAAATGAAAGTTCGAGAGGAAAAGAATATTTTTCAGGGTCGTTATAAAACTCAGGGAGGAATGGGTTTTCAGCAAAATGTTCAAGAATAAGATGTGCATTGAACTGATCTGCTATCCTGCTGGCCAGGGTGGTTTTCCCCGCACCGATATTACCCTCTATAACTACATAATTGTATCTGATCTTCATTCCTGAAAACTGTTTTAATTTCAATTAATCAAATTTAAAAATTGGAAGTGGAATAGCAAGTAAGCAGGGCCCGTAAAAGATAAAAAAACACCCTGTCATGACTGAAAAGTCATGACACCCCTCCAGAAGGAGGGGAAATCGTTGGTAATCAATAGACTGATTTTCTTCCCCTCACAGGGGGATTCCCCGTAAGGGGGAGGGAGCCTTATCCCCTAATCATAACTTATTCTGATTTTCTTCAGGATTTCTTTTTTCATTCTCATGTCTCGGCGGACGAGGAAGGAGTTCTTTTCTCGATAATTTGATTTTTCCCGATTTTTGATCGATGTCAATTATCTTAACTTCAACCTCCTGCCCTTCCTTCAGAACGTCTTCTACTTTGTTGACCTTTTTCCACTCGATCTCAGAGATATGAAGCAGTCCGTCTTTGTTAGGAAGTATCTCTACAAATGCTCCGAACTGAACTATTGTCTTAACTTTTCCTTTATAAACCTGTCCTATTTCCGGAACTGTAACAATTTTTTTCACCCAGTCAAGTGCTGCAGTTATAACTTCAGCGTTTTCGCCAAAAATATTGACATCTCCATGACCATCAATCTCTTCAACAATTATTGTAGCGCCAGTTACTCGTTGTATTTCCTGAATAACTTTACCACCAGGACCAATAAGTGCACCGATCAGTTCTTTAGGAATGGTAAGCATTTCAATTCTGGGAGCATGAGGTTTAAGTTCCGGACGCGGTTCTGCAATAGTCTGGCTCATAATATCCAGAATATGTAATCTTCCCGCTTTGGCCTGGTTGAGAGCTTTTGTGAGAATTTCGAAAGAGAGGCCTTCCACTTTGATGTCCATCTGTGTAGCTGTTATTCCATCACGGGTTCCTGTCACTTTAAAGTCCATATCACCAAGATGATCTTCATCACCAAGAATATCAGAAAGAATCGCATATTTTTTTGTCTCTTTATCAGTTATGAGACCCATTGCAATTCCTGAAACAGGTTTCCTTAATTTAATACCAGCGTCCATCAGAGCAAGCGTTCCGGCACATACTGTGGCCATTGATGAGGAACCGTTTGATTCCAGAATATCTGAAACAACCCTTATAGCATAAGGATTTTCATCGTCAGAAGGCATCATATTTTTGAGGGCGCGGTGTGCAAGGTTTCCATGACCAATTTCCCTTCTGCTTAATCCGCGGGCTGCTTTAGCTTCACCTGTTGCAAATGGCGGAAAATTATAGTGGAGGGTGAACTTTTCCGAACCCTTATTCAATACATCATCGATGATCTTTTCATCTAATTTCGTGCCCAATGTAACTGTTGTAAGCGACTGGGTTTCACCTCTTGTAAACAATGCTGAACCATGAGTGGCAGGAAGCGGATCTATTTCACAGATTATCTGCCTGATCTCATCGGGTTTTCTTCCGTCGAGACGAATATTATCATCGAGGACCAGTCTCCTGGATGCCTCTTTTAACACATCGTGGTAGTATTTTTTAACTAGTGCTTCATCAACAGGATTTTCTTCAGAATACTGACCAAGGAATTCCGTAACAATAGCTTCGAAAGCATCAATACGTTTATGCTTATCTGCTGTCGATGATTTTGCAGCCAAGTAGCATTTTTCATAAGTTGCTTCCCAGACTTTTTTCCTTAGGTCTTCATCATTTATTTCGTGGCAATACTCTCTCTTAATTGTAGTGCCCAGCTCTTGTGCAAATTCCATTTGTGCTTTGCAGTGGAGTTTAATAGCATCATGGGCGATTTTAAGAGCTTCCAGCATTTCTTCTTCTGAAACTTCTTTCATTTCACCTTCAACCATAAGGATATTGTCATATGTGGCACCTACCATCAAATCTATGTCAGCTTCCTTAAGCTGAGTGGCAGTCGGATTGACAACAAACTTTTTGTCGATCCTTGCAATCCTTACTTCCGACATAGGTCCATTAAAAGGTACATCAGAAACTGTCAGAGCCGCTGAAGCTACTAAACCAGCAAGTGCGTCGGGAATTATGTCCATATCGGCCGATATAAGGCTGATTGTAACAAAGGTTTCAGCGTGAAAATCATCAGGAAAGAGAGGTCTTAATGCCCTGTCAACCAACCTTGAAATAAGAATTTCATAATCCGAAGGTCTGGCTTCTCTTTTAAGAAATCCACCAGGAAAACGTCCCGATGAAGCATACTTTTCTTTGTACTCAACTGACAACGGCATGAAGTCTGTATCTTCCTTTGCCTCCATTGCCGACACTACTGTAGCCAGCAACATAGTCTTCCCCATCTTTAACAAAACAGAACCATTGGCCTGTCTGGCCATCCTGCCTGTCTCAAGGGTTATTATCTTCCCGTCACCGAGATCAATAATCTTCTCTTTTACTTTAAACATTATATGTGTGATTTATTATAATTGAAATTACAAAATAATTTAAATAGTATGAAAAAAGGCAATTCAGAATTGCCTTTTTACTCTATTTACGTAATTTCAACGCTTTTATGATTTCGCGATAACGATCAATGTTTTTAATTTTCAGGTAGTCCAAAAGCCTTCTTCTTTTCCCGACAAGTTTAATAAGCGCCTGCTGGGTACTGAAATCTTTTTTGTTCTTTTTAAGATGTTCTGTAAGATGATTAATCCTGTACGAGAACAGCGCTATTTGGCCTTCCGCAGTACCAGTATCGATTTCAGATGTTCCAAACGTTTTGAAAAATTCCTGCTTTTTTTCAGTTGTTAAATACATATCTCTAATTAAAATATTATTAGTCCATAAATAGATTGAGTCTCCAATTTTGGAACGCAAAAATAAGGCTTTTTTATGTAAATAATCAAACAATTGGCTTTTTTTTTACTAAGTTCTTGAAATATCTATTTTTACAGGAACGAAAATGTGCAAATAATTATTGTTATCGCTTCAATACAAAGACTGAAAAATGATACCAAACGTTGCGTTGAATAGTGTTATCGTTCAACTATTTGTCAAAGGAAAACGAGCTTTCGTCAAAAAAATGTTCAGAGTATATCAAAAAAATGAGTTTTATCAGAGTATTTAACCCATTCCTGGCCCATTGATTTACCTCACCCTAAACCGAGGGAATCGAGTTCGCCAAAGGCAATCCTTCTCCCTTTCTTTATCTTATGGCTCCAGAAGAATCTCATCATGATCCTTTAACTTTTTCCCCAGGCTTATTATTTTACTGCCTATACGGCAATTAAGGCATTTTCTTTTTTTGCAATATTCATTTCTAAGCTGTATAAGTGCCTGGGAATAAAACGCCGACTCTGCAATAATCCCTGCTGATTTCCATTCTGATATTATAGTATTCTCTTCAGCATTTATTCCTTCAAGAAAGGACAGGGCTCTTTCACTAATATTCTGACAATCTCGGCTTTGGCCATAGACAAAGATTATAGGGATAACTGCATTGATAAGAAATATGTCGGTGGCCTGCGATCCTGTACACTTTGAAAAATTCCTGCTTTTCTTACCAAAGACAAAATGATCGTCCCAATAACCAGAAGCAGTTACTTCAAACAACTCTTTAATCTGTTTTATATCAGTTGCTTCTAGTACTTTAGAAAAAAGTCCGCCGGCAACAGAAAGCAATGCAGCCAACTGCGATAATCTGACAGTCGGAAAATTCGACGGTCTCAATCTTGAGAATTTCCATATCCAGCCATGTAAAGGCTGAAGGGAGTATTTTGCTGAAAAAATTGTGTACTCTTTTAAGAGGTTGCGATAATATTCATCAGAAAGTGCCTCCTTAAAAAGTCTTTCTTCAAGCATACCAGCTGTTCCAAACAGAAGAGCCTCAATCTGAAATTTGTTGTCCGTATGTTTGCGGATTATCCTGAACGGGAGTGCCCTGGCGAGCATCTCAAAGGGCCCTGTATTAACCCTGAATCCAAAATAGCGAGTGAGTAATCTGTAAAATGTCTCTTCCCAGTCATTTCCGGTTTCAGAAAATATTTTCAGGATTAATTCTGATTTGGTCTGAAATCTTTCAATTACAAGAGAAATAAGCCAGTGGCGCACCAGAATGTCATCGAGCTTCTTAATATCATCCTGGCATGCTATTATATATGGATTATTAACAAGGGTTGAATATTTCTCGTAAAAAAATGAATCAAATTTTATTTCAGCAGTAAGTATTTCTTCTCCTTTTGAATTAAAAACACGTTTATCGTTTTCAGCAACAATGTGAAGGATAACATTGTTATAAGCCGGATCATTCTGGTGTCCGTGATTATCAAAATGCGATGACCTGGTATGTATTTCAACGTTCCCGGCCCAAACAGTGCCTGCGACAGAGATCCTGGCATTGAAAAAATCCGGGCCTGAATCGCAGTTATATTCACCCGGATTCAGGACAATAATTTTATTCATTTCGTTGTCAAACAACTTATCCGGATCATACAGACTATATTTCCACAAGTAATGAAGAAATTCCTCTTTCATTTTAGCACGAATTAGATAAACAGCGAGAATATAAATTTATGAAAAAAGGAAATATAGCGCAAGGGGAAGTTCAACTTATTTTAATACTGGAAGATATATAAGATTGCTTCGTCTCCCGATTTCATCGGGATCCTTGCAATGACCAAGGAATCAAGATAGTTTTGTTTAGGGATTGAATGTATTATGATAGAGTACTCGGTTGTTGCGAGAAGTGAAACGACGAAGCATTCCGATGGAACAGTAATCGTATATACTTAAAACCGGGTTCTGGGATATTCAGATCAGGTTATGCTGGTGGAGATATCTTTCCATCTCAACCTGGATTTCTCTAGCCTTTTCTCCGGCGACCTTATCGAAGTTTACACCGTTATCTGCAAAGATAATTCCTCTTGAGGAGTTAACAAGAAGTCCGCATTTGCTGTTAATACCATACTTTGCCACTTCTTCAAGACTCCCTCCCTGAGCTCCTATCCCCGGGACAAGAAGAAAATGATCAGGTACTATCTTCCGTATGTTTTTCAACATCTCGGCACGTGTTGCACCAACAACGTACATCATATTATTAATAGTACCCCATTTTTGTGAAACAGACAATACTCTTTCGAAGAGTTTTAGTCCATCTTCATTGTGATACTGAAAATCATCAGCACCTTTATTAGAAGTAAGTGCCAGAAGGACAACCCATTTTTCATCATAAGACAGGAACGGCGTCACAGAATCTTCACCCATGTATGGAGCAACTGTTATTGCGTCAAATGGCATATTTTCCAGAAAAGCTTTTGCGTACATTTTTGAAGTGTTGCCGATATCTCCACGTTTTGCATCTGCAATTACAAAGATTTCCGGATAATATGCCTTTATATACCTGACAGTGGATTCGAGCGATTTCCATCCTTTTGCTCCAAAGCATTCATAGAAGGCAACATTTGGTTTATAAGCCACTGCATAATTATGAGTTGCATCAATTATACGTTTGTTGAATTCAAAAATCGGGTCTTTTTTCTTTAGAAGAGAAGAAGGGATCTTTTCCATTTCAGAATCAAGCCCGATGCAAAGAAATGAGTGCTTTCTGACAATGTTTTCAAATAAGATTGTGTGATTCATTATCAACAGTTTTAGATATTGGTCTCTTTTAAACGTTCGGAATTTTCTGCCATCTGCAGTTTGTCGAGAACCTCCTGGATATTACCATCAAGGATTGAGGGAAGGTTGTAAATTGTCAGGTTGATCCTGTGATCGGTCATTCTTCCCTGCGGATAGTTGTAAGTCCGGATCTTTGCAGAACGGTCCCCGGTTGATACCATAGTCTTTCTCCGATGTGAGACTTCATCCAGATATTTCTGGTATTCAAGATTATAGAGCCTTGTTCTAAGCTCTTTCAATGCTTTATCATAGTTTTTAAGCTGGGACTTTTCATCCTGACAAGTAACCACAATACCTGATGGAATATGAGTAAGGCGAATAGCAGAATATGTTGTATTTACCGACTGACCTCCGGGTCCAGAAGAACAATAGGTATCTTTACGTATATCTTCTGCTCTGAGGTCAATATCAAATTCATCAGCTTCGGGAAGCACGACTACTGATGCAGCAGAAGTATGAATTCGACCCTGAGTTTCAGTTTGTGGTACTCTTTGAACACGATGTACTCCGGATTCATATTTCATTATTCCATATACACCATCGCCAGATATACTTAATACTATTTCCTTGTATCCACCTGCAGTTCCTTCAGATACATTATTAACTTCAACCTTCCATCCTTTTGTTTCAAAGTACTTACTATACATTCTGAAAAGATCTCCTGCAAAAATACTTGCCTCATCACCTCCTGTTCCCGCCCTGATCTCCATTACTGCGTTTTTATCATCCTCAGGGTCGGCCGGAATTATCAGCATCTTGATTTCCTCTTCCATCTCAGGAAGATGCAATGTGAGCTTATCAAGTTCCGCTTTAGCCATCTCACGCATCTCTTCATCCTTTTCGGTTGCCAGCAGTTCTTTGGTACTGGTTATATTATTGAGAGCCAGTTTATATCTTTCATACGACTCAATTATCGGAAGGAGTTCTTTATATTCTTTATTTAACCTGACATACTTCTTCATATCCGAGAGAATATCGGGTTGAGTGAGAAGATCTCCAACCTCAACAAATCGAGATTTCACACCCTCCAGCCTCTCAAGAATCATGTTGTTTGCCATAGCCTAATGAATTTTCAGGGTGCAAAGATAATAAGAAAATTTATGAAAAAGGTGTGCGGTATGCGGTATGCGGCTTAGTATTCAAAAGTTCCGAATTCGGAACTTATAGTCAACCTTTTCTTTTCAGATGCTTCACAATGTCCGATAATTCTGGCCTCAAGATTGAATCCGGATGCAATATTTATGATTTCTGAAGCATTCTCATGAGCAGTATAGATCTCAAACCTGTGACCCATGTTGAATACCTTGTACATCTCTTCCCAGGCTGTTCCTGATTGTTCATGAATCAGTCGGAATAAAATTGGCAATGGGAATAAGTTATTTTTCACAATATGCATCTTATCAATAAAATGCAGGACTTTTGATTGTCCCCCGCCTGAGCAATGCACCATGCCATGAATTTCAGAATGCATGGTTTCAATTATCTTTTTTATAACAGGTGCGTATGAACGTGTTGGCGAGAGCACCAGTTTCCCTGCATCAGTATTTAAACCAAATATCGGATCCGTCAGTCTTAACTTGCCAGAATAGATGAGATCATAGGGAAGAGTTGTATCAAGGCTTTCAGGGTATTTTGAAGCAAGATATGGTGCAAAGAGATCGTGACGGGCCGAAGTAAGTCCGTTACTTCCCATACCACTGTTATATTCCTTCTCATAACTGGTTTGTCCGGAAGACGAAAATCCTATAATTATGTCTCCGTCTCTAATATTGTGGTTTGATATCACATCGGTCCTTCTCATCCTTGCAATAACTGCTGAGTCTACTACAATGGTTCTGACAAGATCGCCAATATCAGCAGTTTCCCCTCCTGTTGACCATATGCCGATGCCGAGGTTCCGTAACTCTTCAAGCACATCCTCAGTTCCATTGATTATCTCAGAAATAACCTTTGCCGGAACATGATTTTTATTGCGCCCGATTGTTGATGACAAAAGAATATTATCATAAGCACCAACACAAATAAGATCGTCGAGATTCATTACAATGGCATCCTGTGCTATTCCTTTCCATACCGAAAGATCGCCTGTCTCTTTCCAGTAAATATATGCAAGAGATGATTTTGTACCGGCTCCGTCAGCATGCATTATATTGCAATAATCTTTGTCGCCACCGAGAATGTCTGGTACTATTTTACAGAATGCATTAGGATACAAACCTTTATCAATGTTTTTTATAGCAGCATGTATGTCTTCTTTTGTTGAAGAAACACCTCTTCTATTGTATTTTGATTCGATTGGCATAGTGGTTAAATAAGACCACGAAGATAGAAAAAAGGATGAAGCACAAAGCTTTATTTTACCTGATTTTTACCATTATTATACACCCATTCGACGGCTTGTATCAGAAGTTTCCTGAAGTTAGGGTTCTCGAATGTTGGTACATTGTAACCACTCTGAAGTTGTTTAATTTCTATTTTTTTGGTGGCTCATAATCTGTTCTTAAAACCTTGAACTCGGTTCTGCGGTTTATCTGGTGAGCAATTTCTTTCTGTTCATCATTTGGAAGGCTATTGACAAACTGTTCTGTAAGTTGTATACCTGCCTTGAGGAATGGAGACTGTGCAGCTATATCCGCATCAACAAATTTCGGGCTTGATTTTCCATAACCTTTGGCTGTAAGTCTTTCCAACACAATTCCTTTGCTTATAAGGTAGTCGACAACCGATTGTGCCCTCTTCTGCGAAAGAATCAGGTTATACTCCTCAGTATTCCTTGCATCGGTATGCGACATTATCTCAATTGTTACATTTGGGTTATCAAGAAGAGTCTCGACCAGCTTATCCAGTGAAACCATCGATTCAGGTCTGAGGTCCCATTTGTCAAAGTCGTATAAAATATTAGGCAGCTCAATTGGCTTATCGATTGCAGTAAGCAGTATAGTTACCATGAATTCGCGACTCTTATCCTGCCCCTTGGTTGTCTCTTTCTCTTTTCCGTTAAGGTAACCTTTTTTTGAAGCAAGGAAGATATAGTCAACTTCGGCTTTGAGAGCAAATTTAAAATCACCTCCGGTACCTGTTTCGGCTTGAAGGTTCGATCCGTCGCTGGCAATGAGTTGAACAAGAGACCCGGTAATTGCTGAACCTGTTTTTTCGTCTTTCACCAGTCCTGAAACATTAAATTTCAATGGTGGCAACTCAAAAGAATACAATTCATCATTCCCTTTTCCCTTACGGGTTGAGCTGAATATTCCCTTTTCATTTCCATCCTCGAACGCAATACCAAAATCGTCAGCAAAACTGTTAATCGGGGGTTTCATATTTTGAACAACCCAGCTACCATCGGGCTGGGGCTTTGCTTTGAAAATATCAAGGCCACCCATTCCGATCAAATCATCGGAGGAAAAATATAATGTCCCATCTTCCCTGATATAAGGGAAAAGTTCATCTCCGGGAGTATTTATATCCGGACCAAGATTAACCGGTTTTGACCAGGCATCTCCCGGCCTGAGCCTGGTTACTTTCCAGATATCCTTTTTACCAAAACCACCCGGAAGATCAGAAACAAAATACAATGTCAAATTGTCTTTTGATAATGAAGGATGTGCGGCAACAAGCGAATCCGGCAGGATCCCGATATTTTTAGGAATACTCCATTTGTCGCCTGTTCTTTTTGAATACATAATCATGCAACCCCTTTTTTCACGTTTCCCTGCTTCACACCGTGTAAAATAGAGCTCTTTATAATCGGAGGAAAAAGAAGGGGTTCCTTCTTCGAACTCACTGTTAATAACTTCGACGGGTACCGGAGTGCTCCATTTTGATTTCTTGTCAATACGACTTTCGAAGATATCTGTAAAATTTTGACCGGTTGCGCCGTGCGTTTTTTTACCAGTTGCACCATCGCGTGAGGATGTGAAATAGATCAATCCAAAATCATCGCGTCCATATGCCGGACTGAAATCTGCCTCTTTTGAGTTTAAATCTTTAAGTTCTTCTATCTTATATGCTTCAGGGTTCCTGAGCCATTCATTTGCCAGTTCACAGGCTCGTATCTCCTGGTCGGCTCTGGCATCTGATGGCGCTATCTGTTTGTATTTTTTGAATTCATCAATTGCCGGCTGATACTTGCCGTTTTTTTTCATCGATTCTGCAAGCCAAAACTGTGCATCAGGTTTTGAAGATGATGATTTCACTGCAAGTTTATACCATGTTTCAGCATCTTTTGGATCATTAGTGAGCCTGTAACATTCTGCAATCATAAATACAAGTTCGGTTCTTGTATTTTTATCTGATTTTTTCGTTTTGGAATATGCATCCTTAAACAGATCAATCGCATCAAAATACTCTCCGGCATAGTATGAGGAATAGGCTTTCTCAGATTTTCTTTTCTGACCTGTAACCTCCGGAGAAGCTATAATAATCAATAATATAATGAGTAGTAATAATTGTTTCATGATTCAAACCTTCAATTTGACCATAAAAGTAATCAATTTAAGGAATATTGATAATCATAATAAACGCTCTGCCTTAGAAATTATTATGCCGATGTAAGTACCTTATGCCTCTCTTGTTGGTTTGGTCTCTCCTCAACCCCTCCTCCTGGAGAGAGGGACTAAGACAATACAAATCATTTCGTTATCCCCTTCTCCCGCGAAGCGGGAAGGGAGCAGGGGGATGAGGCTAAAATAAAAAGGATTCCTAATTAAGGAATCCTTCTACTCTAATTATTTAATAAACTAATCAACCTTTATCTTGTGAAAAGCAATTCTCTGTATTTGGGGAGGGGCCATATCTCATTATCCACGATTAATTCAAGCTTGTCGATATGAGTACGGATATCTTCCAGGAAAGGTTTAACTTTACTTTCATAAGCTAATGCTTTTTTATAAGAATCTTCGATAACATTAGCTTTTCTTCGTTCCTCGATCATATCATTTACCAGTTTTTTGATATTTGAAATATGATCTGAAATAGTAACTATCACTTCTTTGCGGGCACCTGCCAGTCTCTCAAATTCAAGGTCGTTAAAGACTTCCTTAAGACCTTTTACATTTTCAATAAGAGTTGTCATGTAAGTGATGGCTGTAGGAACAATGTGATTGATAGCAAGATCACCAAGAACGCGGGCTTCGATCTGGACTTTCTTTGTGAATTTCTCATATTCAACCTCGACACGGCTCTCAAGTTCTTTATCTGTAAAAACACCCGAACCAATGAGGACTTCTCTGGATTGTTTGGTTAAATACAGGCTGATTGACTCAGGTACACTGGCAATATTACAGAGGCCTCTTTTCTTCGCTTCCTTATGCCATTCCTTACTATAGTTATCGCCTTCAAATAGCACTCTCTCCGATTCTAAAATATATTTTTTTAGCACCTGGAAAATGGCCTCATCCTTGTTTCTTCCCTTTTTAATAATGAGATCTACATCTTTTTTAAATTGTGTCAACTGGTAAGCAACTGCGGCATTGAGGACAATCATTGAAGCGCTGCAGTTTGCTGAAGATCCTACAGCCCTGAACTCAAACCTGTTGCCGGTAAAAGCAAAAGGAGATGTACGGTTCCTGTCAGTATTGTCGAGCAGTATTTCAGGTATTTTACCAATTCCAAGTTTAAGTTCGGTCTTTTGCGCCGGAGTCATTTTCTTATCTGTCACTTTCCGTGTTATATTTTCAAGCATGTTTATAAGGTAGGTACCAAGAAAAATAGAAATTATTGCTGGAGGAGCTTCATGACCTCCAAGCCGATAAGAATTTGACTCATTCATTACTGATGCTCTGAGAACTTCATTGCTATCATTGACAGCCTTAATAACATTTACCAGAAATGTAAGGAACTGAAGGTTTGTCTTTGGATTTTTCCCGGGAGATAAAAGGTTAATCCCGGTATTTGTCGCCATCGACCAGTTATTATGTTTTCCTGAACCGTTTATTCCTGCAAATGGTTTTTCATGAAATAAAACTCTGAATTTATGCTTGCGTGCAACCCTCTTCATAATATCCATAAGCAACTGATTGTGATCAACTGCAAGGTTTACTTCCTCGAAGATCGGGGCACATTCAAACTGATTTGGGGCCACTTCATTATGACGGGTTTTAACAGGAATCCCTAGTCTATAAGCCTCACACTCGAAATCTTCCATAAAAGCCATAACTCTTTCCGAAATAGATCCGAAATAATGGTCAGAAAGCTGCTGATCTTTTGATGACTGATGACCCATCATGGTCCTTTCAGCAAGTACCAGATCGGGTCTGGCATAATATAATGCTTCATCAACAAGAAAATACTCTTGCTCACAACCAAGTGTAGCTATAACTTTATTTACATCCTTATCAAAATACTGGCATACATCAACTGCAGTCCTATCAAGTTCCGATAGAGCTTTCAGAAGTGGGGCCTTATAATCAAGTGCTTCTCCGGTCCACGAAACGAATATTGTTGGTATACAAAGAGTTGTTCCGACAATAAAAACAGGTGACGAAACATCCCATGCAGTGTATCCTCTTGCTTCAAATGTATTGCGAAGACCTCCGCTCGGGAAACTTGAAGCATCCGGTTCAGACTGAACAAGAACTTCGCCAGAAAAATTTTCAACAACTTTTCCGTTGTCTCCAAATTCAAGGAATCCATCATGTTTTTCTGCTGTTCCATCGGTAAGTGGGTGAAACCAATGAGTATAATGTGTTGCTCCTTTACTGAGAGCCCAAGCTTTTAGCCCTGTGGCAACCTGGTTAGCTTCCTGCCTAGTTAATGATTTTCCTTCAATAATAGCGCGTTTCACTACCTTATATATCTCCTTGGACAGGTAATGCTCCATTTTAGGAAGGTCAAAAACATATTCTCCGAAGTATTCGGAAACATTTTTTGACTGCAATTCAATTTCAAGAGGTATTCTGTTGAATAATTCTTCTAATGCTTTAAATCTTAATGTCGCCATAATATAATTTTAAAATAGTTTTTTTATTTGCAGGTGGCAATTATACATAACTTTTCATGAAATATCTTAAAAAAACACTCTTTGTTTAAAAATTGTGTGCATTTTTAAAAAATACTCCCTAATATTTGACTTTTATTTAAAATTTAGAAAAAATAAAAAGGTTTCCAAAATGAAAACCTTTTTATTATAACTGATGTGTAGTTTGAATTTTTAATTATCGTAATAAAGCGCAAATTCGTACGGATGAGGACGTAAAGACAATTCAGAAATTTCATTTTTTATTTTATAATCGATGTAGGTTTCGATTACATCGTCTGTAAATACCCCGCCTTTCGTAAGGAACGTACAATCTTTTTGTAATGCCATCAATGACTCATAAAGAGAACCTGGAACATTTTTAATCCGGGCTTTATCTTTTCCGCTAAGTTCATAGATATTTTCATCCAACGGTTTGCCAGGATCAATTTTATTTTCAATTCCATCAAGTGCAGCCATTAAGATAGCAGTAAATGTTAGATAACCGTTACAGGTAGGATCCGGACAACGGAACTCAAAGCGTTTGGATTTCGGATTGGTTGAATACATGGGTATTCTGACAGCGGCAGATCGGTTACGTGCAGAATAAACTAAATTAACCGGGGCCTCGAAGCCTGGCACCAATCGGCGATACGAATTTGTTGTGGGAGCTGCAAATGCAAGTAGTGCACCTGCGTGTTTTAATATTCCGCCTATTGCCCATAAACCTTCCTGAGACATTCCGGCGTATCCGCCTCCGGCAAAAAGATTTTTACCTCCTTTCCATATCGAAAAGTGAACATGCATTCCGCTTCCGTTATCCTGAAAAATAGGTTTAGGCATAAAAGTCACTGTTTTCCCATGTCGTAAAGCAACATTTTTAATAATGTATTTGTACCACATTAATTGATCGCTCATCGTTAAAAGGTCTGTAAATTGCATATCAATTTCACTTTGCCCACCTGTAGCTACTTCATGATGATGAGCTTCTACCTTAATACCAATTTTTCGCATTTCTTTTACCATTTCGGCTCGTAAATCACTATAAGTATCAGTAGGACTTACAGGGAAATATCCTCCTTTGTAACTGGGTTTATATCCAAGGTTAGGTTCTTCAATACGGTTTGAATTCCAGGCACCTTCAACCGAATCAATATGGTAGAAGCCAGTATTCTGTTTCTGATCAAACCGAATCTCATCAAAAATGAAAAACTCTGGTTCTGGTCCCACGTAAGCTGTGTCTCCAATACGGGTTTTTTTAAGATAAGCGGCTCCTTTTTTGGCTATATCGCGTGGATCACGGGTATAACTTTCCAATGTAATAGGATCAAGAATATCTGCAATTACACTGATAGTAGGTTCCTTAAAAAATGGGTCAAGTTTAGCAGTCGAAGGGTTAGGAATTGCAAGCATATCGGACTTGTGAATGTCTTGCCAGCCTCTGATCGACGATCCATCAAAACCTAAACCTTCTTTAAAAGTATCTTCATCCCATAAATCAATGGGATAACAACAATGTTGCCATGTTCCAAGTAAATCAACAAACTTAAGATCCACCGTTTCGGCTCCATGTTTTTTTGCAAAATCTAAAAATTCTTTTGGTGCCATAAGAAATGTAATTATAGGTTATTATAAATAATTATGTATAAATAGATTTTCTAATGTATTTGATTCTATAATATAAAAGTCAAAATAATTTATGCTCTATAAATAAAAAAACGGAATTAAGCCTTAACAATTATGCAAAAGTAGTTATTTTTTAATATATACCCTATTTCTTATATGTTTTTTTGATTTTTTCTATTTTTTTAAGAACATACCCCTGTTTTTTTATCCTGTTTTAGTTTTTTTTTATGATTTTTAATGATATACCCCATTTTTTAAATCATCTTCAAAAAGAAAGTATATTTAAAACTGCAATTATCAATTTCTATAACCAATCATTAATAGAGCCTTATAAACTCCTGATCGGCATCACGTTCTGCCCTCTTTAACTGATCATAAAATGTTTTTTATAATCAAGTTCTCCAGATGACATTATCGGCAATAATTGTTTTAGTTTCGTACTTTTCGGAGAGACCTCTAAGATTTTTCGACATCTCAGCTAATTTTGAAAGTTAAAATATTCCAGATATCTTCAATTGATATCTTCTGCCATGTTATTTGAATAATAATGAATAAGTTAAGAATATAAGAATTATTAAGTAATCGGCAATGAATAATAGTGAGTTGTCCTGAAAAAGCTCAGTAGAAATAAGAGAAAGTCAAACCTGCCATATATGCTTTGATTTTCGTTTTTCTAAAATACTCTAATACTTTCGATTACAGAGCCACTAACAATTTTATACCAGGTCAGAGTTTTAATGAAAATTTGTTATATTTGTCGCCTGTATTAAAAAGGGTATATTTCTATTAATTATTAAAGAACATATTACATGTCAGCACTTCAATTTTTGCGCGAGAAAGCCGGAGTATTGGTTGCGGGATTAATTGGTTTTTCACTTTTCCTTTTTGTGGTAAGTGATTTCTTCGGAAGAGGAAGAGGCCAGAGAATTAAGCAGAAAAAGTATTATGAGATCGGCCAGATTGGTGGAGAATATATTTCATATCAGGATTATGAATTAAGATTACAAAACCTGTTAGAGATATATAAATTATCAGGAAGATCGAGTGTTGATGAAGCAACTAATGAATCATTAAGGGAGCAGACTTGGCAACAGATGGTAAGAGAAAAAATACTGGAATCCCAGTATAAGAAGCTTGGCATAGGCGTCAGCACTGAAGAGGTCGATGAGTTGGTTCTTGGAAACAATCCCCATCAGATAGTTCAGCAATTATTTACTGATCAGAAGACCGGAGTTTTTAACAAATCATTTCTGGTTAACTTTCTGAAACAGACTGAAGTTGACGAAACAGCAAAAAAATACTGGTTATTTTTTGAAAACGAGATTGTAAATGACCGGATGAATACTAAGTACAATAGTATTGTTTCCAAAGGTTTATTTGTTACGTCAAAACAGGCAGAGTTTGATAAAAATCTTTCTGCTAATACTGTTGATTTCAGTTACGTTCTTAAGAATTATGCCTCTGTACCTGATTCTTCCATTAAGATTTTTGAAAGTGATATAGAGTCTTACTATGCAAAAAACAAAAATAACTTTAAAAGAACTGCATTAAGAGATATTGAATATATGACATTCGATGTTGTTCCCTCCGAAGATGACATTAAGCAGTCAGAACAATGGATAAATAAAACGAAAGAAGAATTCGCTTCTGCACCTGATCCTGTTCAATTTATTAATCTCAGCGCAGACTCAAGATATGTCGGATTTTTCATTCCGCTAAGCAGTGTTCCTGAAAATCTTAAGGAATTTGCGAAGAAAGAGGATCTCACAAATATTTTCGGACCTTACATTGAAGCTGGTTCATATAAATTAGCCAAACTGATTGCAGTTGCTGACAGACCCGATTCAGTTCATGTTCGTCATATACTATTATCGACTAATAAGACAAAATCGTTGGAAGTCGCAAAACATGAGGCTGACAGTCTTATCAAATTAATTAAATCAGGTACTCCGTTTGAAGCTCTTGCTTTGGCTAATTCCGATGATCAGGGTTCGGCAAAGATTGGTGGTGACCTTGGTTGGTTTCCTGAGGGCAGAATGGTAGTGCCTTTTAATAATGCATGCTTTACAGGGAAAAAAGGCGAAATAAAAACTGCTGAGACCAGCTTCGGTATTCATATAATAGAAATCCTGGCACAGTCTAAAGACACACGGAAATATAATATCGGATTTATTGACAGGAAGATTGTACCTGGTTCTTTAACTAATCAAAAAGCATATAGTGAAGCAAGTCAGTTTGCCGGAACAAATGATACATATGAAAAATTCACAAAAACTATTGCCGAAAAGAGTTTGAACAAGAGAGTTGCCAATAGTATAGGTCCCCAGCAAAAAACGTTACCTGGACTTGATAATCCGAGATCTCTGATAATGGCATTATTCCAGGCAGAAAAAGGGAAGATTATTCTCGACAACAGTCAACAGGCAGTTTTTGAAGTCGGAGACAAGTATGTTGTTGCTTATTGCATTAAAGCACAAGAAGATGGAATTGCTGCACAAAAAGATGTTGAGAATGATATTAAGTTCGCTCTGCTAAAAGACAAAAAAGCTGATCTTATTTCTGCTGAATTCAATAAAAATAATAACTCAGGAAAAACTATTGAGGATATTGCACGGACGATGGGACTTACAGTGCAAGAGGCTACCCAGATCAATTTCAGATCGTACACAGTGCAAGGTGCCGGCACCGAACCGGCATTGATTGCAGCTGCATCTGTTGCAAAACAGGGAGTAGTCACCGGTCCGGTAAAAGGTACTAATGGAGTCTATATGCTGACCGCCAATAATGTTACTGCATCGCAGGGTGAAGATCTTAAATTATTGCAGAACAGGTTGAAAGCTACTTTCCAGACGAGAGGGACATACGAAGCCTATGAAGCTCTCCGCAAAGGTGCTAATATTCTGGATAAAAGATATAAATTCTATTAATGGAATTTTAGAATGTACATTAAAAAGGGACATGCTATGGCATGCCCCTTTTTGTTTCACACTTATATAAATACCCCTCTGTCGCTTCGCGACATCTCCCCCAGAGGGGGAGAAAAAGCTGGAAGATATACAAATTTTCTCCCCCCTTAAGGGAGTGCCCGAAGGGCAAGGGGGGGTTATCGGGCATAAAAAAAGCCCCTCAGTTTCCTGAAGGGCTTTCGTTTTAAAGTCGGCGACGACCTACTCTCCCACAATTGCAGTACCATCGGCGCTGTCGGGCTTAACTTCTCTGTTCGGAATGGGAAGAGGTGGAACCCCGACGCTATAGTCACCTAAAGG
>JBEKWS010000031.1:0-42613 GCA_049512815.1 Bacteroidales bacterium | reverse complement strand
GGGAAAAGGGGAGGATTTTAAAAACCTACATTCTTATTTGCTAAAAACCCAGCATTGCTAATTGCTAAAATACCTACATTACTATTTGCCAAAAAACCGACATTGTTATTTACCATTTACACGCTGTCAATTAACTTATTCATATCGTAATAAACATTCTTTAAAACAATTTCCTTTCTTTCTCTCCAGTTGTGTTTTGTGCCAATATGGTCAAGAAATATAATTACATCTTCAGCATCAATATACTGTGGTTTAAAGGTCTCGGGCCTAAAATCGCTTGTATTTCTAACTAGGTCTATTTCAATCCATTGATATTTTTTATATTGTTTTTTGTAGTTTAATCTTCGAAATGGGACTGGATGAATTCTAATCCAATTCCCAGCTTCATCAAATCCAGCCGTACATACCAGTTCGTCACCTGTTGATGAAATTGAAGGATAAGTCTTAACTGTCATAAGGATTTTTCTTTTTGCCATCTAAAGATGTTTTATTGGAACATCAGGGACTAGTTTATGAATCGAGTTGGCAATTCTAGTTCTATGACATTGCAGTGGATGTAATTCAAAACATGTTAATGCTACTCTCTGGTAGTCCCTAAGGTATTTTAATATTATATTGATTGGAGCAATTTGATTTTGAAGGGTTAAGACTTCATACTCGGAAAACAATTTATCGTAATCGGATGAGGATTTTAGCTTTTTTCTTTTTTCACCTTCAATTCCTAATTCTGGAATATGTATATAGTTAATATTAAGAGAATTACAAGCATTACTAAGAGTTTTTTTTGAAAATCCATATTTCCGACTTTGTGGATTTTTTCTTACATCACATAATACTTTTATATTATTTTTAACAAGAGAACACAAATATTCATCAATAGTTTTGCCTTCATAACCGATTGTAAACAATATCTTTCTATCTTCTTTTGCTTTTAATCTTTTAATAACCTCAAGTTCTTTTTTTGATAGACAGTCCTTGGCAATTTCACTGTTAATTGCAAAAAATGGATAATTAATATAAACATATCTAATTAATTCATTTGTAGTCATCTTACAAAATTTACTATTAATTTTATTTAGCAATTTTCTATCCAATTCATTTAGGTAAGAAATAAAGTGGTTTGATTCGGATTCAAGTTTCCAGTTTTTATGATTCTTCAAGTATCCTTCTTTGACTAAACTGTTTTTATCAGCGAGGGATTGGAAAGAAAAGCATCCATATTTGTACGGCACAAAATCAAATCTTGTTTCTTTTTGTTCCTGAGAAAACAGGAAAAGAATTTTCTGAAAATCTATAGCACTTATATTGCGTCCAAAGAGTTCAGTAATAGCTAATAATATAGTTTTCCTATAAATCATCTGAATTGTTTGTTTTTCAAAGATACTAGATTTAAAAGCTTGTTTAATTAGCTCTCTCAATTTATTATTTCTAAAGTAGAATTAACTTCAATATCCGAAAGACTATATAACATTAGCTAATAAATTACATCCCAAATACCCTCAATCAAATTCAATCGGGTGCGAGCCGTCGCGAGTAGCAGACAATTTTCGGCATGTGAAGTGGGGTTATTGAATGACTAAAGCAAGGCTTATGAAATAACCCGTAGGGCTTGGCCTTGCTGTGCCATGAAATATTGCTTTATGCAAACCCACGAATGCCGATTAAATTGGCTACTCATCACAAAACTTGATAGCTATTTCTGGTATATAACCATAAAATGGTTTTAACTTAATTTCATTTCAAACCTGAATTACTTTAAGAAATCCTACGACTCCGACCTATTTAAAATCCACTTATTATTGTTTCAGATAGTTACGTTTCCTTTCACAGATAGTTACCCGCCTTTGTACCGCTGGCCTAAAAACTTAACATTTCTAAGCCTTTTAGCAGCAAAAACCCCCGGATTTCTCCAGAGGCCTCGCTGCGGGTTGGTTCGTGCTTTCCCCACCCGGTCATGTTATTGGTTAATCAAATTCATGAACCCCCAGGGCCAAAGTCAGATTTATTTTAGCTGGGTTTTTAAAGCTAAGCTTTTTGCTAAGTATTGAAAAAGATCAATTAGAAAAGGTAACTGAAATATTTGGGCTAAGGTATTTATTAAGAAGGTAAAGGACCTTTTCGGGATAAATTGGTTTTAACAGATATTCATTGCATCCTACTATAAATGCCTCTGTTCTTGCCTGCTCAGAATAATATGCAGTGATTATTATAACTGGAGTACTTTTTCTCTCTTTCCGAAATATTTTCACACAATCAATTCCGTTTATCAATGGAATAAGAAAATCCATAATAACGAGATCAATATTTTTATTCTCCGGGGTTAGATAATCAACAAATTCTTTACCCGTATGAAAGATTTTAAAATTAGCTCCCGTACTTATCAGTATAGCCTCATAGTACCTGCTCGATGACGGGTCATCCTCAACAATAATTATATTTTTACCTATGAGTTCTAAATTGCTGATATTCACCTTTATTTATACTTTTAGTTGACTTATATGAAACTGCAATAATAAAGAACTCTATACCTGCTAATTTGCTTAATTAATGCAGTTTCAGTTGTTAATCATATTGTAATTTTACAAAAAAGACACATTTGAAAGAATACCCATTTTCACGTAACCACCAACGTAATGCTTTTGCGATCTTTCTTCTTCTCAGTAAAACTTTTCCAATTTCTTCTGAAGAAATCAGAAAATGTGCTTTCATTACTTTACTTCTTAATTTACATATTAAAAGTAAAGCATATAAATAATTCTGCCAAGTCGATAATGCCCAATTAGAAGGAATATGGGAGAGTTTTGAGGACTCTTAATCAATAAATATAGAAGGAGTATTTACAGTTAAAAACAACTGACAACCGGAATAAGGTCATTCGTCAAATTCGGTACAATATTTACCAGAAATCAAGAGAAAAAATGGATTTTTAAGTCATTTTATATCCTAAAACGTTAATTATCTGAAGAATAGAGAAGTACTTATTTTAATTTTTAATAAAGTCGCACTTTTGACAAACGGACAGTTTAGAATGATAAGATTTTCTCCCCAAGGCATAATTATGAGCTTTTTATAATAGGCATTTTATTATAGAACGTCTAAAAATCTTTTTTAGACTAAGGTCAAAGTTAAATTCATTTTATCGAAAACCCCCGGATTTCTCCGGGGGGCCTCGCTGCGGGTTCCTGCTCTATTAACGCCATCCAGTCGATTCTGACAGGCTTTTTATTTTTGTGTATCTTTAATAACTAAATATTAACCTATGAGTTTGAAAGATTTTGAATCAAGATTACCTAAGCTCAGAAGAATTGCGTTCCAGACTCTTGTAAAAGGACTCTATGCGTCAGGTGCCCTGACAGACAACGACATAAAGAATGAAGATTCTCTTTTAAAAGCGACAAATAAAATCTTTGAAAAACTTAAAATAACAGGTATTGTCCACGATCATACTGGCACATTAGTATCTCAAGCGGAGTTCTTTTATAAAAACTCTAAATATGATTATTCAAGAATATTCTATGCGACATTCTTTGAACATAGCACAAACCAAATTGTAGATGTGTATTGTGAAAATCAGAAACTAAGTGATAATACAAGAATTGAAATTATTAAAAATGTAAATATGTATGGAAAATTAACTTGGTTCTTAGAGTTGGCAGACTTACCTCACTTCAATAAGAAATATCTTAAAATAATAAAAAATCTGGCTGATGAAAGGAATGCTTTTATTCATTTTAAATGGACTGCTGAACCGACACATTCAAGTCTATATCTTTTAGAATTCATTTATTAGTTAATAGTAATAGGAAAGATAATTCAAATATCAATTTCACGTTCAATTAATCGCTGCTAACGTTTGCATGTATGAACAGGTAGCGGAGATCGTGACCAAGCAGAAATGTGAAGTTTCATGCGAGACGTACCGCCTAAAGTTCCTCTTATGCCGCTATTGCTTATACATGATGCGGTTGTTTATTCTGTTTTATCAGTTATGCGGTTGGTAGGACAGGCAATTTCGTTCGTTTTCCCATTTTTTTTAACTTTAATAACAATTGTTTCTGCTATCCTGCCATGAACTGTACGTCTATTATAATCAATAAAATATTGCAAAAATCCAAAACCAAATTCTAATGATGAAGCATAATAACCTAATGATCTTTCTATTGAATGCCAAAGAGTCAAATGCTTATGATTAGTTGAAACAATTCTAATCCTAAAAATACGTTTACCAAATGTATAACCATTTGTACAACATGTAATTAATCCAAAATATAAAACAGGAATTAATAATTTAAATATTATTTTTAAATATTCAGGTACATTTATATGCGTATCGTTATTTATATTGGGTATATTATTAATGGTTTTGTTGGAACTAATTCCAATTTTTAAACCAAAATTGATTAATCCAAAATAGTCAAGTATTGTTCCAATTACATATAAGATTATAATAAGTACAAATAAATCAATTAATAAGGCAAAAAATCGACGAGTAAAATCTGCAAGTTCCAGACCTTCTAATTGATTAGAATGCATTATTTTTGAAGTATCGTAATAATGTGTAGCAAAAATATTTTTCATAAATATTCTGTTTTATTTTAGGCGTAAATATTTCAAGTTCAATATTAATCATAAATCTGCTTAGAATTATTTTAGGTCTTTCTGCTTATTTAAATAACCGCTAGCTACTTATATGTACTCTAAAGGTACACATAATTGACCTTCAATGGATTTATTAAACACCTTAATTACATTTATCAAACAACTATTTAAATTTCCTAAGAGGCTGTAAACATCAAGTTGGCTTGAAATTTATATAAGCCGATGAGATTATTCGAAAAAAAAATCTAAAGATAAAAGTAGCATAAACAAAACTATCGCTGATACCAATAGATGAGGGTAAATCTGGGTGACCTAGGTTAGGGTGAGGGGGAGATTTTTCTCCCCAGGTATAACCCGTTTTAATTACTATTGGCGTTTTTCTTTAATAGTTGTTTATTATAAGCCATTATCAGCAAAGGAGTAATAATCTGAATCGTAAATTATCAAATGGTCTAGTAATTGAATATCAAGAAGGTTTCCAGCGTCTTTAATTATTGCTGTTATTTTGGTATCAGATTCAGAAGGATCCTGATTTCAGGAAGAGTAGTTGTGGCAAACTATGATCCTTGATGCAGTTATTCGTTTGATTTTCAGAATCTGTATCCAATAATCCTCGTTCCAGTTATAGGAATACTTTTTATGGATAAGAAACCAAACCATTCGGGCATTCCAGATCGCGGAAATTATGAAATTGATAATCAGGAATAATTCTATCCAGAAATTGGTAATGTAGAATAAACCTATTCCTGTACACAAAGCCGATAAAGCAAAGAAAGTATAGTAAGCAATTATCCAGTATCTGTGGCCTGTTTTGAAGAATATCATCTCTTTTATCCAATTGGGAAATCCAACCTTTTTTATATCGGGGGGAGGGTTCAGGTTTCCTTCTTTTTTCCTTTTTCTGGAAAGCCGCAGGCTGTTCTCCCAGCCAATATAATTTTCCGCCACGCACTGATTTAAAATTAAACTTTCCAGTATCCGATAATAGCCAACTACACGAGTGATAGTAGTAGCCTTGTCGAAAAATATCCACCATGAGGGAATTAACACGATCAATGGAAAAAGATAAGCGATGCCTTTTAAGTCCTTTTGGACAAACGATGTTGCCAAACCCAGTAGCAATCCTGTCGCGGTTATTGATGTTGTCAGAAACGTAATCTGACAGCTCTTGAGATTGTAGAGTACGTTCCTTAGAGCTTTGCGCTCTTCCTCATATTTATTTTAATCCAACAAACCAAAAAAATAGTACTTGAGATTGCTTCAATTTTCATACTATCGTTACATTCTGACAACTTTGTCTATTCTAAAAGTATGCGTGACTGTAAACTGGAAAATTATTGTACATTTATTGGTTGAAAATTCATTTATGTAAAATATCTAAACTCAGTTTCCTATGAAAATGACCGGGAGAAAATTCGGCTATGCATTTTTGCTGTTTGTCTTTTTACTTAGCGGGTGTAAAAAAGAACAGGCAACAACATCACTTCCGCGGAGCGTTCCGGAGAAGGAAGGCGTTTCATCACAGGGAATTATTGATTTCCTCGATGCTGCCGCGAAGAGCAGGCATGAATTCCATAGTATTATGTTTCTGCGCCATGGAAAGGTAATAGCAGAAGGATGGTGGAATCCATACAAGCCCGAACTAAAACATACACTATATTCCACCAGCAAAAGCTTTACGGCCACTGCCGTTGGGTTTGCCGTGAGTGAAAAACGGTTGTCAGTCAATGATAAAGTCGTTTCTTTTTTTCCGGAAGCATTGCCGGATACTGTAAGTCCGTTTTTATCCAATATGAAGGTTAAAGATTTGCTAAGCATGTCAGCAGGACAGGATCCTGATCCAACGTTAAAAACTGTAGTAAATGACAGTAACTGGGTAAAGTCATTCCTGGCCATACCTGTTGTCCATGAACCTGGTACGAAATTTCTGTATAATACACTGGCCACTTATATGTTATCTGCAATCGTACAAAAAGTAACCGGAGAAAAGATAATTGATTTCCTTAAGCCACGGTTGTTCGAACCTTTGGCAATTGAGGGAATGGATTGGGAAGTCGATCCCCGTGGAATTAATACAGGAGGCTGGGGTTTGAGGCTGAAAACTGAAGATATGGCTAAATTCGGACAGCTTTTTTTACAAAAAGGCAGATGGAACGGGAAGCAGGTGCTGCCTGCTGCATGGGTTGAAGAAGCTACCACAACAAAGATTTACCAGGCGCCCGATGCGCCTCAATCCAAAAAAGATTCCAGCGACTGGATGCAGGGTTATTGTTACCAGATGTGGCGTTGTCGTCACAATTGTTTCAGGGCGGACGGAGCATACGGACAGTATATTATTGTTATGCCTGATCAGGATGCTGTAATCGCTATTACTTGTGAAACTCCTGATATGCAGGATGAAATAAACCTGGTATGGGAATATTTGCTGCCGGCTATAAAAACGGGTAATTTGGCTGAAAACGCTGCTCTGGCCACAACACTGAAACAAAAACTTTCATCCCTGGCGCTTACATTACCGGAGGCCGGGAGTGGTAAGGTTGTCGCTTCACAGATTTCAGGTAAAATATTTGTCTTCGGACAAAATAAGAAACACCTGGAAAATATGAAATTCCAATTTTCGGACAGTATCTGCAAAGTTTCTATGATGATTGATTCTGCCCGTTATAATTTTTCTTTAGGATCAGGACGATGGATAACCGGTGAAACGAGCCTTCACGGACCAAATTTATTATTGCTTGCTAAAGCACATTTTGTTGGTCTTCCACCTGCCAAAGTAGCCGAGAGTTTCGGATGGAAGGATGAAAATACCCTTGAACTGGTTCTACGTTATATCGAAAGTCCGCATACCGAAACGATTACCTGCAATTTTGATAAGAATAATGTATCCGTTGATTTTCATTACGGCAATATGCCAAATAATATTCAACCTGCCTTAAATGGCGTTGTACAAAACTAATAAGAATCCAGCATAATCATAATTTGGGAAGTCTGAAAAGTTTTTTTTAACCGCAAAGCACGCAAAGTCCTCCTTCACTATAAAAGTCCACCTGGCTATTTCTTAACGCTTGGGCCCCTTTGCGGTTATTGGATTTCTTCTTTTTATGTCAGTGACTCAACATATCGCCTTGCCATTTCGGAACATTTTACCCACTCGAAGCCTGATCCGAATATCTTTTGTATCCGTTCTGCAAGAACTGACAACCCTTCCAGTCCCAGCTCCGTTCCCTGAGTGTAGAGCGATTGCCAATGTGTTACTACAACTACAGGATAACCTGAATCTATTAACTGGCGTATCCTTCCGGTTTTTCCGTCAGGTGATATAAGCCTGTCGATGCCATCCTTGATCATTTTTAAACGTTCTTTGGGTGTTGGCAGGTCCATAGACCAGAAAATGTCTCCGGCATTTGCAGGTACACTAACTACAACCTGATCCCGTTCAGGATTTTTGTACTTGACATTGCATTGATAAGGTTTCTCAGTATCAGATGCAGCATATAGGAAGTACCATGTCAGTTTGCGTTTAAAAACATTCCACTGGGCATCAGCAAGTGCCTGAGCATATTTATCTTCAACATCTATGCCTGAGACCCATGGTGAAGTAATTCCGGTAGCCTCCATACCAACATTCATGAGAATCTGAAAAGCCAGCGAAAAATACTCCACAATCTCTTCCTTTGATGCCTGTGTTATCCATGTATCTTCATACATATGGCGCCGATAATTTCCAGTCTTGAGATCGTATGAACTTAAATGGGTCAGAAATTCGGGAGTTATATCAAATCGCGGAGCGATCCGTTCACGGATCAGCTTAAGAAATTCAAGCAGGTGATCCTGCGGTACCCTTTTGAGCGACTGGTCAATTCGTCCAAGGCAACTCGGCATAGGGATGATAGTGAACTTACCGTGAAGGTCAAACCGGTCAAAAGTATCCGCCACGCGTTTGATGAATTTTGCGGGAACCAGGAATGGTGTCTCATAGCCCGGCAGTTCATAGAAGAGAGGATCCACTGGTGATCCGTCATCAATAATCAACGAAAAAGGAATTTTTCCTGTGAAGCTCCTACCTGTTAATGAATCACCAGTGAGTGATGTTGCCATAATCTTTCCAATAGAGCCTGAAAGAACTCCTGCAACCATGCCAGTACCGGCATATTTCAACAATGTCCTTCGGTTCATTTTATTTATATCTCTGTTTTTAGTATGGTGAATTTAATTTTCGTTTGGTTCATCTGATTTTTAACTACTCATTGTCGTAAGTAAATTTAAGCATTATAATACTACTTAAATACCTTGAAAAAAAAAGTATTCATCATACTCCTATTCATGCGTGACTATCCCTCTTATTTGTGATGAAGCTAAACCACGGAGTTACCAGAGTTTCCACGGAGTAACGCTGCTTTATAAAAAGAATAAATTCGGAGGAATGAAATAAAAAAACTATCTTAATAAGGTCTCGCTAAATTTGGATTATTATGGCATTGTTACATCAGGAACCTATGAGTTCAATTTTACATTGTGCTTACAAAGTACATAGTGCATTAGTGCCCGGTTCATTTTGCTCAGTTATTGACTTATCTGAAGCTATCAAATTGCAGGATCGGATTCTTAATTAATTTTAATGTACAGTCATTGAAAGATGGAATAAAGTGATGATTTTATAAGATCCTGAAATGAGTTCTTAATTGAGAAGTTTACTCCGTGACAACTCCGGTAACTCTGTGTTACCCCGTGGTTAATGGATTTCATTGGATATAAAAGGGAGGGAGTTATAATATTCAACTCCTCAGGATTTCAATCATTTCCAGGATCGCTTCTGTATCTAAGGCATCTTTTACAGGTGATAGCCCTAAAAGTGGCCTTACATTATTAAGATCATACCCGGTAACGAGATCTTTACCTATAATTATAATGTATATCAACGCCGATTTCAATGTGTTGGATTTTACCCTGAAGGTATGCTGACTGTTGCGTGCAGGAAAAATATGTACAAACCTCTGAGGATTATTGTGAAATTTAAAAGTCCATTGAGAACCGTCTGATAGTGGGATTATCCTGAAGCAATCCGTATTGATCCCTGCCCAGAGAGAGTAAGTATCTATTCG
The DNA here is from genome assembly GCA_049512815.1 of Bacteroidales bacterium. Classification (GTDB taxonomy): domain Bacteria; phylum Bacteroidota; class Bacteroidia; order Bacteroidales; family VadinHA17; genus LD21. The sequence continues at coordinate 32,912 of JBEKWS010000031.1, read as the reverse complement.
TAAGATATCCTTTTGCTTAAGAAATTCTTCCGCTTCGAAACAAATATTTCTGATTGACAATGAACCTGTGTAGATATCCATCACTGATGTACCAAGATGCTTAAGGTCTCTTGTAAGCACTTGAATATCGGAACCGGATTTGTCGATATTAAGATTAATGAATTCTTTTATAAATCCAAGATGGTGTTTGATGGGATTAAATAAAATGGGTTCAGGTATTTGATAATCAGTGTTCATATTGCAAAGATAAGCTAAAGAAGAAATAAGATTAAAGAATGATTTGCATTAATGTTATGATATTCAGAATCGATTAACTTTATGCATCGAATGAATGGCAATATAATTTTTCAATATGCTGACTTCTTCAGGACAAAATCTCATCGGGGCAATAAACCATCAACAACCAGATAAAAAAGTAGTGGTGGATTTTGGTTCAATTGGGGTAAAGAGAATCCCTGCCGGACTTTTTTTCATTCCAATGTGGCTCGTATGAGTAGTGCGTCGTGCATCAACAATTAAAATTATTTGACATGAAAAAACTACTGATACTCTTACTCGTAGTTGCAGGATGCACAAAACAGAGCGTAAATGTCAGAAAAAGCTTTTCCCTTGCTGGTGAATGGAAATTCAGAATAGATTCACTTGACCAGGGAATTGAAAATAAGTGGTATAATGATCTGGCTGTTGAAACTGTCAAACTACCCGGATCTATGGCAGAAAACGGGAAAGGTGATGAGGTTACTCCCAAAACAAACTGGATCGGAGAAATAGTTGATAAGTCTTATTTCACCGAAAAAAAGTATGAAAAGTATCGTCAGCCAGGCAATATTAAAATTCCATTCTGGCTGAAACCGGTCAAATATTATAAAGGAGTTGCCTGGTATCAGAAAGAAGTTGATGTTCCATCCGGCTGGAAAGGAAAGAATATTATACTGTTCCTTGAGAGGCCACATTGGGAATCAACAGTATATGTAAATGATAAAAAGGCAGGGAGTGAGAATAGCCTGGCTGTCCCTCATCAGTACAATATTACTGATTTTCTGGTTCGGGGGAAGAACCGTATCAGTATTCGCATTGATAACCGAGTTGCAGGTCCTGTTGGCATAAATTTGCACAGCATAAGCGACCATACCCAGTCGAACTGGAATGGCATCGTAGGAGATATAAGTCTGAGAGCTCTATCAAAAGTATTTATAAGTGATATAAGGGTGTATCCTGATGTTCAGGGGAAAAAGGCAAAAATAATTGTGGCATTAGCTAACAAATCGGGAACTCCTTTTAAGGGAGAAATTGCCCTTCAGGCTGAAAGCTTTAATTCGAAAACTTCTCAAAAACTGAAAAGCATAATTGTGTCAGCAAGCACCGATTCAAATAAACTTCAGCTTGTAATTGACTATCCTTTGGGAGATAAAATACAATTATGGAGTGAATTCATCCCTTCATTATATAGATTGTCTGTGGATCTGAAAGGGTCAAAAGGTGAAGTACTTGACTATAAGTCGGAGGACTTTGGAATGCGCGAGTTTAAGACTAGAGGAACACGATTCGAAGTTAACGGACAGCAAATATTCTTAAGAGGAACTCTTGAATGCTGTATATTTCCTCTTACAGGTTATCCCCCGACGGACATTAAAGCGTGGGAGAAGATACTTCAGACATTTAAAGATTATGGATTGAACACAGTAAGGTTTCATTCATGGTGTCCCCCGGAGGCTGCTTTCATTGCAGCTGATAAACTTGGGATATATTTTCAGATAGAATGTTCATCCTGGGCCAATTCGGGAACTTCAATTGGTGATGGTGGAATTATTGATGAATATATTTATAATGAAGGTGATAAGATACTTACTGCTTATGGGAACCATCCGTCATTCTGCATGCTTGCACATGGAAATGAGCCTGCCGGTATAAATCAGAATGCATATCTGCGAAAGCTCCTGACATACTGGAAAGCAAAAGATAATCGCAGGGTATATACTTCAGGAGCCTGTTGGCCGATTATCCCTGAAAACGATTATAACCTTGCCTCTGAACCACGAATCCAACGCTGGGGCAAGGGTTTGAAAAGCATCATAAACAGGGAACCGCCACAGACAATGTTTGACTACCATGACATTATTTCGAAATACCAGATTCCTACTATCAGTAATGAAATCGAACAATGGTGCGTTTATCCCGATTTTAAAGAAATAGCAAAGTACACGGGCGTACTCAAACCAACAAATTTTGAGATTTTCAGAGAATCGCTTATAGAAAATAACATGGGAGATCAGGCAGAAGATTTTCTGATGGCATCAGGAAAACTGCAGGTACTATGTTATAAAGCCGATATCGAGGCTGCTCTGCGTACTCCCGGATTCGCAGGATTCCATTTGTTGCAGTTACATGATTTCCCCGGACAGGGGACGGCCCTGGCAGGAATACTTAATCCTTTCTTCGAATCTAAAGGTTATATAACGCCTGATGAATTCAGGATGTTTTGTAACGTGACAGTGCCACTTGCAAGGATGCAAAAAATGGTGTACAGTAATAATGAGGCTTTTAAATCAAATATTGAAATAGCACATTTTGGTGAAAAACCAATAGAAAAAGCTGAAATTATATGCCAGGTCACTAATGAAAAAGGTGATACCATCCGTAAGGAGATCTTCACAAAGGATATAATAAAAATTGGAAATTGTTCAGAAATCGGGTTATATCAAATGGATCTTTCGGATTTGAAAAAAGCACAGAGACTGACCCTTGAAATACTTTTGACAGACACACCTTATAAGAATCGTTGGGATTTTTGGGTATACCCTGCAAACCAGGAAGTGAAGAATGGAAAGGTTTTAGTAACAGATAAGCTTGATAAAAATGCCGAAGCAACGCTGAAAAACGGAGGTTCTGTATTGTTACTCAATTATGGAAAAATCGGAAAAGAGAAAGGAGCACAGGTTGCGATCGGATTTTCAACTGTTTTCTGGAACACAGCCTGGACCAATAATCAACCACCACATACACTTGGAATTCTTTGTGATCCCAAACATCCGGTTTTCAATGACTTTCCTACAGAATATCACACCAACTGGCAATGGTGGGATCCGGTTTCTCACTCACAGGCAATGATCCTCGATGGTTTTCCTGCAAACCTTAAACCATTAATTCAGCCAATCGACACATGGTTTGAGAATCGACGACTGGCTCTGGCTTTTGAAACAAAAACCAATGGCGGAAAACTGATGGTTTGCAGTATTGATTTAAAGAACATTCCTGAAGATAGACTGGTATCAAAACAACTGTTGATCTCTGTCTTGAATTATATGAACAGTGAGGTATTTAACCCTGAGGTCGAAGTCAATATTAATAAAATAAAGAAACTGACGGAATAAAAGACAAAAGAAAAAAGTCAAAAGACCAATTATTCGTATCTCAGGGCGTCAATAGGATCGAGGCTGGCTGCTTTTCTTGCAGGATACCAGCCAAAGAATACTCCGATAACCGTACACACTGCAAATGATAAAACTTCCGAACTTGGCAATACAACTACCGGCCATGACATAGCGGATCCTATTATTTTAGATGCTACAACACCCAACAGAATACCGATAATACCCCCCGTTATACTTAGTAATATAGATTCAGTAAGGAACTGCAATAAAATATCGAATCCTTTACCTCCGATTGCCATACGCAAGCCTATTTCCCTGGTTCGCTCGGTAACAGAAACATACATTATATTCATGATACCAATACCACCTACCAGGAGAGAAATTCCGGCTATCGCACCGAGTAAAATGGTAAGAATATTACTTACAGAACTGAAAGTGGATAATAATTCCGTCTGGTTCCTGATTGTAAAGTCATTCTGATCAGATGCTTTAATTTTATGCTGTCTGCGCACAGTTTCTTCGATCTGTGCTGCAGCAGCAGCGGTTGATTTTGAATCAACAGCTGAAGTATAGATACTTTGGATCCAGGTAATTGCAAGTACTCTTTTCTGAACTGTTGTATATGGTGCGAGTATTAAATCATCCTGGTCCTGTCCAAAGGTATTCAATCCTTTTGCACCCAGCACCCCGATTACTATGAACGGTATTTTTTTAAATCTTATAACCTGACCGACAGGATCTGCACCAGCACCAAATAAATTTTGTGCCACAGTTTTTCCAAGGAGACAAACTTTCGAAGCTCCGCTTAATTCTGCGAAAGTAAACATACGGCCACTTTCAACTGACCTTTCTCTTATTTGGAGATAACTCTCATTTTCTCCATAAAGAGATGTAGGCCAGTTTAAAGCACCAAATACAGCTTGTCCGTTACCCCGCACTTCAGGTGTAGCTGCAAGTACAGCAGGACAATCTGAAAGAATTGCATTAACATCGGTTTCTTTCAGACTTTGCATTGTTGAGGCTCCGAACTGAACACCGCCTCTCTGCTGTGACCCGGGTACTACAGTGACAAGATTTAATCCCATTCCGGCTATCTGTTGCTGTATGCTGAGTTTAGATCCCTGACCAATTCCAAGCATAGCAATGACAGATGCAACCCCTATAATAATACCAAGCATTGTCAGAAAAGCCCTGAGCTTATTTCTTAACAATGCATTCATTGCAATTTTTAAAAGGTTTCTGATACTCATTGTTCCTGTGTTAACTAATCTGCTTCAATTGGAATACTGGCAAGCACCTCGAGTGCATTAATTCTGTCCTTTACAACACTTTCTCTCAGAATGATACCATCTTTAAAAATAATATTCCGGGTTGCACATCTGGCTATATCCGATTCATGAGTTACAAAGACAATTGTTTTTCCTTTGTTATTAAGATCCTGAAAAAGAGCCATAATTTCAAACGATGTCCGGGTATCGAGATTTCCTGTAGCCTCATCGGCAAGAATTACCACCGGATCGTTAACAAGCGACCTGGCAATAGCCACCCTCTGTTGCTGCCCTCCCGAAAGTTGGTTAGGCTTATGATGCATCCTGTCCGCAAGCCCGACTGATTCAAGCGCCGCCTTGGCTCTCTCTATTCTATCCTTGGTTTTCACCGTTTTATTGTACAGCAGGGGTAATTCAACATTATCCAACGCATTTGTCCGTGGGAGAAGATTGTAAGTCTGAAATACAAAACCAAGTTTCCGGTTTCTCAGGGCCGCAAGTTCGTTTTTGCTAAGTGATGAAATGCTGATTCCATCAAGAATATATTCTCCATCGGTAGGTTTATCAAGACATCCTATTATATTGAGCATGGTTGATTTTCCTGATCCGCTGGCTCCCATAATTGCAACAAACTCACCTTCATTTACTACCATATCAACTCCCCTGAGGGCATGTACAGTAACTTCTCCCACATAATAATCTTTTTTCAGTTTTATTATCTCAATCAGCTTCTTCATAATTGTGGTATCAGTTTTATCTTCCTCTCGTGCCCTGAGGTGGCCGTTGGGGCATGAATGGGTTTGTTGTCGTTGGTGTGGCTGCTGCAGTAGTAGTTGTTGATTTGCTGGCCAGGGTCATTGAAAGAATAACTTCATCCCCTTCTTTGAGACCAGATTTTATTTCAGCATTAGTACCGTCAATAGCTCCTGTAACAACACGGACACGACGAACATTTTCTCCATCTTTTACCCAGATAATGACCGGTTTTTTACCTGTCTGACCACCTGCCTGGAATCCTCCGGGGTTAGGCTGGTTTGCTGCTGTTCCAGGTGTTCCACCTGTTAAACCAGTTCCAGCTGTTCCTCCTGTTCCGGCTGGTCCAGCTGTTCCACCTGTTCCCGCTGGTCTGCCAGCTCCACCCGTTCCCTGTCTCTGTCCCATTGGATTGTTCTTCATGTACTCAGATAAAAAGGCAGCATCCGGAGTAAATCTCAGGGCTTTTCCCGGAATTATCATGACACTGTCTACTTTTTGAACAAGAACAGTTATGTTTGCAGTCATCCCGGGCATCAGTTTTTTTTCAGGATTGGGAGCATTCACAATAACTGTATATGTAACAACATTTGAGGTAACAATAGGTTGTAATCTAATCTGTCTTACAGATCCTTTAAAGATCTCATTAGGATAGGCATCAACAGTAAAATCAACAGGCTCATCAGTTCTTACCTGACCGATATCTGCCTCATCAACATTGGCTTGTACCTGCATCTGAGTCAGGTCATTGCCGATAGTAAAGAGGTTCGGTGTACTAAAGCTGGCTGCAACAGTCTGACCCTGATCTACTGCCCGGTTCAGGACAACTCCTACTATTGGTGAATAGATAGAAGCATAGTTAAGGTTAACAATAGATTTGTCATATCCGGCCTGAGCTGTTTTAAGGTTTGCCCGTGCTTTATCGTAACTATATTTTACCTGATCGTAATCAGCCTGAGCTACGAGTTTTTTATCCAGTAAAGCCTTGTACCTTTCATAAGTTGCAGTCTGAAATTCCACTTCACTTTTTGAATCATCGAGTGAAGCTTGTGCCTGTTGCACCTGGGTTTGTAAAGGTGTTTTGTCCAGTTCAGCCAGCAATTGTCCCTTTTTGACATTTGAGTTGAAATCAACGTATATTTTCTTTATAACCCCTGAAACCTGGGTACCGATCAATACTGTAGTATCAGCCTGAATTGTCCCGGTAGCGGTAATTGTATTTATAATCGAACCTTTTTTAACAATTGCAGTTTCAAATGTGTATGACTTGTCTCCTTTATGGCATGAACCGACCAAGAAAAACACCAATGAAGTAATTATGACATAAACTGCTATTCCGGTATTTTTTCTACTTTTCATTACTGTTCCGTTTTATTAATAATTTTTACTTATTGTTTTTTCCGAATGACAGGGGTAGCCCTGAATAAAAATCAAGCACTTTATAACTGAATATCAATTTGTATTTTGACTGAAGGAACGTGCTTTCGGTAGCAATAAAAGTTGTTTTCTGTATCAGATAATCGACCGAATTCATAATACCCTGATTATACTTTTCAGAAGCTACATCATATGATTCCTTTACAGCCTGATAAGCTTCAACGCTTGCCTCATACTCAATCTGAGATGAGATAACATCCTGACATGCCTGTTCAATAGATCTTCTTAGCAGGTCTTTAGTGTTGAATTCATTCAACTCTGCATTATTTGTGTTCAACTTTGCGATTTCCACATTTGTTCTTACCTGTCTGTTCAGATAAATTGGAATTGAAGCTGTAAGTCCTATCGACGGACTAATATTGTTTTTAACCTGATTTCCGAAAGCGGATCCTGTTTGATAACTCAAATATGAGGTACCCAGACCTGCGTTTAAAGAAAGATTAGGAAAATAATTAGCTTTGGCAAGTTCAACACCAATTTGTGAACTTTTTTTGAGGAGCTCTGCATTTTTAACCTCGGGTTTTAGACCCAGAGAAATTTGGTATACTTCTTTTGGATCAGGAGTTCGTTTCTGGTTGATGAGACTGTCAAGATTTGGATGTTCTAATAAAAAGTCATTGGTTAAAGGAAGCTCCATCAACTGCATCAGGGTTATCCTGTTAATGGCAAGTTGGCTTTGAGCTATAGCAAGTGTCTGCTTTTCTGTGGCGAGTTGTGATTTTACCTGAAGATAGTCTGAATTTGCTATTGCACCTAACTTTAGTCTCTCACCAGCCAGATTCAGTTGTTCCACCAATGAAGAAATCTGGTCATTACTGTTCTTAACCTGTTCCTCCGCATAAAGTACCTGCAGGTATGCATTTAGAACATTTAAGCTTACTGTCTCTTTAATTAATTCGGTATTATATTTGTCAGCTTCATAATCAGTTTCAGATTTCTTTACAGAATTACGAATCTTATTGCCATTATAGACCGTCATACCGGAATTCACAGAAAGATCTGTAGAATTGGTTCCTTTGAAGACTGTTGATCCTGTTGTGGTGTTAGACTGATTGCTCCAATCAAAGTTTTGCCTTGCTGAGCCACTCAATGAAGGATACCATGCCGATTTTGCATAAATCAGATTTACTTTATAAATATCATTGCTGACCTGGGCTTTCTGCACTTGTATATTCTTCTCCAGGGCGTACTGTATGCAATCATCAACTGTCCAGACTTTACTCTGGGCACTTAAATAAGCTCCGCTTGTTATACAAAAAAAACAAGATATTATAAACGCTAATAATCTTATTTTCATTTCTTTTTTTTTGGTCTTTTATTTTTCTTCAGGGAGTCATTGCTTTAACTCCTTGAATATTATTATTAGTAGGCATGTGAACCAGTTAACTTATTAAATCTTCTCTTAAAGACATATTTGATGATTGTTTTATTCCAAATTGAATGGAAAGAGTTGAAAAATTAACGTTATTTAACAAAGGTTATACTATAAACAAGAAAGAATAAAAAAGGTTTAGACTAAATCAAACAAAGAATATTTATAAAAAGCATTGAAAACGAATCTGCCAAAATTATTTGAACTCATAATAATTTTAATAAAGTATTTATCAATGAGTTACAAGCATATCAAAATATATTTATTTTCAAGGGGCAGAACCTTTTTACTTGAAAATAAAGCGCCAATCACCTGCTGCATTGTCAGATCTTTCCATTCTCTTATAAACAATTTTAATTTTCAAAGTATTTTAACGACACCTTTGAAATTCAATATATTTTATTACATAATTGTATTTCTTCTTTCACTGGCCATTGGAACCACGATACATTTCCTATTTGTTCATCAAAAGCAAAAAGCCTCTTTAATATCGTTTTTCTGATTACCTTTATGACTTACTTTAACCAGATTGATTAACCATAAAAAACATTAAAATTATGACAGTAATAGTAGTAGGAATTATAATTATCATTATAGGATTTGTAGCTGCCAAATCTGATGAACCGATGCTGCGCAGATACAGATCGATGATTAAAACAGCAGGAGTAATTGTTATTCTGATAGGAATGTCTATTGCATGTGTTGTTCAGGTGGAACCGGGACAGGTAGGAGTACAAAAGCTGTTTGGAAAAGTGAACAGTAACATTCTTGAAAGCGGATTAAACATTATTAATCCACTGGTACAAGTTGTTATGTTCGATGTCAGAACAGAAAATTATACTATGTCAGGAGTACAGGATGAGGGGGCAAAGCAAGGTGATGATGCCATTCGTGTGTTAACGGCAGATGGACTGGAGGTGGTGATAGATCTTACTGTTTTGTACAAGGTTATCCCTACGGAAGCACCCCGGATTCTCAGAGAAGTTGGAATAGACTACCGCAATGTTCTTGTTCGTCCGATTTGCAGAACAAAAATCAGGGATAATGCTGTTTATTATGATGCTGTTGCACTTTACTCCACTAAAAGAGATGAATTCCAGTCCAAGATCTTCGCAACAATTGAATCAAACTTCAAAAACCGGGGCTTATTGCTGGAACAACTTTTAGTGAGGAATATAACGCTGCCAGCCTCTGTAAAGGCATCTATCGAATCAAAAATAAATGCTGAACAGGATGCCCAGAAGATGACCTTTGTTCTGCAGAAGGAAACACAGGAGGCTCAAAGAAAAAGAGTTGAGGCACAGGGTATTGCCGATTATCAGAAAATATTAAGCACTGGACTTAGTGATAAGCTGTTGCAGTATGAAATGATTAAAGCCATTACTAATTCGCCAAATGCCAAACTGATCTTCATGACAAACGGGAAAAACCTTCCCATGATGGTGGATAGTAAATAATCATTTTAGCAATTTCTTTTCCACTTGCTGCAGCCTAACTTCGGTTGCCGTGCAAATAATTGATTTTCAAGTAACGTATGATATATATTATATATGTCGATAGTTATATTTTATTTTATTTAGCTTTGACGACTAGATAAAATAAAGCTTGCATCAGCACCAATATATTGAGAAATCCTTATACCACTTTAGTTTCCTGAGGGATATTAAAGTGCATGGTATTTACTTTAATAGTTTTGCAAAGTTTTTAAATCTCTACTGCTTCATCAAGAAGGAACATGCACACGATTTTTACTCTATTATTTTATATACAAAAGGGAATGGGAGTATTAAAATAAGTAACGATTCCTATACTGTTCAACCACAAACCATATGCATTATTGCTCCTGACCAGATGCACTCATTTGAGGGCCTTGAAGATGTTGAAGGAATTATCTTTTTCTTTTGTCAGGATTTTTACGTTGAAGAATTCAGTTTTATCCGCTTGTTAAATACATTTTCATACACTTCACAGCTTGACCGCAATAATGGCAATTCCTGTATTACTTTATCGGACACGGAGTTTAGTTCCGTAACTTCCACAATTAATTCGATACAACAGGAATACAAATCATATACTCCCTCAAATAATTCTGCGGTTATAATTCGTTCCCATTTAAATATCATGCTGTTAAAGCTTTCTGCGATGTACGAAGCAAGATCCGGAAAATCAAAAACCAACGACAGCATTCTCCTCCACTCGTTATCGCATATGGTAGATTCATACTTTATTAAGGAACAACAATTAGGGTTTTATACTTCGGCATTCAATATTTCCGAAAGCCAGTTAAACGATATATGCAATAAACATTTTAATTGCGGATTGAAAAAAATATTACAAAACAGGCTGATGCAGGAAGCCAGAAAATTGCTTTTATCCTCCGAACTATCAGTTTCAGAGATTGCCTATAAACTTAATTTTGATGATAATTCATACTTCAACAAAGTTTTTAAAAATAAAACAGGCCTCACTCCTAAAAGGTTCCGCGATATTCATAAAAAATTAGTACCACAAAAACCCTGAATTATACCATTTTCAATAATCTTACGATTTTATTTTTGCTGAATAAAATTATAAGAATTATGAAGAAAAACATCTTTTTGTTAGTAATCATTATTGCTTCATTTTTTAGTTGTAAAAAAGAAGATCCAAAACCGCCAATCCAGGCCCAGACATTTGAAATAAATTCCACCGGTTCAACGACGTGGAAATACTTTAGTTTTGCCAATAATGACACAGTAACCATCGTAGATCCCGTTAACTCAACGGCGTGGGATCTGGCTTTTCAGCGTTACAGGATCAAAACCAATGGAGGATTATCGGGTAGTGGTTCCGGAAGTGCTGCAAATTCTTATCAGAAAGGCCAAACCGGTTTTGATGCTCTAAGAGTCATCCCTGATACAACAACCTTTGCTTTGGATGCATCAATCAGTATTGCAGTGCAACAGGGTTATGCCACTTATATTGTTAATCCTGTATTATATACATGGTTCACCCTGGAGTTTGCAACCCAGGGAACTCAGATAGTACCCAGTGACTATATATATATAGTTAAAACAGGTACCGGAAAATATGCAAAGATATGGATCAAAAGCTATTACAGCGCTACCAACGTATCAGGTTATGTCTCCATTCAGTACAAATATCAGCCGGACGGATCAAAAAACCTGGAATAAATGCTGAGAATATTGCAGATGTTTATTTATTTTTTATTTATTCCTTCTGTTATTTTTTCCCAGGGAGTAAGCCTGTCCGGCTATGTTACCGGAACAAACAGCAGTACAGTTGCAGGTGCAACGATTACTTTAAAAGGGACTACATTTGGAACGGTTACAGATAAAAAGGGATATTATAAAATAAATAAAATAAAACCGGGAGCATATACATTACGTGTTTCGTATCTTGGCTTCGAGACGTTGGAGAGAGCAGTGGACATTCTAAAAGGTGATAACCATGTTGATTTTTGCATCAGGGAATCAAATATCGATTTGAACGAGGTTGTGGTTACAGGCACAAAATCAGAAAAAACATTAAAAAATGTTCCTGTTATTACTCAGGTTATCAGTGCCAGTAAGATGCTTCAATTGGGTATTACAAATGTTACCGATGCACTGCAGAATATGGTACCAGGTCTTAATGTGAGCCATTTCGGAACGTTGGTTTCAGTTACACTTCAGGGGATGGATGCTAAGTATATACTGTTTCTTATAGACGGGGAAAGGATTGCAGGGGAAGTAAATGGAGATATTGATTATTCAATGCTCAATCTGGAAAATATTGAGCGAATAGAGGTTATCAAAGGGGCTTCATCATCTCTTTACGGTTCAAATGCCATCGGAGGTGTTATAAATATTATAACCAAAAAGATAAATGAGCCTTTTGATGCAAAATTCTATTCACGTTACTCAAAATATAATGAATTATACTCAGGGGGAAGCATTGGCCTGAAACAAGGAATTATAGGATCCAGGACAAGTTTTAATTACAGTCATACCGATGGTTACGATATCACTCCGGAGACTTCACACGACTGGACTCAGAATCCATATTCTTCATTCAGTATAAGTCAGAAATTTGAAATTACACCCTCATCGCGTCTTTCTCTAGTGCCTTACGTCACCTATTATCAGTTTGAACGTGGGAATGTGAGTGCACGGCCTGCCCATGATCTTTATACAGACCTGATGGCGGGTTTGAAAGGACAATATTATTTCGGAAAAAATTCCGTCGATTTTTCATATTATCGCGATCGTTATAACACTTACGATGTCCTTGAACTATTGAATAACAAAAGAGACACAGTATCCTATGATATCATTCAGACAGTCAGAACGCAGGGAAATTTTCATCTGTCTGATAAAAACAATTTAACTGCCGGAATGGAATACAATTATGAAAACCTCTTCTCAATTAGAATCGATAAGGGGTTGAAAACAGCTGGAGAGGCGGTGTTTTATGTCCAGGAAGATATACGTTTGGGAGACCTATGGGATCTTATTAGCGGTATAAGGGCAAGCCAGCACAGCAATTATGGATTAAATGCTGCACCCAAAATATCGATAATGTTCAAACAAGGGTTCCTAAATTTCAGAGCATCAGCCGGGACAGGCTTTCGTTCTCCCGACCTAAAAGAATTATATATGGACTTTGATCATTTCGGCGAATTTTATATAATTGGCAATCCACAATTAAAGCCTGAATCATCCAGGTATATATCCGGATCAGTTGAATTTTCAAAACCCGGGAACAATTCATCGGTCACTTTTTACAGTAACGAATTGTCGAATATGATTACTGATCGTTGGTTGCCTGATACAGTAAAGCTGACCCGTCAATATCAGAACATTGCCAGTGCTTCAGTTTATGGGATTGATTTTATATCGAAACAAAAAATATTTAATGGATTCTGGCTGAGCACGGGATATAGTTATGTTCATTCACACGATAATGAAACACAGCTTCAATTGTATGGTACAACAAAACATTCGGGAAATATTGCAGCAGATTATAATTTCAGAAAAAAGGATTATTCTTTCACGGCTCAGATATACTGTAAGCTTATGGGCCAAAAATTCTATGAGATAACAACCTCCGGCACTTCTCGCGACAGGCCTTATGCTGACTGGCGCATAACTATTTCGCAGGAGTACAAATGGCTGCGACTATCAATAGGGCTGGATGATATATTCAATGTAGTTATTCCTCAAAATATCGATTTCATTTCTCCCGGAAGACGTTTTTTTGTTGGTATGAATATCGATTTCGGAAAAATCAGATAAAAAACTTTTCATATCTCCCTTTTCCCCAATCTCCTTTTCTCCTATTCTTTCACCCCTCTTTGCAGGGACAACCATTAAGAATTTGTCCTGTGGGCAAATTTAGGTAGCCAGACTGCAGGGGGCGCAGAGATGGCCCGAGGGTGAGTTCGTGGGGTTTGAGAAGGATTACAACCTATCTTCGTTCGGTCGTGATCCCCGGGGGGAGAACCTTGATGGAGTAAAAAAAATTCAGAAGCAACTATCTGCTTACACAGATGAAGAAATATTTTACGAACTTCAAAATCGTTGTATTCGGGTGAAGTGATTAAAAAAATCTCCATCATTAATGATGAGGACAATCCTATTAAATAGCTATAATTGACTTAAAATTAAAAAAATAAGTCAAAGAGCGTAAAGTAACTCATTGAACCCTCTACAGATGAAATGGAATATATGGTTTGTGGTACCAGACATTTCGTATCTCTTCAGAATGGTCACGATCTCATAGATGGAGTTACATGATATCATCATAACTCCTGGCAGTGTGCTTATAAGTGCAACCTACTGGAGCTGAAAAGTATTTCTAAGTTGACTGATCCTAAGAACCAAAAATACCGAGATTGATTAGAAAAAGTATTTAGGAAATGAGAAAAATATGCCATTCAAAAAGAACGGAATATTTGACATTAAATGACGACCACATCTTTGTATGGCTTGCAATGGGTCGTCTGTTCGAGTCAGATCACCCCGACTAAGTTTGAGAAGATCTTAAATTATAAAGTACATAGTTTAGTATATAACTCTTATGCTAAATGTGTACTTTTTTTATGCCCATGTGGAGTATGGTTTGAACTATTTCGAAGTAAATTTGTGGGGCTTTAAATATTAAGCCCAAAGGCTGGCAGTTTAGTAGCACCTGACTCATAATCAGGGGGTCGCTGGTTCGTGCCCAGTTGGGCCCACATTCGCCCGCCTTAGTTTTAGCAACGGCGTGCGTCGCTTTAGCTAAAAACCCTGGTACTGGCCTGTACATACATCCCTGAGTAATGCACCTGAACCAAGCGCATTCATAGTTTATTTTTCTCCAGATCTGAGTCTCCCATCCTTTGATTTGAACAGCATTGTTATTAATTTTTAAAGTTCCATCAAATGTCCAGTAAAACGTTAACAATGATACATTATAATAATAATCATATTTTATATTATAGAAAGAGAGTTTTCTTGCAGAGTAACTTTCTTTAAACATTTCATAAATAGTTTTCACTCCATCCCAGCCATATTCAGTTCCTCAGGGATGTATAAAGGAGACTTCGGAAGTGGGAGCCCGTATTTTTAAAGCCATCACCGTATCAGCCTGGTCAATTGATTGATTATATTGAGTAATCAGTGAGTTAAAAAAGCACTATCAGATAAAGGCATCCTTATCGATTGGATTTTCTGTTGTCCGGTCTGAGAATATCCATAATTGCTTAAAACCAGTATTGCGGCAAAAGCTATTGTCAAATTGATCACAAGTAATTTCATTTCTAATTTTATCAGGTGACTAAAATTCTCATATAAGCCTTTTGACCATTTGGAGAGGATGTGTTCCAAGAAGCTACTAAATTAAGTATATACCCTGAACTTACAATGACTGTTAGCATATGGGAAAGCCAGTGACCCGGACCAAATTTGGACGGATTTTCCAGATCTGTCTCAACTTAAAGACCAAAAGGTCAGGGATTTAGCTGCAATAATTAATAATCATCAAAATTTTAAATAAACTTTTTATCAATTTTTTTGTTAACATTTTTGTCAAACATAATTGTAAAACATGCCGATAAAAGATTGTCAGACCAAGAAATTAATCATAGAAACTGCCATGAAAGTCTTCTTTGCTGAAGGAAGAATCTATGCAACAACACAGAATATTGCTGATGAGGCAGGAGTCAACAGGACACTTATTAACTATTATTTCCGGTCAAAAAAATCTTTGCTGGCGATCGCTATTAAAACGACCAGAAAGGAATTTATAAGAAATTCCGATCTGATATTATCATCCGATTTGCCTTTTAAGGAAAAAACTGAGAGGTTTATTGATGACTTTATGAACAATCTGCTTAAATATCCATACCTGGAATCATTTGTTACAGCCGATCTTATCCAGCGGCGATTAATGAAAAATGCAGCTGCAGGATCCATTGAAAAACAACCAGCACCTATTAAACAATATCTTGAGAAAATATCAGAAGAAATGGAGGCTGGCAATATGCCTAAAAACAATCCGGTTCATTTTATGATGAACATTTTTTCCCTTATGATATATCCGATAATAATGAAACCACTACAGATGAGTATTTTAAATCTGAGTGAGACCGAATACCAGAAAATATTATATGAACGAAAGAAAGTTATCCTGGAATTACTGTTCTCATCAGAAGATGCAAAGGAGAAATTCAAAAATCAGAATTAACAAATTTTAAAATCAATATTATATGAGAAGTGCTTTAATAATGATCTGTTTCATGACGCTGGTTTTTATCTCATGTAAACAAAATAAAGCTGGTTTGCAGCGAGGAAACATGATAAAGGATTATGCAGTCTTAACATTGGCTCCCAGATCTGTTACCGTGCATAATGATTTTCCGGCCACTATTGAGGGACAACGTGTGATCGAAATCAGACCTATGGTCAGCGGATATCTTGAAGAGATCCTTGTAAATGAGGGGGATCATGTTAGAAAAGGGCAATTGCTTTTTAAGATCAATAATCCACAGTATACAGAGGATGTAATAACTGCAAAAGCTCGCATCAACAGCGCCGTGGCAGATGTTAACTCTGCGAGAATTGACATAGAAAAAATCAGGCCACTGGTCGAAAAAGAGATAGTAAGTAAATACCGGTTACAATCTGCTGAGCTTATTCTTCAGGCAAAGGAAGCGGTACTAGAAGAGGCCCGTGCTGCTCTTAAAAATACTGAAACAAATCTGAATTACACGTATATAAAAAGTCCGCAGGATGGAATAATTGGCACTATCCCTTATAAAACCGGCGCCCTTGTGGGCAGCAACAATCCGGAAGCATTGACCACTTTGTCTGATATCACTGAAGTATTTGCATATTTTTCATGGAACGAAAAACAGGTACTGGATCTTCTTTTTGATTCAACGGGAGTAACAGTTGAAGAAAAACTTAAAAACATGCTCCCGGCAACACTTATTCTTGCCAACTCAATGGAATACAATGGAAAAGGTAGGGTTGAAATGGCCAGCGGACTTATTTCAACCGGCACAGGGTCAGCCACCTTTAAAGCCATATTTAAGAATCCAACAGGTATTTTAAGAAGTGGTGCCAGCGCAACCATAAGGATTCCCAGTTTCAGGAAAAATTCATTGATCATTCCGCAGAGCGCGACATATGAACTGCAGGATAAACGGTTCATATTTAAAGTAGGTAGTGATAACAAGGTTAAGGCCGTTTCCATTACTTCAACTTCCAGTGATGACGGAAAATATTTTCTTGTCACAAACGGCCTTAAACCAGGCGACCATGTGGTAATAGACGGGATCAGCTCTCTGAAAGACGGCGATATTATTGTACCGAAGGAGACAGATCCGGAAAATTTCTATAAAAATATCATGTAATGAATTAAAAGAGTCCGTACCTATGTTTACAAGATTTATTGAGCGTCCCGTTCTGAGTACTGTTATTTCAATTATAATAGTAATGCTGGGGATCCTTGGTCTGGTTGAACTACCTATCGAACAGTATCCCAACATTGCTCCGCCTACGGTTAATGTCTCTGCCAATTACGCTGGAGCCAACGCTGAGGTGGTCCTTAACAGTGTGATAATTCCTCTTGAAGAACAGATCAATGGTGTCGAAGGGATGACATATATGACATCAGGTGCAACCAATGATGGCAACGGTTCTATAAATGTCTTTTTCACAGTCGGTACAAATCCAGATATGGCTGCTGTTCATGTACAGGACAGGGTCTCTGCAGCTACCGGCATACTCCCGGCTGAAGTCACAAGAGCCGGAGTTACTGTACGAAAACAACAAACCAGTAATTTGCTGATCTCTGCTATTTACAGTGATGATCCGGCCTATGATCAGGTTTTCCTTCAGAATTATGCCGAAATCAATATTCTTCCAAAGATTAGAAGGATCAACGGAGTCGGTGCAGCCAACGCTTTTGGCTCAATGATGTATTCTATGCGCATATGGCTTAAACCGGATGTCATGGCGATATATAACATACCGACCAGCGATATCACTGCGGCTCTGAACGACCAGAATATTGAAGCGGCTCCCGGGAAATTCGGAGAACAGGGGAAACAGAGCTTTGAATACGTGATCAGGTATACCGGGAAGCTTAAATCAGTAAGGGAGTTTGAAGATATAATCATCCGGACGGATAAGAATGGCCGCATTTTAAGGCTGAAAGATGTGGCAAGAGTTGAAATGGGTGCACAGTCATACAACAGTGACATGTTTGCAAACGGAAAGCCTACGACAGCCATTGCCATCAGTCAGACCGCCGGATCAAATGCACGGAATGTCATAAAGGAATCTCTCAAGGTAATGGATCAAGCGGCCAGCCTGTTCCCTAAAGGTGTTCATTATACCAACCTGGTCAATGCCAATAAATTTCTTGATGCCTCAATTGAAAAGATTATAAGGACACTTCTTGAAGCATTTCTTCTGGTCTTCATTGTTGTTTTTCTTTTCCTACAGAATTTCCGAGCCACACTTATACCGGCTATTTCTGTACCGGTTGCTATAACCGGGACCTTTTTCTTCCTCTACCTGTTCAATTTCAGCATTAATCTGCTTACCCTGTTTGCCCTGCTACTCGCAATAGGTATAGTGGTTGACGATGCAATAGTTGTTGTGGAAGTTGTACATGCCAAGCTTGACCAGGGATACACTTCTGCGAGGAAAGCATCAATAGATGCAATGAATGAAATATCTGTTGCAATCATCTCCATAACACTCGTCATGGCTTCCGTGTTTATTCCTGTTACTTTTCTGGGGGGATCATCAGGGGTATTTTATAAACAATTCGGAATTACAATTGCTATCGCCATCCTTTTATCTGCAGTCAATGCTCTGACACTCAGCCCTGCTCTTGCTGCACTGTTCCTGAAACCGCACAGCAAAACAGACAATAAACCTGCAAAGTTGCATTTGTTCTATGATCTGTTCAATGCAGGTTTTAATACTGCCAGGGAAAAATATTCCAATACCGTCTCTTTCATCTCAGGGAAAAAATGGATCGTAATCGGTGTTGTCGCCATTTTCGGAATAGGACTGTTTATATTGATGAAAACCGCCTCCTCAAGCTTTGTCCCCGAGGAGGATATGGGAACAGTTTTTGTCAGTATCAGCCTGCCCCCCGCATCGTCAATGGAACGGACTATGCTGGTGACAACCAGAATTGACAGTATTATCAGGACGATTCCCGGGATAAATAATATGGTGCGAATAATAGGTCAAAACTTTATAGCCGGCACCGGAAGCTCATACTCAATGATAATTCTTGAACTTAAACCCTGGGCTGAACGGAAAGGGGTCAGCAATAAGGACATCATCCAGACATTAATGAAGAAAACATCTATGATCCGCGATGCCGCAATTATTCCTTTTTCATTGCCTACAATAACGGGATTCGGCATTAGTGGTGGATTTTCATTTGAATTGCAGGATATGGGAGGACATACCATCCAGGAGTTTTACAAGGTCGGTCAGAATTTTCTGGCTGAATTAAATAAACGTCCTGAAATTCAGATCGCTACTACATCCTTTAACCCGAATTTCCCGCAGTACCTTCTTACTGTAAATGTCGCCAGGGTCAAGCAGGCCGGGTTGAATGTAAGCGACATAATGAACTCCATGCAGACTAATTTTGGAGGATTGTATGTTTCCAACTTCAACCAGTTTGGCAAGCAATATAGGATAATGGTCCAGGCAGAGCCTGGTTACAGGGCTAATGAGGAAGGATTGAATAAAGTGTTTGTACGCACTGTGAATAATGAAATGGCTCCCATAACGGAATTCATAACACTTACAAAGACCTTCGGACCGGAAAGGATATCAAGGTTCAATATGTTTACTTCCATCTCCGTAATAGGATCTCCAAATAAAGGATATGGTTCGGGTGAAGCGATTACGGCAATAAAGCAAGTTGCCCAACAGACTTTTCCTCCGGGGTATGGTTTTGAGTTTTCAGGTGTGACCCGGGAAGAACAGAACAGTGGTTCTCAGGCAATATATGTATTTCTCCTGAGCCTTCTTTTCGTTTACTTTCTTCTCAGCGCATTGTATGAAAGCTACCTCCTTCCATTCGCTGTACTTCTTTCCCTTCCGATAGGACTTGCAGGAACATATGTGTTTGCCAGGATATTTGGAATTGATAATAATATTTATACTCAGATCTCCCTTATAATGCTGATAGGATTGCTTTCCAAAAACGCTATTCTGATAGTTGAATTTGCATCGTCCCGAAGAGAACAGGGGATGTCTGTCACGAAAGCAGCAACGGAAGGTGCAAAAGCCCGTCTAAGGCCAATAATAATGACATCACTGGCTTTTATTTTCGGTGTAATGCCTCTTATGATAGCAACAGGCGCAGGAGCAAACGGCAACAGATCTATAGGGACTTCTGCAGTGGGAGGAATGATCTTTGGAACATTATTTGGCGTTCTGGTAATCCCGGTACTGTTTATCATTTTTCAGACCCTTCAGGAAAAATTCAATAAAAAAGATCTTCCTGATGAAAATACCGGCAATGACTTAATGGCAGTTTAAATTTGAGCATTATGTATTTAATAGACAAATTCAAATCCACGATTTCAATCCTGTTTTCATTGATCCTGATAGTTGCATTTAATGCCTGTAAAGTGACTCAGCCTTATAAGGAACCTGATAATAAATCGATGGGGACTCTTTTCAGGGACTCAACATTAAAAGACACATCAAATATTGCCACTATTCCTTGGAGAACCTTGTTTCCCGACAAAATATTGGATTCCCTTATAAATGAGGCTATCCATAATAACCTGGATTTACAGATTGCCGTAGCTCGCCTGAAAAAAGCTGAAGCGACGCTCAGGCAAAGCAAATCTGCATTTTTCCCTACTCTCAGTGCCAATGCAAATGCAACCAGAAAAAACAATGGAGTACTTGGAGTACCTGAGGGATACGAGCTCTGGGGAAGTTCATCCTGGGAAGTCGATATATGGGGTAAGCTGCGCAGTACCAAGCGTGCCAGTTTTGCTCTGTTATTAAAGAGTGAAGCATATAAAAGGGCGGTCCAGACCCAGCTGATAGCAGACATCGCTGACAGCTATTATGCCTTGCTTGCTCTTGATGCCGAACTCCAGGTCACTGAAAAAACTGTTGAACTAAGAAATTCTGATGTGGAGACCATTAAACTGATGAAAGAGAATGATCTGGTTACTGGTGCCGACCTGGTCCAAAGCCAGGCGAATCTCTATTCTGCCAAAGTCACAATACCCGATATCAAACAGAACATTTATGAGACAGAAAATGCACTGAGCGTACTCATTGGAAAGAATCCCGGTCCTGTTGCACGGGGTACCTTATCAGAACAGAATATTTATGTTGATCTCAAAACCGGTGTTCCCGCACAGCTGGTTGCCAATCGTCCCGATGTACAGGAAGCAGAATATCAGCTAAGGTTCGGATATGAAATGACCAATGCTGCCCGAAAATACTTTTACCCCTCACTTACTCTACAGGCTGCAGGAGGCCTGGTTGCCAGTGACATATCTAAAATGTTCAATCCTTCTTCGGTTTTCTGGAGCCTGTTGGGGAACCTGGTTCAGCCTGTTTTTAACCAGGGGATCAACAGGGAGAGGTTGAAGACAGCCATTGCCGACCAGGAAGAAAACGTAGCAGCATACAAGCAGGTGATATTAAGATCGGGTGAGGAGGTATCTGACGCATTGTACGGATACCAGGCTGCAACTGAGAAAATGAAATTACGGACAAGTCAAGTGGAGTACCTCGAAAAATCAGTCAGTTATACCATGGAATTGCTTAAATATACATCCACAACAAACTATCTTGATGTATTAACTTCGGAAGTTGGTCTGCTTTCTGCCCAGCTTAATAGCATTAATGACAAGCTTCAGCAATTACAGTCAATCGTCGCTTTATACAGGAGCCTTGGGGGCGGATGGAAAGAATAATGTTCCCGAATGCATTTTCCCAAAATGTAAATGCGTTAAAATCAAGTTTACTTATAACATCTTTATAATCGTGGCACCTTTGCCTATGACATACTGATGATCTATCTTAAGATCTGTAAGCTGCTGTTGAAATCCCTGAACAAGATCCAGAAGGAATTTTTTATCACCTATAAGCAGTCTTACAACAGTTTTTCCGCGGATATGATCAACATTCTTTTGTGCCAGTGTTCCTGGATTGTTTGAATTGAAATAAAGAGTATCGTCCTGAAATATTGAAGTAAGAACTTCCCTCTTTTCCAATGCGAAAGTTGTTATGCTCGGAGCCATTGCGGAAACTACACCGAATATTTCAGGATATTTGAACCCCAGATGAAGGGAACCGTATCCTCCCATGGACATCCCTTCTATTCCCCTTGCCTCGCATTTATTGATAGTCCATATTATGTATAGCGAAAAATGGAACAGCCCATTCCTTAAAAGGAAATAAAGCCCCACCAAACAATGTGCCTAATCTGAAAGGTTCAAAAAAGATAGTTGACCTCCCCTGTTATTCAGGCATCGAATAATGGGACAATTGTTTGGATCCAAAATATTAAAACGATTTATTAACTTGAGATCGCTTCTTGATACAGCCTTCTAAGCTGTGGGTCGAGCGTTCGAGTCGCTCCGGAATCACTCAGAAAGTCAAGAAGTTAGCTTAATTTAACTCCTTTTTTATTTTGTCATTTGCAATCAATTTGCAAACAGGTCTATTCTATAAACTATTCTGAATCATACCATGTGTTGCCAGATGGTTGTTATTAAAATTCAATATCATCCGCTATATTCTTAATATTATTTCTATGATTTATTCTTTCCTTTTCTTCTCGTTCTTTTTTAAGTTTTTCTTGAAGTATTATCTCTTTGTATCGCTTATTTACCGATTCAACAACTAGCTTAAGAGTATCCTTATGATATTTCTTTACTTCTTCAATTGTAGTCCCATCCAAAATAATTTTATTCCCGATTACATAGCCAATGCCTGGTCTATGCATACCTGTCCATTGTGGTGGTCTATCCCAAGTTTGTCTAAAGAGCTCCCTCCAGACATAATCAGGTCGCCGATTTAATTCAAAAGGTATCTTATATAAAGCACTTCCAGGAGTTCCATTTTTTAGAGGTTCTCCAACTTCATCAACTAAAATTCCTTTAATTAGAATTTCATCATTTTCTGTTATTTCTTCCTTATTCGGTATTGAAGTGTCAGTTGTTTTATGATGATATTGCCCTATTGGTGGAGCTGCTTCTCTAATATTTAAGATTGTTGTAATTAAGTCTTCATAATTACTGTGAAATTTTACTGCATCTCTCAAATCGATATAATATTTCCCAGAAATCCATGAAGGTGCTGATTCTATCCATTCACTTTTTCTTAGCAGAGGAATGAATTTCCGATGATTTTGATTTTGAAATAATTCTGCTGTAATTATATCTCCTTCGTATCCGACCCCACCTTTTCTTTTGTCTGATTTTCGTTTATAGTTTGGTGTACATATAATCAAAACAAAATCAACATCTCGTATGGATTTTTCCATAAAGCTAGGTAATTGATCTCCTGGAATTAATTCCCATTGGTCAAGCTTCACATCAACTCCATCATCACGAAGTTTAATTGCTATCGCTTTTACCCATTTTTTATGGTCATCATCATCCCAAGAATAAGAGATAAATGCTGTCGGTGTGTTTTTCATTTGCAGAATGTTTTTTCAACTGGCGGGCAACTCGTTTACATAACTAATAAAAGTAAACATAATATACTAAAACAGGTAGGTAAAGGCACTTTTGCCCTTTTATCACCCATAATCAAAGTTACTAGTTTTTTAATATACAGTTCGGTTAAACGCAAAACCCCTGGCATTTCTACCAGGGGCCTCGCTGCGGGGCTTCGTGCTATCCCCATCCCGGATCTGATACATTGATTCGCTAATTTTAAAAGCTCCAGGGCCAAAATCAAATTTATTTGTATCGTATCAGTATATTTCAGACATTTGATTAGCGGCATTTCATTCTTTCACTTGAATTCACTGGAAAGCAAATAAAAAGGTCTTATAATATTAATTTTAGTGTATGCAAGACTCTTAAGGCCTTTGATTCTTAACTGGATAGAAATTTACCCACCTTTTCAATCACATTAGAAATACTATCAATAAAGAATCCCAGGAAAAATGATAGAAAAGCAGATACAATTAAGAATTGGATTTTACAATATCCAAATTTATTAATAGAAATAGCTGCAGACAATAGTGTAAGAATACCAATAAATAAAGGGTAGAATTTCGTATATCTCAATCGGTCTTTTTCTTCACTTAAGAGTTTGTCATCTTTTTCCTTTTGCTCTTTCTTCTCTTTCGCTCTCTTCTCCTTTTCGTACATTGCTGATATTTCCTCTTCCTCTTTTTTCTTTTCCTCTTTCAACATTACCTTCTCGTCATCTGTCATTTCCTTTTCATCTTTATTAACCATTTTAATACTGTTAATACGAATCTTCAGAACTAACAAACTAAAACCTAATAATGTAAATGCTAAACACCAGAGAATTTTGAGACATAAGTCTACCCATTCCTGCTTTACACAAATAAAAGAGAAAAGGACAAGTAAGGTTAATAATAGAATGATAGCAATTATAAAATACCATTTTACATATTTATAACGATGATCATCTGGTATTTTTGTGGGTTTCTTTAGGTTCATAATATATCTTTTTATATTAATATATTTTGAAAGTTACAGAATATTTCTGAAATTTTATTTGGCGGCATTCCCTTCCACTGGCTTATATCAGGTCTTCTCAGACATTGAATTTAATTTAACAGGGAATGCCGCTTTCTGTTTTAAAAGTTCCTTTTAGTTATTCTAAACCATTTGTTTATCAAAACAAATCCTTTTGGCTGTTTGAATAATACCAATTCCTTCAAATTCATTGATAAAGCTACTAAAACATCCCTCTCCCCAATTACTTTCTTCTTTCTGCATAAAATCCTCGCATGAGCAAAATAGGAAATGCCGCTGATTTTTCTCTATTTTAAAAATTCATCCGTCATCATATTAAAATATTGTCTATCCAGGGTTACGTAGGGATTTTGAGATCTAGGATTCTCTGCACTAAAAATTGAATAAAGTTTCTCAATTGCATTGAAAACAGTATCCTTTGAAATCTCAGAAAAGTTCAATGTTATTTTTCCTCTATTTTCAGGAATTGACATTTTTTGAATATTAAAGATACGTGAATATTTAAATGGCGAATAATCGCTATATAATAAAGATTTTCTGTCAGAGATGAAATTAATATCAATATAAAAATCAATAGCTCTATTTAATTGTTTATGTACTGAATTTAGAATCACTATAAGGTAAAATAAAGTAGAGAATGGCTGCAAAATATATAAAAGCCAAATATCTTGATTTCCATATTCTGAAAATTCATAATGGACTAATCCATCTTCAATAATTAACTTCTCATGCATTAAATGGTTGTAAGCATGAAATCTCTCAAGAGGTATTTCATAAATAATAGATGGTTGATGACTGACTTTATAGTTATTACCTAGAATAAGAGGTAAAGAAAATTTATTTTCTTTGTCAATTACAATGTTGGAAGTGATTAGTCTGAAAAGGCTCGATTTATTTTGGTCTTTTAAAGAAGTCAAACGAAAATCAATTGTCCATTTGGCAAAGGTATTCATATGGCTTTTTGCCAAATTAGCTTTATCATCAATCAGAATTATTGAATCTTTTGTTGACACATTTGAGATAAAAGAAGGTCTTTTACCTAAAGGTGGTCTTATTATCTCAGGTTCATCATATATGATCCTTAAAAGGGCCGTAAAATCCTTTTCAAATATTATATCTTTTGTCATATCGTGTGAGATAAATGACCTTAAAAATTTAGGTGCAGATTCATCATAACTCCCGTTTCTACGAATTGGAATAAACTTTTCGCTGTCTTGCTTCTCGTATAACTCTTGAGTAATCATCGAATATTCATAACCTACACCTCCAATTCGATTATCTGCTTTGTCTTTATAATTTGGAGTCATTATTAGCAAAACCTTGTCCGCTTGATTTACTGACTTCTCCATAAAATGAGTCATTGGTTTACCTACTTTCAAATCATACCGGTCAAGAAATACACAAATTCCATTCTCAGTAAGTTTATTAGCTAATCCAAGAACCCAATCTTTATGCTCTTCACTATCCCATGAGTATGAAATGAAAACTGAAATAGTTTTTTCTATGGTTTTAATATCTGTCATATTTGTAAGCGTTTATTATACTAACTTTTTACAATTAACCAGCCCTTTTTTCACCAAACATACATGATACTAAAGATAAACAAAAGTCACAAATTAAGAACCTAATAATCTAGTTGAACCTGCAATAGTTTTCCGGACATTTTATTAAGCTACTAATTGATTTATTAATATTTCTTTTTTATTCTTTATTGATGTTTTTATTGTTGTATGAATCCTGTTTACATTGTACCACGCTTCAATGTACTCGAATACAGATAATTCAGCTTCTTTAAAGGTCTTGTAACTATTATGATAAATATGTTCGACTTTCAGAGTTTTAAAGAAACTTTCTGCAACAGCATTATCCCAGCAATCTCCTTTTCGGCTCATACTTCTTTCTACAAGTTTATAGGATGAAAGAATGTTTTTAAATTCATTACAAGCAAATTGAACACCCCGATCAGAATGGAAAATAAGCACCTGGGTAATGGGTCGGTTCCTGATAGCCATCCTCCATGCTGGTATGGTTGTACAAACCGCCTTTAAAGATCTGCTAAATGCCCATCCAATAACTTTTCTATCATAAAGATCTATTATAACAGTCAAATAAAGCCATCCTTGCGAAGTTTTAATATAAGTGATATCTGAGACCCACACCTGACTGGTTCGGGTCACATTAAAGTCCCTATTGAGCTTATTTTCGACTACAGGGTAATTATGCCTGGAATCAGTTGTAACAACCCACTTCTTACGAATAATGCTCTTCAAGTTTTGCTTCTTCATTAATCGAGCTACTCTTGGTCTTGATACGTGTACTCCTTCTTCTAAAAGTGCTAATGTAATCCTAGGGCTACCGTAGGTCCTCTTGCTGAACTCGTATATCATATTTATGCGATTTGATAACTCATCGTTCTCTATATCCCGCTTGCCAGGCTTACGCATCAGCCAACTGTAATATGAACTCCTGCTTACCTTTAGTACTTTACACATCTTCTCAATGGGAAATATGGAGTCATTTGTCTTTATGAATTGGAATATTTGCCATCGTTCTTGGAGAAAATGCTTACAGCTTTTTTAAAGATGTCACGTTCTATCTGTGCATCTCGCAACTCCTTCTTTAATCTGGCTATCTCTTTTTGCTCTTCTGTCAGGATCTTATTACCCTGACCAGGAAAACTTGCTTCAAGATGTTTGGTTGCTTCCCGTCTCCACCGGTAGATCAGATCAGCACTAATATCCAGTTCAGATGCTAATGCTGTAAAGTCTTCCCGATTATTACTGAGTTCAATAACCATCTGTTTAAACTCTCGATCAAATGTTCTTCTTTTTTTCATATCCGTTAAATTAAGCATTTTAGCTTAACTTACTGTCCGGATAAAAGTAGCAGTTCCAAGTTCAATTAGGATATAACTTATTTTTGTTAATAAAAAAGTCATGATGAGGAAGTTATTTCCACCAGTTATTCTTTACCTGATATAATTAAGATCTTTTCTTGGACTATCTCTAAGACTATCAGAGAATAACCTCTTACATCATTCTGAAGAATATTTAGACACTAATCTACCCACGAATCTTTTCCATATCTTAAGGTGAGTGCAATAGAAAAAATGATGAAAAGCAAACTGTAAATTAATCATTCACTAAGTAATTTTAGTACCTCCGTCAAGAGAATAGCTTGATATTATAATATATTTCTTATAAAATCGCACCTCATTCCGCACCTGGAAAACAAATCCTGTCGATCTCGCTGATAAACTGGGTTTTTAAATTAATCTCCAAGGTCGGTGACGGACTCAAACTACAACTTCAAATTATATTTAGAAAAAATAAATAAATCTATTCAAATTAACCTCCGATTGTTTGATCTCTGAAAACAGGGAAGGTTAACTGTGCTTTTTTGATGTTTCAGTGTAAGTACATTTTTTGGAGGAGTAATATTTGCTAGTGAGCTTAATATATTATATAGTTTATTTGATATTATTTGTGGCGAATAAGTAATTAAAGGTTTAATAAATTAAGAAGATTTTTATTACTTGGGAAGTTTCCTTAAAAGACAAACGCAGTGATTCTTGTTTAGTCTGGAAGTACTGCTTCTTTTGCTCCTATTACCCTGCTAATATTAGAGTAACATAAGGCCTTAACAGTCAAATGATTAAGTTCATTATTGAGTCTTATTATTAATACGACTAGCAATATTTGCGAAGCTAAAACCTAAACCATAGTATAATCCATCAGTTTTTGCATTAAGATTATAACCGAAAGTTATAAAGACATTATTGCGAAGCAGACCCAAAACAAATCCTATCCCAACTTCCAAATCTTTGCTTGTATCAAAATCCAAATAAGAGACGTTTATTCCCAAGGAAGGTTCTATTCTTTTAAAAATGAAGTTTTTACTACTGTTATTTCCGTACGTATATAATAAAGAAACCCCCGGAGCACCTTTAAATAATGATGGACTTAGATTTGATATATCTTTAGGTTTGGATATCCTGTTCACTAACAGGAAAGAATCAGAGACTTTGAGTCTCCAACCAGTTTCTTTAATATCAAATGATGCAAGATCAAGTTCCAAAGGTGCTGATGTCGAATCGCTATCTTGGTACCACAAAACACTAATTTTTAATACATCTCCTTCTTTGGCTCTAGATTCATTTAAGTCTATATTTCCCGTTAACAGCTTTTGATAAACCTGGTATCCTATTTTCTTAGCAAGAGCAGTCAAAACAGTTTCATTTTTTAATGTTTCTGGATAAGATTTTACAAAATTCTTTGGGTCATAATTTAAGCTTTTCAAGAAGGCATCAGCGTTTGAATTAAAATTTTCTATCGAAGGCGATAGAAGGTACAATTCAATTGCAGATTTCTTTCTTATTTTTCTGAATACATCTAGTGTTATATCATTAAATTTATGAAAATCAGAAGCACAGCTTTTGAGTTTTCCTAAAAAACTATCCAACTCTAGTTTATCTTGTTTTGTAAATCTAAGGTAGAATCCTTTAACTTCTGTATTCCCACTTTGAAAAAAGGATAAGTAACTCATTGCCATGTCTAAGTTTAGAGACATTTCTTCATACTCTACTAGTCTTATGAGATTCTTTGCATTAACGTTTTCAATATATTTATTAGTTATGTCAGCTTTTATCTTCTCATATTCCATCAACATATCTGAAACTATAAAATCCCCTCTATTTAATAGCCCTGAAAGTGATGCATAGTCTTTTATTAAATTTTCATTTATGGTCTTGATATTATGAGGTACCCTGTAATCATAAACCAAATTATATTTTGGCATCGTATGGAGATAGTTAATTACAGTGTCAATTGCTAAAAGCTTGGTATTATTAATAATAGTATCCTCAGAACTTTTTAATAAATCATCAATACTTTCTTGAAGATTTTTCATTTCACAGATTAGACTAATCAGATAACTTGATAATTCTGATGGCGAAGCAGAACTTATTCCAATTTTCCCTTGCTTTTCACCGACTTTGGAATAAGGACCAACTTTTATCGGATCATTATTAATTTTAGCAACTAAGGATACGTTCCCATAAAAGTTAAGATTTCTAGACATACTATCTAGATTAAATTTAATTGTAACCAAACTATTTTTGTCAAGTATTGATCTAGAGATTGAATTTGATTTAAAAACAATTTGAGTATCATTAGTTTGTCTATTAAGTTCTAAGATTGTAACAAATTGTCTCGGGTCAATTTTGTTTGTCTGGCTGATTAGTAGCTGATTTATACAACACAAACAAATAAGATTTAGCAAAATAAAGCGTTTCATTTTGTTTCGATTTTAATAGTATTTCCAGATAACGTATTAAATACACTTGGTTTGAGAACCACTGCAGCGTGGTCTTTTTTAAATAATGAGAGATCTTCTATTGCGAGAGACCATGCAAAAAACTCTATTATGTCGATTAGTAAAGAAGTATCTGCAAATATGTTTATGTTAAGTTGTTATTAATAAGAAACACATTTGACTCTTAAATTATGCAAGTTACATTGGGAATTGCCCTAAGTCAATAGTTTATCGAATTTTATTATTATTTGGATATGTTACTTTTAGCTCGGTGGTTCTTATATTCTATCGAGTATTTACATGGATTTAATTTTATCATGAAGATTTGTCAATAAAGTGTTGTGACCACTATAACCATAAACCCTGACAATTTTATTCTTGTTTTTAGAAAGGTCCTTGCGTTTGTTAATCCTTATTAAATATGTATTTCTCTTTAGAAATTTCCACTAAGAACCTTGACGGTAAGTGGAAAAATGCATCATAGGAATAGATATTGCGAGGGAAAGTAATGTAGAGCTCTTCTTTTGCCCTGCTGCAAGCTACATAGAACAATCTGCGCTCCTCTTCCATTTCTTCAATGTTAGTCGCTCTATTAGATGGGAACATACCTTCTAGTGCATGTGGAATGAACACTGCATACCATTCTAACCCTTTTGCAGAATGAACAGTTGATATTGTTACCTTACCCTCATCTTCTCCTTCGTCTATTAAGGGTTTAGTTTGATCAGCAACTCTTTTCGATGGGGGGTCTAGGGCAAAATCAGATAAAAACTTGTCCAGATCTTTGTATTTCTTAGATAGATCAATCAGTACTTCAACATCTTGCATCCTAATGAAATAATCATCTTCTCTTGCTTTAAGAATTGGTGAATAGTAATCTTTAATAACCTCTATCTTTTGAGTAAGAGTATATTCAGGTTGGCTGGCTTGAGTTAACATTTTTCCTAGCATTAAAAGTTCAGAATAGAACTTCCTCTGTTTAAAAGTCTCAAATGAAAACGGGTCATCACTATTTCGAAAATCATTAATTACACTCCCTGCGGTTATTAGTCCGACTCCTCCTATGTATTTTAATACTCTATGCCAGGCAACTGCATCAGCAGGGTTGTAAGCGATTCTGAGATAGGATATTATGTCTTTGATATGCATTCTTTCATTAAATCTAAAACCGCCTACAACTA
Source organism: Bacteroidales bacterium (assembly GCA_049512815.1). Classification (GTDB taxonomy): domain Bacteria; phylum Bacteroidota; class Bacteroidia; order Bacteroidales; family VadinHA17; genus LD21. The sequence goes on along the minus strand of JBEKWS010000031.1, from coordinate 1,995 downwards.
CGTAGGGAATTCCTCGTTTACTCATCTCAGCCTGAATATACCTGTTGTGCCAATCAGCACGATTAAGTACAGCAATTTCGTTTAAAGGAATATTCTGCTCGCTCAGTTCCATTATCCTGTCCACAATAAACTCTGCCTCTTCTTGCTGTCCATAAGCTCTTTTAATTATGGGGGTAGATTGTCTTAAGTTCTTTGTAAAGAGCTCCTTCTTATAACCAATTTTTGCATTATCTATTATGCAATTTGTGAAATCCAATATCTTCTGATTACTCCTATAATTCTCCTCTATTTTAACAACAACACATTCAGGATAAGTCTCAGGGAATCTTAAAATGTTTTCATAGTTAGCTCCTCTGAAAGCATAGATGCTTTGAGAATCATCACCGACAACCATTATTCTTCTATGCTTTTCAGAAATGAAATCGACTATCTCTTTTTGCAATATGTTGGTATCCTGGAATTCATCTACCATTACATACTGGTATTGATTTTGAAGATTCTCACGGAATCTGATATTATCTCTCAGAGAATCCCTTAGAACTTCCATAAGGTCATCAAAATCGAGATTTTTGCTCAGAGCCTTATATTTTGAATAACCATTATAGATCAGTTCAATATCAGGTATATAATCTATGAGACCGGTATATTGTTCATGTACGATCGAGCTTATTGTTGTATTCTTATTCCTGGAATAAGATATGATCTCATATATTCTTGACTTACGTGGGAACTTCTTGTCTTTGGTATTGAATTTAAGTTCTGTTCTGATAAGATCTATTATGTCTTCTGAGTCACTTTCGTCTATTATAGTAAAGTTAGGAGGTAGATTAAGTATGTTGCTATACTTTCTAAATATAAAAGCTGCAAAAGAATGAAAAGTACCACCGGTTACATTTCCAACCCTTTTGTCCTGAAGAAGTGTTTCAACTCGCTCGAGCATCTCCCTTGATGCTTTACGAGTAAAGGTTAACAACAGAATAGATTGCGCATCAACACCCTTTTCTATCAAATAGGAAACTCTGTGGACTATGACTCTTGTCTTGCCACTTCCAGCTCCTGCAATTACTAGTACTGGCTTCTCAGTAATCAACACTGCAGCCAATTGAGCAGGATTAAGAGCATTGGGATAATTTACTTTAAACTTGCTAAAGTCTGGAATTGAATTACTTTCTATGTCAATATTTTTCTTCTCAATTGAATTTGCAATTATTTGTAGTTCTGATATTTTCTTATCTAAATCAGGAGACAATTCAATGTCAGGATATTCGGACAATTCAATAGATTGAATATCCGTAAGATCGTCAATGTTGGTTTGTGATTTAATTGATACTGTACCAGTTATTTGCTTTAGAATATTGTCAAGAAGATCCATTTGAGAGGTAGGTTGATCTAAATGGCTATTGCCAACCTTCTTAATCTCTCCATTAGGTCCGATTTCTGATTGGATTTTTTTCCTATTTTGTTTTTCCTCTGATATTGACATTTTTTTGCCTAAAATCTAATCATTTCCGATAGTGTAATATAACAATTTAATTGATGTAACTGATGATTGGAATCCATCAAATATTGATTGAATTCATTATAAATTAAAAAATGTATTTGTAAATGGCGTTAATTGGAAAAGCCGGACAAATTGACCACCCTTAGCCGGTTTAAATTGATTCCGGAACTTGGTAAAGCTGCTGGATCTTTTTCATTTCATCTATTATAAGTGTATCTATAATCCGTGCATATTGTTTTGTAGTTGAAATATTGGAATGGCCAAGCATTTTTGAAACAGCCTCCATTGAAACTCCATGGGTCAGGGTTACTGTAGTTGCAAAGGTATGCCGGGCAGTGTGTGTTGTAAGATTTTTTTTGATTCCATAGGTGGGATTCAACGCTTTGATGTGTTGAAATCTCAGCTCTTTCACCGTTAACTGTGATTCTCATAAAAATCGTTAACTCACCATTATTCAGAGTTTTAGTTCTCTTTAAATAGAATAAGATTCTGAA
>JBEKWS010000030.1:0-43400 GCA_049512815.1 Bacteroidales bacterium | reverse complement strand
GAAAACATAAGTACCGTATAATGTAACTGTTGCTGTTGCTGCAGCTGTATTGACGGTCGGAGTAAATGCGACTGTGCCCGGACCTGAGATCTTTGTCCAGGTGCCTGTACCAACTGACGGTGTATTCCCTGCAAGGGTTGCTATCAATGTCCCGCATTTCTGTTGATCGGCTCCTGCATTAGCTGCTTCTGCATATGCAACTGTAACTTCATCAAATGATGTACAGATTCCACCATTAACTTCCGTCCATCTCAATACATATGTGCCATAGGCGCTAACGGTAGCATTCGAAGTTGCACTATTCAGATTAGAGAATACAACAGTTCCCGGCCCACTGGTAATTGTCCAGGTCCCTGTACCCACACTTGGCACAGCGGAAAGAGCAGTGACCAGTGTACCGCAGACATACTGATCCGTACCTGCATTTGCTACAGGGTTATTGTATATTGTAAAGGTATGTGGAGGAGCCATGTTGGGACCTGACCCGCAACCATTTGATCCGGCGACAGTTACTGTATATACTCCGGCAACTACTCCAGTCAGATCAATAGCAACCTGACTGGTGGCGGTTGTTGCATTAACGGCACCACCAACCCATGAATAATCCCAGAGATACTGACTCGCAGTAGCTACGTCGGTAACATCAATATTTAGCGTCCCATTAAGGCAAATGCTTGTGGCACCCGAAACTAATGACGGAGGTCCTGCGGGTGCACCCGGATTGACATTAATATTATAGTTTGCAGTGGAATAGGAACAACCAGTGGCTGTTATTGTTTCTGTCACCTTAACCCATCCGGCTCCGGTAGCGACATTCCATATTATATTAACTGAATTACTCAAAGATGATCCGGAAATCGTTCCGTTGTTTACGGACCAACTATAGGTATGGCCCGCTATCGCTGCTGTAGTATAAGTCTGGGTACTACCGAGACATGGGCCGGGTTCTCCTGAAATGACTGGTGTTGGTTTCGGATTTACTGTCACCGTAACTGTAAAGGTAGATCCCGGGCAACCACCTGATGTTGGTGTTACAGCATAGGTCGCTGTCGCTGATGCTGATGTTATGTTTGTTAAGGTCTGACTGATATTCGCCTGTGCCGCTCCCTGTGCACTGCCTCCCGTGATTGATCCCAACGGGGCGATAACAGGCGCTGCCCATGTATAGGTAGTACCTACAGGTATTGATCCATCCACTCCGTTGACCGGTGATACTGTAAATGCTGTCGCACTGCATATCGTTGATGTCTGTGCATTTACTGCAGGTTTCGGGCTTACTGTTACTGTAACCGTGAAGGTAGAACCTCCACAACTGCCTGACAATGGTGTTACCGTATAGGTTGCTGTGGCTGATGATGATGTTGTATTAGTTAACGTCTGACTGATATTCGCCTGTGCAGCTCCCTGTGCGCTCCCTCCCGTGATTGATCCCAACGGGGCAATAACAGGTGCTGTCCATGTATATGTGGTCCCTACCGGTACTCCTCCCGGTGTTACCGTGAAGGTCCCTCCACTGCATATCGTTGACACCTGTGCGCCTACTGCAGGAACCGGACTTACTGTCACTGTAACTGTAAAGGTAGATCCTGTGCAGGCTCCCGATAATGGTGTTACCGTATAGGTCGCTGTGGCTGATGCTGTAGTTGTGTTTGTTAACGTCTGACTGATATTCGCCTGTGCCGTTCCCTGTGCACTCCCTCCCGTGATTGATCCCAACGGGGCTATAACAGGTGCTGTCCATGTATACGTGGTCCCTACCGGTACTCCTCCCGGTGTTACCGTGAAGGTCCCTCCACTGCATATCGTTGACACCTGTGCGCCTACTGTCGGTTTTGGATTTACTGTCACTGTAACTGTAAAGGTAGATCCTGTGCAGGCTCCCGATAATGGTGTTACCGTATAGGTCGCTGTTGCTGATGCTGCTGTTGTATTAGTTAAGGTCTGACTGATATTTGCCTGTGCCGCTCCTTGTGCACTCCCTCCCGTGATTGATCCCAACGGGGCAATAACAGGTGCTGTCCATGTATACGTGGTCCCTACCGGTACTCCTCCCGGTGTTACCGTGAAGGTCCCTCCACTGCATATCGTTGACACCTGTGCACCTACTGCAGGAACCGGACTTACTGTCACTGTAACTGTAAAGGTAGATCCTGTGCAGGCTCCCGATACAGGTGTTACCGTATAGGTCGCTGTTGCTGATGATGATGTCGTATTTGTTAACGTCTGACTGATATTTGCCTGTGCCGCTCCCTGTGCGCTCCCTCCCGTGATTGATCCCAACGGGGCTATAACAGGTGCTGTCCATGTATACGTGGTCCCTACCGGTACTCCTCCCGGTGTTACCGTGAAGGTCCCTCCACTGCATATCGTAGACACCTGTGCGCCTACTGTCGGTTTTGGATTTACTGTCACTGTAACTGTAAAGGTCGCTCCTGTGCATGCTCCCGATAATGGTGTCACAGTATAGGTCGCAGTGGCTGATGCTGTTGTTGTGTTTGTTAAGGTCTGACTTATATTCGCCTGTGCAGCTCCCTGTGCACTCCCTCCCGTGATTGATCCCAACGGGGCAATAACAGGTGCTGTCCATGTATAAGTAGTACCTGCCGGCACAGATCCATTTACACCATTTACCGGTGATGCTGAGAAAACACCTCCGCTACAGCTTGTTGCAGTCATAGGTGTTATGGCAGGTGTTGGATTTACTGTAAGAAGTGCTGAATTCGACGGATAGGTACACCCGCCTGCTGTAGTGGTTATCTGAACCCTGTACCGGTTCCCATTGAATGAAAGCGGAGCGTTAACTACACTAAGAGCGTTAGTATTAAAGCCGTTGTAATAAATCCCATTGTTCGCATTGCCCCAGGTTAACCCTCCGTCGGTACTGACCTCCCATTGCCATTTCTGTATAGGATCGGTAGTAGAAGCGCTGAAAGTTGTGGATCCAAGCTCACATACTGTTTTATCAGTAGGCTGAACCAGATTGGTCAGAGAATATATTGTTACTGTTAACGGATCGGAAAGAGGACCCGGACAATTAGTAGGATTAATTCCAAAGGTCCGCACGGTATAAATACCATTCTGAGAAGGATCGTTAAGAGTTATTGCATTTGTGACAGCACCACCTACTGCAGTACCATTCTTGTACCACTGGTATGAAGTGATTGCCGGCGGTGTATTCGGATTGGCAGTAAGAGTAACAGATGTGATACCTCCATCGAAGCAGAAAGCGAGAGAGCCTGTAACTGAAACAGTGGGTTTATTTGGAAGCGGGTTTATTGTAAGAGTCACCATGGTGGAAAGGCTCTGGCAAAGTAATCCTGTTAGTGATTTATCCACTACCCAAAAATTATAACTTCCCACAGCTGTCTGGACGGGAGTGTAGTTTATACCTGTACCAACGAGTGTTGTAAGCAGGGCGTCAGAATACCAGTTGATTGTTCCGACAGGAGGACTCGTGACCGTAAGGGTTCTTACACCACCGAAACAGATGGTACTATTTGGGGCAGTCGGTGCCGGTGGGGCGGCAACTATATTAGTCAATGAAGTTGCAATATTTGCATCTACACTATTAGGATTTGTTTGACTTCCGTTCCATGGATTACATACATTCCAATTCCTTAAAGTTACTTGAAACTGATCCTGAAAAACAGTACCAACTCCATTAAACGAAATTGGATAAGTATTATTTAAAGAATAAACACCTGTGACCAGGTTAACTGGTATCTGAACTACCGGACCTTCAAAGTATCCGCTTACTGTTGAATAAGGAGCGACAAGGCCACCGGTAGTTGGATCCACGGTCCATGAATTTGCCACAGGGACACCACTGGCATCTGTTAATTGTACCAAAGTTTGTGCCACTCCTACTTTAATAAAAAGATTTGGAATACCTTTACCAGCAACCGGATTTGTTCCATAAACAAATTGTTCATATCTGGGTGTATGATTAGGTTTTTGAGCTGTAGGATAATCCTGAATATTACAAGCGAAATGTGATGCATCTGCAAACTGAAAATCAACTAGGCTATACCCTTCACATACATCTTTTTCTGGCGTTGGATTTAACGCTATCACTCCACTGGCTGAGGCAACATTATCCGGATGCCAGTTTGCAACAATTTGTGTCTGTCGTGAATCTGGACATACATATCCATTATCAACCAGTACCATATATGGATAATATTCGCAATCACCGGTTGCAGGATAGGTATGTGGTAGATCTGCGTGGACATAATAAACCGTATTCCCAAAAACAATCTTTGATTGTACAACAGGAAAAGTATTTTCAATAACTCCATCACCCCAAACGTACTCTACTCTATATGATGGCTGTGGGGGGGCAACAAGGCCGAAGTTAAAATCATAATAAATTCCGACTGACGCTGGAGCACACTGCGCGGCAAAGTCAAATCCTGATCCCGAAACCCCAGTAACAGTACATTGGCTTAATGCCTTGGAATTAATAAATCCTATAAGAACTACAGATAGAAGAAATACTTTAATGATTTTCATATATCGAATACTTTTGATTTCAGATGTTGTTGACGTTGCCATGTCAGGTTGTTTTAGTTGAAATATAAATCAGGCCACTTTGTCCACCGAAGCTTTAGTGAAGGTGGATTTCGGCTAATTTCAAGACTACAAGATAGGAAAAAAGGTTGCAAGTGTGCGGGGGCGAATTTGGGGAGTTTTCAATTAGGTGGTGTTGATTATGAACAATTTGCAATTTAACCGAAAGGCAGAAGGCAGTGGGCTGTGGGCTGCAGGAGTCTAATTTTAATTCTATTTGACTGTTTTTCTGTGTATTAAGGGGCTGATGGCAGAAGGACTGAGGGACTAAGAGACTAAGAGACTGAGGGACTGAGAGACTGAGGAACTAAGAGACTGAGAGACTGAGAGACTGAGAGACTGAGAGACTGAGAGACTGAGAGACTGAGAGACTGAGAGACTGAGAGACTGAGAGACTGAGAGACTGAGAGACTGAGAGACTGTTTGGACCAAAGCCCAGTGTCACTAAAGTAATGTGGAAACAAAAAAATGGAGAAAGCTTTAATCGCTAAAAGCCCCAGAGGGGCGAAATATTTGTAGTACAAAGGCCTCTATAAGAGCAAGCCCGGAGCTGAAATTTTATAGATGAGAGGAAATGAGTACCGGCGCAACGAAGGAAGATGACGAAATGACGAAGAGACTAAGGGACTAAGAGACACTTAAATTTCAGCAATAGTATTATTTTTTGTAAATTTCAGATGGAATATATTTTGTCTAACCTAATTGCTGCAAAAATGAAAATCAGGTCTCACAAGGAATTGGATGTTTATAAGCTGGCATTTGAAGCCTGCCCCGTGAAATACTGTAAAAATATGAAAAGCTATTATGTTTATGTCTTGAGGAGTAAACTTGATGGGAAGTTTTACACAGGATTTACTTCTGATTTGGAAAAAAGAATTGAAGAGCACAATTCAGGTAAGGTTTATTCTACAGCAGCACGAGTACCTTTTGAAATAGTATATTATGAAGCATGCATCTGTATGGATGATGCAATTCATCGTGAAAAATATCTTAAATCTACCTATGGAAAGAGGTATATTAAAAACCGGATAAAAAATTACCTTAAAAAGATTTGAGGGAATATTTCACAGGGCTAGCTATGAAGATTTTTGATATCTCAAAGAAATTTCCAAAGGAAGAAACTTACTCTTTAACTGATCAGATAAGAAGGTCGTCGCGATCGGTGTGCGGAAATTAGTAAATATGTCCATCCATCCAGAGAATTGGTCATGGTAATTTCTCTTTGTCTCTAAGTCCCTGAGTCTCTTAGTCTCTTAGTCTCCCCGGTCTGTCCCTAATTCCAAGTTCCTGGTCCCTGGTTACTGGTCATTTATTCCCATACTGGTACTGTAACCATCTTGAAAAGAAAACATCATATACTACCCATTTGTTTTCACTTTGAACGATCATTTCTTTTTCGGAAAGGGCCTTCAGGGAGGTAGTAACCGAGCTCGCGCTGGTAAGTATATGATCTTTTATGAAAGCGCCGGAGGTTGGTTGAGCAATCCCGTCTTCGACGGCAATAGCTTGCAGAAGTCTGAATTGATGACCCGGAATGAGGTTCCGGTAGCTGGCAAACAAGGGTTCATGAGAAGTCAGTACACGATGAAAAACCTGACTGATCAAATCCTGATCAATTACTTTACGCCCGGCTTCAAACAACAGATTGCAAACATGCTGTACATAAAAAGTGTGCAACCTGGTCCAGGTAAATATTCTGGATATGGCTTTGTCATCTATCATTTTACCGCCGGATTCAAACTTTTTCACGATAAACTTTTTGTAATCAGGCGCAGGTATTTTATCGAGATACATGAGTTCGGCGCTTTGATAAAATGGTCTGCCGGCTGCTGAAAACATAGGTTCAAGCATGTGTTTACTGCTTCCTGAAAAAAAGAAAGGTATAGTAGGGTAGGATTGAATAATGGTCCTCAACAGGTTCTCCATATTTTTTTCGGGGTATCGGTTTATTTGCTGGAACTCATCAAACATAAATACCATATCTTGTTTTATTTCCGAGATGAAACGCAATAAATGATCAAAACCGAATTGAATATCAGAAGGTGAATCAACTTTAAGTTCCACGGTTGGCTGACCTGTAAGATTATCATATCCAATTTTTGGCCGCAGTGTAGCCAGTATGGCAAGTACTTTCCCGAGAAAGCTCTTTTCATCTTGTTTCAGACGCAATAAAGCAGATGATATAGTATTCATCATATCGTTGCCGTTCATGGTAGGCATCAGGTCAACATAAATTACAGCAACAGGCTTTTGCTTCCCTCCTGATCCTTTTGGAATATGCCCGAGATAATGCTTCACATGTTTTAGTAGTCCGGTTTTACCCATTCTTCTCAGCGATATCAGGGTCAAATTTCTTTTTGAGGATATGGCCCTCAACAGTAAATCTGTCTCATTTTGTCGGTCACAGAAATAATCCGGCCCAATATATCCACCGGTGACGAATGGATTGGTGATTCTATTTCTCATAATACGTAATTTACGTAACGCAATTTACGTAATTTAATTGAAAGTAACAAGTGGGGGGATTAGGTCCCTGATACCTTGTCCCTGGTTCCTCATCTTCGCAAGAAAAACTTCCACAACAACCTACTATTCCGATAATATTCTATACAATTCCAGATTCAGGTAGTAATGGTGACCCTCTATTGTTCTTTTTTCCAATACATGTATATCACAAAGGTTGTTCAGATATGTGCGTGCAGTATTTTCAGCATACACTTTTTCATTTTGAAGGTGGATTACCTTGGTAAAGGGCTGAGTAAATATCATTTCAACAATCTTCTCCGGATTTCGGATGTTTTTTGCCTCTTTTTTTACATGTTTCAATATTGCATCTTTAGCTGAAACAATATCATTGATTTTATCATAGGTCATATTTGATGTCGATTCCACTGCCCTCAACATATAGAATAACCAATCCTTCCAGTTGGCTCGTTGTGAAACACCCATCAGAGAGTTATAATAGTCTTCTTTATGATCCATGATATACCGGCTAAGAAAAAGTATAGGTAAATCGAGCAATCTTTTTTTTGTCAGATAATGTATATTAAAAATTCTACCTGAACGTACATTCCCATCTCTGAACGGATGAATTGCCTCAAACTGATAATGAGCAATTGCCATTTTGATTATGTGATCAATCCGAAAACGTTCATCATCATTTACAAATTCTATCAGGTTTGCCAGCTTCTTACGAATAGTATCCATCCCTCGTGGCGGCGTGTAAATCACCTGCCCGGAGTTGAAACCGCTACCGCCGGCCTTAATGGTTGTTTCCAGATAATCCGGCCGTATACCATCTGATGTTTGTTTTATTTCGCGGATTACCCTGATGAAATAATTCTCATCAAAACCAGATTGCTGTTGAATATAATTATAGCCTGTCCACAAGGCTTCTCTATACCACATGACTTCTTTTGAGGCTCCCTGTGCTTCGTTATATAGTTCTTTTTATTATACAAACATTATTTATGAGATGCTTTTAATGTTTACTTCGTTTTTGACATTAAAGGTGAAGCGGCATGGTGAGATGGGATTGGGGTTCAGGAACATAGGATTAGGTTCCTTCTACCCTCCGCCTATAGCCATCCGCCTTCTGCCTTTATCTAAATCTATCCTGGTAATCCGGATTCTCTTTCATAACCTTCACACTTTCCGGATAGTTTTCAATAAACCAAACCAGGAAAGCAGTTAAGTCTATTTTTTCAGAAAGCATTTTTTTCCGACGGAGCTGATAAGTTTCTTTAATATCAGGAGTATTAATAATTTCTGTGACTTTCTCTATAACACCCTCAGAAGATCAAAAACCATGAATAAGCTGATATTTATCATCCTGTTCCCGAAGTGTGCCTGCATCCAATGAATTTACATATATAGCTGGGGTGCCCAGCATGGCACATTCTGAAGCCATTGTTGTTTTTCCCACCTGCCGAGGTCCCATAAGTACCTGAATAAACTTTCTGGACTCTAAAACCCTTTTGTAAGATGTTGTAATTGAGCTCTGGACTTTGCCAATAACTGTAAATACATAACCAGAGAAGAACATAATGAACTTAATTCAACCTATGAAAATATCATTGGTAAATTAGTAAATATGTCCATCTATCCAGAGAATTGGTCATGGTGATTTCTCTTTGTCCCCAAGTCCCTGAGTCTCTTAGTCTCCCCGGTCTGTTCCTAATCCCTTGTCCCAAATCCCTTATCCCTCAACTTAACAAGAAAATACTTCCCCACATTTTTAACATTCTGCCAAACAAGTTCCCTCACCCAGGGTACCGATTTATCCGTCCATCTTTGTGGATGTGTGTTTATGATTATCTGATCAGGTAATTGGTTGTTTATCGCAGCTTGAATTATATCTGAGGTTGATCTGAAATTGAATTTTTCACTAAGAGGATTCCCTATTGTCGAACCGAAACCGGCAACAACCTTATCCCTGAGATTGAATTTGTCTCCATTCCATCTTCGGCCTGTATCGGTCAGATAAAGTACTTTAGAATAGTCAATATCAAAGTATGGTTCACAAATTGTTCCAGAAGCTCTATAATTAAATTTCTTCCAGATATCTCTGCTATCATATTTAGATTTAGGACTCCCATGCATTGATATTATCTTAACCGGGTAAAACTGCCTGAAGTACTTTAGGTTTTCAAGAAAAGATTCATAGGCTGATCTAAATAACATTTCCTCAATGTTTACTTTAGTGGGTCGTGAGTCGTGAGTCGTAAGTCGTTTCGCTGCAAGGTTCAAATCTTCATAATGGTATCCAATTTCATGCCCGAAATCAGCAATCTTTTTAATACATTCAACATTATTTGATTCTCTGATAATCCTGAAATGATAACTGGCCTTAATATTAAGGCCAGTCTCAATCTCCGCAATTCGTAAAGCATTATAAGGCAGCAAGTCGACATCATGACGGAGAATAACTCCCTTTTTTGAAGGTTTAATTAAATATTCCTCAAACGGTTGAAATGAAAAACCCTGATCAATCAGGGTATTCAATAATCTCTTATACGCTTTTATGGTAAAATCTAAGTTCATTTTTTTATGCCCCTCAAAAGAGTTCCTGACTGCACGACTGCAGGACAGTCAGACTTGTAGGTCAATCTTACTCAAAAATCACCACTGCACTATAAACCTCTTTACCCACCAACCTTATATAGTACTTACCACTATGAATATTATTCCTAGATATTGAAAGATCACTGTTATCATTAATATTAAAAGACTTAATAAGTTTGCCATAAAAATCTGTTAACTCTACCTTTTTCGATTCTAAGCATATTCCATTATCAAATTTAATTGTAATTTTTTCTCTTGCAGGATTAGGATAGATTGTAAATGGTGGTTTCTGAGGCTTTTCATTCTCATCACATCCTCGTTTTTCAGGCTTTTTTTCCACAGTACATTCACCGATACAATCACCATGAGCAAGATGTGCCTTAAGTGCATTCTTTGAGATATAAATTGTCTGCCTATTATGGCAAACTGGTATTTTTTTACCAGGGTATCCTTTGTAATTAAAGGAGTTAAAGAAAATTGTTTTTGTACTTGGAGACCAATCAGTTCCAACCCCGGCATACCGAATTAGTGAAATTTGGACACCGCAATCGTTGTACTGATAATCCTGAAGCCAGGAGTTATCCCAATTGCTCCCTGAGGCATACTGTGCATACATTTCTGTTCTCAGTCCATCTTCATTATACTTGTAAAGTATCTGATAGTATACTATACTGTCTGGTAAAAGTGCTAAACGCTTAATCAATAGACCTTTTTCATCATAAGACCAATAGTCGGTCCATTGATAAACCCAGTCATTGTTTACCCATTCAAACATTTGAAACTCAATTAGAGCCCCTGCCAAATTATATTTGGTGTATTTTTGTAATGCACTATTTACCCAATTATCAGCACGCCACGTTTGAATTACAATCTCAGAATAATTACCTTTTTCATCATATGTTATTTGATTCCTCGAAGTAGGTATCCATACTCCATTCCATGTATAATATATCTCTGTTGCAATAAGTCCTTCATTATTATATAAATTTACTGTTTTACTTAAATTAATGCCAGATTCAAGGCTTTTCTCAATAATTGAATCCAATTTGCCATTTGCCCCACAAAAATAAACTTGACTGGAACTCAACACCCAGTCTTTTATGCCTGCATCCCATGAATAAACTAATGCAGAGTCAGTCCTAAAGTAATTTTTATAATCCCAATCCTTATTGGCATTTGTAGTCAGACCCGAAAAAAGAATTATTAAAAAAAAATATAACTTTTTCATATTCGTATTGTTTAAGTTTCTTTATAACAGAATTGGATATCAATTAATTAAATAACTCCATTTTATTATAAACAATATATCGTAACGAACTGAATTCCAGCAACTCAATTAAACAATTATCTAAATCTATCCTGATAATGCGGATTCTCCTTCATTGTTCTTTCGCTCATCGGGTAGTCTTCAACAAACCAAGTCAAAAATGATGTTAAATTAATTTTATTCTCCAATGTCACAATTCTTTTCTTTATGCAATTTTCTTTTAAAAGTGGATCGGTTAATACTTCATTTATTTTATCCAAAACTCCATCAAAATTCCTAAAATGAAATAAAAGACCATGATGTTCCTGTTCATCAATAGTGTCTGCCTCAATTGAATTAATGTAAATCGCAGGAGTGCCAAGTATAACACTTTCCGAAGACATAGTAGCTCCTTCTCCAATAAATAAGTCTGCGGCGGCTAAGACATCATGTATTTTCTCCGGAGAGACCTTTAATTTATATCTCTCAAATTCTGTTGGCAAGACGCTTTCTGATGAAATAAAAACCTTCCCGATACTATTAAGTTTCTCAATAATATCCCTTTTATTGTTAAAACTTAGTCCCTTTTGTTGATAATCATGTGTGGCATTCCATGATACAAATCTGATAATAAAAAACCGTTCATTTTCTTTTAATCCAAGAACTTTGGTAATATTCTTGTCCCGTAAAAATATATCTTGATGAAGATAGGCTAATTCATGGTAGCTATTGTATCTGATCTGCTTTTTACCCAAATCTTTATGAAAAGCTACTGAAGTCAATACTGTTTTCGTGAATGGAAGGTATAATCGAACCTGTTCCATGTTACCAGTATCTTCTAAAGATATATGCGGCTTTTTAAAAACAAATGCAATTTGTGCCGCATATGGTGATCCATGACTTAGGAAAATATCTGGCTTAAAGGAAAAAGCTGCTTTCAACATGGAAAAATTAAAGCGAAATAAACCAATTATTTTTCCTGATTTAGATTTGAAATGCTTACCGAATGAAATATATCTAAATCCATATAATTTCAGTAAATAAATTTCATGCTCTTTTTCTCTTACAGTAAAAAGAATTTCATGTCCCTTTTCCTGAAACTCCCAAGCAAAATTTTTAAAAAGATGAATATGGGCAGGATGACCAATATCAATTAGTACTCTCATTCCTTCTTCAAGAGTTTCAATATTTTTAAACCCAGATTTCCTAATTTGTAAAGAAATAAATTATTTATTTTCAGGAATCGACCATATTCAATTTGCTTCCCTCCAAACCTGGCTTTGAAGTCCCTGACCCCATAAGCCTCTTCTTTATTACCTGCACCCATAAAGTCAAATAATGGAATCTTATTCTTATTTGCATAATCAATAGCTGACCACGTCGCCATTACGCTGGGAAACAAATCTCTATATTCGTCATCTAAACCTGCAACATAATATTCATAAATGCACCTGCCTTCTATTATCGGGCACATTATTCCTCCAATTACTGAATCTTTAAATACGACTAATAAGTACTTGCCAATATCCCTTTTAAAAAACTCTTCAAAAAAATTCCGCGGTAGTAATGGCTTCTTTACTTTTAAAGTATAAAGTTTTTTCAGAATATTATAAAACTCTATTACCTCGGTTATATTTTCAGCTTCCTTTAACTTTACGCCATTAGAAATTGCTTTTTTTATCTGTCTCTTTCGATTACTGCTAAGTTTCTGTAATAGTTTATCCTTATCTGCGCAATCAACAATAAAATTCTGATATGGTAAGTATTGCCATAAATTTCTTTTGTAGATCTCTCTAAATACACTATAATCGCTTAAATTCCTGATTTCAGAATAGATTACTTTTTTTTTAATTTCGACATTTATCGAGGTTAACAGATAATCTAAGAATAGCTCACTATTAGGCTCAACAATTGGTCCCCCATAAATAATTGCTCTCCTTGAAAAAAAACCTAAAATCCCAGGTTCTTTCTGTATAGTTACAACACATAATGCTTTGATTTGAAAGGCCTCCTCAATCGCAAATACATCTGCTGAAAGTCCAGAGATTGAATTAAAGAGATTATAAAAGGAATAGGATTGAAATGGAGAAGAAAAAATATTTTTTAAAAAGAGGAGATCCCACCTATTTTTGGATATTTCATTGTTTTTAAGTAGATTC
Organism: Bacteroidales bacterium; assembly: GCA_049512815.1. Taxonomy (GTDB): domain Bacteria; phylum Bacteroidota; class Bacteroidia; order Bacteroidales; family VadinHA17; genus LD21. Next base: position 30,362 of record JBEKWS010000030.1, on the reverse strand, counting down.
AACTTTCAATTATTAAGAATTACAAATTCAAAAAATTATAGTTTTAATGCTTTTCAATTAACAACCTTTTTTAGATAGACTGATCAATTGCCTCAAATATTCCGGGTTTAAAGTCAAATATTTTAAGAGATAAATACTTACCTATTTTGTTAAATTTCTTAATTATCCGATAATACGATGGATAATCATAAAAATAATGGTTCTCATTGACAATGGCATTATTAAACTCTTGCATTGAAAGGTCTAATTTTTTTGTAACGTAAAGAATATCCTTCCCCACTTGCTCCTGATTATAAGAAGGAAGAGACAATTGGATTAAAGCATCTTCCCTTTTTAAATTTCCAGCTAAAACCTGGGCTGAAAGCGTAATGATCCGTTTATCTATATTAAATTTCTTTGGCAGCCAATAAGTAATTATGAATTTAGTAAAAACATTTTCATGATGGTGACCACCATAATATTCCCATCCATATTGCTTTTCAAGTAGCTCCCTGGCTGTGGTTTTATTGTATGGTAAAAAATACAACGGCCGGATATTTTTTATTCTCTTTATTAATCCATAGAAAAGCAAACCTGACAGTCTTAAATAAGGAAATGTTTTTAATTTCTTTTTAAAAAATTTCTTTACAAGGAAATTCATCTGTCGTGAATCTGAATAAGTCCAATTTAATGGTTGTTTCCCTTCAGAGCGAAAATCGGCACCATTCATTATATAACTAATCCCTTCACGGGCAGCTATCATATACAAAGTGGCTTTTATTGCTATATCAGTCGGGCTATCAACCCAGGGTAACCCTGCTAAGATATATGATTTTAGCACAATTTTTACCTCATCATAATCAATAACATAGGTTTCAAGATCGATACCAAGTTTACCAGTAACTTTTTTAATATTCTTTACTGAAATATCTGAACTCCATCCATTATCGAGGTTAACAGCAAGCGGATTTAGTCCGTATTGTTTTGCAATATGTAATAAATAGGAACTATCCGTACCTCCACTTACTCCAATAATGCAATCATATCTCTTCCCTTTACCTGCTTTTATAATTTTGTTTACAAGAAGTTCCCAATCTCTCTTACCCTTTTCCCCGAGTGGGTACATATTCATTAAAGATTCCTGCATTTTACAATAATTTGATACCCCATCATTATCAAATGAAATATCAGATATTGTTGTATCCCACATACCCTTACTACAACGTTTATAATTGAACTCTTTCATGTTTGATTAAATAGTTTATTAATAGTTAACCGATCAGGATAATTTATTAATATTCCTTTTCGTGAACCATGGTAAACAAAAAGGCTTCCGGCAGCTACACCTGTTGCATACGAATTTTCAAATGCCTGTTTTAAATGATCAAGCGATCCGGCTCCTCCTAAGGCTACTACGGGAATGCTAACCGATTTTGAAACATTGCTTATTAAATCTAAATCATATCCTAGCATGGTACCGTCACGATCAACAGATTGAACTATTATTTCTCCTGCTCCATAATACTCCATTTCCTGAGCAAAATCTTTCGGTACCAATCCCGAGTTTTTTGTACCATTTTCAGATGAAACTATTTGTTTTCCAAATAGATTTTTTTTTACATCAATACAAACAACGATTGTTGAAGAACCAAAAGACTCTGCCGCTTCCTTTACAAAAATGGGATGTTGAATAGCTACTGAATTTAAAATAACTTTTTCTGCTCCAGCTCTCAATAGTGATCCTATTTCCAGCAAAGATCTGATACCTCCACCAACTGAAAACGGCATATTTGCTTCCTCTCCGATACTTTTTACTAAATCGGTTGAAATTACTCTATTTTCTTTACCGGCAATAATATCAAGGAATACTAATTCATCAGCCCTCAAGTCATTGAAAATCTTTACTGCATTTATTGGATCCCCTATATACCTGTGATTTTTAAATTGAACAGACTTTACTATTCCATTTAGTTTTAAAAGCAGTACAGGAATGATCCTTGGGCGAAACATCTTTTAGAGTCTTATAAAATTTTGTAATAGTTGTTGGCCCTCATTGTGACTTTTTTCAGGATGGAATTGAACACCATATAAATTATCCCGTTGAATTGAAGAAACGAAATCATATTCATAAAATGTCTCGGAAAGGACATCCTTTTTATTATTACAGATTAAGTGGTAAGCATGAACAAAATAGAAACCTGATTTTAGTTCCAGATTTCTGAACAACGCACTTTCTTTTTTTAGAATAATATTATTCCATCCTGTATGTGGCACTTTATACCTAAGTTTATCTTTTATACGAAATCTAATAACATTTGCATCAAACCAACCCAGACCATCAGCATCACCTTCCTCACTGTTCTTAGCCATTAACTGCATTCCAAGACAGATTCCAAGAACAGGCTTTTTGCAGTTAATAGCTTCATAAGTTAATGCTTCCCAGAGCCCTCGTTCCTTAAGTTGACTTTCTGCTTTAGCAAAATGGCCAACTCCCGGAAGTATAATTTTTTCTGCCTTACTGATTTCAAGCGGCGAATCAGTAATAACAGATCTCACACCAATCAGATCAAGCTTCCTTTTAACAGAGCCCAGGTTTCCCATTCCATAATCTACTATAGCAATCAATTGTGAACTGTAATTTAAGTTTTATAAATTGAAATAAGTTTCCTGGCAATCTTAGAACTGTCAATCTCTTTAATGCACTCTCTGCCTGCAGTTCTTCCATTAAATTCTAATGCCTTTGCTATTCCTTCGGCTACTGATTCAGTATTATTACCAACTATGTATGTACCAGGTATGTCTTTCATCACTTCTTTTACATCGCCAACATCAGTTGATACAATCGGACAATTGCAGGCCATTGCTTCTTTAATCACATTTGGTGATCCTTCTGCAATGGATGTCATTAATAATACATCTGCTGCGCAATAATAATACTTCATTTCAGATGGACTTATACCCTTGATAAAGTGCACATTAAACATGATATTTTGTTTATAAAGAATTTCAATTGCTTCATTAGCTAATTTGAAGTTTTTTTCAATTCTTTTCGGATCTGAAGCAAAAATCAGATGATTACTTTTACTATCCCATCCAAGAAATGCCTGCGCTTCATATTTATCAATTATTCTAAAACTTTCAAAATTTACTCCATTAGGTATAATAAAAACTGATTTAACTCTCAATTTTTCATACATTTTTCTGGATTTTACTATGGTAAATTTCCAGACATGCCTTGAAAAAAATCTCAAAAGGAAGAGTATAATTTTTCCTGAAAAATTAACATCACTGCCCATTAGAGAGACACCAACAGGTACTCCGGAAAATGAAAAGGAGGCAAGAATTCCTGAGAATGAATAATGTGAATGTATTAAATCAGGTTTGTAAATCCGAACAAATTTTCTCAGTTTTCTGATATTAGATAAATACCCAATTAATCCCTTTCCTTTTATGTAGAAAAACTCAATATCTATCCCTTCCTTTTGTAGCGATTCGCCCTGGTTAGTTGATATCGGATCAATACTGGAATTTCCACTTCGTACAAAAAGAACTTTCATTGTAGCTGCTGAATTATCCATTCTACTCTCAGATTATAACTTTCATTGCGGTTAAAGCTTCCCGCTTCAAAAACCCATTCATCTTCAACAAATTTGTATTTGCCTTCATTTCCATCCACAAGCATCTGCCATGGATCGCTCTGTCCAAAAATACATTGCATTTCGTTTACCAGATATCCCTTGTCCGATTCAAAAACATCAACAGCCTGACTATAAAACTTATGCTTATCAGTTATTTCTTTTACAAAATCCAGTAGAGCAAATGGCGAATTTTCATAACTTTTAAGTACTGAACCACTGGCCTTTTCTCCAATTTTGAGTTTTTTATGGGCAAAGAATGAATCGCCGATACGAACCACTCTCCATTCAAAATCGTGCGGAATATATTCCTGAAAAATGACAAAATCTATTTGGGGATACGACCTAATGGTTTTATATAAGTTAAGTTTTTTGCTTATGTCGCTGGGGTAAGCAAGATAATGTAACCCTCGTTTAAATAAACTTCCTTTGGACATATTGGGTCCGGAGCGTCTGGGGGCACCTTTCCCGGAGAATGTCCGGCTTATATAATCTAAAGCAATCTCCCTGGACTTCAATATAGAAACTCCGCTTCCCGAAGCACCAATATTGACTTTGCCAACAATTGGGAAGTCCTGTGCATTTACAAAATCTATTGCCTCCTTTTGCACATAAAAAACATCTGTCCTGGGACTTGGTATATTATTTGCCTTTAGCCAGAATGAAAGGAATCGCTTATTTTCATAAATATATATTTCATCTGCCGAAGGATATACCAGATATTCCAATACCTTATTCAAAATATAGATTCTCTCATCATATAATTGTTTATATAGGGCTGTAAGTCCACCAGGTTTAGCTAACAGAATGTCGAATGAATTGGATTGAATATCTTCCAGCCATGAGTTTTTTGTGAGATCAACAACACGGTATTCTAATTGGTTTTTGTATTCTTCACAAGCTTTCATCCAGAGAAGATGATCATCCTCCAATTCATTACGAAGGATTATGGCTTTAATTTTTTTCATAATTCATTTATGCCAATATTGTACTGAGTTCATTTTGTGTCATAAAGTCTTTCGTATTAGCTGGTGCTTTCGCGGCCCGGTGTCGAATTTTTCATTATAAAAATAAGCCTGACTCAGTACAATAAACAGAGAGTCTCTTCTGTTAGAAGGAGCATGTATGGCTTTTCTTAATTTATTCGCATTAAAAAGAGCCGGGTTAACTTCCAACTTCTGCCAGGTATCTTTATTCACAGAAAAGGCAGCATTCACAGCAAACGGATCTCCCTTAGATTTCATTTTTCTCTTTATTCTTTTACTAAGAAAAGAACCTGCTATTCTTAATTTCCCAAAAAGACTTATTAAATCTTCCGGCTTGTAACCCTTATCTGTCATTTCCTTTCCAAAATCCGGCCAGGTCTTATTAATTATATGGGCATACAAAATCTGCCCTTTAAAACGCTTCAGGGGATTATTGGTAAAAAAGTTCGAGTGCACACCAGCCAGTCCAGTACCTAGTATCCCCTTAAGAAAATCAATATCAAGGAATGGTGTCCGATTGGCAAAATATTTGTATTGATTTACCATTTCCGCTCCAAAATATTTTCTGAATACTTCCTCAAAAACAGTAATATAAAATTGTTGATTTTTAGACAACCATTTATAATCAGAATCAAAGCACGGAAGTGTTTTTAACTCCTCTTTCAGACTTTCCCATTCATGTTCAAATTCGGGCTTATTGATCCAATCCCATTCTGGTGAGGATTCCAGAAGACTAATCGCTGAATCATAGTTCTTCGCATTAAACAATCCATGCAAGTTTTGACTAATCACCACACCGGTATTATGGGCAGCTCTGAATACCTCACTTCCAAAATTGCCGGTAACCAGATAGTTTGTTTTCTCAGACAATATCTTTGTTGCGTACAGATAATGAGCCCTGGCAAAAGAGGCAGTTCCTGAAGATCCATTTATAAAGCCAATTCCGGCATTTAAACTATGGTTATTTAAATAGTTTCCATCAAGATCGATCTTAATGAATTCAATTCCTGCTTTGGCTGACAAACTTTCTGCGATTTTAATATCAACACTTTCTTCGGTACCAAAACTGTTAGTCATGAACCTTCTCTTTTTATATAGACCACAGGCCGCCAGCGTTCTTCCGTCAAATCCCCCGGTCAAAGCTGATGCATATTTTTCTTCCGAAAAATATTTTTCAGAACTTTCAATAAAAAGATCAGAAATAGTATTTAGAGCTTTTCGCCATGGCGTGGGCGATGCAGAAAAATATTTAGTAATATTGGTATGCTGTTGATTGGATGCTTTGCCGTTTTTAATCTGGATATAATGGTTAGCATGTAGCAGATTTACTCCTTCAATACAGGATTGATTAAAAAGCGGATAATTAAAAAGGATATTTTCGAGGAGGAAACGTTTGTTGTATCTATTCGAACCTTCTTCACTTTGAAGGGTCAGAGGATCATTGGAAATCCTTAAGTCTTTATTTGTTTCTGTGTAGTAAACCGGTAGAATACTGAATAGTGAGTTGCCAGTGTATATAGTGTTATAGGTTTTGTTTAAAAGAATAAAGTAGTAATGACTATAAAGATTGTTAATAATAAAACTGACATCAGGTTGTTTCACAAATTTGACTTTAAATGTTTCATCACAAATCGGATCCCCCCATGCAAGGAACTCAATTTCCGGATTGGAGTATGATAGCTTAATCGGAGGTTTATTAATGAATAAATCAGAAAGAGAGAATGGTAAACTCTCCTTGTTTATTGAAATTAAAAAATCTATCATAGATTATGAGGCTGTAGGCGGAAGGATGAAGGGGATTTAATGACTTAAGGGACTCAGAGACTCAGAGACTGAGGGACTCAGAGACTCAGAGACTCAGAAACTGAGAGACTCAGAGACTCAGAGACTGAGGGACTCAGAGACTGAGGGACTCAGAGACTGAGGGACTCAGAGACTTTATTCTTGTTTTTGTTTTTGTTATAATGTTTCCGAAATAAATTTGTGTGTTGATATGAATTCTTCAGCTAAAGCTCCCATCGTCAAAACCCTTAACATACCTGCATCTCTGAATTCCCCGACCATCCTTACAACCTCCGGCATTACATTATCTAAATACCATGTAGCCATTGACGGGTGGAACCAGAAATGGCATACTAATTTATGTGTGATTGTTTTTTCAAGAAACTTCCTGATCATTTTCAAATGAAACTCTTTTGACCAGCCATAAGGATCTTTATCAAGACCAAGTGAACTTGGAATAGCAACTAGCCCAAAAGAGTCAATATAAGGAATATCAATATGATCCTTCATAGGTTTGCGATAGCATAAGAAACCCTTTTCTTTCAGACTTTCATAATTACCAAATGTTCCTCCCGGGAAAACGAAACTTCTCAGGCGAATTCCTTTATTATCAGCTAATGTTTTGCATATTTCCAATTCAGCATCAGCCATTACTTTTGGGCAGTTTTTATAGGTAAAATCCAGATGAGAGAATGTATGACATCCAATTTCATGATTTGCCTTTGCAGAAAGGATCTGTTCAATCAAGTCCGGTGCATACCAGGCCGGGTCTGATCCTGCATTTGTGCATGGATCTTGTTCGTACCAGTCACCTGAATTATAAAGCCAATTGCGATTATCAAAATATGCTGGTTTTGGAATTTCAGGATGGGCTATTCCATTTTCGTTCCTCGCGCATTCATTTAAAAACAAATGTCCTACAGTGGCCCAAGTAGCGGGGATTTGATGTTTATCGAAAAGGTTTAACAGAATCGGAACGTTTCCCCTCTCCTTTAACCCGACCTCAACTGCCTTAGACGCCAGAGTTTTGGAGTAACGGAATGCCCAGGCCATTTCAAAATCTGCAGAGAAAACGAGAATACCTTCATTGAAAGGCGAAACAATATTTTTATTTATTTTGGGCTTAAGCCCGGAAAGAATTAGTAACTTACTTAAACGACCCTTGTTTTCGGTAGAAAGTCTTGCTCTTATTTTTGAGTATAGGCTCATTTTGATACTTTTGGATATACAGGTTGAATGTAATTGGCTGAAGGCGGTGGACGGCAGGCTGATGGAAGAAATTATATTCAAAAACCTTCTGCCTTCTGACTTCTGACTTCTGACCCATTAAATACCTTCCTAATTATCTCCTCAAACCTCTTCACCATGGTCTCCACAGAAAATTTTGCCAGATGTTTCTTATATTCTTCAGAATCCTTATTAAAATCAACAAAAACCTCAGAAGCTTTTAATAAGCACTCAAGCAAAGCCTTATCATCCTTAAAAGGGAATAACAAAGACGAACCCGGAAAAACTGTCTCCGGAACCCCACCAACATTGGTCGCTATAATTGGCAACCCTGCATACATCCCTTCAAGAATAGCGTTGGAAATACCCTCTCCGCGAGATGAATGAATCATAATATCACTAATGAAAAGGTAGTCACTCACATTTTCAATTTTCCCGGTCAGAATGACCTTTTTTTCAAGTCCATATTCTTTTATTACCGCTACAATTTTATCATGCATTGGCCCGTCGCCAATGATAAAATAATAAAATGACTTTTGATCCTTTAATTTATTAAGCGACTTTAATATTGTTACATAATCCTTATAAGGAACCAGATTGGCAACTGTAATATAAACCGTTCCGGGTTTTTCATCATATCCCGGAATTAGTTCAGTTCTTTTATTATAGACCCCTTCCGGTTTAAGTGGGTTATTAAACTTATTTTCTATACCATTATATAAAATAAAAGTGTGCTTTCCTGGTTTAAGATTGTTGGCTTTAAGGCCGGCATAAGAATTCGCAATAATGCTTGGAGAAAGATGACAAACAAAACTTCTTATCAATTGAGAAAATCTGAATAATCTTATGCCATGTTGTATGGATGCGTTTATAAACTTGAAATTACATTTTCTATACAGAAAAAGGGGAAAAAGGGAAGTCTGAAAATCCCATGATATAACAATGTCAGGAGAATATGATAAGATTTTTTTTTTATAATCCTGAAATTTTTGTACCCATCCTTTACCATTAATTTCTATAACAAGATTTTTCTCTAAACCGTATTCAAGAATATAATTATCAGAAGATATTTTTTTTGTAATAATTCTCATCTGATAGCCCTTGTCTAAAAGAGCTTTTGTAAGAATAAATAATTGACGCTCTTTTCCTCCACGTTGAATAGTATCAGTAGTAAAAATAATTTTCATTCAGAGGAAGGGTTATTTTAATTTACCTTCGGGAGAAACAGAAGAATAAAGTTTTTGCATAGTTTTCCCAATATGTTTCCATGCATATTCCCCATAAGTTACAAAAGCATGAATATTATTCCGCATCTGCTCAATTAAAACAGGATCAGAAATTAGCAATTTAATTTTCGAAGCCAATTCATTTGAATCTTGTGGAGGAACCAGAAATCCTGTAATTCCATCTTTTATGACTTCAATGAAACTGCCTACATAAGATGCAACTACTGGTTTGTTAAATGCAAATGCTGTCATCACTACACCACTCTGTGTAGCATCTTTATAAGGACAAATTACCACTTTTGTGTTTTCAATCAAAGAAACCAGTTCTTCATTTTTAAGATACCTGTTGATCAGTTTAATGCCAAATTTTTCCAAATCCTTTGTTTGAAAATAAACATAACCAGGCCCGGCAATTATCGCATTTAAGGTTACTCCTTCAGTCTTGAGTTTTTTAATCGCTTCTATCAGATACTCTATTCCTTTATAAGGAGATATCCTCCCAAAGAATAAAAGATCCGAGGAGATTATTTCCGTGTTTTTGTTTTTGAATTCATTATAAATATCAAGCACTCCAAATGGTATGAAATTAAATTTTTCAGAAATAGGTGAATACTTCTTTATTAAATATTTATAGCCTGAATAATTTTGAACTACCAGAGGAAATCTGCTTTTAATAATATACCCGTTTAGTCTTTCTGCAAAATTATATCGGGGTTTTTCACCACTGTGAGAATGAATATCATGGATCGTAAAAACCAATTTTCGTTTTCTTAAAAGAAATATTAATACTGGCAAAACACCATTGGTGCCGTTAAAATGAATTATATCATAAGTCTTTAGTTTTTTTACCAGGATAAGAGATAGTAGAAAATTTTTGACTGATTTTAATTTCAAATTGTGGAAAATGAAAAAATTAACAGATGAAATGTCTGACAAATATTTTTTTATCCCATCAGGTAAAATTTCGTTAATCTTTTCATCGGAAAGAAATCCCGTATTTATTTTTTTATCAGTAAAATCCAGTATGCTTTCAGATTTCCTGTTTAAAGCAAAACACAAAATAAGATCAACTGCAACATCTCTGTTTTTAAGATTCTTAAATAATGGTAAGACAACATCTATATGACCAAAGCTGACCAAAGCAATTTTCATACTTTTACCTTATCATATATTGCAGCGAACTTTCTAGCAATATTCTTCCATTCATAATGTTCTTTAACAAATTCAATATCTAATACTTTTATAGGTTTGCCCTTAAAATAATCATTTAATTCTTTCTCCCATTCTTTATAATTTTTAATCCCCATAACTATTCCAGCATTATTCTCTTTTAAAACTTCAGCAGTATTTCCCGTATCCGTGCAAATGATTGGTAAACCACAAGCCATTGCTTCCATCACAGCAACTGAAGCACCTTCACTTTTTGATGCAAGGATAAATGCATCAGCAGAGTTTAAATATTCAATGAGTTCATCTCCTGTTTTATACCCTTCAAAACGAATTTTCTTATTATTAATAAGTGATGTTGCCTTCTCTTTTAAATAGTTTTCGTAGTTGATTGTTCCATGCCCTAAGACTACAAAAACAAATTCTCCATCTATTCTATCAAGTATTTCAATAATTCTGTCAATCTGTTTATGATTATATAATCGAGATACAGTTAAAAGGATTTTTTTATTTTCTGGTAATCCCAATTTTTTTTTACACAATTTTTTATCTAACACTTTGAATTTATTGGTATCAATACCCATCGTCAATTTTGTCAAAGCACCACTATAATATTTTCTTAATAAAATAACATTAGTGTTATTCATAAAAGTGACATGGTTGACTAATTTGAAATATCGTTTTGCACGAAAATGTTGAATTAGGTAGGAAATTTTTTTAAACGGATCCCATTGAATCATTAATAAATAATTAATGGGTAAGTTTATAATGCCGTGATAGCTAGATATTACATTTCCCCTAAAATTATTAATAATTTTTTTATTAAGTCCATCATAGATTGGATGGCTCAAATGCAAAATTGAATTATCTGGTAAAGAAGTCAAACAATTTATCATTTCATCTGAATTTGTATAAGATGATCTTTTAATGCCATTCCACATTTTAATCTGTTTTGCAGGAAACGATTTATGAACTACCCCTGAAAAAATTTCGTTAGAATAAATTTTATCTGCCCTGCAATCTGGCTGCCATATTTCATGTGTAAATTTATCCGTAATCCTGGATACTTCAATAGCTAATTGATCAGCCCAGTCGTAACCCCAGATACCAACCCATGAACCATCCGGGGTGTCCCAGTTACATTCAGGACGTGGTTTATCAGAATGCTCCTCATAAGCCGGTGGGTGAGTCATAATATGAATGACAGTAATTTTTTCCATATCAACTTTTAATGAAAATATGGTTGGCATGTAAACCCGCTCATTTATTAAGAATTGCAGAAATTATAAAAGCGTTTGAATATTTTATTACCGGATCAGAAGATTTAAAAAGAAACTTTCCAAAGAATAAAGCAAAAAGTTTAATCCTGAAATTAGAAATTGGTACATTACCTGATATATTCTCAACTGTAAAACCAAGACTCTTTAATAATTCAAAAATATAATGAGGGTATAGGAAATTCTTCCGGGTTAAGATAGAGCTACTATACTCTGTTATCTTACCTGTTCTGAAAAAATAGTACCTTCCGCCTAAATTTGAAATATTTGAAATCGAGAATATTATTCTCCCATTTGGTTTTAGAACTCGTTTTGTTTCTGAAAAAAAATCTTCGCTTGATTTTAAATAATGAAGCGCTGTGGAATTAATCACAGCATCAAATGAATTATCCGGGAAGGGAAAAGTTTGGTCCAGATCAGTTTGCACAAATGGAATAGTTTTATCGGCACAAAAACAATCAACTATATCTGCTCCCGTAACATCATGCCCATAGAATTTTAAAATCTGGACTATTTGTCCCCTACCACACGCAGCATCTAAAATCTTTAAAGGTCCATTGTTTCCAACAAGTCGGACTATTTCCAACCATGTGTAAAACAAACTAAACTGACGATCCCTTTTCATAAAGGGAACCTTGATCATATCCGGAATTTTTTGGGGTAGTGGTTCAGGAGGCACTTCAGGTCCTGAAATAAATCTTGAATTCCAAGGTACTTGTTTTAGTTGATCGATGTTTAAATGGTCCATGTTTTTATAGTGAAAAGTCAAAAGGCAGAAGTTAGAAGTTAGAAGATAGAAGTTGGAAGTCAGAAGTCAGAAGTTAGAATTGGTTTGGATGGTTTTTATATAACGGTTTAACATTTTGCCTATTTCTTCAACCTGAACAACTAATGCTGAAGTGTCAGCATAACCAAGTTCATTAGAAAGAAACAGAAAGTAACCAGTTTCATTCAGTGATCCGGAAGCAATAGAATAAAATTTAAGTTTATCTTTCAGTCCGGGTCTTGCAAAACCTTCTGCTATATTAGCAGGAACCGATACCGAAACTCTTCTCAATTGAGATGTCAATCCAAATAATTCCTCCTTAGGAAACAATTTAGTTATTTTGTAGATCTCAATAACAAGATTATGAGACTTCTGCCAAATCACCAAATCTCTATAACTTTTTGCTTTTTCTTGCATCTTTTTTACTAATAAGCATTAAAATTCCAACCACTTCTAAATTCTAACTTCTAAATTCTAACTTCTCCTTCTTAAACCTGTTCCATTGCTCTGAAATAGTGCAAAGCCATATTTTGCCTTCATCGCGGAATTGAACTAATTCTTTAATAAAAGATTTGAATAACTCAAATCTTTCAGGCAACATAATATCATTTGGATGGAGCCAAAGATCAATATTTGCTTTGTTCCCTATCAGTTTTTCAACGAATTCCCTAAATGATTCACGAGTTTGAAAAGAAAGCAATGGGATATCCTTCATGCAATAAATATCCGAATTTTGATATTTTGAAAATACCTGAATCATTGCTGAAGCAGACATACTACCGCAACGTGTAAATAGCTCAAACCCGGCATTTTTGAATATTTTTAGTACATTATCGTTCAGGTACGAAATCTCATAAGCATTTCCAGTCTTCGCTGATGGTGATACAGTTTTAAGTCCGTTTGTCCGGTCAGTGAAATGATAATCCCCCAGAAATGGAAACGCAAAGATATTGGATTTCTCAAATCCTTCTTTTTCAGCTAATTGTTGCCAGTCTTCCAGATCTGTTTTTATGTTTTCAGGTGATTCCATGGATATATATGGATGTGAAAAACTATGACACTGGAAATCCTGGCCCTGATGTTTCATCTCCTCTGCCAGGTCGCCTAAATAGTAATATGGCTGCTTTTTATAGTTAGTAAAAGGCTCGTGGTAAAAACTTTTTTGCTCGACGCGCCATGTGGTTGCCGCAGTGAACCCTGCTTCCGCGAAGGCATACGGCAATTTTTGATTTATCCGGAAAGCTTGTCGATCTCTATTTTCCTTCAGTAATACATGTCCGGTACAGAACCAGGTAGCTTTAGTGCCATACTGATTAAATATTTTTAAGATCTTTTCAGCACCAATCCGGTTCCCATAACCCCGGCCCAACCCAGCGGACAAATCTTTATTTGTAAGCCCAATATGATTTGTCACCTTAAAAAACAGGCTTTTCAGTTTAGTCCGATAAATTGGAGTTGAAGACTGCGCGGATGTTTCAAAATCAAACGAGATAGAAATAGAAGGTCGGTCGTTTTGATCATTAACATTTTTCTGAATTTCATTCATCACTCAATATGCTTCTCATTTATTTCACTTTTAAAATATTCAATATTTTTAGAAATTTTAATAAAGTCCAAATAAAATTTCATGTCATCCAGGTTAAATAATTTGAATATCCGTAAGATGCCAAAATACAAGATGCCGGAAAGAATAAAAGATATAAGCAACTTAACAGGTAATATAAATTTTGAAATTCCAGGTAATGAGACAGGGATTATTGTGCTTATTATGGCTATTAACATATATATAAAAATCCAATAGTTTATTGTTAATCCGGTTCTTTTGACAAGGTAAATACGATAAAACAAGGTTGCAATTAATGTAGATGATAGAAGTGAAATGGCAGAACCCACAGCTCCTAAACCAAAAAGACGGACTGAACCAATCTGATCAGGAATCAGAATAAAGTTTAAAATTATATTTAATCCCTGAGTAATAATTCCAATGTACATAATTGCTTTTAGCCTCTCCATGGCAGTCAATTGAGTTGAATAGGGTTGTAGCATGATAAATAATAAGCCTTGTAATACCAAAATATTAAAAATTAAGACAGAAGGTGAAAATTTTGCACCATATATTAAGAAAATAATGTTCCGACTATTAAAAAATAAAAAGAAAACGACAGGAAAAATAATAAGGGCAAGATATTTTTCGATTTTTGCGGCAAATAGTTGTAATTCTTTTACCGTTCCATTGGTGTATATTTTTGTGTATGTTGGGATTAAAATATTTATTATGATTCCTGAAGGAAAAATTACAAGCAGGGCAAGAGATTGCGCAACAGAATAATAGCCAACTTCTTTCAGAGAAACAAAATAGCTTATAAATACTTTGTCGATGTTAAGAGAAATAGTTTCAATAATATTTACGAATGTAAGTGGAATAGCAAAAACAAGATAGGATTTGAACATAGCTTTATCAAAACTTCCAATAGGATAATTTCGAAAAAATAATACGGCGACAATAATTCCAATAATTGCACTTACAAGAGTTGACCAGGCCAAATAAATTGTCGCTAAACCCAAAACAGCAACTATTGATTTAAAGAGCACACTGAAAATGCGACTCGTGAGCAAAACAGCAGATCCTTTAATCACCTCCAGCCTTGCTGTAAAAGTCATATCAATGAAAGAAAATAAATTTGCCAAAGTTGTGCTGAATAAAATGATCAGGAAGAAAGGATAGTACTTAAAATCAATAGGATATTTCCCGGTAAAGTGAAAGATAAGGTGATAACCCAGTAATGCAACCACAGCAACCAGAATGGCCAACACAAAACGAATTCTTGAATATACTCCGATACATTTACCCAAATCGCATCCTTCCGATACTCTTTTAAAGTGAGCAATACCAAAACCAAAATCCCCGAAAATTGTAAAGATTGCAAGAAAAGCCAGACAAGCAGAAAGAACTCCCATAGCCTCTGCACCCATATACCTGGCAACAAAGACTGATGAAATCAAACCAATAAGGGAATTAACAATTTTAAATATGAGCGAAAATGTAACGCGTTGCTTCAACATTTTACGTTCAGGTATGCATTTTTTGAATATTCAGAATTGTATTTGCGAAATTTTCCCCAATTTTTTCTTTTGTAAAATAGTCTGTTACCAATGCTCTGCATTTTTCTTTCTTTGGTGGAGAATTTAAAAACCGTAAAACCCCGTTAGCAATATCTTCTTCATTTGTTGGTATTATACATATTCCATTTATTCTGTTTTTGTTTTTTTCAAAATCAGGAAAATTGATCATTGTAGTGCATATTAGTGGAGTTCCACATGCGAGAGCTTCAAGTGGTGCGTATCCTACTCCACCAAAATTCAATGTTTCTTCGTCAAACGGGGGATAAATATAAATATCTGCGGCAGAGTACCAATAGGGCAAATCAGCTCTTGGAACGACTCCATTGTAATCAACACCTGAGTTTTTTACCAAATCAAACAATTCATCACTTTCATGTATCCCAGTCAAAATGAGCTTAATACCTTTATCTTTTAAATACTTTAGCCAGACACTAATTGTAACGTCGGTGCCTTTATTTCTAAATGCCCGCCCTGTTTGATAGATTATTTTCTCATTTTCTGGAAGTTTCAGATATTCCCGGGCAATTTTTTTGTCAATCGGGTGCATCAGATCAAAATCTATTGGCAAAACAGGGAAATCGCTTATCTGTTTTTTTCCTAACACTTTACCCAAATAATCCTTTTCTGCATTCGTATATAATCTGGCGTGCGTTAGGTTTTTAAGATAAATTTTACTTTCAATTACGCTATAAATTAAGCTAATAACGGATTTATTTATTTTGTATTTAAAGTATGAATTTGCTCCTCCCAATTGTATGCCAACGATTGGAGTGGTTCTGAAAAAAACTGAAAGGATTAAGAAGAAAAAGGAATGTATTCCGGAAAAAATAAAAACCAGGTTATTCTCTTTAGCTTCCTTTTTCAAATCTTTAATTAAACTAAAATTATAAGCAAAATTCCTTGAAAGGAAAATCTTCATAGGATAAATTTTCCCCCGTATCCCATTTACATTTCGTGTCTTCAGTTGATCGACCCTGTCATCAATATGCCAAACTTCAATCTCATAGCCCGGTAAAGACCCTTTTATAGTATTTGCATACAGACCGCTAAAGCCAACCATATAAAAATAATCGGAATCGGGTTGATGTTCGATTGTTACAGCATCTCGGGATGACTTAAATTGAGGAGCATCAAAAAAAATAATCTTATTCTGCTTCATAAATTCTCAGATATTCTCTTCTTAAAATTGCACAAAGTTTAATTGTTCTTAACTTTTCTTTTATTATCAGTCAATCAAATAACACCCATTATACTTCATAACCAATTTTTGATTAATAATTCATAAAACAAATTTTAAAATTGTATGCCTAGAATATTGGTTATCAATTGATTATTTTATTCAACAATATGTTTTTTAATTCATATAATGGTAATTTTCTTTCTGTTTCATTTAATTGCAGTCTTGGATAATACTTTTCTTGTAATCCTTGTTTTATGCTTTTAATTGGAAATTGTATATTTTCCAGATATTCAAGAAGAAATATGTTTGCTCTATAGGATATAATGTCAGTTATTTCATCAAAGGAAAGTTGATAATCTATAGGACACAATGTTTGTTTTATAATGTTACCACTGTCTATTCCATCATCAACAAAATGAAGAGTCAACCCGATTTCGTTTTCGTTGTACAAAATAGCCCATAATATTGGACTTGGACCTCTATATTTTGGAAGATATGAGGGATGTAAATTAATTATATTTATTCGTTCTATTAAATCCTTTTTAAAAATTTTGTCAAAGGATAATGAAAGACCAATAATGTTTTTATTATCATCAATCAATTTTATTGCTTCGTTTGAAATTTCCTTACTTTTTTTATTATAGGTATTGAAAATCTTATAGTCAAGTTCTTTAGCTTTTTGGTATACTACATTAAAATATTTATCAGTACTATAGTTATCATATTGAGTAAAGACAGCTAATATCTCAACATTATTTAATTTTGATATTGTTTCCAAAGCTAAGTTACCTAAGCCCCAATTGGCAAATAAAATGATCTTTAAATTATTCATTCTGAATGTTTTTCCAAAATATTCTTTTACTATTTATAAACCCCAGGAAGAAGAAAAAATCCAAACAACCTAAACCATCAAATTTACTTTATGGTTGAACAGTCTCGCATATTTAATGAATTTTATACAAATCAAAATACTTATCCTCAAATATTTTATCCATAATCTGTGATTCAAATAACGTAGGGATTGCTCCGTGCTTAGTGATACAATAATTTATTCCATTTTTATTAAAATTGTTATTATAATATCTTATTGCATATTTTATTTGTTTACCGGAGCTATTAATTACCGGTAATGTCATAAGGAACCTAAAATCATCATATTCAGAGTAATCGATTAAAACACGAATTTCATTATCCGGGGAATCCAGATTTTTGCTTAAATAATTTTTAATCAGAGGAAAAGTTGGATCAGATTTGAACTGATTCGCTACCATTGACCTTTCCTTAAGAACCTGCCGGTTGATTACAAAAGCTTCAGGTAAACAAATGAGCTCTGCTATTAATAATATTAATATTAAAAATCTTTTGTTTCGTAATAAGGCATAAGCCACCAGGAACAGATAAATAAAAGATAAATATCGGAGAGATTCATCATTTGTTATTAATACTAAATTGAGTAGGAAAATTAAAACAGAGGAGACGCCTAGTGCTAAAGCAAGATTGTCTTTTTTCCTTAACCCCTGATTCAATAAATAAATTATGCCATAAAAATATAAGTATTTATTAATTATCTGAAAAAATGAATTATCCTTAAAATTTATGAAATAGTGCTTAAGTCCCAATAGAATATTGTATGCAAAAGAATAGAATGCTTTCAAAAAATCTCCATGCGCTATCCTGCTTAAATTCTTATTTAGCAGAGTAGGAAACTGTTCGAATAACAAACTTCCCAAAAAGAACAAAACTATTAGAGAGAAGATAAAAATAGTTATATAAATTATTAATTGCTTCCTGTTTCTGGAAAGGGGCAACAAGGCAATAGTGAAAACCAACCATGAGGGCCTGAATAAGCTAAAAATGAATAGAGAAATACAAAAAATAAATATGTTTTTATTCAATGCGAGCTTACCGCCATCGTATATTTTGTAAATCATAAAAGTGGTTAGTAACCCAAACAAAAGATTAATTGTTTCCTGGTAAAGGCCAAACAGATAATACCAAATAGGAACTAATAAATTGACTAGAGATATAAATAATAATCGTCTAAAAATTGAAATAGGTTTAAAAAGTAAAATTACACATAGTATTATTACATAAATTAAAAGATTGATAAATGGAATTATTTTAAACCCAAAACATTTTACGAAAATCCCATTTAAAATTGAATAAGCTGGCCCGTGAGCATCTGCTCCGCCGAATTTTGCACCATCCGTATTATAAGTAAAGGGTGCATCAATTGTTCCATTTAATACAAAAGACTCGGTATTTTTGTAATAGTAAAGCTCATCGCTCCCCATCACTACAAAGTTTTGCGGGCTAAAATAATATAAGGCAGACAAAGGTAAAAAACTTAAAATAGCCAATATATAAAAGAGATGACGTCTGGTTAACCTATTTTGCAAGAAATGAATACCCTTAATCATTTAATATTAAGATTTCTGATAGATTTAAGGTATTATGTTTCCCCAAAATATTTCTCTTGCTTTCTCAAATCCCTGGAAGAAAAAAAGATCAAGACATGAGAGCCCGGCAACAAATGGAAATCTGGAATCCTGCCTATAAAAAGGATGATTGAATTCATGCCAAATAATCTGAATTTTAGATTCTTCAAACATTGGAATGTACTCCTGCATATATTCAAAAGAACCACGCCCTGCAAGATAATGTGTTGCACCAACAGCTTTGCATAAATTCAGAACCATTTCTCCTTTGAATCCGCTTATGCCGAATTGACTGCTCAAAAAAAAATCAACATTAATATTTAGCCTTTCAAAGCTGAAGAGCATTGTTTCTTTTAAGAGATCTATTGGCTTATTGTAATTCCTGGAATAAAACGTTTCCAACTCAGAGTAAACTACATTAAAGTATGGTGCTTTAAGATAGTAATTGTGAAGTTTATTCAGGTGTTCGGCTTTCCATCTTGCATTATTAAATACCAGGTCATTAAAGCTCAGACCTAGTTTCAGATTAACAGGTAATGTGATAAATTTTGCTTCTCCGGAACAAAAGAAAATATTCCTGTATTGATAAGTACCCTTAACTACCTGGGCATTATCGAGAAGGATGAAAGTATCTGTTTTAGCTATTTTATCAAGCAGACCCAGCCAGGGCCAATAGGAGGGTTGATGAATGGATACAAGCATTTTATTAATAAACGTTATCCCAATCGATGTTTTTAGCACCAAACTTTTTAAGAGTAGAGTCGTAGAATTTTTTCAGGTATTCAGCTCTTTCGTCAATTACTTTAAATATTCTTTGTCGGGGAGGTAACACTTCCTCCTGCCACATCCCATCGTGAATTAATATTTGCAGAAATTCATCTTTTGCTTCTCTCAGCCTATCTTCTAATCTTTCATATCGCCAATAACCTGTTGAATCAGCACTATATCCAATTTCAGTTTTAAACTTTTTTGAATAAGAATTAATTAATCCGGCATACTTTTCGTTTTCGCATGACAATACAAAATCATTGGTGTTATGAAATGAAAAGGATTTTATATTTACTCCAAAGCAGATTTCGATTATATTCTTGTCTATTTCAATATATTTCTCTAATTCTTTTTCAGTATTAATCCCCCAAAAATGTGAATCAAAGTGGAGGCCTAAATCATGGCCAATTTCAATTATCTTTTTAATAGAATTATAATTATCCTTATCTAATGGGTTATAGAATTCACTGTGGATCTGAAGAAAATAATTAGCTTGAACCCCTAAACTTGCTTCAATTTCTGCCATCCGAAGGGCATTAGGAATTGAAAATTCTATATCATGCCGAAGCAAAATCTTTTTTGAATTAGAATTGATAGCTGATTCATCAGCGAATAAGATGAACCTGTAATTCTTATATGCCAATTTTAATAATCTTCTGTAGTTCCTCATTGTGAAATCTGAAAATCTGTATTCTTCAACAAAATTCATAAATAGTAAATCTATTTTCTTGATTAAAGGACTTGGGAAAATTCACAATGGTTTTGCGGGGATGCCGACAAATTTCCCGGGATTTATTATGTTTTTTGTTACAACAGCTCCTGCCCCTATTATTGCATTATCACAGATTTCAATGTTTGGCAGAATAGTTGCGTTTGCACCTATATAACAGGATTTTCCTATTTTAACATTCCCTAAAACTACTGCATTAGGAGCAATGGTTGTGAAATCAGCAATTATAGCGTTATGCATTACATTACAACAAGTATTCAGTTTTACAAAACTTCCAATCACTGCTTCAGAGGAGACATTAACACCTGATTGGATAATTGTTCCATTTTCAATTTTGGCGCTATTTGAAACTTTTGAGTTTTTAGAAACCAATACGGTGAAATTAAATCCAAGATCGTCATAAAGTTTAAATAATTTGTTACGAACTATAGGTAAATCTGGAGTAATTATTAAAGGGGTTTTTTTAAATCGCGAGGATAAACTTATCGCATTATGATCATTACACAAAACTGGATAATTGAAATAGATCCCTGTTTTTATATTATCAATAAGCCCAATAATTTTAACACCTGTTTCTTCAGCTAGTTCAATTATCTCAAGGAATGCCCCAACTATAATAGCTTCATTTTTCATAAAGGTTTTCCATTAATAAATCTGAAATATATTTAATCTCTTTCATTGTCAATAGTGAATACATTGGCAACGTAATCAAATTATCCATGACATAATCTGTCTTTGGTAATTCGGTATAAAACGCCTTATAAATCGAGAAACGATGCACAGCAGGGTAATGTACGCTTGTTTGAATACCAGCTTCGGCTAATTTTCCTCTTAACTTGTTTCTTTTGGCAAAAGTTGAATTTTTTAAAATTATGGGGAAAATATAATTAGATGCAAATTCAGTATAGTTTTTGAAAGGAATAATAATGTCATCTATCGAACTTAATTGATCAATGTATATTTTTCTGATCTCCGCTCTTTGCCTGAGGTCATCCATTAACTTACCTAACTGAACTAATCCAATAGAAGCCCTGATATCGTCCATTCGGTAGTTATATCCAAGGTCGACAACATCATAACCGGTGGAATGTCCTTTTGATCTTTCGTATGACAAAGAAGTCATACCATGTGACCTCAACAACTTAGCTCTTTCGTAATATTTATCATTATTCGTAACCAGCATTCCCCCCTCACCTGTACTTATATTTTTGTTTGAAAAGAAGCTGAAACAACCTATATCACCAATGGTTCCGAGCTTTTTACCATGATAATCTGCCAGGGGTCCATGGCAAGCGTCTTCAATTACTTTCAAATCGTACTTTTTTACAATATCCATAATCCTGTCCATATCGCAGGCAAAACCTCCATAATGCATTACAATGATGGCCCTGGTTCTGGGAGTTATTTTACGTTCAATATCATCCGGATCAATAGTCAGATCTTCATAACTCCTGATATCCGCAAAAACAGGTGTTGCATTAACATAACGAATTGCATTTGCTGTCGCAACAAAAGTCAATGATGGACAAATTACCTCATAGCCCTCTTTTATTCCGACTAATTTCATTGCCAAATGAAGCGCCACAGTGCAGTTTGTCAGAGCCACAGCATGTTGGGCATTCAGCATTCCGGCAAATAGGTTTTCAAATTCAGTAGTTTTGGGTCCTGTGGAAATCCATTTACTTCTTAAAGTTTCGATTACAGCATCCTCTTCTTCTTTTCCGAAATTTAAATCGAAGAGGGGTATCTTATATTCCATGATTAACTATTGCTATATAATTCTTTATATGGATTGGTAAATAAGCTATTTATCAATGCATAATGTACATTTCTGAGACCATCTGGTAATTTTCTGGTAATTTTGAACCCTAAGGCATTTTTTATTTTTTCGAAATTTACCTTATAATCTCTTGGATCTTCATCCTTTTTAAAATAGGAGATTTTAGCAGCTGGAATAATCTTTAAGATTTCCTCAGCGATCATTTTTTTCTGGTAATTTTCTCCGGAGTCTCCTACATTAAAGACATTAAATGAAATTTTTTCTTCGTTAGTTCTGAGTATCATAATACACGCCCTCGCCAGGTCTATTATATGACAATAGGGCCTCCAAAACTGTTCACCGAAAATTTTTAATTCTTTCCCTAGAGTTGTATCTCTGATAAATTCATTTACAGTCAGATCGAACCGCATCCGGGGAGAAAGTCCGTAAGCAGTGGCGAACCTCAGACAGATGGGTTTACAAATATTATCTCTGTTTTGCTCTAGCAAAAAAAACTCGGCAGCAACTTTTGTTTCAGCATATAATGATACCGGCCTCAATTCGCTATTCTCATCAACCATTTTATCCGGATCCTTCATTTTACCATAATTGCTGCAAGTTGAGGCGAAAACAAACCTTTTACATCCCTGTGCATTGGCTTCTTCATAAAGGAGTTTTGTAGCGTCAATGTTGGTTTCTTTTGTCAGATCAGAATTTTTTGAACAGGCAGGATCACCTACAATTGCTGCAAGATGAATAATATAATTCATGCCCATTACTGCTTTTTCTCTATCCTCTTTTATCCTGGTATCACCATTAATAAACTCAAAATTTGAATAATTCAGTAATTCAATAACAGATTCTCCACCAAAAAGCAAACGATCTAAAACCCTTACATGATATCCCTCTGATATCAGCAATCTGCATAGAACACTGCCAATATAACCTGCTCCCCCCGTTATCAGAACCTTTTCACTCATTGAATTATTCTTTAAAGTTCTTAAAATCGACCTGTGCTTTTTCGTAATCATTAATCCGGCCAATATCAAGCCAGTATTCTTTCAGGTCGTATTTTGCCACCTTTTGTTTCGCGACCAGAAGACTTTTGATTAATTTATCCATACCAAATAAAGTGTTTCCCGGAATAAAGCTTAAAATCTCAGGTTTCATAATATAGATTCCGGCAAGAATATACATTACAATATCAGGTTTTTCCTCAACGCTTTCAACAAAATCTCCTTTGAAAAAAATATTCCCAAATGCAAAAGGGGTGATTTCTTTTTTTATTGCAATAGTCAATAATGTATTTTTATTTACGGCAAAATCATAAAAATCAGATAAGTTTATCAGACTAAGAATATCTCCATTCATTACAAGAAATGGCTCATTAAGTTTTTCTTTAAGTAAGGTCAATGGCCCGGCAGTTCCCAGTGGTTTATTTTCTTTGCTGATAGTGAGTTTAACACCATACCTGCTGCCATCGCCAAAAAAACCTTCTATATATTCCGATTTGTAATTTGTTGCTAAAAAGATTTCATCAAATCCAAAACGCTTTAACCGTTCAATTTGAATCTCAAGAATGGATTTTTCTCCGATTGGCAATAAGGGTTTTGGAATGATTTCGGTGAATGGTTTTAACCGGGTTCCTAAACCTCCGGCCAGTATAACAGCTTTCATATAAATTTTTTAAGCGCTGATTTTATTTTCAATAGAAATTGAATATAAATCGTATGTTGATTTGAAGAAATAAATGATTTTATTCTTCTCATAATTGGTCCATGGATTGCTAATTCATTATTAATTTTCTTATTATCCCATTTCTCCACATGAATATCCATTCTTCCTTTCGTTGATTTACTATAAATTCCAAACAGATAACAAGGAAGTAACTGTTTATCCTTAAAAAAAAGTTTATCAAGTTCTTCTGCCCGGTCAGCCAATATTTTTTCATCCCCCCTTTCAAGTTTAATTCTTTTCTCGAAACAATATTGTGAAAGATGATACTTAATGGCCCAATTTAGCTTCCCCCATCTTATTTCTATTATTTTCGTTTCGGGAAAAATATCTTCAATTACTTCAGGCACGTCTTGTGACCTTATTGATTCAAATGGCCATTCATTATATAAATTATGTTTAAGTTTGTTAAAAAAATATTTAGGTATGATATCATTGCACTGAAAATTTTTATTAATCAGATCAATCTTGTATTGTGTCCATTGTTGTTTGTTCTCACCAATGTACTCGAAAGCCACGAGTTTGCCATTGGGTTTAAGAGAGTGGTTTACCTCAAGGAGCAAATGTTCCAGATTAATAATATGATGTAGAATTGATTTTGCGATTACCAAATCGTACGTGTCTTTTTTAAGCTCAGCAAAATTTAAATCTGCAAATTGGATAATTGAATTTGATCCTTTATGAATAATGTCAAGGTTTTCAATATTTTCAACAATTTTATTCTTTAATAGATACTCTTCCAACCCTGTTTTATTTCCACCCAATACCAGGGCTTTTTTAAATGGACCGAATAGAGTTAAAAATTTGATCCAGTCATTATTGCATTTAAAAATATAGTTGTTATTCAAATAGGAAAATCTGATATTATCGAATTCTTCTTCAAGAAAATTTTGATTACTATTACTATTTCTCCATATGCCTATTTCTCTTTTTAAAGCCTTACGATATAGATAGTGATTTGATTCAATAATGAAAGTCGGTATATGGCTTTCTCTGCTTTTTGTTTTGAAAAGCATTTTAAAAATCTTTTATTTAAAAATTCAGTTAGAATAATTAAGAAGATCTAAATAAATTGAATTGATTCATTATCCATTTGAAATATAATGCTAATTGCTGAAAATAAAAAAGAAAAAAATATAGTTTTTTGCAGAGGATCATAGCCCATATCATATCCCCAGAATTGAGATGAAGAGCTGTGGATTATGAAAACAGCTAATAGCCCTAGTAAATAAATCCTAGATGCTGTCCCATACTTTAAATTAAAATAACTTTTTTTGCTTAGTACCCAAATTTTATAACAGAAATAAAAAAGCAGACCTGTTAAATACAGGTATCCAAGAATACCAACATTTAGCATAATAGTTTGATTGCCAACATGACCATCGGCAAATTGATAATAGTCTGTTGAAAATCCCCAGCCAATCAAAGGACTTTCCCAGACCTTTGACATTACCCTGGGACCGCGTTCACTAATGCGGCTAACAGTACCCCCGGCAGTTATATCCCCTTCAGCCAGTGTTTCGAGTGTTGAAACTCTTTCGTAAGATAATTTTATTTGCCTCTTAACTATTGGGAAATAGTATTGCAAAGCCAGGAGAATTAATAATGCAATAGTTACAATTCTGACGGTTTGCTTAAATATACGATTCCCTGATAAAAAAAGAACCGCACCCATACCTATAAAAAAAAACGCAATTATCCATCCCCTGGTAGCGGTTAAAAAAATTGTCAGAAGTGCTGTAAAAATAATAGTTGCCAGATAATATTTACTAAAGATTCTGTTTTTCCACAAAAAGAAAAAAAAGCTTTGAACAAATATGAAAAAAGTAATATATACCGCTGATGCAGAGCGTGATGCCTCGCCATTTTCAGTGACTTTTACAAAACCACTTTCGACTCCTCTTAGAAGTTTATCCCAATATGACCCTGTAATGTAAGTATAAATCTGCGAAGCCAGAGCCAGGAAAACAAACGGGAAAAGCAGGCGTGAAACTTTTATCATTTGTTCCTGACTATCGATAAAACAGGGAACAATCATAACCCATGCCCAAGGCAGCACAGCCCTGATAAGATGAAGATATATTTCAGCACTCATTCCGAGCAGTATGGAATACAGAAATAAAACGACTCCAACTAAATAAAACATTGTGAATTCTTTCTTAAAAACAAACGAGAAATATTTTCTGCTGAATATTGCTTTTAAAATATAAACGAACAAAAATAAATCCTGAAAGCTAATTGAAATACCCGGGCCAATATGATATAAGGGGATTCTAAGATCCCCTAGTTTCCCTGCTGAAAAAAGCAAACCAGGTGCATCATTAATAATAAAAAACCATGTAAGCCAGAGATAATCAGCCTTACTTCGATAAGCTATTACTAAAAATACCAAAAAAATAAACAAATTAGCGACTTTTGGCAGTAGATATACTGACAAGAAAGTAAGTAATAGAAGTAATAAAAGCTGGTTGTTTTCCTTTGACCAGATTTTCATATTGTTAAACTGTTCTGTTTAAATCGATTTTTTTAATAATTTTTGCCGGCACCCCGCCAACCAATGAAAATGGCTCAACGTTTTTTGTAACAGCACTGTTGGGGGCAACAATTGAATGATGACCAATTGTTATACCAGGGTAAATATTGCAATTACCACCAATATAAACGTTGCTTTCTATCACAATTGCCTTAGTTGGCCTGTATTTTTGTGACTTATTTTCCAGGGGGATACCATTTAGACACATAGGGGCAGATGTATGTGTCCATAATCCTGTAGCGGGCCCGGCAATATGTACATAATTCCCGATAGTTATATCATCACTCCAGTCCAGAACATTATAAACTCCTATATAACAATTTTGCCCTATTTTAATTTCCCCTTTCCCAAAACCTGTACAGATTACTTTTCCTTCTATCGATGAATCGTTGCCTACATCAATATTTTCAATAAATGCATCTTTCCCTATCGAAATATTATCTCCTAATTTTACCGATCTTCCAAATATTACATCATTACTTATTTTACATTTCACACCAATTATCAAGTCTTTTGAGAAAATAACCCTTTTACCAATTTTATTATTAGATGTAAACCTTAACCTTAGATATTTTTGCCAAATAAGGGATTTTAAAAACCCCGGGACTACTTTTTTAAACAAAGAATACATTTTGAACCTTATTTATTATCCGAAAGAAAAATGTTTTTTTTGTAATATAATAGAATGGAACAATTTCTCTAGAAAAACTTAATTTTATCCGGGCCAATTGAGGTAGTTTTAATTCATCTAAACCACAAAGGTCAAAACACCTGCTTCCAAATTTCTTTGCCCATACAATTGATTCCCACAAAAGAAGTTCATTCTGATATAAATTATTAGGTAATTCAACTTTCCTTCCTGCAACCCAGGCAATTGTATAATTTTTATTAGCAATAAGAATCATACTGGATATATATTGACCACTATACTTTGCTGCAAGGCATACAATTTTATTTTCTTTGTAATAAACTTCCATAACTTTTCTATAAAATTCTGGTAATCCCACAGGCAAACCAATCTTTTCTTTTAATTCATAACTGAGATTAATAAACAGCTCAATGTCTTTATATGGAATTTCTTCAACTACAATGCCTAATTTCTGCGCTCGTCTTATTTTATTTCTCTGTTTTTTTTTTAAAGTAATATTAAAACTATCATCGATTGAGTTTGTAAGAGGGAAAATTATGGTATTAAATCTCAATGATTTAGCAGTTCCAGGCATTTCATAGTCATTACTATTTGCCTGAATAGTAGACCAATAAGTCAAACTTTCATTGAGATGTAATTTTGTACTGTGAAGTAATGATTTGATCGAAGTATAATTTCGATTAAAAATCCAGCCACCATAAGGTATTTCATTGGATGACAAACTTGATAGCAATAATTTTAAAACACCCTTTCTAATAATGTGTACCGGACATATCCCAACTATTTCATTACCAATATATGCAATAAAGTAAAAACAACTGGTATTAAATACATCTGAAGCTATTTTATTAAAATAAAATTCGTGAAATACCAAGCCGCCATGCTGCTCAATAAAAATATCTATCTCGCTCTTATCTGTTTCGCTAAATTCAGCAAGGGGCTTGCGTAGTACCTTCATTAATCCCTCCAAACTGGTTTTACATTCAAATTCGAAAGCAGTATATTAATCTCTGATTTTTTCAGGCAACTTTTACATACCTTTCGATTAAAGCCGTAGTCTTCGAAAAGTAGATCAGTCGTGTAACCTTTATCACAAAAACTGCATTTTTTCTCTTCTGGTATCAAAATTGGGGGACTAATAATATATGGTTGAGCAAAGGTTACTTTTTGTTTTTTAATATATAAACGAGCAAGGTCATTCCGGTTATCAGAGCATAACTTGCATACGGGAATGTCATACTTGTTAAGTGAATCAGGATTTGCGCTAAGTTCTCCACAGAAAAAACAGTGCATCAAAGAAGCTGTCTTTACTGAAATAGTTACCGATTGGGCACCCAGAAACTTAAATAGTGAGGTTTCGAACATGTGAGAGAACCAATATCCGAACGTTCCTTCTTTCACCCATTTGTCACTAAATCCATCGGCTTCACAAAAGGCATACATTAAATCAGCTGATGAGTAACGACTTACATAAAAACCGGCATCCTCTACAAATCTTTTTAATTTCTGCACTTTGTACCAATATTGAAAAAACGGGACCGCAGATGTTTCAAAGAATAGGATTTTTTTCAATATTTTTTTAATCTTATTTTTGAGCTTAAAGTAAAATATATAAAATGAAACTCCCGGTGTAGTAATTATTGCTATTCCTCCTGGTCTTAAAACTCTGTATGCTTCTGCTAAAGCTTTCTGTGGCCCTTCAATGAAATGTTCAATAACTCCTAATGACATGTAACCGCTCAATGAATTATCAGGATAAGGTAACTTTGTAATATCTCCCTGTATAAAATTTGAATGATATCCGTTCTCCTTTTTCCATGTATTTAAAAGGGAAATTGTTTCATCAGAAAAATCTAATCCATCAATATCTATTCCAAATGATTCCAGGTAAAAATTGTTTCTTCCCAAACCACATCCGGCCTCCAGCGTCTTACCATTTCGAGGTACAAACTTAAGTATCCATTGTCTTAGTCCCCAATAATCCCATTTTTGAATCAGTGATTCAATAGAATACTTCCCCCAGGAATCTGTCCAGACTTTTTTATCCTGACCTGTATTCTCAATATGTTCCAATTTTCTTTTTTCTAATTTGAGGTTTGCTTCGGCCCTGCAAGGCGGGGTCCTCGCAATGACCGGTGTTTTCAAATAGCATCCTGCTTGTTGTTTGGATCCCATTTACAATCTGTCTTACTTGTACTGTCATTGCGAGCCTGACGCAGGAAGGCGAAGCAATTCTTTTCAACCTTCCACAGTGCAATTTCACCGTCATTGCAAGCGAAGCGTGGCAATATCAATCAACTTTCTCCAAATGACATATATTTCTGTTTCCCCCTCTCCAGATCAAAGCAGAAATAAAACCCTTCCATATCATCCAGGCTTTGATGATTTCAAATCTCCGCACAATAATTTTTGCAGATTGTAAAAGAACAATATGCCGGAAGTGCCAGCCAAGATATCTTCTATAAAAGTTCCTTGATTTGTACTTCATTATGACAATAAGAGGGTTACGGGCATCAGAATATGCCTTAAGAAGTGATGTTTTGCCAAGTGTCATACTCTCTTTATGCCATATTTTTGCAAAAGGAGTATAGTAAAACTTATAACCAGCTTTTTTGGCTCTGGCTTGCCAGTCATATTCTTCGCATTGAAGATAATAGGTAGTGTCATAACCTCCAAGCTTTTCATATACATCACGACGTACAAGAGTAAAAATGTCATCGATAAAAAACCGCTCAGAAGGTTCATTATATTGGCCTTCATCAATTTCTCTTGCACCAATATGGTCACCGTTCCAACGTAAAGGGTGTTCGTATTTGCCAACTGATTGTAACGTATCAGGTTGATCGAAATAATAAACTTTGCCGGTAACAAATCCTCGTAAAGGATCTTCTAAAGCGGCTTCCACAAGGGCGCTGATCACTTTGGAGTCAACCTTTACATCGTTGTTTGTAATGAGTGCAAAATCGGCCATTTGTTTTTTAAAAGCATATTTTAAACCTACATTGAACCCTCCGGAATAGCCTAAATTTTTGCCGGTTTGAATACAGGTTACTATCGGGTATGTTGCTTTTACGTATTCTTCAGATCCATCATGCGAGCCATTATCAATCATCACAATTTCGAAGTTGGGATAGTCGTTGGCAAGATATGAGGTAATGCAATCGTCCAAAAGTGGCTTCCCGTTATAGTTGAGTGTTAAAACAATTACTTTAGGATAGTCCATTTTGTAACTAATCAGTTGGAAGTCTGAAGTCCGAAGTCCGAAGTCCGAAGATGAATGTAGTGTATTGCACCCCATTAAACTGGACTAATTTCCATTGGGTTTAATACTGGTATTTCAAATATATTATTTTTGTTTATTCGATACAAATCTTCAGGCGAGGAGCCAAATCCCAGGTTAGGA
>JBEKWS010000029.1:0-46860 GCA_049512815.1 Bacteroidales bacterium | reverse complement strand
TCAGCAGCTACTCCAACGAATTTTACCGGTGTTGATACTTTAGTTTTTACCATTTGTTATATCTATTACATTAATAATCTGCATCCTTCGAACCTCCAATATCCTCTGAATCAAACAGCTTTACTTTCATGGTATACCTGTCATCTTTTTTATACTGTTTCCCCTAGTGAAAAAATACCTGATTGGAAGTTTTTAAGTCAAGAGTAAAAGTTATCACGATATAAGTCAGGTATAATAAGTATAAAAATCCTGGAACCTCATTTATAAAACAAAATCGCGAAACCTGTCGGAAAAAAGGTAACCCTGGCTGCCATCTACGAGAAGGAGTAAAAAAAGACATTAATAAAAGATTAAGAATTTATTGTATAGATTTGAGAACTATTTCCCTTGAATATACTTTAGCAAAACTTTGAGAACATTCGATAAATCTCATTGCAAAATCATCGCGTCCTAGTACAAGATCTGCAGCTCTTACAGCAGCAGTAATCTTTTCAGGGTTGGCAATAGGACATGTCAATCCATTCCGTATGGAGAGTACCATGTGAGCAATATTAAGCATCTCTCTGTCAGGTAATCCAAAAGAAATATTGCTGGCACCCTGGGTTATATTCAGACCTAGTTTCTCATGAACTAACCTGATTGTCTCAAGAGTAACAATACAGGCCTGGGGGTCGGCGCTAACTGTCATCGCAAGAGGGTCAATAATAACATCTTCTTCCTTAATTCCCAGTTTAACAGCCCTGTTAAGTATTTTTTCAGCTATCACCAGCCTTTTTTCAGGATCATGAGTGATCCCGTTATCATCCATTACCAATCCAATAACGGCAGCACCAAATTCTTTTGCAACAGGCAGGATAGCACTTAATGACCGTTCTTCTCCATTCACAGAATTAATAAGACATTTCCCTTTAGCCACCTTAAGCGCTTCTTCAATAGCCTTAGGATTAGGAGAATCAAGACAAAGCGGAATATCATATTTATCCTGAATTACCTTTACCGTTTCCGGCAGCAGTTTAATATCATCAACACCAGGGAACCCTACATTAACATCCAGAATATCAGCCATTGCATCGATCTGTATCCTGGCTAACTCAAGCACATATTCAAAATTTCCTTCCTATAATGTGGATACCAGTTTTTTCCGTCTTGTTGGATTAATACTCTCTCCAATAATAATAACCGGACCATTGGTATCAATAACTACCTCTTTTGTTTTGCATCTAAGTAGAGTTTTCATTAATGAAGGTTTGTTTACTATAATACAAGTGTCTTTAAATAATTAACCGCCCCCTGAGGGTCAGGCGAATAAAAGTCGGCGCCTATTTTATCACAATATTCATGTGTAACCGGGGCGCCTCCTATCAATATCTTTGAACCCGGATGCTTTTGTTTTATTGCAAAGACTATTTTTCGCATATTTTCCATAGTGGTTGTTAAAAGGGCCGACAAGCCAATTACAGCTTCAGGATTTTTTCCCAAAGCCTGAATAAATTTATCTTCTCCAACAACAACACCAAGATCAATCACTTCTCATCCTCCACCTTCTACCATCATTGCTACCAGGTTTTTCCCGATATCATGTAAATCACCTGATACAGTTCCAATTATAAATTTTCCTTCTCTTTTTGTTTCTCCCGACTGAAAGAATGGCCCTAGATGAATCATTACTTTACCCATAGCTTTTGCAGACATAAGCATCTGTGGTACATATATCTCTTTGCGGCTGAACCTGTTACCAACATTTGCCATCGCTGGAATTAGTGCTTTCTCAAGGATCTCATTGGGCTTGATACCCTGTTCAAGCGCTTTCCCTGCAAGTTCATAGGCTCCATTCTGATCTTTTAATTGGGGAGGATAAGGGGACTTTTTATCAACCTTGCCTAATTCCACAGCTTCAAGCAGCTTTTCGAGCAAATTTCCCATAAATATTGATTTTATTTGGTGCACATTTCAAAATTATTACAAAAATAATGTTGGCCTAACATGAATACTACATCAATATAAAACTATTATTAACTTCATTTTTTATACAATTTATTTATCTGTTAATTGAGAAGTATTAAAATATTTATGAACACTATAGGATAAAAGTATTTGTTCATGATTGAGATTCAAGGAATTCGTCAATTTCTTTTCGGAATGGCACGGATGGTTGGGCGCCTAACCTTGTTACAGAAATAGCTGCTGCCGCCCCTGCAAATTTAATAGCATCGGCAACCGGTTTGCCTTCAGATAATGCTACTGCCAGTGCTCCGCAGTAAGTATCGCCTGCTGCTGTCGTATCTACTGCATTAACCTTAAATCCGGGCATGAATTTTTGCATTTTGCTCTCGTCCAAATAAGATCCCTTTGCTCCCAATGTGATAATTACAGTTTTAACTCCCTTGTTTCGCAATGTTTCTGCGGCTTTTGCAATATTTTCATCAGTATCGACATTTATCCCTGCCAGTAATGATGCTTCGGTTTCATTCACAATCAGGATTTCAGTCTTGGACAAATAAGAATTTTCAATCATAATAGCCGGAGCAACGTTAAGGATGACTTTCCTATGAAGTTTATCAGCCATATCGATAATATATCTTGTTATATCAACAGGAATCTCCATCTGGAGGATAATATATTCCGCATTCCTGATTTCTTCAATAGATAAATCAATTTGCTTCCTCGATAATGAACAATTTGCGCCAGGTGCCACGGCTATCGAATTGGTGCCTTTTTCATCTACCAGGATAAGGGCTGTACCTGTGGCCACACCTTTCTCTGCAAAGGAAAAATTCAGATTCAGCCTGTCCTTCCTAAAGCTTTCGATCATTCTTATGGCAAAATCGTCGTCACCCAAACAGGTAATAAACGAAACACTTGTGGATGGTTCTGCTGCTCTTACGGCAGCAATGGCCTGATTGGCTCCTTTACCTCCGAACACCTGGGTAAAAACTCCATCATTGAGGGTTTCGCCAGGTTGCGGGAGCCGTTTCAATTTTATTATCATATCCACGTTGGAGCTTCCGATTACGGTGATTTTTTTCATAATGCATTTAAAGAATTTAACTTAAACCGGCAACAATAATTAGAATCAGGCCAATAATATATGCCAGGAACATAAAAGCAATCAAGCGGTTAACTTTAATTCCGGCGCCTTTAAACTCTTTCCAGATAAATACGCCCCAAAGGGCGGCAACCAGTGTGGCGCCTTGTCCAAGCCCATATGAAATGGCGAATCCTGCTTTTCCTGATGCAATAATATTCATCGACATCCCAATCATCCAGATTATTCCTCCAAGAATACCTGTTAAATGCGACTTAATACTACCTCTAAAATAATCGTGGTAATCAACAGGCTGACCTTCTACAGGCTTTTTCATTATTATGGTGTTAAAAAGAAAATTGCTCACCAATATACCAATGGCAAAGAAGAATACTGCAGAGTAGGGTGAAAGTTTACCTCCTGTAGGGTTTTCAAAATCGATAAACATTGACTTTGCCACAAAATAATAGAAAAAAGCCATTAGCAGTCCCGCTAATATAGAAAACAAAATACCTTTCATGGAAACCTTTTGCTGCGATGCTCTTAGTTTATGATAAGCTATTGCATCTGCAATTATCGCTATACCAATAAATGCAACGCCAATGATAAGTATAAGTGCATTGCCCTTGGGATTGTTTATATAATTGACCAATACACCCAAAACCAAAGCAATACCAACGCCCACAGGAAAAGCAACAGCCATGCCGGCTATAGCCATCGCGGTAACCAGAAGGATATTTGACGCGTTGAAGATTACCCCACCGAAAAAGGCATTCAGAATGCTACCTTTATTTGCCTGAAGAATGTCGGGGATAAAACTCCGTCCCTGGGTGCCATTGCTTCCGAGCGTAAATCCCAATAAAACTGCAAAAAGTAAAATCCCTATCACATAATCCCAATAAAATAGCTCAAACCTCCAGCTTTTACCGGTAAGTTTCTGAGTATTTCCCCATGATCCCCAGCAAAGCATTGTTATGACTGTAAATAATACTGCCGTACTGTAATTTTCAATGATATACATATTATTAATTTTTAATTATTATAAAATCCTTCATAAAAGTTGATTTAAAGCAATATAAGAAAAAAATTGCATATATTTCGCTTTCATATCGCTGGTATAAGCGGTTTGCTCTACTACCCCATATCGTGGGTAAAAAAGCGACGCCAGTTAAAAGCATAGAGCATGATAAAAATAAAACAGATCAGCGGCATAAGAAACCCCATGCGCATGGAGTAATGATCCGCTAACCAACCCATGAAGATAGGCATAATAGATCCTCCAACAATAGCGGTGACCATAAATGAAGACGCAAGCTTGGTCCTTTTACCCAAACCGCGAATGGCGAGTGCGAAATGGGTCGGGTACATGATAGACATAAAGAAAAAGCTCATAAGCAAAGCAATGATTGAAGTCCATCCTGGTATGAGAATTACCACAGCCATCATGAGTATATTTATAAGAGAATAGACGCCTAATGTCAAATGCGGAACTGTATAACGGAGAATTATGCTGCCGGTAAATCGTCCTGTGAGGAATAGACCGAAACCTCCTGCGGCCAGAAGTGTGGAAGCCCCTCGTTCGGTTATATGGGCAAAGCTGTCTTTTATATATACCATACCATTAGGTAATGCATGAGCCAAATCCAGGGATATAGGAGGCATGTAATCTTTCACATAGTTGATAAAGAAACTGAAAATACCAGTCTGTGCGGCGCAGTAAAGGAATTGAGAACAGATAGCCAGTACGAAATGCCATTCTTTATACAGCGGACGGTCATGATCACCTTTACCTACAATCGGATTGACCTCCGGGGTAGAGTGCAGATCAGGAACCGGAGCAAGGAAAAATATCACAACAAGAACAACAACGATAGCAGCAACCACCAGATAGGGGAGATAGATGGACGAGTTGCTGGTGTTGATCTTGTCTGTATTTGAAAGAATAAACATTCCCCCGATAATAGGCCCAAGTATCCAGCCTATAGCGTTACAGCTCTGGGCAAGATTTATTCTGGCCACACTGGATTCAATTGGTCCGAGCACCGTTGTATAAGGATTTGCAATGGTCTCTAAAAAAGTTAGTCCAGATGCAACGACGAAAAGAGCGCCCAAAAAAGATGTGAAAATAAATGTAGTAGAACCTGTTGTTTTGGTCACTGATACAAAAAGGAGACATCCTATTATAACAATACACAGTCCTGTAATTATTCCTCCCTTGTAGCCAAATCTATTTGCAACTAAACCTGAAGGGAAAGCCATTAAAAAATAAGCCGAATACCAAACACCCTGAACAAAGGCTGATTGAGCTTTTGTAACACCGAGTGAATTTTGAAAGTGCTTATTGAGCACATCAATCATTCCGTTGCAAAGCCCCCACAGCAGAAATAATGTGCAGACCAGCATGAAAGTTGATATATAATTCTTACCGTCATCGGTTTTAAACATCTGTGCAAATTTCATTTAGATTTTCTTTTTTCAACAATATCCATGGCAATTTTTTCCCACTCCCATAATCTTTGTGGTTGATAGCTGACTGTAGAAATATCTTTCATAATGAATTCGACATGACAAACACCCTGTGTTTTCTCCATCGTTTCCTTAAGATATTTTCTGGCATTAACGGTATTCCAGTTATCTCCTGCAAATATCGCAGGACTTGGCTTTATGCTGAGAACATAATTCTTCCCAACTTCTCTTACAATTGTTTCTAAATTCGCCCAGGGACTGACGGAAATTTTTCTGAGATTGGGTATTTTTCTCAGTATCCCGATTTTATTATCAAGTGGTTCGCAACAGCCATAATATGTTAATCCCCATTTTTCAAGCCATCTTATCTCATGTTTCAATGCGAATTCCCAATGCATCTCAGAAGAAACCTGGGAGAAAATTTGCGCATTGGAACAACCCCACATGTTGTATGGTTTGACATGATCCTGATCGAACTTATTTCCTGGCAAAGTAGCGGTATACCCATATCCACCTGAACCTACACGGGTATTATTATTGTCAAGAGATAACAGGTTCCCGGCAACAAACTGGTTAAGCTCCACAATCCAGGCTTCTGTCATTCGCTCTACAGCCGCATTTACTATGTCCGGTCGCAATATAAGGTCGAGCATCGCCTCTTCAACTCCCCACCAGCGGACCAGATAATCCCAGGGTGTGAACCAGATATGTGTCTGACCAACTTGTTTTACAGGAATGATATCCTTAAAAAGATCCTGCATGGTTGCATATATCACCTCAGTCGTTAACTTATCAAATGTTATAATCGGCATCTTTATTTTATCTATATCTTTAGGCTCTTTTATCTGTATTTTAAAATGCCTTGAGTAGATATCACTATTTTCATCCGTTTTTACAATATCGACATCTTCAACAATGCCAAAATCCGTACTATGGATAGCAAGCGGGCATTCTAAAAAATTATTGATAATCATATCTGCCCGCATGTGCTTCCATTGGTATATTTCTCTTTGGAGTTTTTTTTCAAGTTCTTTAGCCCATGGGTTTTTAGTTCTTATTGTTAATTCATCATTAATGTTCATTTCATGCCACGGTACTTCATTAATCCATACCATTGGTCGAACTGATTTCAGATCATTCAACGAAGCCCATAAGATCGCTTTTTCTTTATGTATCGGGAGTGAAGCTATCTCTGATATTTCCTCTGCAAGTTTTCGTAGTATTGTCTTTTCACTTTCTTCAAGAATAATTTCACTTAGTTTAAGCGGTAAAGAATAACTGCCTGGATCATGTAACATAGGGATATTGTTTTTGTTTGAGAATCTGCTCTGAAGCCTAAATTATTTTTTTAACTCAATTTTAAAGCCTAATACCTGCCATCCTGGCATTTTAACCGGCTTCTTAATAACTAAGGCAGCGGACGTGTACTTCCATTCGATTTTTTCGCTACTTCCCAACAAGGTTATTGAAGCAATAGCTTTATGTTCAAGCTTTGAAGATTTACCCAGAGATTTAATTATAATATCAGTTTCGGGTTTCCCCAGACAATATGCATAAAGGGTGCTGCCTTTTGTTGTGAATCGGACATCACCTGCGGAATATTTTACTTTTTCCTCATTGAAATTTCCGCTCTTGACCACCTGTGCACCAGTCGGTCTTTCCCCATAGATTTTCCAGGGACGTGAGCCATAAATTCCTTCACCGTTTGCCTCTGTCCAGGCGCCAATCTCTTCAAGGATGGCAATCATGTCAGGTTCAAGATCCCCTTCCGGGGTCTGTACAACATTTATCAACAGGTTTCCATTCATGCTTACAATATCTACCAGCATCTTTATCACTTCAGTAGCTGTCTTATATTTCTGCCCGGTCCTGTAATACCAATCTCCGATCGACGTATCAGTTTGCCAGGGGTATTGACTTATGGTATCTTTTACCCCACGTTCGAGATCCTCAATCCACATTCCTTCTGAAGGTTGTTTGCAATTATAAACAGCCTCAAGTTTCCCATTATTTTTGATTATGTCCTGGTTGTAAAAATGAGATATAAGGGTTCTGCCAACATCTTCGAACGGCATCTTACTGTCTGAGTACAAAAGATCGGGTTGATAGTTATCCACCAGTTCTTTTATTCTTTTGTACCACTCCAGTTGAAATGCCGGGTTCTTAGTTAACCAATCTTTATTATCCTGTGTGGTCTTTGCATGATACAGATCCTGGTAATCCATATCTGCTCCATCGTACGGGACTCCTGCTTTTGGTCCCTCTTTGTCTGCCCCATGTGATACCTGGAACCATGTATAGCTTGCGCCCAGATGCTCTGAAACTCCAAACCGCAGGCCTTGTTTCTTTGCAACCTGCTGCCATATCTTAACAACATCTTTCTTGGGTCCCATGTTAACGGAATTCCAATCATTAAGTTTTGAATCCCAGAGGAAAAAGTTATCATGATGGACAGCTAAAACAACAAAATATTTCGCTCCTGCTTTTTTATAAAGGGCCATGAGTTTGTCCGGATCCCATTTTTCTGCTTTCCAAAGAGGAATAATATCCTTATAGCCAAACACAGAGGGGTGACCATAATGTTCAAGATGATATTTGTATGCAGGATCTTTTACCTGGTACATTCTCCTGGCGTACCAATCTCCCTGCCGGGGGACAGCCTGTGGTCCCCAGCAAGACCATATTCCAAATTTGGCATCGCGGAACCAATCGGGATATTGATACTGTTTCAGCGATTCATCTGTTGGCTTAAAATGATCATTCTGTGCAGTGGCCGTAATTGAGATTACCAGAGTTAGTAAACTCATGATAATGAATTGTTTGAAAAGATTAATTTTCATTGTTGAAATTTTATTAGTTTGTTAAATATTAGCTGGTTCCAATAATTCTATTACTTCATTTCCAGATTTTGAGTTAAATATCTGTTCATAAGTCGCCTGAGAAATTCA
This sequence comes from Bacteroidales bacterium, assembly GCA_049512815.1. Classification (GTDB taxonomy): domain Bacteria; phylum Bacteroidota; class Bacteroidia; order Bacteroidales; family VadinHA17; genus LD21. The sequence goes on along the minus strand of JBEKWS010000029.1, from coordinate 38,421 downwards.
TTGGTATTGACAGACATGGTTATTTCACAATTAGGTTCTTTGCTTTCGTCAATAACAGTAAATCCTTCATCTGTTACTTTAACAAATGCTTTCCTGGTTTTAAACAATTCGGGCCAAAGAACCATTCCTACTGTTACAGCATCATGCAAACATGGTTTTTCACCACCCCACAAGGAAAGAAGACTACATAAGGCATTTGTAAGCGGTGATTGATGCATTAATAAATTGTTTTGCAATGCTTTTTCGACCCAGACCAGGGTAGTAACATCAAGTCCAACATAGGTGATAGGCACTTTGGAGGTCACAAATATTCTTGATGATTCAATATCTCCACGTACATTCCATTCAGCTGATATAACCGGTTGAGGATTATCTAAAGTACCATAACCCGCATAAAAAGACCCAAACATAGAATAAATTCTCTTGGTCAATTTTAATGCTTCCGGATCTTTTTTAATTACATCGCCAATATTAGGAACAGGACCAACGGTTATTAAGATTACTTCATCCGGAAATTGTCTGAGTTTTTCAATAATGAAATCGCAGGCAGATTTAGAAATCGGTTTAACTTTATTAAATCCCTCAGCCCAATAATATTGAGAGTCATAATTAGCGGGATTGTCAGTTCCTACCAACTGATTGGTTTTCCTTCCAACAATGACAGGAATATCCTCTCTTCCTGTAAGATATAGCATTTTGCATGCTATTTGAGCTCTCTTGTCTGTTAATCCATGATCCAGTACTATTCCGAGTACTTCAAACTCATGACTTGCAAGTATTAGAGATAATGCAAAAACATCATCAATATCACTTCCTAAATCGCAGTCGAAAATTATTTTTTGCTTTGCTTGACTGAAAGAAACAAAATTGTTGAGCAATAATAAAGACATTATTAGTAAACAAATTGTAAATTGAAATTTTCTCATTGTGACCAATTTTAAATCTTAATAATAATTCTGTATTTCATCCGTATGAATCTATATTTTAAGGTCGATGTGCTTGAGTATGAAATATATTGAGGTCTTATGATCTTTGCTTCCACATTTTCTGCAAATAACGTCTTGTGTATCTCTAAATTCCTTAAATTTGATCCTGCATGAGGATTCATCCGGAAAAGATTCAATAAATTTGATTAGATTCATGTCAAGAATTTTTTTATAATGTAATCAATTTATTTATCATTGCCGACACTCATAATTATTTATTAAAAATAAAAAAATCAATATGAAAAAAATTGCACTGAACTTGTTCTTGTTAATTGTTATTGCAGGATTATCATTTAATGTATTTGCCCAAAAGCAAAAAGTTATACTTGATAGCGATCTGGGCGGTGATATTGACGACGCTTATGCTTTGGCTCTGCTTCTCGCAAGCCCGGAACTCGATATCCTAGGTGTTGTAATGGATTATGGTAATACTCCTAAACGAGCACAGATTGCTTGTCGTATGTTGTACGAAACAGGCCGGGAAAACATACCTGTAGTCGTTGGTCGTAAAACCGGAGATGATTATTCTTATCAGTTCTATTGGGGTGAGGGATTTGATAAAGTGCAACCTGTTAAACAGGCAGCGGCTGATTTTATTATTGAACAGTTAAAAAAGTATCCCAATGAGGTTATACTTATTACTATAGGCCCTGTCCCTAATATGGCGGACATTCTTGATAAAGATCCGGGTGCCCTGAAACTGGCAAAACATGTATACTCAATGTACGGTTCGTTTTATATGGGATATGACAGCAGTCCGATACCAAGTGCTGAAGCGAACGTAAAAGCAGATGTAAACGCTTCTAAAAAATTTGTTTCATCCGGAGCAAAAATTACCTATGCAGGCCTTGATATTACTACTTATGTTATCCTTAAATACGAATTAATTGAACTTTTAAGTCATAGAAAATCTCCGCTCACCGATGCTATTGTAAGTCTTTATTCTTTATGGGGTATGGAGAGTGATGGAAAACCGAAACCCGTACTATTTGATGCTGTTGCAGTTTCTATGGTTATATGGCCTGAGTTGTTTACAACAAGAAAAGCCTTTGTTAAAGTAACTGATGAAGGGTATACTGTTATTGATGAAAGTAAAGAACCAAATTGCGAGATTGGGATGTCGATAAATACCAAAGAGTTTTTTAACAAATATATAGATAGATTGATGAAACAAAACCTAATGAGAAAATAAACGGTTTTGTAACTCATCCTCCCTGGCCCTTCCGCTGAAGCGGGAAAGGCTCTTCTCCCAGAAGAGAAGGGGGTAACTAAATGACATATACTGTCTTAATCCCGCTTTGCGGGATTGGGGAGAGGTGGATAACAAAGAAGGGGAAAGGTGATGGGTTAATAAAAAATATCAGTAAAGTATAGATTTTGCTGATAGGTTCTTTCCATATCAAAACCGTAATTCTCTGCAATCGCCACTTTCATGCCGTTTACCATCAGGTAATACGGATAATACATATGGGCCCTTACCTGCTCATAGAAACCGAAAAAGTAATCGAAACCTTGTTTGTCAGGTCCTCCTTCTGTTCCAAGAAGGCCAATGCCCATTTCCCTGTGAAACCGGTAGTATATCCCGGCTCTTTTAAAAGTTCGGCAACAGTCAAATATTCGGCCACTAGGTGATCCTGCCTCCTAAGTGAATAGTTATTCCTAATCCGTCAATGCCCCATTTGGAGCCCTGTGATAAGGGAAGCACGCGATGGTGCCCACTCGGAAGCCCCGGCATATGCATTGGTGAATTGCATGCCACCGGCGGCCAGCTTATCGATATTGGGTGTCGAAAAATGGTCCTGCCCATTGATACTTAAGTCACCCCATGAAAGATCATCGAAAAGAATGAATATGATATTCGGTTTCGGATGGTTTTGACACGCAGTGAAAAAAGGGAAACAAGCCGCTAAAATAATAGCTGAAAATATCAAAAAAAGGAACTTTTCTTTATAAATCATTTTTGAAATAAAACTTAAGCATTTATTAGAATGCATAGATTCAGAAATTATTTGGAAGCGAGTTCAAGCTTGACGATTACATCTGTTTCGTTGTATTTATTGGTAATATTCGTCAGGATTGTCCTTTTGTCTGTTTGAGTAAATGCCGCTTTTCTGTTATCGCTCATATACTCTGATGAAATTATTTTTTTCATAACCGGTGGTAAATAGACTGACCTGTTGGACGCAATTTTCAGTACATGAACATAAATAGCCTTGTCCGTGACTGTAGTTCCTCCCCAGTTTTCATCATAAAATCCTCCTCGGGTATCATAGATACTCTCTCCATATTTCGACAGGAAGTCGCCTATTCCCTGTAATCTCATAACCTGTGCCGGCTCAATCTCACCATTGGGCTTGGGTCCTACATTAAGCAGCAAATTCCCGTCCTTGCAGACAACGGTCACCAGCAGCTGAATGCAACTGTCAAGGCTCATCATCGCATCTTTGTCTGATGGTCTCCACCCCCAGCCGATTCCTGAAAGATTGGTACAAAGCTCCCAGGGTACCCTGTATTGCTTTCTTATTAAACTGAATTCCTGACTTTCAAAATCAGTACCTCTAATAGCTACCTTTGGTTGAAGTCCTCGCACCATAGTATTCAATTTTTCAGATTCCCAGCTGAATTTCCCGGTATAAGGTCTCCCTCGCTCGCGAGTGTACCAACCTTTTTCATCACTCCACATTAAACCGCCAATACCTAAATTGTCATCTGAAAGTCCATCCCACCATAGAATATCAACTTTGCCATAATTTGAGAGTAATTCCCGAGCCTGAGTATAAGTTTGTTCCTTCAATTTTTCGGCGTTGGAGTGGTACATATCGGGGAAGAAATATCCCGGGTACCTCCAGTCCGTCGGTGAATAATAGAAGCCCACCATCATGCCGGCCTCATGTGCAGCTTCGGCATATTCTGCAATTAAATCTCTTTTTGCAAGGCTGTTAACGGCATCGAAGTCTCCAAACTGTGTATCAAACAGGCAAAAACCATCGCAATGGCGGGTGGTTACGACCATGTATCTGCAACCGGCATTTTTTGCTACTTCTACCCAATGCTTTCCTGTGTTTTTCTCAAAATTGAATTGATCCTTGATTTTTGCATATTCAACCTGGTCCATACGTTTATAGAACGAAATCCATTCACCTTGGCCCAAATTAGAATATAAACCGTAATGAATAAACAACCCGAACTTAGCGTTGTGCCAAGATTGCATATCCTTTTCCGATAATCGAAGTGTTGAATCAGGAACCTCCTGGCTTTGTACTCCCTTTCCAATCAGCATTGAAAAGAGGATAATAATAGATACTTTTTTCATAATTTTTTGATTTTAAATTTTAATTAATTTATGCACTTGCAGTTTGATCATACCACTCAGCGCATTGTTATGAGAATTAGTTTTAAATTATGCATAATACTGTTGTTAACTCTTTAAATTGCAATACATGGCTTATGGACACATTCCCGCTATAAATATTATGGCCAGATCCCAATTATAAATATTTTGGTTCGCTATCTATAAGAAATACCTGCGGTCGTTCGCCCTTACCTACTCCTTCGGTCTCACGAAAACGGACTCTTTGGCTCTGTCCACATGGGTAAAGCCTGAATAGAGCTTCCCGTCACAATCTGTTTCACTCCTAACGGATCCAATTTTCATTAATTTTGGGTATTTCTTGATTTCCATGCGCCACCTGTGATTATCGCTTAAATGGAGGTGCAAGCGGTTAAATTTATATTGCGTCATTACATCTATATAGCGTTTCAGATCATTGAAAGGCAAAAAATGTCGAGCCGGATCGAGCATATAGGCACTGTAGGGATATCGGGGCTGTCTATTATGGAAACGCCCGCAACAGTTTTTTTTGCCGGCTTCAGTATTGTTCCACAACCATTGGCGAAAGGTGAGTATCCAGTAAAAAATGCCTTGGGGGAGCCACGTATGGTTATCGTTTTCCCTGAAACGTCCAAGATATAGTCTCCCACATTTTTTACCTGCTGGTCCATGAATAGCTGGATCTGTTTTTCCCCTTTTTTAAAGGATCCGATCTCGGAAGCAATACCATATTCCTCTTTCAATATCCCGGACAAGTAATCTGCTTCAAAATAGAGGGCTTTATCGGCCATTATTGAAACCGGATCACCGGGAAAGACAAACAATGCTTTCTGTGCATTGACTTGGAGAGAAGCGGGAATGATTTTACTTACCTGCGAAAAAGCAGAAACCCATCCAAAAGAAATGAGTGCAAGAATTAATTTTTTCATATTGCGTCGTGGGTTTAAATTAATTTATAATGATATCTTTTTTTCTAGATGTTGGCGTAACCATCAGATCCACAACTTTTCCGTTAACCAGTTGCCCTTCAACGGTTGTATTAAAGGGTGCATGTAATTTAAAATCAACATCCCATCCTTTTGGCCAAGTCGGAAACAACCTTATTTCCTTTCCATCTGTTTGCATCAACATCTCCTGAAGATTGATCATCCCGGCTCCTCCATGGTCAAAGTCCGGCCATTGGTCAAAATCAGGTATGTCCCAAAAAGCGGGAAACCGTTGTGATTTTGCCAACATTTTCCTTACAAGATAATCACGGGCTTCGTCAATTAATCCCAGTCTGGCACAGAAAATTCCGCTTTGAAACCAACAATAATCACTCTTTTGGATATGCTCACCCGACCTTTTTTGAACATCTTCATCCTCCCCATATTTCCAGGTATCAATGGCTATATCCAAGTCTGGCTTTCCTATTTTATAAATGCTATATGGAAAAACAGCGTATAAATTTATGAATTCGATATTATTTACCCGCTCCCATTTCTTTGCAGGGGCAATAATCGTGTGTCCTTCCTTTTCCATTAAACTAACCGGTGGGACCCTGATAAGCATAGCCTGCCAGTTTGCTCTTTGGCTTTGCGAACCATACTTGTCGGGTAACTCAAGCATTCGTGAAAGCACAGTTTTTAGTCCGGCAACAAGGGGAGTAGGGTTAACCGCCATTTTAAAGGTTTCGGCCGCCGTGGACGGATAAATAATAAGATGTCCGTTTTCGTCCAATGGGTATCCGTTAAGTTTCCGACTCCAATATTGGAAATGCTCATCGAAAAAAACTACAGAACTTTCTATCAAGGGCATGTATCTGGAAATGTCTTGCCCTGAATAACGCTCAACATCCAATATCATTAAACAAAACTCCAGGACAGTTTCATACTCATCTTCGGCCCAATTGTTTGCCAGATAACCGTAATCTTTTATCTTAATTGCTTCTCCTTTGATATTTTTTAGTTTGCGGATACTAAGGCTGTCGGGCCTTGGACCCAAGGTGCCATTCCCCCACATAAAATGATAAATGTCGCCAATAGGCAACCCATAATTAGCCAATTGCTCGGTAAAACTTGCACCTTTGTGACCCCAATAGTGTTGGGTTCTTAATTCTGCATTTTTTAGTGCCCTTAAATAATATTCAAATTGGGGTCTCATAACATCAAAATCTCCTGATTTGAGCATTGGCCAATATACCAAACGTTGGTTTTGTGCGGTAAATGAACCTCCCCCCCACATACGGAAATCAGGTGTAGTACCTTTAGTACCATCAACCGTGAATAAACTACCGTTAAATTTTGTCGGATATTCGCCATAAGCGTTACAGCCCAACATGTAACGGAAAAGCTGGTAATTCCTTCCTATCTTCCAGCCTTCATCATTCTCGCCATTGTTATCAGGATTAATAATAATATGGCTTCGATTCCAATATTGCTCCCACCATGCAAGGTTCTTCTTCCATGCGTTAATTTTTGATTCCTTCCGGGTAGATAAATCTGTTAATTCCTGTTCCCATTTTTCTTTGGTACCAGCCTGAGAAACATGAAGCAGAATATCTATTTCATGTTTAGTTTCAGGTCTATTACTTTTTAGTATCCACCCTTTGAAATTATTGTTTAAATATCTGCCATTGACAATATTTAAAAATGACATACCATCGCCTTTCATAACTCCTCCAAAGGTTAGATTCTTTAAGGGATTCCATAATTGGTCGCGAATCTCATCCAACCGTTGTTGCGTTACCTCTTTGTCGAATACAAGATCATCATTTCTGTTGCGGTGGTACCAGATAATTTCTTTGTTGTTACATGTTATAGAATCTTTATATGTAGTTAATGGGATTTTCCCAGGTTCGGTATCCAGAAAACTCAGGCACTGCATCCGTTCATCTTTACTAATCGGATGATCTTTGGTACGCCATGTTTCATAAATAGCTTCTACTTCAACCGGAATTAAACTTTCGACCTCAACATGTATTTCGGGGCGGAATACTTCAACCCAAAGCTTTATTGTTGCCGAAATATTCTTGTCTTTCCCTGAGATGTAAATGCACCCTTCCTGAAGGTTTAATTTCTGACTAAAAACAGCTTCTTCCCCTTTAAATGGATTTGGTTTAAGCCTTAGCCTGATTCGGCCAAGTTTAAGCATGGTATTATTTTCATCAAAAGTCCCACTACGTGACATATAAAAAAGAACATCACCATTTTCTACCCATACGTTGCACCCGATATCACCTCCGCCTATGGGCATTGATTCTGATGAATTTTTACTTTGTGAGGTCCATTCAACATTGTATTTATCAACACCTGAAAAGGGCTTTTGTGCAAATACTAAAACAGATAAGAACAGACCTATAACCATAAATAGTGTTCTCAATGGTGATTTTACTTTATTTTTCATGAATAATTGTTTTTATTTCTGTGGGTATTCTAAAAATTACTTATTCCAATTTTCCTCAATGATTTTTTTGAGCTTAGGATATTTTTCATCTCCTTTATTAAGGTTCTTTCTCAATGTGGCCAATCTATTTTTCAAATCGGAAATAATTTCGGCATACGCTTCATCCCCATAGCGATTGTTCATTTCGTTGGGGTCATTTTTTAAATTGTAAAACTCCCATGCCGGAGGGGTGTCAAATCCGATAAAATAGTTCGCTGCTTTCGTCAGACTGAATTCCCTGTAATAGCTGCCGTAATAAAAAATCAGCTTGTAATCTTTGGTACGAATCCCAAAATGCGCAGGAAGCATGTGATCTTCCATGTGCATCCAGTATCGATAATACGTCTCCTGAGGGAATCCTTCAGGTTCCCTGCCGGTTTCCAGGATCGATTTAAAACTTATGCCTTGCATGTAATCAGGCATTTTACCATCTGCCAGTTCAATAATGGTTGGTGCAAAATAGGTATTGTTGATAATAGCATCGGACCTAAATGCTTTTTTTACTTTTTGGGGGTAACGGATAATCAATGGAATTCTCATACTCTTATCATACATCCAACGCTTATCAATATAATCGTGTTCTCCAAGCATCATGCCCTGATCAGAGGTATAAATGATAATAGTATTATCCCAGAGTTTCTCTTTTTTCATCAGGTAATCAAATAACCTGGCCAGGTTATCATCTATACCTTTTACACACCTGAGGTATCTTTTTAAATAGGTCTGATAAGAAACATGTGTATATTCATCCTCCACCAAGCTCTGATCTATCTTTAGGTCTTTGCCCATGTTTCTCCATCGATTTCGTTTCAATACCGATGTTCCGATAAATGAAATATAATCATCATTAGGCCCCCTGGTTGCAACACTGCCATTATAGCCATTGTAATATAAGCTTGCAGGTTCTGGTATTTCCACATCTTCCAGATAATCATCATATCTCTTGGCATTTTCAAACATGTCGTGTGGTGCCTTGAAATGACACATAAGAAAAAACGGTTTGGATTTATCCCGCTTTTTGTCCAACCATTTCAGGGTAATATAGGTGATAACGTCTGTGGAATGTCCTTCCGTTTGCATTTTATTTTTCGGCCAGGGCTGATCTCCCCTTATCAAAAATTCCGGATTGAAATATTTACCCTGTCCGGTCAATACACAATAATAATCGAAGGTTGCAGGTTCTTCATCCAAATGCCATTTTCCAATGAAAGCAGTCTGGTAGCCTAATTTCTTCATCTCAATTAGTAAATACTGCTTTTCAGGCTCCGGCGATCCCCTAAGTCCAAAACTCCGTTTGTCTGACTGTATTGGCCAGTGATGATAGTTGCCCTGCTTGGTATAGAGATAGAATTGGTACAGAATGCATTGGTAAACACCACACTTTCCCCTGCCAATTTATCTATTGTTAAAGTTGGATTTAAACGTGCTAATATGCCTCTGTATGCCCCAATAGCCTGACTGGTATGATCATCAGACATGATAAAAATAATATTTGGTTTTTTCTGAACATTAACTGAATTTCCAATGAGTAACAATCCAATATTCAGGATTATATGCAATTTTTTCATAATTATAACTGAGTTTTAATTAAAATTGATTTTCATAACAATATCGACTTTTTTCGTCTTCTTCATCTAATATACTTTAAATGGAGTCAATCTTTTTTATAGGATGATCTTTGCATCCAAATGAAAAAATGGTCAGGCAAATAAATAGCTGGATATATTTTGTTGCGACCCTTTTTTTATGCATTATTTTCATGGGAATTTATTTTTTGGATAGAATACAGTTTTGTTTTTTATCAATTTCATTATGAGATAAATAACAGTCAATACGAGAATCATTAAAGCGATCCCTGTTACTTCATTCCTGGTCAATCTGGATAAAAACCATATAATCAAGATAAGGGTAATAGAAGGGATGGTGATCCCTCCGGGGATCTTAAAAGTTCTGGGAGGAGAGGGATCCTTTCTAAGCCTGAGCTTTATTGTTGATAAGACGACGGCCATGTAAATAAGGAGGAGCGAGGCGCTTGAAACAATTACCAATTGACGAAACCCTCCAGTTATTGAGAAGATCAAAACCAATAAGGTATAAGTACAGATAGCCCAGTAGGGTGTGGCAAATTTTGGATGAACTTTAGCAAGAAATGCAGGTAAGAAGCCATTTCTACTTCCGGCGAACAAAAGTCTTGGGTAAGATAGTACACTTCCACTCAAGGCTCCAAAGATGGATATCACAGCCCCTGAGATCATCAGAACTGAGCCAAATCCACCCATGAGCTTTTCAGCCACTGCTGCAAGGGGTGCCTGCTTATTTACTGCAAGTTCAGAACCGAGTACTCCCAGAGAAATGGTTTGGATCAGCACATATAAAACAACAACTGTACCAATACCCAGGATTAATCCGATAGGTACAGTCCGCATAGGATTCAGAATTTCCCCACTATTATTCAGTGCCATTTCTCCACCTGCGAATGCAAAAAATAGTATCAACGATGCTTCACCAATATTTTTAAATGACGGTATCTGCGACCATTGCAGATTCTTTGTGGAAACACCAACCCAACCATAGGTAATCAATATGATCAGAGGGACAAGTTTTATCAGGGTATTCACTTTGACCATATTTATACCTTGTTTAACTCCTCTTATGTTTACTATGGCAAATCCCCCGTACATTACCAGGAAAAACAGTGCTCTGAAAGGGGGTAATTTAAAAATTGGAAAGGTTATTGCTAACATACCTGCCATTGCGGTTGCAATTGCAGCATCACTAAGTACTCCAAAACCGAACCAGAACAGGGTATTTGTCAGGAATCCTGCAAAAGTTCCAAAAGCAGCTTCTACATATGCATAGGCTCCGCCGCTTACAGTAACTTTACTTCCAATCTCGGCAAAGCATAGTGTTATCAGGATCACTGCTACACCACATATCAGATATGTTATAATTGCAGTAGATCCCATTATGCCGGCAACTAAAGCTGGCAATACGAAAATTCCCCCACCTACAATGCTGTTGATAGCGTTTGATGCTAACCCCACAACTCCAATCTCTCTTTTCAGGCCTTCATTATTGTCATTTTCCATTATTATTGGATGTTTTTTGTTGTGAGAATCAATTTTCTTCAGCATAATTATCAGCGGATCTGCCAGATTTATTTACTAATTACTATCTTAGTTTCTTTTAAACTCTCTATTATAGCTGTCACCACAACTAGATTCTTATCTTTGGTGTAGTACCAATTTGGCAGTTCGTTATCAGGTGCTTCATTTTTGTCAAATTTTTTAAGTATCCCGGAATTCAGGATGACCATTGATGGTTCTGAAGAAATCAGATTAACCTGGAGAACTATTTTACGGCTTTCAGTTTTCCCCTTGTAATCACCTGCAGCTTTCCCGACTATTAATTCTATTTTTGAAGGATCCTCAAAAAATCTTATGGTAGTTTTACTGAATTCTCCTTTTTGGTAATATGTGGTCCGTTTGTCGTCCTCGTACAAATTGAATAACGAAGCACTATCGGAATAAATATCAAGTATCAAAGAATCCCAGACTTCTCCCGGATCGATACAGTTCTGATCTTTGCGCATTGTCAGAATCCCCCCTGAGTGGATAAACAATGGCAATTTTTCAGCATTTGAGGTGTTATAAGTGATCATCTGGCCACTTTTGTAGGCTCTTTTATACCAGTAGTCAATCCAGTTGTATCCTTTGGGCAGAAAAATCTCCATAGTATTAAAGTCACCATAGACCGGGGCCACCAGCAGATTTTCACCAAACATATATTGGTAGGGGAACATGTTCTGTGCACACCTGTAATCTTCAGGTAATGCCAGTAATAAAGGACGACAAATGGGCATACCACCCAGATAGTTTTCATATGTCGTTGAGTAAATGTAAGGCAACAACCGGTATCTTAATTTCCTGTGTTTTCGGATGCTGTTTTCCGCGGTTTTAATATCGTATGTTTTATTATTTGTCATATCCTCCATAATTTGTCTCTTAACAGATTTCAAGGGCTACATGGGATTATGGGTACCATCAACCCTAAATTGTGATGAATCCCTGACATATTCATAACCTTTTTGTTTAATAAGGTTTTCCCATTCTTCATTACTTAAAATGAACTGCCATGGCCTGTAGGCATGTGTCCTTGAGACCGGGAGGAAATCGAGAAACTGGTTCCACCGTGCGTGTACTTTCCAATCTTTTCCAAAATCGTCACAGGTAATATACATAATATCGGGGAAATAGCAAGGAACGGAACAGGTTGAACCGGCTGGTATCTTGCTTTGCCAGGAGAAGATCAGCGCGACCCGGATTCCGCCTTCATAAAACTGTCTTTTAAATCCTCTTAAGTATCCTGAAACATTAAAGGATGAATCGAATTTTTCACCACCTCCGTTATCAGAGATAAAGATGATAACAGTCTGTTTATCAATTTTCAGTTCTTTCAGAAGGGTCACGATTGCGCCCAGATCTAAGTCCAATCGGGTGTTCATTGCAGCATACTTTTTGTCATATTCGGTCCACGATGAATCTTTATATAACTGGTATGCAGGGTCAGATTCCGGAATTTGTGGATTCCCGTCATCGTTAGTATGGGGGATAGTCCAGCTGCCGAAACAAAAAAACCGTCTGTCGTTGTTGTTATATATGAATTTTTTAATCTCCTCGACGATACGATAAGGTGAATATGAAGCAGAATCTCCATGGATATTTGTCATTTGTACCTTGACGCTGTTTCTCCACAGATAATCAGTATAATAGAAATGAGCATGGATTTGATGATAGTACCCAAAGAAAGTATCGAAACCCTGTTTTTCTGGTATTCCTTCTGTATTAACATCGCCCAGACTCCACTTCCCAAAACCATCGGTTACATATCCAGCCGTTTTCAGGATCTCTGCGACTGTAACATCCTCGTCTTTGAGAGAAACACCTCCGGTATTTCCCCGGACAGATACATGACCCGAGTGCAATCCTGTCATCAGGCAAGCCCTTGAAAGTGCATATACGGAACTACCCGAATAGGCCTGAAGGAAACGCATTCCATTCTTAGCGAGCCTGTCAATATTGGGTGTTGCTATTTTTGAACCTCCATAACAACCGGGAACGTGGGATCCCATATCATCCGCCAGAATTAAAATAATACTTGGCTTACTATTCGACTTTTCACTATAAGCACATCCTGCAAGGGATATCAGGATGGCCGGAATCCAAACCTGGTTTAAGTTTCCGGGCAAATTCTTCATTTCAACCATAATCTATTTTTATTTCTTAAATATTTAATTTGAAATATTTGAATCGGTATCCAGCATAATATTATCTAAGCCGCTTCATGCAACCATTGGGAGTTTTTTGATAGTAATAAAATTTGCAGATTAAGTGCACCGCTTTGCCCCAAGTTCTTCAACGTTGCGGATATCGCATTCTCGTTTATTGTCTTATCCAATTTTAGTAAAGCTATTACCAAACCATCTCCACTAAAAGCAGCGATCTTGCAAATCCGGCTTATTTTACTAATCGAGGATAGCGTGATTGCCATCAAAATCTGGTTGACGCCAAACCTGGTGGTATTGTGCCATACCGTGGGGAACGATGTACTGATGGATTTTACTATATTTTGACGGTTCATATATTTCGTTACTGTATTGAGCCCTGAATACTTGGTAATGTTACTACCTGTAATTGAGGACATAATAATTTCTGATTGGTTAATTAATTTTTTCTTTGTATTTTTCATCCTGAAAGTGATGTTTTTTGTCGAATCTATTTTGTGTAACGACTTGAAAATAAGCACTAAATATCACTTTTACTGATTTTTAATTTACTTTATTAAGTATTTCTCAAAGTGTTTCATTTTAATCTTTACCGGCCGGAAGAGTAGATTCAGAAAACATGGTTCCGATCAAGGAAAAACTACTTTTCCATTATTTCAATGTCCATACAATTGCCTGAGCCGATTTCAGAGGGTTGCTTCCAACCAAGATCCTGCCTTTGGCAGGAATAGGAAGTTTGAAATCCTGGTTAGTATAATTTACCGCAACGAAAAATCCATTGCGCCATTCCATGAAAACACCTTTTGGCAGATCTTCGATCTTTACACCGGCCTTTTCATAAACACTCCGGACAAGCTGACGTTCCAGTAGACCGTCTTTAGATGCAACACCAATAAAGGTTACTGTTCCTTTGCCAAGACGATGTGTGGTAGCAGCTGCCTTTCCTGCATAATACTGGTCGGCATAGGTTGCCAGCACTTCGGTGTCTGTAAAAGGAGAAAGTATCTCGCCCCAGATGTTCCACTGATAGTCTGCATTGTTGTATCTCACAGTTCCATAGTTATCTGGCAGAAGCATGTCAAAGAATTCCAGATTGGCACCAATAAGAGGTCTGATAGGATCAGCCCAACCGGCCTCAAAAAAATGACCATTCTTATCTTTTTGTCCTGTCCGGCATGTTAAGATCAGGTGACCGCCTTTCTCTGCATATTCATGCCATTTTTGCACCAATGTACTATCTACCAATTGATATGCAGGTGCTATCAGAAACGGATAAGCTGTAAAATCATCATTTTCAGAAATGAAATCCATGGGGGCACCTGCAGATTTAACTGCAAGAGTATAATTATTCCTGTGTCTCCAGGTATTCCAAAGAATAGACTGTTTCTGCATATCGAGGTCCCACATCACTTCATGGCTCCAGAGAATGGCGGTTTTGCGTCTGGATATTATAACAGGTGTGATTGCCGAGGAATCATATTCAGAGCGCAACAGTTTCATTTCATTAATAGCCTGTACAAATTCCTGCCCTCCAGCAGATAGTGTTACACCATCTGTTCCTACAATACCTTCATGATACATTTCGCTGCCACGGAGGGGGTGCCGGTAGCGGTATGTGCAGAGGAATGAGCAACCTCCACCGAATGCCTGCATGATCCACATATGAACAGTTCCGGGAAGAAGCTGAGGATTAACAGTACCCCAGTTTACCTGGCCGGGCTGTAGCTCCATCAATCCTGTTACTCCACTGATTGGACGATGATAATCACAGGCTTCATAAATGCGGTATGGTATACCAGTCCGGAAATTATTACCACCCAATTCATTTTTCCCGCTAACCGGGTACATTGTGAAAGTTGGAAAATCCAAATGATCTGACCTGCGTGGATCAGAGGAAGTGCTGACATTAATATAATTGGTGGTAATCCATTGTTCCGGAAGAATATATTTCCGCAGTATATCTGCCTGTCGGTTCAGAAATCCGGCGGTCATATCTGCTGTAAACCGTTGAAAATCGAACAATGCATGTGGGCTAAGCTTGTCTTCCACATTCATTGCCTCATTGGGTATCAGAACCTGTTCAAAACTGTCGTATCGGGTACTCCAGAAACTTCCAACCCAGACATTATTTAACCTATCAATGGTTCCATACCGCTCTTTTAGCCATTTCTGAAAGGCTGCATGGGCAGATTGGCTGTAGTCGGGTGTCGCAAGAGGTTCATTGTCAACCTGCCATCCCCATATCCGGTGATCGCTGCCATAGTGTTTCGCCATTGCAGTGACGATTTTATCAACGAACTCCTGATAACGTGGATTGGATATGGAGGCATTTGCCCTTATCCCGTGTTCCCGGCGACGACCATCAGATCCTACAAGGTAAATTTCAGGATATTTATCGCCCATCCAGGCCGGAGGGCAGAGAGATGGCGTGCAGAGAATTATCTTTAACCCTGCCTTGGCTGCAAGATCAATTGCTTCATCAAGCCAGGTAAAATCAAATGTTCCTTCTTCAGGTTCAAGAAAAGTCCATGAAGATTCAGACAGGTGGGTAAATTCGAATCCAAATCCGGCCATATTATTGAAATCACGGGCCCACTGCTCCCGTGGCCATTGTTCAGGATAATAGAATGCCCCTATTTTCATCAGATCGGCTTTTGGGAAAAATGATTGAGCAGGACGAGTTCTACTCTGAACTGATTCAGTCAAGGTGTTTTTGGGTGATTGAACTTTTGTCTGACACTGTACTGAAAGAAAAAGAATGATTACAACAATAGCTTTAACAGAAAGCTGAGAATATCTATAATATTTCATGGATTAATTGATTTTAGGTTGCTGACTATGAACCTGCTTTTAAAGAAGACAGTTAATAATCATGCCTTTCTTTTAAACTCATCGCCATGCTTTTTCAAAAATGATCTCCATGTTATAGCCCATTGCTTTGGATCGTCGAACCAGCTTTCATCTATTTTATGAACCACACTGCGGTGAGGAGCATTTTTAACTGTTTCAGGTTCTTTCCTTGCTTCCTCGGCAATGTAGCGCAGGGCGTCGAGGTATTCATCAAGCTCCGATTTTGAGTAAGATTCAGTAGGTTCTATGGTGCATGGTTTGGGTACGATATATGGATGATGACTGGTCCATAAATGAAATCCGAAGTCGCACATTCTGAAGATCACATTGTGAATATCGACACCGGTTTGATGATAGAATTTCTCCCAGGTGTAACGTACCTGTTCTATCCTGTGCTTTCCGCCCGGAAATGGAGATTCAACACCTTCGATCGCGGTCAGATTTTTCAGGATATAATTGTTGTTCAGAACAGCAATTCTTGCAACTTCCTTTAATCCTTCCTCTCCAAGACTTCTAATCCAGGCATAGGATCTAAGAATGACAGGGAACGGCCCGAAAAACGAACGGGTTTTTCCGATGGTATGCTCATTATCCCAGTTAAGAAAGTATTTCCCTTCTTTATAATCAACCAGAGGGACAGGAAGATAACTTTCAAGTGCCTTTGTAACTCCAAGTGCACCACCAGCAGGTCCGCCGCATCCGTGGGGAGAGCCAAATGTTTTGTGCAGGTTGAAAAAGCACATATCAAATCCGGCTTCCTTTGCCCTGGTAACTCCCAGGATACCATTCGCATTAGCCTGGTCATAGCCGCATAATCCTCCGGCTTCATGTATAATGCGTGTAAACTCATCAATAAAAGGATTGAAAATGCCTGTATCCTCCGGATTAGTTATGAAGAGGCCGGCTGTTCTTGAGGAAACAGCTTTTTGTAATGCTTCAATATCAGGAAAACCGTTTTTGTCTGGGAAAATAGTGATCACCTTATATCCTTTAACTGCAGCTGCTGCTGCGTCTGAAGGATGTGAAAAAATTGTGGTTATAAGCTCGTCACGGTGGCTCTCACCCCTCACGGTGTGATATTTGTGCATTATTGATGCCATGATAAGAATGGCATGTGATCCGGAACTTGGTTGGAAAGTGAAGCGGTCCATCCCTGAGATTTCCCTGAAGTAAAGGTCCATATCATACATTATCTGCAGTGCTCCCTGAATGGTTCCCTGGTCCTGGTAAGGATGCAGTTTTGAGGCTTTGGGATTTCGTACAAATACCTCGTTTATTTTTGGATTGTACTTGACTGTGCAGGTACCCTGACCAATGTCGATATTTAAATCGGCTCCCAGAGTGTGCTGCGATAATCGCAGAAAGTGCTTCAGGACCCTCATTTGTCCAACTTCAGGTAAAGCCGGCCCTTCCTTTCGGATTAAATGGGAGGGAAGGGATGAAATACCATTTCCAACCTCCTGCTGAATTTCCTGATCCGCTTCAGATACTATGATCCCTCTTTCTCCGGGTGAATGCAATTGAAATATAACTTCCTCATCCCATTTTGCCTGGTGAAAATTTCTCACACGATTTACTCTTTGAATATTCATGGTTTGTATGGTTTTATGTACGATTACTTAAGGATTTCATGTAAAGCAGATATCAGTGTATCAATATCGGGCTTTGAATGCATCTCGGTGACACAATAGAGTGCACAATTCTTCAACAATGGGAATTCTTGTGACAGATCCATACCACCGAAAACACCCTTTGCAAGTAATGCTTTGTTAATATGAGCTACTGATTTTCCGGTAGAAGAAAAATCAACTACAAATTCCTTGAAATTAGTTGACCTGAATCTCAATCTGACACCAGGTAATGAGGTTATCCCTTTTTGAGCATATAGTGCATTCTGAAGAATGAGCTGACCAAGCTCTTTCATGCCTTTTGGTCCCATCAGTGAAAGATAGACAGCGGCTGAAATTCCATAGAGAGCAGCTGCTGTACCGACAAATTCCTTCCCTTTTTCCCTGACGCTAAACGATGTACGGTTATAAGCCACATCCCCGAAACCCCATTCTCCTTCAACCGATGTTTTGGCAATTCCAAAAAGACGCCAGGCATATTCCATTACATATTTCTCTTCGTCCCTTGTTCCAATAAAGCCCCCCATGGAACCGCCAAAATACATATGGTTGCCCAGGGCCTGGATATCTCCACAGGTGATATCAGCACCATAATGACTGGGTGGGGCAACTACACCAAGGGAAACCGGATCGGTTCCGACAACAACTACGCCATTGACCTGATGGATCAGGTTGGCGATCTTATCGCCTTGTTCCTCAAGGAATCCCAGGTAGGCAGGATTTTCAAAATATACACCTGCTGTGATGGAGGATATTTTACTCTTCAAATCCGCAAGGTCAAGCATCCCAGTTTTCTGATCATGTTTCACCAATGTAATTTTCATCACAGGCTCGCAATAGTTTTTAATTACTTTCAGTCTGTCCGGTGAGGTATTATCAGCGATAAGCATCTCATCTTTACCGGCGATGCGCCCAGCCATACGTATTGAGCTACTGGCTGCCTGTCCCCAGTCATAAGTAGGTACGCTCACAACATCGACATCAAGTAATTCTGCCATCAGACTCTCAAATTCGAAAAGCACCTGAAAACGCCCATGATCCTCATAAGGTTCACCGGCATAGGCTGTTAGAAATTCTGCCCTACCGGTAATCTCGTCACAAATGGCAGGGACATAATGGTGAGCACAACCTGCACCCAGAAAACTGATGTATTCCTCACAGGTGGTGTTTTTATTCAGGATACTTACTAAATGTTTTCGAAGATCCTGCTCCGATGCCATGGCAGGAGGGATGTTCATTTTCCCCCTGAACCTGAGCCTTTCCGGTATATCCCCATAAAGCTCATCAATATCTTTCAAACCCAGTGCCTGTATGATCTGTTCACTATTAAAGGAAGCTGAATTAGGGATGTATGGATGAACAAATTTGTTTTTTTGTTTCATACGTAAATAAATTATAAGTTAAACATTTTAAGCAACTTAAAAAAACAGATAAGAAAGTCAAAATTTCATACTCGCGCTCGTGGCAACAATTGTTTGTGCTTATCAGTGTTGAAGCCAGTTTCATAGTCGGGATTCCAATAAAGGATCACCAGTAAAAATCGGCCTTTGTTTTGTTTTAAGCTGCTTTTTCAATTTTTTCCACATTATATCCCAACTCTTTGAGTTGGCGTTTTTAATAATCGATTTTATTTTTCTTTTTTCTTTTTAGCAGGTAATTGGACCCAAGTTCCTGATATGGCACTTTAATCTTTGATTATATGGTAGCTGGCACATAGTATTTTATGACCGATGGCTAATAAAGCCTTTTTTTGCCTCGCCTTCCTACCATACTCTCATATTTCGCCCTGAAATATGTCACTTTTGTCCGGGTTGCACTCCAAGCCAGTTCAACTAATAGTGACTTTAAGTATTTATTTCCGTGACGGCTCCTTAATCTTTTTTTTACCGGCACTTTCATTGTTACCGGGACATATGCCTGCCCATGATGATAGGTGCTGTTCACTTGGAAATACTTCCATGTTAGCCCCAATTTCTGATAAAATACCTTAAGCTCCGTCTCTTCCTACCCCGGGTATGGTTTGCAACAACTCTAATTGTTTATTGTACTCTGCTAATTTGTTGTCCATTTCCTCATCAATTAATACAATCTGACTTTCTAAATAAACGATGTGGGCTTTCATCCGCTTTAGCATGAAAGCATAATGGGCTGTAAACCGTCCTGTTAGCGCTTTTTTTAACTCTTCCTTGCTTGCTGACAACTTACCATGGTAACATTCATTAATTAGCACGTCCAAATCTTTCCGCCCAACAATCAAGCCATCTATCAGTTTAGTGGCAACTACCCCTGAAGTATCAGATACAACACTGGACAATTTAATATTAGCATCTCCTAAAATGCGTTGCATCCGATTTTTTTCTGAAGCTATCTGCCCTGTTAGCTTACTCCTATACCGACTCAAATCGCGGAGTTTCCTGATGTTTTCCGGTGGGACAAAACGCCCATTTAATAAGCCACTTATTAGCAGCTTACAAATCCAGCGGCTATCTCCTTTGTCTGTTTTTCTGCCAGGTACATTTTTCAAATGTCGTGCATTGACCAATAATATCTTAAAGGCATCTTCGAGTATATTGAAAATCGGCTTCCAATAAACCCCTGTGCTTTCCATGGCTATATGGGTTATCCCAATACTACTGAGCCATTCTTTCATATCTTTCAAAGAACTTGTAAAGGTGCTGAAAGTTCTTGTCTCAGTCTTAACGCCTTTACCCCGGACTGTTGCTACTGCTGTCTCTTTATGGACATCAATCCCACAGCCCCTTTCAATTACTTGTTCAAATTCAATTGTGTTCTGTTCCATAGTAACTTGCAATTAGTTCGACACTAATTGCAAGTTACCTTGTTTTTATACTTGTTTGCGTTTTTTTAATCATGGGCGTTTCATATTGTCACATTGAGATTATAATTGATATTTTTATGCTTTCCCCCCACCATCAACGACGAGGTGTGAACCAGTGACCCATGCGGACATATCACTTGCAAAAAACAACACTACGTTGGCCACATCCTCCACGGTTCCAATTCTCTGGATCGGACGGCCAATGGCACAGCTTTTCCTGTATTCCTCGTCATATACACCGCCCAGCTGTTCACATTCGCTTTTTAACATGGGAGTATCAATGTCTCCCGGACATACTGTGTTGACCCGGATATTATATTTGCCGAAATCTATTGCCATCGCCCGTGTCATATTCAGAGTGCCTCCTTTCATGGCACAATAGGAAACGGCATTTTCTCCTCCTTTAAGCGACCAGCCGGATCCCGTATTTATTATACTGCCACCTCCATTTTTTATCATATAAGGCACCGCATATTTTGTCAATAAATATTGTCCTTTCAATGAGACATCAAGGGCAAGGTCCCATTCAGCAGGCTCAAGGTCCACAGCATTCTTTCTTATTGCAATTCCAGCATTATTAAACAGGATATCGATCCTGCCCAGGGCCTTAATAGTCTTGTCTATTGCTTCCTTACAATCCCTGGCTTCCCTGACATCACAATGAAAGTAATAAGCGGTCGCTCCACGGTTATTAATTTCAGAAACGGAAGATTTACCGCCCTGTTCATCAATATCCAGGATAACTACAGCAGCTCCAAAATCAGAAAGTTTCCTGGCAGTACCTAGTCCTATACCGGATGCTCCACCTGAAATTACCGCCACTCTGCCATTGAGTGATAATGGTTGTTGAAGTATTTTGTCTTTCTCCATAAGATAGAAATTTTATATCACAAACTATTATCTATAACGCTATACCTCGTTTGATAATTATGGTCGAAATCTCCATTTACTGCAATAAACTAGGAGAGTTTTTTCAAATCGGGGATAGCGGGGATAGCATTAAACCTTCCTGCCTTCTACTGATAATAAGAAAAAAAATCTTTAAGAGGTGGGTATCCAGGTTTCCCTGATATCCACCTCCAAAATCATTCTAATATCCCGGATTTTGCTTTATATTAGGATTTGCATCAATTTCTTCCTGTGGAATAGGAAATAATTCGCTTATTCCATCTCTGAAGTTATCGGCTGAGAACCTGTTATGTGATGTATAGAGTGCTTTCAATCCGCCCTCCTTGCCAAAACCATACCATCTGACCAAGTCTTCAACCCGGGTTGCTTCACATACAAACTCAAGAGGCCGTTCCACATGCCTTATATGTTGACGCAACTCTTCCTGACTTAGCGCACCTATCAAATGCGACCCGGCTCTTTGTCGTACCTGGTTTACGTAAGGAATAGCTTCAGCTGTTTTACCCTGCTCATTCAGTGCCTCAGCAAGCATCAGCAACACATCGGAATAGCGGAATATATAAAAGTTAACGTCTCCCTTGGTAGGATCCGACCAGTTATTATACGGTACGACAAATTTTTTAAAGAACATCCGGTTTTCATTGGGTAAGTCCTGGCTGGTAAAAAACTGCCTGTATGACTGACCATGCCAGTAATAGACATCACAGCCCGGATCATCGTATAAAACCGAACCGTAGAACCGCTGTGAAAAAGTCCCATTGTCTGCAGTATCCGTAAGAAAAAGTTGCTTGCCCCAATCGGTTAACCAAACAGTCTGCCATGCGGCAATATGAGATGGAATGCTTGTCGATTCACATCGTCCTCCCGTCTCATCGGATGTGAAATTTATCTCCCAGATTGATTCTTTATTGAACTCATTCTGACCTGTAAAAAGCGACCAATAATCCGATTCCAGTTGGTAGCCCATCGTGGTGACTTCCTTAAATTCCTGTTCAGCTGCAGCCCACTTTCCCTGGAAAAGGTAGACCTTCCCGAGATATGTAGTGGCAGCACCCTTGGTAACCCTGCCCAGCCATTTAGCTTCCCATGAATCCGGAAGAACGGCTTTAGCATCTGTCAAATCGCTTTCTATCTGTGCCCATACCTCAGATGCAGGTACCTGGTTGTTATAAAAATCAGCTGATTTTTCAGGAAGCTTGTTGATCAGCTCTATATTACCGAAGTTTTTCAGCAACTGGAAATAGGCATGCGCCCTGGCAAATTTGGCTTCTCCTTTATAAATTGCTTTCTGAGAATCGTCCAGGCCCTCCACATTATCAACATTTTCGAGGATCTGGTTTGCAGTAAAGACCATCCTGTAGCACCAGTGCCAGTTATTAACCTCCATATATTCTGTTGGGTTGTAATTGAATTCTGAAAGCCGCATAACCACGTCCCATGATTGATCTTCCGCCATATCAGTTCTGACTTCATTCATAACACGATAGTGTTCATTGAAGTCCCACTGTTGACCCCACTCTCTCATACATATGGCAGCATAAAGTGAAGTCATTGCAGCATCCGCATCTGCCGGTGTTTTCCAGAATTCAGTCAACGTCTGTGAGTTTGGATTAACGACATCAAGATATTTTTTACAACCACTGGCTGTGAATAATCCGATTATCAGAATAACCGTTAGCAACATATTAAGATATTTCATGATTTGTTCCTCCTATAAAAGTTAAAATGATACCTGCAATCCCAAAATAATCCTCCTGACAACCGGGTATGGATTTTTGTCAACGCCACTGGCAAAGTCTGGGCCGACATAGGTTTCATTGGCAGTGGAACCAATTGATGCACCTCCTGTATCAGCAAAACCACTTCCCATAATTCCAGGATCCCATCCTGTATATTTGGTAAGGGTAAGCAGATTTTCAGCGCCCAGATATACCCTTAACGCAGAGATGCCAATTTTATTCAGGACTTTTGCGGGTATAGTATAGCCCAGCTGAATACTTTTGATTCTTAAATAAGATGCATCCTCAAGAAAACGATCTGATTCCCTGATATTATAGCTTGACGCTGAATTAGTCAGACGGGGAACATCGGTATTCGTGTTCTGAGGTGTCCACGAATCCAGCAGGGTCTTAGAAAAGGCATGGTATTCATCGGCCATACTGGTCATCCATCTAAATCCGTTGTATTTCTTTACACCCAATGCGGAATAGAGAACCACGCTCAGGTCAAAATTCTTATAGAATGAATTAAAGGTGAGATCTAATTCGGCCTTAGGCATTCCACTACCCATAAATACTTTATCATTATCATTGATTACTCCGTCATGATTTGTATCAACGATTTTCAAATCACCCGGTACTGCAGTTGGCATAATCAAATTACCGGCCGCATTTTTGTAGGCATCAATTTCAGCCTGGCTCTTGAATATTCCAGCCGTTTTGAAAAGATAAAACTCACCCACTTCAGTACCTATCTGGCTCCTTGTTACGGGATTTAAACCTGCCACAACTGATCCTCCTAATAGGGACTCAGTGCCAGTAATGCCCATTTTTGTAACTTCATTTCTGTTGTGAGAAATGTTCAGACCCAGATCATATTTGAAGTCTCCCTCATGCTTCCGCCAGCCAGCATGAAGTTCGACACCCTTGTTATTAACAGATGCTGTATTAACAGGGGGGGAATTAAGACTTCCTGCAGAAGGGGGAATGGGAATCGCAAACAGGATATTCATTACATCCTTATTATAATAATCTAATTCCAGAATCAGTTTATTTTCAAGAAAAGCTATATCTGCACCAATATCGAATATCTTTGTTTTCTCCCATGTCAGACCGACAGAAGAATATGATACCATGCGGCTCCCTATACTAGTCGATTGATCAGGTCCTGGTCCGAAAGGATAATCTATATTGTTATTGTCTGTCACAATGACTGGAATATAGGTATAGTCCCCCACTTCCTGATTTCCAAGTTCTCCGTAACTGCTCCTGATTTTAAATTCATTTATAACAGGCTTCAGAGATGCAAAAAATTCCTCCTTACTGACTATCCATCCAACTGACGCAGAAGGGAACCAACCCCACCGGCTATCTTTGGGAAAACGGGATGAGCCATCCCTGCGAATATTTCCCTGAAGCAGGTATTTGTCTGCATAGGAATAGGAGATCCTGCCAAAATATGATAACAACTTGTTTTCAGTTCCACTTCCATTAGATGTTTTATTAAGTGGAGCTGCTCCAAGCGTCTGGATATCATTGTTGGGTGTATCCTGCCCGAATCCACTGAAATTATGGAATTTCTGACTCTCCTGTGAAAATCCAACCAATGCCCCAAAAGAATGCTTATTGATGTTAAGATCATAACTGAGGGTGTGGTCCATGACATTATGAATTATATACCCGTATGATTCATATAATTCAGAATATTTCCGGTAGGTTAATTCATCAGTATAATACGAAGGAGCGTAATCAAAAATAACATTTCTAAGGTAATTCTGACTTAGCCTGGCGATATATTTCAGACCTTTCACCGGTTCTAATTCAAGATACGCTGATGCAAGCATAACATCATTATTGTAATTCCTGTCATTCATTTCATAGTCCATAACAGGATTTTCTGAAGCCCTGAATCCCATATTTCTCAAAGGTGAAGCATATCCAGAAGGTGTGGAAGAATCATAGATTTTCTGCAATGGGTTGGTGTTAGTCAACATATTGGCTAAAGGTTCTACACCGACACCGCCTCCTCTTTCCCAGTCTTTAAAACTCCAAAATAGTCCGCGACTTTGAGTGTATCCAAAAGATTGTCCGATTTTCAACCACTTGGTGACCTTGTAATCTGAATTTACCCGCACTGCAAATTGCTTATCATTTGTACCAATTATTATACCATTTTGACCAGTATAAATAGCGTCTATAAAGAAATTATAATTTTCTCCATTTCTTGAAATCGATAAGTCATGTTTTTGGTTCGTTACCTTACGAAATAATGACGCATCCCAATCTGTATTTCCGAATTGACTTGGATTTGCCTCATACTTCGTAACAAATAACGGGTAACTTACACCTGAATTATCTGAAGCCATCTTGGCTACTTTTACATAATCTGCACTATTACTAATAAGACCAGCTCCTTTAATACGAGAATCAGAACTTATTGAGAAATCGTAATTAACCACTGTTTTACCAGTACTGGTCGTTATTCCTCGTTTGGTATTGATAATGACAACACCATTCGCTGCACGTGAACCGTAAATGGCTGCGGACGATGCATCCTTGAGAATATTAATCGATTCAATTTGTGAGGGATTAATGGAATTGATGTCAGAGGGCACGCCATCAACAATGACAAGAGGTTGGTGGTTACCAAAAGTTCCGATACCTCTGATCCGGATATCGGCGCCGCTGCCAGGGGCGGCATTGGTTTGTCCCACATTAACACCAGCTGCCATTCCCTGTATTGCTACTGAAGCATTGCTGGACATTATTTTATGTAAATCTGCAACATTGACAACGGATACTGCTCCAGTAATATCTGCCTTTTTCTGTGTACCATATCCAATCACCACTACTTCTTCCAATCCAAAGTTCACCTCTTTCAACACAACATCAATCAGCAATCGACCGTTTGATGGAATTTCTTGTGATGTCATGCCGACAAAAGAGAAGATCAGTGTGGCATTCTGAGGTGCATTGTTTATAGTGTATTTACCTGACGCGTCAGTAAGAGTACCGGTAGTACTTCCTTTCACAAGGACAGTAACCCCTGGTAACAAATTGCCCTTTTCATCCGTAACAGTTCCTGAGATCTTTTGCTGCTGCGACACACTCTTTTGCATCAACATGATATTTGTACCCTCCTTTGCATACACAATGTTGGTATTGTTGAATATATCAGAGAGAATCTCAGCAACCGATTGATTGGTCGCACTAATATTTACTTTGCGGTCAAGGTCAATCTCATTTTTGTTATAAACAAACAAATAATCGGTTTGACTTTCGATTTTTTCGATTATATTTAAAATGCTTGCATTTTGAACTGTAAAGCTCACTTTCGTAATCTGAGACTTGACATTAGTTGCAAAAAGTGAAGAAATGGACAATATCAGCATCAGGCTTGTTGTTCTCATTTTTCGTAGAAATTGTTTAATTGAATCAAAGTGATACTCTGATAAAATATTTTTCATAAATTTGTTTTTAGGTTGTTAATAATTTGTTTTAGAAAGCAAGTAAGGAACGACCTTGGGCCGGTTAGTGTAGACGCACTTCCCGGCCTTTTCTTTAATAGGCTATTTTATTTTTTCTTCATAGGCATATGGTTTTTGTCAGAAGGTTAGATTTACTCAATAATTATTGTATTTAAATTATCGTTTATTGTGTACCTGAATTTATTGCTCAACTGAAGTACTTTCAGGATATGTTCCACCCCATCTTTTGTCCTGAATTTTCCGGTACACCGGTAGCTCAATATTTTATCATTTTTTACTTCAAACTTCAGGTCAAAACAGAGTTCCAGCCTTTTGACCAGATCAGGAAAAGATTCATTGTCAAAACTGATTATCCCCTCCTTCCAGAGAAAATGGCTAACATGTGCGATAGGGGCCACAACCAGGTGGTTATCCTCCAGAAAAATCCGTTCATCAGGTCGAATCAATATGCCTTTATAGCTGCCAGGCTCCAGAACCTCGACCGAGCCCTCAAGCAGCGAGGTCTCGAATATTCCGTGCCCCGAATAGGACATCAAGTTGAATTTAGTTCCCCAAACCTTAATGTCATACTTTTCGGTTTTAACTATAAATGGTTTGGACTTGCTGGAAGTAACATCAAAAAATCCTTCACCATCGAGCCTTACCTCGCGGGTACCACCGGTAAACCGATTTGGGAAAGTCAATATTGTTTTTGCATTTAGCCAGATTTTAGTACCATCTTCGAGGGTAATTTCGGCCCGTTGGCCTGCAGGAACATTTAAGGTTTGCATCACAACCGGATCCTCTGCCGTGTGCCCGGGGAAAAGATAGCGGGAAACAACTATTGCCACAACCAATATGGCGGCAATCTTAATAACTTCGATATAAACAGGTTTCAACGATCTGAAGAAAGTTTTTTCTTTGGGTTTTCGTTCAAATTGGGTAATTAGCGCCGTTTGCCAGATTGTAATATCATACAATTTACGCAGTGCCAGGTATTCCCTCATGTTATCATGATCAGAATCCAACCAGTTGGTTATGTCCACTTTCTCCTGGTCGGTACAATCTCCTTCGATATATTTAAGCAGTAGCTCTTTATCCATTTCTTCTAAAGTTCGGTTTACCTGGAAGGAAATCGTTTTTTCATTCCCTTCCATTAGACAGAACGATTGAAGTCAATAAATCACTAGTCGGTTTTTATTTTTTTTATATGACTATCGGTTATGAGTAATAATATTGTTATAGTTGGTAGTTACACAAGCTATTAAAAGTCTATCAAATAGTTGCTCACCAAAATTTCTTCGATTCACCTTGTAGCAAAACTCATCAAGATAATTTTGAGTGTATTTCATAGATATCATGTGATGCACTCCAAGCAATGTTCTCTTAGCATTACTTATCATCGTGTGAACACAGGGAAGTACCTTTGCGCCATCTTTTGGACTTACTTTTTGTGGTATATGACACCATACCTGATCTTTGATTTTTGAGTAACTTGAATAATTATCAGTTTTTACAACAACGTCATATTTAATGTTTTCCGCAACTTTTTCACCCACTGTTTGCCCCTTAAGATTATCGACCACTAACATCCTGACAAACCGGAATTTGGTTGGTTTATTGAACTTTTTGGTTTTCCCAAAGTCGTGTATTGTTGATGCCATCACCATAACTGTGCTTTGCTTTTGACATCCCCTCTTTTTTGGAGTAGATTTTGTCTCATCATCTTTCTCTGTATCAACGCTTTCGGAAAACGCTTCGTCCAATTCAACAATTTTATCCAATTGATATTTACTGTCCCTGGATCCCATAATCATCCTAAGCTTTTGCATCATATACCATATTGGTTCGTAGTACTTATGACCGATCTGCCTTTGAAGTTCCAATGCAGAGAAGGTCTTTTTTGTACCAGTTAATAAATGGATCGCTATAAACCAATGTCTGAATGGAAGTTTGCTTTCCTGCATGACTGTTCCACTTCGCAGTGATGTCCTGGTTTTACATTTCTTACATTCGTATTTTTCAATGGTCCGTAGCCAATAATGATCCGTGCTTCCACATTTTCGACAGATGACTCCTTGTTCATCTCTAAATTCCTTAAATTTGATCCTGCATGAGGATTCATCAGGAAATGACTCAATAAATTTGATTAGATTCATGGCAAATATTTTCCTATAATGTAATCATTTTTATTATTCATTTCCGATACTCATATTTTTTTATTTCAGGAAAGCGAAAACACCCAGGAATGGTAAATAGTCTTTAAGAGCAGTCCGTAATTTCTTAATCGACTGCATGATGTGATAATCAACGCCCTTAACGGAAATATTAAACAATTCTGCAATTTCTTTGTGTGGTTTGTTTCCGAAGCGGCTCATTATAAATATCTCTCTTATTCGTTCGGGAAGCAAATTGAGTGTATCCTCAACTATTTGTTGAACCTCTGCTGAGAAAATATCAGTGGGATCGCTTGCCTCAAGTGAAGTGGTTCTTATTTCGAGCTCACGGTTCAAGGTCTCTGCAATGTGATCATGAACTTTTTGTCTTATCACCTGATGTTTCAGGTAGTCGAGTGAGCGGTTTTTTAAAATGGAGAATAAAAATGGCAGTACCGGGTCAACAGTTTTTTCCCGCATCCGTTCCCATAATCTGATCAGAGACTCTGAAACAATATCCTCAGCGGCCATATCATCATGTACATACGATTTCACATACAGATACGACTTTCTGTAAAATTTAGTATAAATCTCATTAAAACTACTCGCCGGATTGAGATACATTTCTTTAGTATACATCAGCAAACTTAAAAAAAATATTTTTCTTTCACGCCAACCCGAACATATTATCGCTAAAAGTTCAATTCACGGCAGTTCCATTTATCTTAGAAAAAAACACCCCTAAGCTATTTGACGATTGCCAGCTTGATTAATAAACAAATGTTGTTGGTTGCCTTTCTGTTGTTTTTTTCTGTCAGACTTGTCTCAATGCCATTGGCCTGAAGCATATTGCAATCTTCTTCCGCTACATAGAAAGAATCATATTCCTTTTAAGACAATCAAGTGCAATGGTTTATTTTTTGTTCAGAGTCTCAAATAGAGTTTTGAAATTGATTTTAAATTTTTAATAATAAATAATTTTAATTAAAAATACGTTGTTCTTTCACTTCGCCTAATATTTATCATTTTGCACCTTCATCAATCAATTTGATAGAGGTGTTTTTTTTCTTAAAGGAGAATGAAATGATCTTATTTTTTAAATAACCACCAGAGTAGATATCTTATATTCAATATTATTACTGTTTTATAGTTTTTTATAAAATTTTACAATTTTTTTCAAAGAAATAGATTTTGGCCAAACCATTTTTCTTTTTAGAAAAAATATTTCATTTGAATCTTTATCTAGATTTATGTCCCTCTTGGATTAGTAGTAAAAAAACAGCCAAACAAAGCTTGCCTGAAGGACCTATTTATGCTTGACCCCGCTCATCCAAACTAGGTGATGCCACGGGGGACTGAGTCCCATCGGATACCCCGGGGACTTGATTTCGTGCACAATGGTACTTATGTTTAGTAAGATCAAATATGGAACACCAAGACAATAATAATTGTACTATCTTGCTCTTTATCAATATATAATGTACATTTGTACACAATTATATTGCTTATTGAAAATACAAAAGATGATAAATTTCAGATAACGGAAATGTTCATGGCACAAGCCGATAATGAAAGATGCTTTACTGGTATTATCAAAAGGTGGAAAGATATTGATGGAAATTCAGCCGTTTTCAGCCGAATTGTTATGCCTGACGGCCTCCTATGTGCACAAGCAGTAGAGCAGGGAAAACTTGGTACTAATCTTGATGAAATTGCAATTATGATATTGGATATGGGACTGCATTCACATGCTGGAGTAACCACCAAAATATTCGATAAGGACTTCTTCTTGAATTAGTAGCATTCCCTTCAATGTTCAATGTGAAGTAAATAAATCCAGATATTCTCCTAATGGGTCTGCAAAAGCATTTCAGATTAAGCAACTCACAACAGAACATTGATTATATGATTCCTAATTTACCATAGAACAGTAATTCCGAGAATTAACATAACAAAATCAATAAGAAATTGCTAACGTCCTTCGAATACAAATAGACTGGACATATTATAATAAGGAAGGTATTTAATTATGATCGAAATATTGAGTTATCGATCTGTTTCTTATTTAGATGGTAATTCAAAAACTAATATGTCAAGAGATACTTTGTTTTTAGAACTTAAGGATATCATAGGTTTGCATAAGTTCCTCATGGGCAATGCCTAAGTATCGCCTGGTTATGGCAGTATTGCTATGGTTAAACAACTGACAAAGCTTAACCAACGAAAGCTCTGCAGATGTTCCACTTGCTTCGAACACTTCCCTGCCAAAAGTTTTTCTTAATGAATGACTGGAAAAATTCCTGATCTTCAAACCATATCGACTTTTGATTTCTTTTAAAAGCACATTGACTCTTTGGATGCTGAAGATTGTTTTTTTCTGGCTTAAGAATATTGGTTCTTCCAGCGTTGCAGGCTTAATTGCGTCATAACAAGAATGTATATGTTTTTGAAGTTGGACATTGATTCTGATCTCCCGTGATTTTTGTGTTTTTCCTTCAACTAGGTCAAATTCATTTTTATCAAAGACGTCTATCCAACGAATACGAAGTATATCGGAAATGCGTAATCCCCAGAAGGATCCAAAACTTATCAATAGTGCAATTCGATATTCATTATCATCAATGAGTTTTCTGATCAAGTTTAAATTTTGATCCCATGTCAGATAGTCTGCTGTTGTAATGCTTAGTTTTTTGCTCATAAATGTTCATTTATGTGGTTAAAAAAGTACAAGAGAATATGAAAAAATTTGCAGGAATAGTGTAATCAATATAATAAACTGTTTTACAGGTATATGCGAAATTATGTTCACTATTGTTGAAAAGTGAATATTTATAGATTTTATATGTCTTCCTTGTTTCATATTCTTCAATTTTGATTTTTAATTGCTTTTTAGCATTAGTTCGGACAGTAGCGAGCATACCGTTCATGCATCTCGCCCAATAAGCGATTATCTTTAAAAGAATCTGGTATCTGAAAATAATAAGTTCTTTGCGGTTTACCATCTTCTATTTCAGTAATTAAGAAATAGGTTGTATTATACTCATTCTCAAGGTTCAATTTATGATGATAAATCGTGACCTTATTACTATGACGACTATACCTTTTTGATTTCATGGCACAAATATACAACTAATATTGTACATAATATAAATTGTATTGAAAAAATTACATAATCAATTATGTTTTTGTACCTTTGATTTATAATTAGGCGCTATGGCAAAGAAAGTAAGGTCTGATTCATCAGTTGACCACCAAATGAAAATGATCGGTGAGAGAGTCAGGGAATTGCGCAGGCAGAAGAATCAAAACTACGAGGCATGGTCGTACCTGAATGGGATTAATAAGGTTAGTCTGAACAGAATCGAGAGGGGTGAAAACGTTACCATGAAAATGCTCCTTGAAATTTTGAAAAAACTGGATGTATCAGTACAGGACTTTTTCAAAGACATCCGATAATTCATAATTAATTCTCATATTTTTCTATATTTATTTTAAATATAAGCGTGATTCAACCTCTGTCGGTACACATTTCCCATTTTTTTGCATTTAATTGCCTGAAATCTGATTGTTTTGCCGTTCAAAATGGCATTCTGAACCATTTCTTATACTTATCTGGGGAGTATTAAACTACCATTATTGTGCCTTTAAAGAATAATAAAACATAGTTAACGTATCTATTAATGCACCAATTTGGGTGCAAAATTCAATCTGGTCTGTATTTATTTTAAACCAAAAAAAATGAACCAGACCCGAAAAAATAATATATTACCACTCCACGAAAAACGTCTTCAGCGAATCTCAATTATGTTAAAAGAAATGCGTTATTCGGAAGGTAAAAATCAAGATGGTTTTGCAGATAATGGAGTAAGCCGTAGACAAATTCAAAGGGGAGAATATAGCTGTAATATTTCACTTGTTGGATTATTTAAACTCCTTGATGTTTATGGTTATCGTCTGGATGAGTTTTTTGAAGGCATAGAATAGGATTCGATTGCCTGACATGATATCTGTAAGATAGAGGGAGTTAGATTTACTACCTTTGTGAAGTTTTATATTACTGCTGAATATCAAGATTTAGTTTTACCGAATGGCAATAACCGCAATTCGGGTATTCGAGAACTGGAATGATTTAATCAAAAAATAACATATTATGAAAGACGACACAGCAAATAAGATTAAATGTCCTAAGTGTGGACATGAATTTCCTGTTGGTGATGCTTTTCTAATTCAAGAAAAAAAAAAATCAAACTTGTGTACCAACAAAAGATAAATGAACAAGCAGAAGGTTTTAATTCTCAAAAACTTAAACTTGAACAGGAGAGAGAAGAATTTGAATCGCTTAAAAAACAGCAAGATTCGATTATCAATACTAAACTTCAGGAAAGGTTAACTGAAGAAATGGTCAAAATTAAACAGTTAACCGATGAAGAATACAAGCAAAAGATAACATTGCTTGAAGACGAAAACGATAAAAAGAAGAAGGAAAACTTTGAACTTAAATCCAGAGAATTGCAACTTCTTAAAAATGAAAAGGCATTAAAAGAGAAGCAGGAAGAAATGCAACTGGATATCGAAAGACAGATGTTGGTAAAGCGAGAAGAAATTGCAACTGAAGTTATAAAGAAAGAGCAGGAAAAAAATGCTCTAAAATTTAAAGAATATGATAAACAACTCAGTGACCAGAAGCAACTGATTGAAGAAATGAAGCGTAAAGCAGAACAGGGTTCTATGCAGATGCAGGGGGAGGTTTTGGAATTAGCGTTAGAAGATATCTTAAAATCGTTATACCGTTTTGATCTTATTGAATCTGTGCCAAAGGGAGTCAGGGGAGCGGATGTAATCCACACCATTGTAAATCCTCTCCAACAAATTTGTGGTAAAATAATTTATGAGAGCAAGCGCACTAAAGCATTTACAGATAATTGGATTGAAAAACTCAAGGAAGACCAGCGTGAACAGCAAGCCGACTTGGCAGTTATTGTTACAGAAGTTTATCCAAAAGGTACAACCCATTTTGCAAGAAAGGATG
This sequence comes from Bacteroidales bacterium, assembly GCA_049512815.1. Lineage (GTDB taxonomy): Bacteria > Bacteroidota > Bacteroidia > Bacteroidales > VadinHA17 > LD21. The sequence continues at coordinate 4,801 of JBEKWS010000029.1, read as the reverse complement.
GCGTTTGGATTTGTTCTTATAAAGAAGTCGAAAGTATAACCTTTGTCTTGAGAGAATTACTTCTGCAGACTCATTCAGTAAAATCAGCACAAGAAAATAAAGGTGACAAAATGGAAGTGCTGTACACCTATCTTACCAGTGAAGAGTTCAGACACAGGGTTGAAGCAATTGTTGATGGATTTTCTGAAATGAAATCCGAAATGGATAAAGAAAAACGAGCCATGGAACGAATCTGGAAGGAACGTGAAAAACAACTTGAAAAGGTTATCCATAATACAATTGACATGTACGGGTCAATTAAAGGGATTGCTGGCAATGCAATTGGCACAATCAAGGCATTGGAACTTGGAGAATAATTAAGCCGTATGATTAAAATCTATCAACAAATAATTCAATTATAATAGTCTCTGAAAATATCGGCATGGAAGAATTTGATGTATTCAACGAGAATCTTGAAGAACTCGAAAAATTATTTCCAAATCAAGTTAGTGCTCAAAAGCGGAAAAAGTTAAGAAAAATCTTTGATGATACTGAAAACTATTGGAATACTAACATAAAAAGGTTTAGAGGTAAAAAGATTAAGTACCTACTTATATGTGAAGCACCGCCTTCCACGGGAAAGTATTTTTACATTAGTGCAAATACTCCGCTGTTTAAACTTGTATGGAAGACTTTCTATAGCAATCCTGCGTCTCCCAACCAAAACGATGCTTATAAGTGTCTTGCAGATTTAGGTTTTTTACTTATTGACACTCTGCTTTTTACAATGAATTATACGAGGCTTAGAAAAAAACCTGCTTATGATACATTAATTAAAAAATGTTTGCCTTGGTGGATAAATAAATTGAACAGCAATTTCACTTTTGACCCTGACCTTAAAATCGCTTTTGGATTTAAACTAAATGCACTAAGTGTCATTAAAGCAACTGGAGGTACAGTTTGTCTTGGTGGAAAAAATTATAAAATTCACAATGGTCAGATAGCCGCAGATAAAAATCATCGGTGGCAACCATCAACAGCAAAACTTGGAAAAATATTTCAGATAGCATCAAAACAGATATGCCACAGATGCCCATAACGGGTAATGCTGACAGTTTATTCATATTTTAAACTTACATTATCAAAATGAAAGTTAGTGAATGAATATGAATAAACTTTATATCAGTTGTTTAGACAAAAATTCTTGCATTTTTTTACTTTCACCATTATCTTTACACGCATTACGAGCAAATTACTTGTCTAAACACAAGAACTGCTCTGTCAGATAACCAAGTCTCAGACGAACTACTTTCTCACGATGCAAGAACTGCTCCGAGACTTAAAACCAAAACATACATTTTGAATACTTTGATTGCATTGGCATGAAGCATTGCTTTTGATTATGCTCTGGCATATTCAATATGGTAATGCTTCTGCTAAAAGCAATCTATTTATTTATAAAATATAAGATAAGCAAACCCGATGCCATAGTGTAGGGATTTATTAATAAAATGACAATGAAAGAATACGTATTCTTTACTAACTGTAAATGGTTTACTCGAATAGAACCAGAAGAACAATTCGGTGGAAGTGTATCATTTTTAAATTGGCAGATATTATTAGCACACATCACCATTTTAGAGTTAGCGAGTTATATCAAAGGTTTTACAGAACAAAATGGAAAACTGTTTTTCCTCATTGATGTGACATTGATATCAATTGATCTGAATTTAAGAAGCCAGATTTTTAGCAAATGAAAATATTTTTTGTGTTTTCATGACTTTACATGTACTGGTACAGTATTTATTCTCGTGGGGACAAATAAATAACAATAACCCCACAAACGTAAATAACTGTATTTAAATTATTTAATTATGGAAACATTAAAAGGCTACAAGGTCGTATTTGAGCAGGAATTTAAAACTGCAACCGACCCTTATCAGATCGTTCTGGAACCTGACAGAAAAGTAATTAAAGCTGACGGTTTGGATCTTACCTATATAACCGTCAGAATAATCGACAAAAATGGAATCACGGTGCCAAACGCAGATCGATTAGTTAATTTTAAAGTTACCGGAGTCGGTGAAATTGCAGGAGTAACTAACAGCAATATTTTTAGCGATGAGAAATGGAATGCTGATCAGCGCTCGACCTATTACGGAAAATGTATTCGTGTTGTCCGGACTAACCGAAAAGAAGGAAATATAAATGTAACGGTTTCCAGAAAAGGATTTCCGGATGCCAACTGTGTTAAAGTATCGAAGAAATTCTGATGGAAGAAGCCTATTGTAATTGATGGTCGATACCTTTGCGGGCAATATCAACCATTGATTCATCGGCCGAATAGTTTCTCCAATCAATAGCTAAACTTTGGACCATACAGGCTTAACAACTATTGGATTATGAGGCTAGGTCGAACCATAGAAACTACCTTTACCATTGCGATACATTGAGCAATGGGTAAGGTATAAGGGTAGTTTGTTGTTGGGGTCGTTCGGGCAATTTTTCCAGAAATCAACTGCTAATTTTACCGCTTTTACATATCCTGTACCTGGCGTTTTGGGGTCATAGCGCGAAAGCAGCTTGCCGCTTTTATCAAGAATGATTTTCGCATCACACATGGTGTCGACTTTATACTGCGCTGATACTGAAATGAAAGTGCCAACTAACAAAAGCCCGATGACAAGATTTTTTCTCATTTTAAAATAATTATTTTTATTTTATTATCTCAATTTTACTCCCTTTTTCTTGTTTTATTTTTAATATTCCTCCTTTATCAAGCGATTGCCATATCCATCCATTGGATTTAATACCATTAACTTCCTTAATTATCCTTCCATTTATCCTAACCATTTTTGGTTTTGATATAAGCCTGAAAATTTCTTCGGAAGTCTTATCAAATGTGTTATAGAAGATTCCGGCAGGTTGGTAAGATATTTTACATATCGTTGAAGATGTCCTTAATAAATGATCAGCATTTTCGGGTGCCAATTGCGGCGCTGCAGCCATGGCCCTTAAATAATGACGCACGTAGTCACCATAACCATCTGTCATCCATATATCATCTCTGGGATATAAGTTTTTCCCATCAAAGTCAACCATGTACGTGGCCCAATTTAACTGAAGAATTGCATTCCGGGTATAAGTTGTATCACCTGTCTTTTCCCAATACATCAGTTCCACTGAAGCTTGCCGCGATGAATGGCTGTTTCCGGGGACCCGATATTGCGTCTGTTCATCGGTACAGATAACGCCATATTTTATAAATTCCTTATCGCCAAGTTCTTTGTGGACCCATTGAAAAATATTATTTACTGTTTCTTTCCAATTTGGATCTAAATCCGGATGTTCTATGATATACATGGCATAGGTTATTCCGTTTATCTGGGTATCTGACCATCCTGGTACATCTTCAAAAAACGGTCCCCATTTATTCGTTTTGGCCGGATAAGTCTTTAACCAGTTAATGGTTATGTCAAAAGCTTTTTTGTAAGCATCAGCATTCCCTTCCTGTAGTGCAATAAGTCCTGTGAATAAGTCTAAAGTGCTGGTCCAGTTGGTTGTGTAGGCCGACTTCTTATTTTTTGGATTTGATTTTTCCAGACCCTCCGACATTCTTTCATGCCATTTAGCCTGATCAACTAAGATACCTGTTTCACCAGTTTCTGCATTTACTTTGAATGGCCATGGTGAGTTATCATTATCGCCGGGCCGGACTTTAGAAGCCAGTGTATTTGCAATTTTTACAGCAGTAGAGAGGTATTTTTTATCGCCTGTTTTCTTATAAAGTTTGAGCAATTCAAATCCAAATGAACCTGCTTTATCGGGCTGCAGGTATCCTTTTCCAAGAATCATATCACCATCATATAAGCCAGATTCTACTATAGTATTATACGGGTAGGGTAAATCAGGCCATTTGCTGTCCGGCGATGATAATGAATGGGCCAGGTAATAATCTGCCATGTACTTCATGTTTTTAATAACCGATTCATCACCTATATAATTATAAAACATATCCCATGAAGAAAGTGCCATCATAATCTGGTCGCCGCCTAATCCGCGTTTATCATGCCCGGGTCGCCAAACCTGGTGGTTCATGTAATATTTAATTCCATTGGAATCAAGCTCCATGTTTTTCCAGAAGCTCCATACCCGGTTCAGCACATCATCGTATGATTCACCCAGGTTAGCCGAATACCAGGGAAGTATATTCCCATTATTGTCAATACGAACATTATGATATGATATAATTTCCGAAAGAACTGTATCTTTTTTTGCATTGATCATGCCATTGGTTAAAACCTGATAATATTGGGCCTGTGTAGTACAACCTGCCAAAATCATCATTTTCAACAGAATAATAATTACTATTTTATGCATTTTATTATGATTTTATTAACTTTTATTATTTGAAAAATAAGACTGTTCGAGTCACTTTCCGGACAGCCACATTTTTCTTTTAATTTAACTAAGACTAATAACCTGGATTTTGTGCTAACAGATCATTTTTATTCATCTCACTTCTCGAAATCGGGAAGAAATATGCCTTATCAAGCTAGGATCTTTTCTGAATCACAATTTGTGTAATAGTGGGAATTGTAGCAGTAGTTTAATCCGGGTTAAGCTTATATCTGACATCTACACCGGTCGCATCAATATTATATGCTTCAGGTCCGATAACCCATCTTCGTACGTCGTAAAAGTACTCCGACAGTAGTTCCCCGAACAACAACGTTAACACCAGGTAATGCTTCTCCTGTTGTGGCATCAGTAACGGTACCTTTAACAGTAAGCTGGGGGTCATCAGTTGACGGATTTCCCC
>JBEKWS010000028.1:0-51229 GCA_049512815.1 Bacteroidales bacterium | reverse complement strand
GGACTCAAGGCTATTTAAATTTTGCCAACTCCAAAGTGGGGGATGAGCTTGTTTCTACTGCCTGCAACCTTTACTGGTTGTATGAGTTCGAAGAGCCGTATGAGTCGAGAGGTTCACGTACGGTTATGAGAGAGGTTTGGGGGTAAAACTCCCCTTTACCTACTCAACCAAATTCCCTGGGTCATGTTTGCAGGTCACATTACTCTAATTCTCTTTTCTTCTAATAATGGCGGGATGGGCTGGAAGGCTCTTCCCGCAAACATTGCCAGTGCTTTGGCTTGTGCGGTTTGTGGGATGTGCCGCAATGCGAAGGGACGGTGCTATCACCTTTACCAACTTGTCCAGATTACTACGGAATCAGAATCATGGGATATGCTTACGCTAAGTCAGTCACATGTTGACTAGCGATCTAGCAAACACTATATCAATGATCTATATAGTATTTTCTTATTAAAAATGTATTGCTTATCAAATCTATCAAATAATATCCAAAATTGAAAGTTATCAAGTGCTTTGTACGATATTTGACCAACAATCACAGTGCGTGAGGGATTGATCGCGATCGCGGTACAAGCTTTAAGGCTCTACCCGCAACCTTTGAATTTACCTTTAGAACTTGGCTTAATTGCGGGGAGTGCCTTTCTTACCTGAATCGGTTTACAATTGTAGCTGATTTTTGCAAGCTCTTTTAAAAGCTTTGGCTTGAACTGTTGCCGGAGTGGCTTTTAAATGTGCTTGCAAAGTAAAATTCTGATGTGGTCATTAAAACCGAATCCCTAAAACCAAAATATCATCTGTTTGAACTAAATCACCTTTCCAGCGATTAAGTTCTTCAATTAAGATTTCTTTTTGACGATTCATAGCTTTCTTATGATTACCAGCAAGTAAATCTTTCAGATGTTTAATCATAAACCGTCTGTTTCCCGGTCCACCAAACTGATCAATTATTCCATCAGAAAAAAGATAAATTGTATCGTTTTTTTCAATATCTATTTCATGAAGTGTAAATTTCCCGGTTCCTTCATAAAATCCTATCGGAATTCTGTCTGCTTTTATATCAAATATTTCGTCTTTATGTATAAGAATCAGTGGATTAAAAGAACCGGAGTATTGAAGTTTTTTCGATCCGGAATCAAAACAGATGACTGAACCTTCGATTCCATCTTTAATATTGCCTATCCCTTTTTTTTGCCCAAGAGCCTGGATAATCTCGTAACGAAGACTTTCAAGAATTTTATCAGGTTGTATAATATGATCATGTAAAACGGTTTCATTCAGTAATGTAATACCCAGAATACTCATGAGGGCCCCCGGTACTCCATGTCCTGTACAATCCATTACAGCAATAATAAGTTTATTATCTGCCTCACATAACCAGTAAAAGTCTCCGCTGAGAACATCTTTCGGGAGGTCCAGGATGAAATATTCCGGTAAAAATTTCAGATTTTTTCCCGATGTACTTACGACTGCATTCTGAATATACCTGGCATAATCAATGCTATCGCTGATATTTTTGTTTCGTTCCTCAATTTCATTCAGGTAGTGATTAATCTGTTCATTAGCTTTTTTAATATTTAATTGCGTTTTGACCCTGATTAATAGTTCACTCTGTATGAAGGGTTTTGTAATATAATCTACAGCACCTGTTTCAAATCCCTTAATAATACTTTCTGAGTCTGTTTTTGCGGTTATAAAGATTATGGGAATTTCACAGTTAACAGGGTCTTTCTTGATCAGGGAACACACTTCATATCCATCCATGCCGGGCATCATTATATCAAGGAGAATAAGGTCAAATTTCTTCTTATCCAGCCAGTTTAACGCAGACATACCATCAATTGCGAACTCAACTATCAATTTCTCATTCTGTAAAAATCCACCGAGGATCTGAAGGTTTTTTACATTATCGTCAACAATTAAGACTGATGGCAGATCGAATATATTTTCCTGGTTCATCAGATAATTTTAAAATTTTTCACTTACAGTTTCCATCGTTGTTCAATCTACGACATTGGTTTGAAATAGTAGCTTTACAGAAGCACCACCCCCGGGATTGTTACCAACAATTATACTTCCGCCATGTCCCTCCATGATCATTTTGGCAATAGGAAGACCAATCCCGATACTATTATCTTTGTACTCATCACCAGTAGTAAATAATTCGAATACACGATCAATAGTTCCTGTTGCAAATCCTTTTCCATTATCTTTAATTTCACAAATAATAGTTTGTTCTTCAACGTAAGTGTCGATTTCTATGGTACTGTTATCAAGAGAGAAACGTACAGCATTATCGAGTATATTGCTAATGCATTTTTTTATCAGTTCAGCCTCACCAGAAATTAAGTCGAGGCTTACATTATCGTTTCTTTTAACCTGAATATTCTTCAGTTGAAATTTTTCTTTTTCTTCATTTATCACCTCAGTGATCAGGTTTGAGAGAAGTATTTTATCCTTTTTTATTTCAAACTGTTTAGTTTTAAGCCTGGTGATCAGGAGTGCGTTTAAAGAGAACCTCTCCAATCTTTTTACAGACAAATCCAGAATTTCGATCAGGTCACTTATATCACTGGCATAGGGAGTGTCCTTTAGAAGCTCCAAAGGCCCCAAAATACCGTTCAAAGGTGTACGGATCTCATGACTGATAAGGTTCAGGAAATCTGTTTTGGCCCTGTCCAAATCGAGTAATTTAATGTTTGTAACTTCCAGCTTTTCGTTGGCTTCTTTTAGCTGCTGAGTTCGTTCAGCCACTTTTTCTTCGAGTGACTTATTAAGCTTTTCCAGTTTTTCAAGACTATCCTTAAGAGTAAGATGAGTTCTGACTCTTACAAGAAGTTCCCTGCTGTCGAATGGTTTTGTAATGTAATCTTGTGCCCCAAGTTCGAATCCCTTCAATATGCTTTCTCTTTCGCTCTCAGCCGATAAAAAAATAACAGGCATGTTGTTCAGTTCCGGATTTGAACGTATCTTCCTGCATACCTCAAAACCATCCATGCCAGGCATGTTGATATCAAGTAATATAAGATCGAATTGTCGTTTTTTTAGCCACACCATGGCCACTTCACCATTGATGGCAAATTCGATTTCGTACTTGTTTTCCTGCAATATCTTACCTAATACCTGAAGATTCTGAGGATTATCATCAACAATTAGAATTGCAGGTTCAGATGATTGTGAAATTTTCTGATTAGTCATAACTAATATTTTTAGTTGATCCTTTAAGACTTTCAATAATCCCTTTATATTTACCAATAAGTTTTAAAATTGCCCCTATATTGAAACTATCAGTAGCCCCGGTTAAATCTTTTCCATAACCAATAATAATACCTGAGTTGTGTTCCAAACCAAGTTGAATCAAATTTTTGCCGAATTCCCTGATTTCACCGATAGGTTGTGTGACAGTAAATGTTTTCCAGGTGGCATAAAAACTGGTTTCGAGAGATTGAATTAATCCGGGCAGGTCAGTTATTTCTCCAATTAAGTCAACTTCTGAATGTGGCTTATCTGATTCAACCTCCTTTGTTGATCTAAAGGGTAAAATATTCATTAGCTCGAGATATAGTTCGGTAACTTTAACAGGTTTAATAAGAAGCCCTACGAATTCACTCTTGTGTATCCGTTCTTTCTGGGCTTTTAAGACCGATGCAGAATAAGCAATAACAGGTATATGTTTGAGTTTCTTATCGGTCTTGATTTTGTTTAATAACTCGAACCCATCCATTTTTGGCATCCGTATATCGGCAATAATCAGATCGGGAACAACTTTCTTTGCAAGCTGATAAGCATCAAAACCGTCTTCCGCTTCAAATATCTTTAAATTGGTGTTTTTAAGAGCATCTTTAAGGTAGCTCCTGTTATGTTCCACATCGTCGGCAATCAGGATAACTGCTTCCTCAAATATAATTTCTGCAGGATTAATCTGAATATCTATGTTTGTTCCGGAAAAATCTCTCTGGTATGCTATTTCCGGTATCCTTACGGTAAATGTACTCCCTTTGCCAAGTTCTGATTTCAAATTAATGGTACCGTTCATGAGGACCGTGAGTCTCCGGGTTATTGCAAGACCCAATCCTGTACCTCCATAATGTTTATAATCTCTTTCCTGGACAAACGGTTCAAAAATAGCCTCCTGTAATTCTTTTGAAATCCCAATCCCGGTATCAATAACTTCAATTATTAAGTCAATCAGCTCTTCTGATTTTTCTTTTGAATAGTTCACAACCTGAGGATTCTCGATAAATACTTTAAGTGTAATCTGACCCTCTGAAGTAAATTTAATTGCATTTCCAATGAGATTAAAAACTATCTGGCGCACCCTCGCCTCATCAATACAGATCCCATGTGGAGTGCCTGAAGCTATATCCAGAATAAATTTTAGTCCCTTTTCAGAAACCTTCAGTGAAAATATTTTCTCAAACTCGGAAAAGAAAGAATATGTATCTATAAAATCATATTCAAGTTCAAGTTTACCGGCTTCGATTTTTGAAAGGTCAAGGATGTCGTTAATCAGTGTAAGAAGGCTTCTTCCACTCGATTTGATTGAATTGATATAATCCTTCTGAGTCTGGTCAATAAGTGTGCTAGCTAATAATTCGGTATACCCTAAAACTGCATTCATAGGTGTACGGATTTCGTGACTCATATTTGCCAGAAATTCACTCTTTGCCTGGTTCGCAGCCTCTGCTTCCTTCTTTGCATTACTGAGAGCTTCTTCATCCTGTTTACGGTCAGTAATGTCACGAGCCGCGGCATAAATAAAATTGCCTACCGGAACACTATGCCATTCAATAAACCGGTAACTACCTTCTTTAGTTTTATAACGGTTGATGAATTTGAGTATTGGGTGTTGGTCACTTAATTCACTCATAGCATCAAGCGTAGGTTGCATATCCTCAGGATGCACAAACTCTAGAAATTGCCTATGTTCCAATTCGGATGTTGAATATCCAAGAATATTTTCCCAGGCCTTATTGACTCTGATAAAATTACCTGATGTATCAGCAATACATAGTAAATCCAATGCAACGTTGAAGAAATTCTCTATTTCACTTGTTTTAATCCGTAATGCCTCTTCCGCAAGTTTCCTATCAGTAATATCAAAGAGGGTTGATCGGCTCATAATAAATTTGGTATCAGCATCATAAATTGCAGTAGCATTCAAAGAAACGAAGAACGTTGAGCCGTCTTTACGTTTATACTCAAATTCAATATTACTAATTTCTCCCTGCTTCATAAGAACAGTGAAAATTGATTTATACGTTTCCAAACTTGCAGGGGTTAAAAAATCAACAGTCCCCATCTTGCCGATGACTTCATCGCGGTTGTATCCGATCCATGTCAGTTCGGTGTTATTAATACGTACAAATTTCCCGTTTGCATCAACTGAATGATAACCACAAGGAGCATTTTCATAAAGATCACGTGTTTCATCCATATAGGCACGAAGCTCTTCCGTCCGTTCATTTACCAATTCCTCAAGGTGATCACGATGTCTGAGTAATTCCTTTTCTGCTTGCTTCCGGTCGGTGATGTCGCGCATGCTCCCGATGATTTTTTCCGGACGTCCTTGTGCATCTAAGCAGATTTTCGACGAAAGAGAACAAGGGATCAGTGAACCATCCCTATTTTTTAGTGTGATCTCATAATCTGAAACGGTTTCCCGTTCCTTTATTTGTGATATGAGAGCGGTTCGTTCATTGATGTCAGAATAGAAATTATATATCGACTTTCCTATAAGATCATCCCAGTTATATTGACCTTTTGACAGGATCTCAATGGAAGGACTAATCTCAAGGATCGTTCCTTCAATTGATGTCTCGTAATATACATCTTGAATATTCTCAAAGATTGTACGGTATTTTTCTTCGCTCCTAAACAAAGCCTCTTCTGCCCTTTTACGTTCGGTGATATCATGAGATAATATTAAAATTCCCTCATGTGAAGGTTGAATGCTAAGGTCGAACCATCCTATGGTTTCATCCGGAAAAACAAATTCATTTTCCATATGGTGAGGAACACGTTCTTCCATACAATGCTTAATAATACGGAATACTTCAGTGTCTTCAATTCCCGGCCACATATCCATATATTTATTGCCTAAAAGTTCTTCCTTAGATCTGTGGTTATGCTTATCAGCAGTATCGTTGAGATAGATATAGCGCCAATCGAATCCTATAAGCTGGCATCCCTCCAGCATATTATCAAGAGTCAGCCTGAACCGCTCCTCACTTTTAGCCAGATTCGCTGTGCGCTCAGCAACTCTTCTTTCAAGTTCTTCATTTAACTGACGAACCTCTTTAATTGCTTTTCTCCTTTGATTAATGTTTCCGCGGATAACAATGAAAATTATGGTTAACAGGATTAACTGAACCAAAAGATTAAGAACAACAATTATCTGAGTCTTTTTCGAATAGGTTGTTTCCTGTTCATTCCTTACCTTAAGCAGCTGGTTTTCTTCAACAATCATTTTGAGGATAAGTACCCGGATCTTGTCTGTTAGGATTTTACCCTTGTTTGTCTTAAATAAAGCTACACCTGCTTCATTACCCTCTGTAAGATTTTTAGACTTTAATAATTCTGCATGTCCGACCCTGGCCAGGATCAATTGATTAAGAGTATCAAGCCGTGCCAGTTGTTTCTTATTATCCTGGACCAGAAGGGACAATTCATGAATTGAAACAGGTAAATCATTCTTTGCCTTGATCATTGGTTCAAGATAATCTTCATTATTGCTGATAAGGTATCCGCGCACCCCTGTTTCAACTTCTAAAACATCTGATAATAGAAGGTTAAGGTAATTTTTCACAATTTGAGTGTGCTCAACTCTTTTGCTTTCTTCGCGTACAGATCTGAAACCAGCGTTGGAAAGGAGGGTTATAAAGATTATGATCGAAGCAGTAAAAATTATTCCGGCAAAGAATTTCTGATCAATTGATATTTTTGATGGAATCCTCGAAAAAAATGCAAAGAAAATACCTAAACACATGAATAAAAATAACAACGCAGCTATAACAGCCATATTAGTGTAACCTGTGGCTGCAGAAAATTCAGCCATACCAAATATGAATCCAACCAGACCTAAAAGGCTTATTGAGAAAGTAAGGACAAAACAAAATTCAATGAAAAAGTTAAGACGAATATTTCTTAGTGAGAGAAATAATAGACTAATAGCTATCAATACCTGGCAGATTGCTGCATTCAGAGCCATTCGTGTCGGACCGACATTTGAGCTGGAGAGGAAAATTTTACGAAAGAGAATTTCATCCATTCCGAAACTGACAGAAAAGGCAATTTCCAATATGGTAAGAATACCAATTAGGACAACCATTATTGAAAATAGCCTGGATAATAATCTGGTTAACGCGAGAGAAAACTGAAGAAGTGTAAGTGCGAGACCTGATAACAGGAAACATGCACCAAGATTTGCTTTTATGGGTATTTCTCCAAGTCCAAAGGTCTTAAGAAAGGTTATGTCATGCTGCCACGCAATAATTATCAGGAGCCCGGAGATTGTTGTCAGCAAGCCAATGACAGACGCAAATGTGGTAAATGGGATATTGAAAAGTCTGTTTTCGCTTTGCATAGTGGCGATATTAGTTAACTAAATATTTTAGTATAGTAACATATTCACTATTATACACTTTTCATAGTTTGAATCGAATTTATACAAACATGAAAGAATGATATTATAAACAGCTTAAATATTACTATCAGCAATAAAAAGAGTAAAATCTCAATCGAAAAAGACAGTTTCTGAGAAACAGATCAACTAGTAATTACACAAGTTATGAAAAAAAGTTGATATGAGAAGTTTTTGTATTGAATAATGATTTCTAAAAATCAAATTTAATGAGTCTTATAGCAGACAGCAAATAAACAGAAAGAGAAGAAAATTAATAAAACAGAAAAAGAAAGATGGCACTCTGAGAAATCACGGGGGATGTCTGGATGTCTTGGAGTTTTACGCCCTGCGGGCTGTTTTGCTCGCTTCGTTCGCTGTCTTGCAGTCCTGCAGTCTTGAGGTCTGGTCTTCGGCTTGCCCGCGCAATACAACTCGTCGTCCTTCGTCCTCCTCAAACATCAGATTTATCATAAGATGGGAAACCCCAAAATCCAAACATAGAAGGAATCCCAGCTGCAAGATATTTTTTAACGGAATCAAGAATCGTAGGGTAGGGGACTTTAGCTCCCTGAGGGTCGTGACAAAAATATTTAGCGGCTTCATAATTGTCGGCAATTGAGTATACAAATGCATCTGGTTCTTTATCAAAATCTGCAACTGTATAAGGCCAGTATTTTTCGTCTGGTATTCCACAAAGAACGAGAGCACCCATAGCGCACCTAAGCCAGCAGCCTGCATCACCCTTAACCTGCATGAGCAGTGCATGAACCAAGGTTACCTTGGTTTTCAACAGGTGAGCACCATTGCCTAAGATCAACTGAAGTCGAAACTTTCATCTTGGCAGGCCCAATACCAATCTTTTTACTTAATGCCCTAATTTCTTTATGTTCCTGAGTATAATCACGAAGATCAGGCATAGGTGGTAACTGGGAAAGCCCGTGATCCTGACCACCTTTAGCCGGAATAAATTGACCATCAATGGACGGAGTTAAGTGCTTGTTGTAAAGTTATGTAAGTGAATTGTAATCTACCCGGCCAAATGTAACCAGGGCATCCGGTTTTAGCAGTTATGAACGCATTAAAGTTTTTCTTGACGAAGTCCTCTTTATTATAGGCTGGCTTTTATTTCTGTCTCGGTGCCTGTAAATTGTCTCGTTATGAATTCTTTATTTTTATTTTAGTCCAATGGTATCCACCAAATTGTCATGTTGAAGAAAACTTTCTTACATAGGTGGGAGGGAGAAAATTTTAAAATTCAATTGGGGCAGCAGGCGCACTCTTTGCCAAGCTTTGGCGATAAGGTTGGCCTGTGTGGCTTGGCAATGTGTGTGCCTGCTTTTGTTTTTCAATTGTCAAAGCTCTAATAATCCTTATTCCACAGAGGTAATTTTCCATGAATTTCGAAAAATCGCTGAATTAAAAGACCTTCAACAAAACCAGGTAGATCTTTATGTTTTGTATCAAATGTTACAAACCAATAGATATCTAAAGCATCAATATTTTCTTTCAAAATTTGTGATTCAAAAAAGTCCTGTCTGTAAAATCCTTCTTGCTTATTATTCAGGCAACCGTTTAATCCTTGATCTTTGAACTGTCCATTTTGTCTAATAGTGCCAAATTTTCCAATATAAACAAGTTCAATTCTACCATTTGATAAACGAATAATATAATAAACACCGGGTAAGTCAGGAACGCTTTTGCTTAATTGCTTTAGATTATCTCCTTTTTTAAAAAAGAAGTGTCCATTATTCTTATATTTTTTAATCTCGTCAAACATTCTTATTGATAGTATTTTAATATCGCTTTTGAAAATTTTACATGATTTAGCCTTTGGATTAGAATAATGGAAAGGTGAACTTTCAAATGTCAATCAAGACTAGCGATCTCAAGTATCAAATCTTCAATAATTTCTACTCTATTTGAATCTGACCCGTATGGTAATGCACTTTCGAGACCCTCTGATAATCCTTCATTTTCTAACAAGCTTTCGCATTCTGCCTTTAAGTAGTTTTTAACCTCTTCGTCAGAATTTCCAATGCTTGCCAGTATATCAGTGCAATTATCAAGTATATAAATAATGTCTTCAAAATCATGACTTTGTCTCAAATCATTTCCTCCACGGTCATTATGAGCTTCAAACTTTGAAGCTAAATAATACTCTGGAGGGAATACATATATTTCTGTACCATCAGGAAGTGTTTTAGAAATCTTTTTATCAACACCACCTGGATACCATTGATTGTTAAAACCGAAAATATTCTCATCTGTAGGCATCACATCGACTTTAATATCCTGATATATCCATCTACAAATTGGTGCACCTTGAGAAGTATCATTTGCAAACCCTTTAGTTCTTAAATCTTCTTCAAGTTCTGTATGCTCCTTATATGATCTTAATTCTATCGTGCAATCGATATCTTGTGTTGGCCTAATATCTGATGAGGCGGGATCATCTGCATATAATTCTGCAACAGCTCCTCCTACAAATACCATTTCTTCTTTTAATTCTTCTAATCCATATGCCACAGTTTGTAGCATATCAATATTATCGGTTGGCATATTTCATTCTTTTTTCTAATTCTTCTATTGCAATTTTAATCTCTCTTGCCCGGCCAACTCTCAGAGTGTCAGTAAGCGCAAGTAATTCGTATAAAGATTTGTCTTTTTGAGCAACCTCTGGTACGGTCTTATATAGAGGTTCTATTGCCTGTCCTCTTTTAATTCCTTTTGCATAAGGCCAAACATATATTTCTCCACCCTGAGAAATATTTTCACTTATTGGAGGAGCAGAATGTGCAGTTGGTATACCTCTGACAATTGCACCTGGTTCAACTGGGAATACATACTTTAATCCATAAATTAGAAATTCTTTAAATGAATTTGGATTAACACTTTTCTTTTTACCATCAAGTAGTTTAGCAATTTTACTTCTGTTTAGTGCTTCAGATACTTCCGAAGGGCTTAAATTAAGTGCATTAGCAATATCAATATTACGCCATTCTTGATTTTGCATTGAAATAATTTTCAACAAAACTACAATGTCTTGCGGACGCATTCCATTATGTTTCTTCATAACGAATATTATTAATTCGCGATTCGCGAATTGCAAATATAACAATACTATTAACTCAAACAAATTATAATCATCTAGTATTTAATTCAATTGCAGTAATTCTTCCGGAACCAAATTTGTCAGAATAAACATAATAGAGGAATGATAATCCGGATTTGCGGAGCCATATTCCGGTTTGCGAGAAACGAATTTCATATCGGAAAGCTTTTTTTGGAACTAACTGAAAGATACTTCACTTAAAAGATCTCTTATTAAGATAATAATTCTAAACCTTAAAAATTAAAAACATGAACACAAATCAAAGAACTCAATTAGACATGCAATTGGCATTGCGGAATTGTGTAACACAAAATGAAGCAGTAGCTAAAAAGATCCCAAAATTCTGGGAAAACTATGTAATTGTACAATCAGCAACTGATGAGATTCAGGCTATTGGTAAAGCTCAGGGAGCCAACAAAACGGGTATTGCAAGCGATAAAAACAAGTTGAAGCAGAATCTGATAGTGTTAGCTGCAAAAAATTCCAGAAAAATTGCTTTATATGCAAAGTCTACAAACAGTGATACTCTTTTGAAGGAAGTAGAATATAATGAAGGACAGCTTGAAAGACTGGCCGAAGTTACTTTGATCGAAAGAGCAAAGACTATTCATACAAATGCTGAAGCGAATATTGAAAAACTGGCAGAGCATGGAATAACTCCAGAGACACAAAAAGTTTTTTTGGATACTATAACTGCTTTAAACACTGTACTGAAAACTCCAAGATCCAGTATTGCTGAAAAGAAAAAATCAACAGAAAGGCTAGCCGTTTTATTCCAAACTGTTGACAACGCAATTGAAATGATGGATTTCGCTGTAGGAATTGTAAAGGACGAACAGGTAGATTTTTACAATGTTTACAAAACCTCCAGAAAACTTGTTGACACCAATACCGGAAATATAGCCCTGAAAGCGACAGCAAAAGAATTGACTAGCGGAGCACCGGTACATGGAGCTTTATTTACATTTATTCATGAGGCCGAAAAACTGTCAGACAACACCGGGAACGGAGAAATAAACAAAAAGACATCTAAGAAAGGGAGCTTCCATATTAAAAACATGAGGGCAGGAACATACAGTGTGGTAGTAAGTAAACCGGGATACAAAGAAAAAGAGGTTACGGTAAGCATTGCCGATGGTGAAAGAAGCGATCTGAATGTTGAACTTGAAAAGGCATAAAGAAGGTCTTGCGCTTTGCGCTTGTCTTGAGGTCTGGGCCTTCGGCCTGTCAAACTCACTTCGTTCGTGTCTTTAAGTCTTATGACGGAACGAAGTGACAGACAGCCACGCAGGGGCGTAAAGACAGCACGAAGTGCAAGACATCGTAGCGTAAAGACATAGTATTAAGCAACTAAACTTTAGAATATGAAATCAAAATTATTTACACTCGACTACAGGGATCTATTAAATGGTCTCCTTATTGCATTCCTGGCTGCACTGATCGATGGGATCATAAAGATTCTTGGATCAGGAGCGGTTTTTGACTGGCCCCACCTTCAACCGGTTGTGATCGCAGGCATTAGTGCTGCATTGGCTTATCTTCTAAAAAGCCTGTCTACGAATTCTCATAATCAGTTATTCACAAAAGAACCGGGATAGTAAAAATTTTCTGTTCTTTTAGAATATTGTATATTTACAACTTAGGCGGTACATTCCATTATTCCTTTTAGCACGAGGAGTACTCCATCCACACGGAGAAATGCAGCGAGACAATATGTACCGCCTTATTTATTGAATTAAAATAATTTTGTCTGTGCCTTATTTGCAATAATCTTCTCATCAAATACCTCATTATATAATTCTTTCCAATATGAAGTAAGAATTTTCTTTTGTAGGGAAATTTCACTGGTTATCTGAGTTACCAATTTTTGAATTTGTTTTGCAAAAATCAAATTATTCTTAGGCTTAAGGCTTTCTTCTTCAACTAAATGTTTTAATTGTTCGAGGTAGACTGAAAATTCAGTTTTATTCCGTTGGACTTTTACACCTTTTAGGCTTTGGGCTTTTTGTAGGCGGGCATCAATTGTGTTCTTTGTATCAGTATAAAGCCTCAATAGTACATCTTCAATTTCATTATTTTTAAAACCAATTGTTTTTAAAAACAGCTTATCAAGCTTTAACCTTTCAGGCTCAATATTTTTTAATGATATAGATTTTACAGGATTAATTATCTCGTTTAGGGATAAGGTTTTATTCAATGAATATGACTTCCAAAATGTAGTTATTTCTTTAAGAAATGGCTGGTTCTTAATAACTGGAATTAATTTAACATCATAAACGGCTGTTTTTGTAATACCTTCGCCCAATGAGCTGAAACTTATAAATTCTCTGTATAATTGATAGAAAGTTGAATTCAAAATAGTAGCATAATAATTCACTAAATCCCTATCAAAAAAATAAATACCGTAGAACTTATCAGTATCTAAAAATTTTGCTTTGTTTTCAGCTACAAAATACCTGTCAAAATACATCTCTGGCCAAAGCAAATCAGGCGTTCTATCTTTAACTAAATTCCACCATTCATTTCTGGAGGCACATGTTGGCCTTGTGTGAATTGATTTACTTTCGCCATATTTTATATAATGAAAACTATAAGGATATTTATTAAGCGATTGTTTGTCTATATCGATATAAAAAAGAGAACTCAAGAGATCATCTTTACTAACAGAATTTGAATTGATATCTTTAGGGCTTTTTATGCACTTTATAACAAATTGTTTCTCTATTAACCAGTACTCATTAAATCCATTACAAACAACTTTCAATTTTTTTGACTTTACTTCTTTGATTGTTTTTAAATCATTAATATTATTTACAATTGCTTTAATCTCTTCATCTTTTAGCTCATCAGTTACTTCTTTTATTATAAAGAATTCGTTACATCCTGTTTTAATTCCAAACTTAACATCTGCCAATTTATCAAGTGTTTGAAACTTACCTTTACCCTTTTCCAAAATATCAAAATATACTTTCGGAGCTTTTAAAAATTGACCCCATTTTTTAGATTCTGCAAGTACACTTTGATTGACACAGTTAATTTTCAAATATTCATTTATTGTGTTACTATTAGTGCCTTCAATAAATGATTTTAATTTATCAGCACTGCCATAGAATTTTAGGGCTCGTAGTAAGGTATCTTTAAAGTAGACAAATTTTACTACATTATTAGTCCGGATTTCCTCAGTCTTCTGTTTTCGTAAAACAACAATGGATGTATTTACGGAGGCTGTTGGAAAGAATCTTTCTACCTCACTATCCATTATTGCTAATATCTCAAAATTTCTATGAAAATATTGCTGCAAATCGGAGCCATAATCAGTATCTAACCAGCTGTTTTGAACTATATAGCCTAAATAACCATTATCTTTTAGAAACGTAGCTGCATGATAGAAGAAATAGGCATATATACTTGTGCGTTGGCTGGGATTAAAGCCGCACTCGGCTTTAACAAGGGTTTGTATAGCCTCCTTCTTTACAGTGCCATGCATCGCTCCAATATCTTCCTGCCTTGTGTAAGGCGGATTTCCAATAATAGCATTAAACTGAGGTAATATTTTTTTCTCAATTTCACCATCGTTATTGTGTAACTCAATTTTAGAATAACTCATTATTGAGAAAAAGTCTTTATTGATAATCCTTGGATATGATTTTCTACGGGTATTACGAATACTTAAGTTTAACATACTTAAATAGGCAGGATACCCGCTAAGATCGTTACCATAAATTTCACTTAATAATATTTCATGACGTTTGGTTGCACCTCTCTCACTTTGAGAAAGTAACTTTTTACGTTCATAAGCCCTTACTAAGAAAGTACCTGAACCACAACTTGGATCAAAAACTTTATCATTTTCACTATGGATAGCAAAAGCATTGATTAAATCAATTACATGAGGAGGAGTGAAATATTGCCCTAATTTATGCCGTTCATCCTCACGTATAAGTTCTTCAAAAATACGACCTATAATGTCATATGGGATTTTACTGAAATCATAAAAGCGATCAGTCTCAAGAATATCGACAACAAGTTCAACTACAGTATCGCTAACAAAAGGTATCTGAAATATTATATCAGAGCGTTCTCCAATCAATAGCTCAAAATCGCCAGTGACATCTTTAAATTCAGTAAAATATTCCCAAATCAAATTTTCAAGATTAACCGCTGTTTCAATTTCTTTCCCAACTTTCATTGGGCTTAAGTTGTGCCAGGTTTGATTATCTACATATGCTTTATAAAAAATAAGCTTAGAAATAAGCATCAATAGAGCAATATGAGTTAGGTTCTCAATTTCTTCAAATGTTTTTGGGTTATTCCATAATTGACTAGTTGTGTAAATCTGTATTTCTTTTTCAAATTTTTTGTTCGATCTGTATTTATCCCAAACTTTATCACTAACACTATGAGAATAAGCTTCGATAAGTTTCCGGATTTTAAAAATATACAGTTCATCTGGTTGAGCGAATGTAACCGCTTTGCGTTCAATTATCTCAAGAGCCCTTGCAATATAAAATTCAGCAATAGACCTTAGCTTCTTTTCAATATCATTTGAAACAACATAATTATTGCTTAATCTTGTTATCTCTTGAATTGAAAAGAACCCTTCACTTACAGATACTTTATCCTTTATATTATTTCCATCAAAGAATGCACAAGCCAGAAAATTACAGGTTCCAAAATAGCGAATGTCATATTTTTGCGCCCTGCTTAGTTCTCGTAAAACTGTTTCGCTATCAAATACACTACGACCGTTTTTTGCAGTAGGGTCTTTTAATTCTATAAAAAAGATCGGGTTTCCGGATTTTTTCTTTAAAGTAATATCTGCCCGGTTTTCTTCAATAGTTGTGAAAGGTTGAATTTTATTTTCAAGGCCACGCTCACGAATTATTTCAGTGAAAACAGTATTTAATGTACCTTGAAGTTGGCGTTCAATTTTCATTTTCTAAAAAGATTTTCAACTATTATTATTGGAACGAAAGTCAATCAATGGAATTATTGGTATTATGATTACCCCCTGCAGGATGATGGCTATATTCCAGAGTTGTTGTTCAAGTTGTTTTTTTGATCTTCTGACATTTACAAAGAGGTATTTAGATGATGAGACTATTTCTTATCTATCACTTGAAATTCAGTTTTCTGCTTATCTTTAATTGAAGGAATCACTGTGCTATCTTGACCTTGTTTAATTTTATAATGAGTATTAGATTGTGATGTATCTGGAATTATGGCATTATTTGGATTAGTTTTCTGTGAATTATTCGAAAGATGAGCAATAATGAAATATAAGATAAGCCCTCCAACTACTGCTCCTCCTATTTTGACAATCCAAGGATTATAAAAAAAAGCTTTAATTTTGTTATTATTCCATTCGACTTTATTATTAACTAATATTTTCTTAACAGGAATTTTCTTTGATCTTGTGATTTTATTGATGGGTGCAATAGCAATTAATTTTGCTTCACAAGCTAAATCCAAATTTTCAATATATAAATCAATATTATGAGTCTGTTTTACTTCTGAACGGCAAATATTTATTATGGCTGAATTGTCAGAAGATGTTATTAGGACTTCTTGATCAGCAACAACAATATTATGTATTATAACTCCCTTATTAAAAACAACATTAATAACTTGATTATAGATGGGTTTACCCGTCTCATTTTTGATAATTATATCGAATTTATGATAAGTACTATATTTAAAAACGCCTGTTCTGCTAGGCATTTGCGGAACTGATTTACACAAATAGTTGTATTTTAAATAATATTGTTTCAAAACTCTATAATTACATTTCTATTGTTACCCTCTTTTCTTTCAAAATGAAATGGGATAACTGAATAATTTGATATCTCTTTAGCAAGGATAGATTCGACATTTGCTTTAATCTTTTCTTGGACGATGATATAGAGAAATTTACAGGCCTTAGAATGATTAATCCAACTTTGAATTATCTCATTTGTTATTATCTCATTTATTTCTATTACGTATGTTAAAAGGGCACTTCCTTTATTTTCATTTTTTGTTAGAAATTTAATAGCTGGCTTACTCAGACTATAATCAGAACATGAAATCTTTTCTGGAGCGAAAGAGTTAACACCATTATAATAAGAATCATCCAATTTCTCATGAAGTGTGAAAAAAACTAATTTATAATCATTTCTATACTCCATACTTATATTAATTTGAACAATTCCATTTTATTAAATATTGGTTTTTAAAATCGAGATCACTACATAAACATCGTCCGGAATTATCTTTCAAGAGTTGATGATTAAAGGGATTATTGATTCCCAATGGGTTAAGGGGATAGATATGAGATTGTTGTTTTATTACAGTTTTTCGAAGATTACTTTCATCAATGACAAGTTCTGCAGCTAATAGTATGCCTGCCATTGCAGATTGAAAAGCTAATGGGGCATCAACATTTGTGACTTTATTTTGCTTATCAGATAGACTTAGAGAAATACCTCCACAGATAAATTCTGAATAAAACTGGTTAACTTTTTTACCATGGAATTGAACTAATTTACTTCTTTCAATGTTATTGGCTTGGGCAATAAAATCTAATAAACTAGAGGTGTTTTGTGGAGAGATTATTGTGTCAACATTAAGATCTAAATTAATGTAATCTTTTACAGCATTTGATAAATTAGGAATATTGCAATTGTCCGCGACTTCATTGATATAATTTCTTTCTTTTTGAGAAGGAATATAGCCACACGCTAAACAAGCTGAATTAAGAAAATCTAAATGCCGAGCAATACCCAATAAATTTGATTCAGTATACGAGTTAAATATTTTTTTAGGTAAAGAACTCTGAATACCAATTCTGTCTTTTTTATTATCAATTGCTACGGCTACAGTTTTAATATTCCAAATTTTTCTTTTCGATAAATATCCTGCCCAAATCGTATTATATGGGATTGCTTTCAATATGTTCTTTTTAAAGTGTTTAGCCGCTACATCTACTTTATTTTGGCTAATGTCATTTTCGGAAAACATAATATATCGTTGTAAATTTGACAACGATACTTCTTCACTGTCAACCATATCTAGAGTGCCTTTTATATTAGGAAGATTCGATAATGCCCATATAGTACCGTTTCCAATTGCGCCAAGGCCAACTAAAACATTGTCTTTTAATGTTACTGATCTTAAAATTGGATTATAATGAGTATCAGTTATACTATAATTTAATGTTGAGAAAATAAAACTATTATCTAATTCGTTTTCTGGAATAAAAACCTTAAAAACTAACCGAAAAACATTTGAAACTACTATGCATGCCGATATACCACAACCAAATGGATTAATGGAATTATTAAAACTCTGAGGAGTGGTTGAGGAAAATTTTGCATTCCAATTATCTGAACCGAAATAAAAAATACTTCCATTACAAACAATTTTTTGCTCGGTATATCCCGCAATAATCAATACATTTAAATCATTCATTTTAGAAGTGAACTCAATATTTGAATTTATGCTTTCTGCTAGCTTTTTTAGTTCTTTGACTTTAAATATATTTTGGTTTGAAAGATCAATGATACTAATCACTGGATAGAGTCTACTTAAAAGTCGTACTGATATATCAAGAGCTTTGTTTCCTTCTTTTGTTTTAGTCGCATTTGTATCAAATGCAACACCGACTTTAATTTTCAAGAGAAAGTCTTCAAGATTTTTATCAGTGCCTTTTAATAATTGATTTATTGCCAGTAAGTCTTTAGAAAAATATTTTGCTATTGCCATTTAAGTGATTTTGATTAATTTTTTAATATCGGTTCGAGATAATTTTCTCCAATTTGACTCAGAATGTAAACGATAGTAAGCCCAGGTTAAATGATTTAAGGGATCTTTCGCAAAATAAGGTACAACAATTGATAGCCCACCCAATGTAGTAATGATGGGAAATTCATCATCGGTTTCAGAATGATATGCTTTAGTCGGATGAGAATGAATTTGTGCAATAAGTTTCAAGTCATTTTGATATAACCAAATGTTAATTCGATGCAACTCTTCACCATCTACAGAATACATCAAACCATACATGGATTTTGAACTCTCTTGTAATGGATAGATAACTTCACTTATAATAGCATTATTATTGTTTACTTGACCTGCAAAAAGAGCTACAGCCTCGAAGGATTTTTTTCCAGCTTTTTTAAGAAAAGTATACGCATCACTTAAGCAATCACGGTGAAATTCAAAACAGTTTATGTCTGTAAATCCGATCATTACTAATTAATTTTGATTTCCTGTTGTATTTGCATTTTGATTTCTGTAAGATTTATAACTGTTTGAAATGATTTTGCAGTAGCTATCGAATTATTGTATAATTGATCTAGTAAAAATAGAAGACTGCCCTCACCTCTTGTACGATATAAGAACCATGAATCACCCGAATGTGCTGAATGATTATGATATTCTCTTACACCGGGAATGCAAAAAAAAGGTTGAATATTGCCAGCTCCTTGAAGCAAATCAACCGGAAACGGTAGATTTTTAATTAATTGAAGAAAGAGTATTGGTACCTCTTCTCTTTTTACTAGCTCTTCAGTAAAAGGATTGATAAAGACTACTGAGGGCGGTTCGAAATCAAAATTGGTGAAATTGATTCGAACAGAATATGCAATTATGGGCGGAGTCAATTTAGGAATTGCAAAAATGAAATAAATGTTAGGGAATGTAATTTTAGAACAGATTATACCTTTTGCCTGATATTTCAATTCTACAGTCTTAAATTTGCTGACCTCTGTGTCAAATTTGATTTTTGTAACATTTGGATCAGTTATCTGAAGAGATTCTTTATATTCCACCTTGGCCAGCTTTTAAACTCAAAAAAATAACAGCGTTTTCCGGAAAGTTGAAATCTTCAACTTTTCTATTAGAATCCAGTGTCTTGTCATTAAAGATTACTTGCCATTCATTAATTGGCCTTCCAGTATTACCAGTCTGTTCAAGAGCCTTTTGAACAGAGACATGTAATGGTTGATGAACGTTTACTTTTTCAACGATAGTTTCAGAACCATTAACAATAAATGTCAGAGAAATGAGCTTAGGCTGATTTTCTTTTTCTTCTTTTTCGTTCATATTTTTAATCTGTTAATTAATTACTGATGACATTTGAATCAAAAATAGTAATAATTTATATATTCAAATTTTAATGTTTTAAACATCGATGATCAACAATTAAAATAATAAAGGATTAAGATCAATCGAATTTGATTAGAGATGTCTCGAAATGTTAACGGAACAGGAGAAGTTAACAGTCGATGTTAAACGAAAAAACCGAGAACCCAAGTGAAAGGCTGAAATAGCTATGCGGCTATCTGTGGCAGACTGACTCGTAGTAGCGACTATACCCAAGAAATGAATGAGTAATGTCATTATTAGCGAAGGGGTCAGCGGACTCAAGGCTTTTAATTTTTGCCAACTCCTATGGAGGATGAGCTTGCTTCATTAGCCTGCAACCTTTACTGGTTGTACGAGTTCGAAGAGCCGTATGAATCGAGAGGTTCACGTACGGTTCTGAGAGAGGTTTGGGGGTGAAATTCCCCCTTACCTACTCAACCATGTTCATCAATTAATATTTATCACATTATCCAATGATTTTATCAGATCATTGATTTCAATCCCCTTAGACAAAATCGAAGGTCAAAATCCTTGGACGAATATTTTTAATTTCTTTGTCCTTTACAACAGGATTATAATCTATTGTCTTAATTATTAAGAAATTTCCTGGTTTACATGTCTTAGAACCAATGCTTTTTTTTGAATATCTGAAATAATAGATTTCACCAGAAATTACATTGCGAGCAAATCCAGACTGTGCATTGGTTACCCAAGTAATTATTCCTATATTTTCAAAATATTCAGAAATCTCGAGTTTCTTTATCCACTTGATAAGGCTTGATGGTGAAAGATTTAAGCAATCCTTGTCAAAAAGCATTTCATGAGATAATATTTTAAGATCTTCTTCTTTCAATAAGTGTCTGATTCTTGAAACATAATGAAAGACATCTAAGATTAATCCTTTTTTCAATCTGTTCTTAAATGCCAAAACCTTATCAACATCATTTAAGCAATTCACAAAACAGTCACAATAGTCGAGGATTATTTTCAACTTACCTTGTTTAACTAAATCGGGTAATATAAATGAAAGATATTTTTTAATATCTATTTTATTTTCAAATTCTTTAAAGTATAACAATAGTAAATTATAATACTTTTTTTTATAGATTTTCTCGATCAATAATTCAATAATCACCCTGATATCTGTAACTCGAGAAACGGCCCGTGTGACCCTAAAGGATGAAAAAAACTGGCTTCCGGTTTCGCTTGAATCAACTAAAATTTCCATTTTAGGTCTAATTGATTCTATTATTTCATCATTGAATAATCTGTTTTGAGTTGATGTAAATTCGATAGCTCGGATGAACAAATTTGAATTGTAACTAGATGTAGTGATTATTTCGTTAATTTTATTAGCGATTCGACTTTCTGCTAATTTTGATACACCTAACTTGTCTATAATTGTAATATCTTCTATTTCGAAGATTCCAGATGTTAATATTAATTGAGCATCTGCTATTGTCTTGCTGTTGATAAAAGATGAGGTTTTAGGTTTACCTATGAAAACTTTGAGACATTGACGGATCCTGTGTTTACCTGTCAATCCAAAATTTAGAAGCTTGATAGCTATTATTTCAGGTCTTTGACATAGTGACAAGGCTGAAGTAAAAGACTGCCTCCTAATTGCAAGGTGTTTTACTACTAATCTAAATGAGTCAATAGTCGAAAGTTCAAGTAGTGTTGTAATAGGTTCATTTTCAGATTTGTCTTTTTCCAATTTCTTTTCACATTCGCCACATATTCTAAATACCAATATTTGAGATGCTTTTGCGCCAGAGGAGATACATCTTGCAGCTAGAACTGGATTTACAGCATTTATAAGTGAAATTAATTCATCAGGTTCATTTAGTAGACCTGATAGTATAATTAATGATTCAAACCATTCAGAGCTTAACGCCATTTCTCTAAAACTCTTCGGAGTATTTCTTAATACTTCTTTCAACTTAATGGCGGTAAAATATTCCTGTACTAATTCATGAAAGAAACTTATTTGATTATTACTATTTCTTACCAAAATTCTATTGTTTAATACTTCGTCTAAAAACTTTACTGCGCCAACAGCCTCATTCCAGCCACTTAAAGTATCATTAAAAAATGTTACCAGTTGATCTTGATCTAAAACTCGAGTTGAGACTTTCCTCATTTTAAATGCTAGTTCAGATAAAGCTCTCACTTTAAGAATAGGATTTATTTGCTCAGCCTTTTTTCTTTCTCGTTCAAGAATCCAGTGGACAAATTTTTCAAAAAGGAGTCCAAAGTTTGGTTGTATTTGTTCTTTAATACCAACTTGTATTAACATTCTTAAAAGAAGAGGATTTTTTGCAAAGTCAATTATCAGATCATCAGCCTGTTTTAACTGTTGAATCAGCGCTTCAGCTTCAAGTTGACTTTTTATGTATTGTTTAATGTATATTTCAATTTGAGGGATACTAAGAGGCAATAATTCATAAACAGGAAATTCAAGAATCCGAGTAAATCCATATCTTCTAGAAGAGACAACTATGGCAAGTTCCTCATATTCTGTAATTAAATTTAGAATTTCCGATTGTACCAATAATTGAGATGTTTCTGACAATTCATTTATCCCGTCAAGGATGATTTTTATTTTATCGTGAAAGAATAAAAGGTCAAGATATATTTCATTAATCTTTAAAGAATTTTTTATGAGTTTTTTAAGAGAATGTGTTTCACTTATTAACCTTGCGGGAATAAAAACAGGTATTCTTTCATCACCTATCTTACCATTAGTTAATATCCTTTGAGCTCCTCTAAGTACACCTATTTGAAAAGAAGTGGTTTTACCAGAACCAGGCTCTCCAATAAGCCAAAATCTTTTTTTTCGTTCAAAAATCTCGGTTATAGGAGTTTTATTTACTAAAGTGTCATTGTATTCTTCAATTTGAGAGGTTTTTCTTATTGGCACGTCATTTAACCATTCTAAAGCATCCAATGGGGGTAATTCCAACCTGTTAATCTCATTAGTTGATTCTGAATCAAGATCTACGAAATAATCAGATAGTCGGTGAAAATCTCGTTCAATTATTTGCAAATAATTAAAAATGGGATCAATCTTTGGTCTTATATCAACAATATTTTCTTCAATAGAAAATAAGTATGCTGCAATACAATTCTTGAATTCACTTAAGATTTGAATAAGGCTTTTTAAAGGAGCTACGTGAATTTCATTTCTTAATTTTCGTACATAATTATAAATGACATCTCTTATATAAGGGCTTGAATAAGTAAACGTTACAATCGGCGCTTTTAACTGTGAAATTTTTTTATTGTAGGGATTAGTTTTAGCTACCTCGCCCTCAAGAATTTTACCCAAAGGAGAATTGATATAGCCGAGATAATTAACTCCATCTCCATGTATCACCAGAGGTCTAGTTTCACCAAACTTGATTACTGCAATAATTTTGAGAAGGCTTTCAAACCCTGTTGAAAGTTTTTCAATTCCATCATTTAGCTTTTCAACCTCAATAATATTATTGGAGAATAAAGTGATTGCGGAAATAATTTTATTTCCTGCTTCTTTAAGGTTTTCTTCCTCAATATTATAATTTAACAACAATAGTAATACATCAATCAATTCATCGGAATTAGAGAATCGGTGGCTTTCATTTACGTCTTGAGGATTATACGTTATTGAGCACTCCTTTAGCAAAAACGGTTTAATTGATGAAGTTTCTTTCATTGCCTTGAAGTTATGTAAAATCTAGTTAGAAATGGGAATTGTCTTAATATAGTAAAATGTTTTTTAATATTATTGGGTCGCTACCTTGTCCTGATAATTGGCTCAAGTTAAACGATCAGCACTCAGGCTTACAGCTAACTAAATAGCGTTTTATACACAGTCTTATAGCAGCATTCCCATTAAAGGTAGGCATAAAATATTAAACTACTTACCAGATTGGTGTTATATAAGATTGTGTATAAAACTGAGTTGGACTAAGCCGCGTGTTCCTATGGGCAATGCCAGAGGGTCGACGGTCGTTCCTCTTTTGCCTTTCAACTTTTGCCTTTTTCCTTGCCCTAAGGTACGCTTTCGCCCCGTCAGTCACATTATAATCGGGACTAACAAGTGAATAGCATAAACGCAATGCATTTCAATAATTTACACGGTTTGGAGTATTCATATTTACACGACCGGCTAAATCAAAGGAGGCATTGTAGTTAGATTATTTCCTGATCGGAATTTTAAGTTTTATAGTGAACGCAACCATTTTGTTACCTGGGAGTGTGGAGCGTGCGACTTGCAGTCTTGCGATCCCGAAGTCTTTACTAATCGGGAAAGAGGGGGTGAGTCGATGCGGAGCCAGTAGAAACCTATGGCTTTAAAACCTTTAATACCAGTTGATTAATATTCTGACTGTCTTTTGAAGAATATACCACTGATCCCTTACTTACATCGAGGATATAGGTAAATCCGTTTTCAGCTGCAACTTTATCTATTGCTTTCAGGATTTTATTAATAATTGGTTGAATAAGTTCAGAATTTCTTTTTTGCAGCGGGTATGTAAGTACTTAAGGGAGTCAAAGAGGTGCATCTTCATGTATAAATATCCTTCCGGTTATAGAGCCGGTAGGAGAGCCCTGTCAGAAGCAAAGAGATGCCGATAAAATATGACAGGCGCCATAACTCTAAAGTATAGGCCGGATTAATTGCATCCACATTTGCATATCTGAATGGGCTCAGGTACCCTATTTTTGCGGCACTTTCTGTTATCTTCGAAAGAGTGTAGATAAAATAAAAGATTAAAACCAGCCCTATGCTAAAAGTGGTTATCGGCTTTGCTCTTTTAACAAGGGTTGACAGGAATAGACCTATAGCTCCGAACAGTGTATTTAATAACAGGGTGTACATTGAAAGAATTAAGAATGCCCTGATGCTGAATGGTCCTTTCTTAACCAGCTCCATACATATAAATCCTGCCAGCGCCGTGACAAGGTTCAATAAAAATACATTAAGTGAAAGAACAGCCAGCTTGCTGACGAAAATCTCGCGCCGGGTAAGGGGACGTGTCAGCAGGTATTCTGCGGTTTTGTCGTATTCCTCCTTAAGCAGGATATTTGAAGAAAGCACGATGGCAAAAATGCTCCCGAGCACCATCATGTAGATGACATTGTTAGCAGCATAAAACCCGAGTACGGAAAGCAAGTCATCGAAATTCGAAATACCCTTGAACTGGAGCGCACCTTTAGGGATCAGGCTCAGCATCCCGGCGATTTTTGACTGATTTTCCATGAATGTACGGTAGACTGACATAGTAAGCGTAATCAGTAACGTTATTACGATCATCCATATCATGAGACTGGATGCGTTTCTTCTTATCTCTTTTAAAAACAGGTTCCTGTTCATTTGTCTTGTACCTTAAGATTTGTAATAGTGCAGGAAAATTTCGTCAAGTGAGGGTTCTTCGATCATGAGGTTAGTCAGCTTCTTGCCCGACAGGAAACTAACAAGCTCATTGAGATTCCCGGAGTACATAAAAGATAGCAGGTTGCCAGGTCCGGCAATCACACTTTCAACGCCGGGGATGCTGAAGTTTTCTTTATTCACCTGATCGTCAAACTCGATAGAAACCTTTTTCAGTTGTTTTTTTCTCAGGTTGTCAATGTCCTCCAGCTGAATGATTTTACCTTCTTTTATGATTGCTACTCTTTTGCAGAGCATCTGAACCTCAGCAAGCACGTGCGAAGAAAAAAAGATGGTCATCCCTTTCTTATTCTCTGAACGCAACAGTTCAAAAAAAACTGACTGCATCAGGGGATCAAGACCTGTTGTCGGTTCATCCAGCAGAAGAAGCTTAGGGCCGTGCAGCAGGCTCTGAACAATTGATACTTTCTTCCGGTTTCCAAGCGATAGTTCAGCAATTTTCCGGTTCAGGTCCAGTTCAAACAATTCCGAGAGCTCAGTTATCCTTTGCTCACCGTTCTGAGACTGGTAAAAACGGATACAATAGCTCAGGAATTCATGAACATCCATCGAAGAATATGCACTGGCATCAGAAGGGATGTAGCCTACCTGGCTTTTGATCTTCTTCGTTTCCCTGATAACATCCATTCCCATTATCCTTGCACTGCCACCGGTTGGGAAGATCATGTTCATCAATATCCGGATAGTAGTGGATTTGCCGGCTCCATTGGGTCCTATAAAACCAAAAATCTCTCCTTCTTCTATTTCCAGGTTAATATGTTCAATTCCCCTGGCTTTCCCGTAGAATTTTGAAAGATCTGTGATATCTATTATTGGTGCACTCATGGTGGGTACATTATTGGTGTGGCTTACTCAAAAGCATCTTTCCAATTCAAATATAGTAATTAATATTATTGATGAATTTGCAAGGCAAAACCGAAGCTTTCGCCACATCAGTCATTTGGAAAGTCAAAAGTCAAAAAGTACAACACAAAAGACAAAAGTAGAAATACAAAAGTTATAATTACCAGGGGAGACCTTTTCCATGCCGGTATGCACGGTGACATTTAAAATCCCTCAAGAGTGATTTTTATCTGAGGAGCTACTATCACTCTGAAGGGGATGCCGGGTACCAAATATAGTCATCTCTCCCTTTAAAACATTAAATAGCTGTGGCAGCCGATCCAAACCTGACTTTAGAAGAAATCTCCCGATTTTTGTAAATCTGGAATCTTGTTCGAATTCAGATTCCGGACTGTCTGTTTTCATTTCGGATTCCTGATAAGAGTTTTTTAGTTCAGCATTTGCAAACATTGTCCTGAATCTATAGACTTTGATCTGACGACCCCTCCATCCGGTTTTTAAAAGGTTACATATTATCGGACCCCGTGACGTCAGCTTTATCAGAACGCTTAAAATAATTAATACAGGAGATAAAACAATAATCATCAAAAGGGCCATATTAATATCCATACTTTTCTTTATTGCCAGGGCATAGGAATTGTTGGGAATGTTAATAAAACTCAGAAATTTACCATCCGCAATATCAGTTTTTACAGCGCTGGAAAGACTAACTTTTGGATGTTTATATTTAAGTCTTAATGTAACTCCCGTATCTTCACATGTTCTGAGTATTTCTCTCACTTTAGCGGAATCTGCCTTCTCTTTTAAGTAAAGTACTTCATCAACGAAATCTACTTTTATCAAATCGTTAAGTATATCTAAAAATTTTTCCGGTAGTATTATCGTAATGTTTTCAAATTTATATCTAATCAAAACTGATTCGGTAAAGATCACCACAACTTTGTATCCCAATTCTTTTTTTGACAAAAGATTTTCGATAAAAGGGAAAGAATAATTGTCGGTAATTATGATAATATTTACATGACTGTAACCCTTTACGCCGAAGCTTTTAAGTACTTTATAAGTTAATATCCGTCCAAAAAACAAAAAAATGAACCCAAAGAATGAGAGTTCTGCCAGGAACAGTCGCGGAACAGCGTATAACTTTAAGAAGAAATAAAAAAGAGTAAGAAGGAAAAAAATCGAAATTGAGGTTTGCAGGTACAGGAAAAACAAAACCTTATAGCGTTTTGTTGGGATCCCGGTAACTTTTACCAGGGATTGTATCATGAGCCAGAAAGGTAAAATCCAAATAAAGAGTCTTAACAAATTGTTATCTGTATAAAAGAACCCCCCATTTTCAAAGTAACTAATGAAATATGAACACTGGAAGGCAACCAGAATTGATAAAACATCAATGGGATTCAGGATATATTTCAGGAGATTCCATCTCTTCATACGATTACTTATATGAAGCTGATAATAAGTATTAAGCACATCCATAAACAAGAATGCATTATATAAGGGAGTTTACATCGTTCGGTAAAGACCTGGAACTACTTAGCGAAAGTAATAATTATTCTACAGACGGCTTGTCCTTTTGAGTGCAAAAATAAGTAAGCCCGTTAAATTCAGTTATATCCAAAATTTTCAGACCCGTATCCTCAAGCAGTAGTCTGACGGTTCTTTCAGTCATATATCTGTTTGTCTTTGAGTCGATTATATTATATACCATATTTAAGAATGAGCTCCATTGTTCAAGGCCTCTATTAGTTTTGGCAACTCGTCCTGCGATTCGATGTCTGGATTTTTTGGAAGAAGAAAATATACTATTTTGATTTTCATTGTCAGTGAAACTTCCTATAAAATAGCATTTTTGTGGCAGAACATGATAAATTGCATAAAGAAAATCCTTGATTTTTTTTATGTTGTTTAATTGTCTAAGATTTACTACTGTCTTTATCGCTTTAAGATCTTCATTTTCGAAATAATAATGGTGTGAGGAGGTTATAATCAAAAAATCAGGATCTTTCGCCAAACCCAGCCAATCGAGGTAATTATAAAAGTGTTCATGGCCCTCTTCAGCCAGTTTTGCAAAAATCGGGCTGATTTCAGCTTCTTTAACCACGGAACTATCAAAATGAGAAAATTCTCTAACTCTTTGACCCTTAATGATTTTCTTCTTTTTTGTAATTGTTTTGCTCTTCATAAATCTGATTCATGAGTTGAAAATAAAGTTAGACAATAAGTATACACCAGTCAAATTATCAAAACCATGTTATTCATAAATGTGGAGTCAACATTGATTGTTTTTTCATTACAAAATGGATGAATATCTATGATATTTGGCTATTGATGTATTAAAATTTTTCATTAGTAAAAATCGATTAAATTTTTACTATTATTTTTCTGAATGCTGATAAAATTCAATTTTATTTTGTTTTAAAGCACAAATAATCAGTCTTTTATGACTAAAGGGAGCCCTGATAATTCCTTAAAATTGGCTTTTTCTGATTTTGACCAATGTGTGTAAAATTTTGATGAAACAAGTTCCGGAGGATCATATGACAGACGCTGGCCTATCTTCCGGTCGGCTTCCAAATTCTTTATTTGGCAGAGGCCCCATCTCGAACTCTAAATTACCGCCCTGCATAATATCTTTATAGGCTATGTATGAGTGGCTGTATGGCTTGCCATTCAGTTTTACCGACTGTATATAGATGTTTTTTTCACTATTATTCAATGCTTTTAAGGTGAATTGCTTATTGCCAGGTAATCTGAGCGTTATCGCA
Source organism: Bacteroidales bacterium (assembly GCA_049512815.1). Classification (GTDB taxonomy): domain Bacteria; phylum Bacteroidota; class Bacteroidia; order Bacteroidales; family VadinHA17; genus LD21. Next base: position 22,316 of record JBEKWS010000028.1, on the reverse strand, counting down.
TCGAAAAGAGGACTACCGAATACAAAGGCTCCATTGGCAGGATTAGCCGGATAAAACCCAATAGAAGAAAAAATGTACCATGCTGACATTTGCCCACAGTCTTCGTTACCGCATAATCCATCAGGTTTGTCGGTGTAAAGTATCCGTTGGATATAACGGTTTTTTTCAGCTGTTTTCCATTGCTGGCCGGCATAAGCATAAAGATACGTAATATGATGACTTGGTTCGTTGCCATGTGCATACTGGCCTATTAACCCTGAAATATCGGATGATGCGTTTTCTCCCATATCTCCTTTCACCACAAACAGGCTATCAAGTTTGGTAAGGAATGGCTGGTCGCCTCCAAAAAGCCTGATCAAACCCTCGACATCCTGAGGTACCAACCAGGTGTACTGCCATGCATTGCCTTCGGTATAATCGCCCCATTCATGAATTGATTGAAAAGGGCTGAAAGGTTCGCGGAATTTGCCATTATCCAGTTTAGCTCTCATAAACTGCGTTTTCGGATCGAAGTATTGTGCATATAACGAGGCACGTTTATTGTAATATTCATAATCTTCCATTTTGCCCAGTTTCTTTGCCACTTGGGCAATACACCAGTCAGAGATGCAGTATTCCAATGCTTTGGAAACGGATTCCTTTTCTTTATCTGCAGGTATAAATCCTTTTTCCTTTAAAAATTTCATGCCGTAATCGTCACGGGTGGAAGATGCTTTCATGGCTTCAAAGGCAAAGTTTATATCAAACCCGTTGAATCCTTTAAAATAAGCATCGGCAATAACCGGAATGGCGCTGTAGCCAACCATACAATCTGTTTCATTTCCCATTAAGTGCCAGATGGGAAGTTTTCCTTGTTGCTTGTATATGTTGAGCATAGTGTTCACCATATCGTTCACCCGTTCGGGCTGTATCAGGGTAAAGAGCGGTTGTTCGGCCCTGTAGGTGTCCCACAATGAGAAAACTGAATAATTTGTAAATCCGGGATCAGTGTATACTTGTTTGTCGGCTCCCCGGTAATCGCCGTTGTTATCGTTAAAAAGTACCGGGTGTGTATAGGAATGATACAAAGCTGTGTAGAAGGTACGCAGATCGTTTTCATTTTTTCCTGTAACACTTATTTTTCCTAATTCCTTGTTCCATCGGTTGTGAGCATTAAAGGTTACTTTTTTGAAATTCCAACCGGGAACTTCCGCCTCAATATTAGCAAGGGCATTTTGTTCGCTCACCGGCGAAATTCCGACTTTCAGCAATATTTCATCCCCTTTTCTGGTCGAAAAGTTAAGAATACCTACCACCTTTACACCCTTGACCGAATCGCCGGGAACAAATTTTTCGTCATTGAAAAGTTGAGACATTTCGATGGGTTTCGAAAGTTTTATGGCAAAATACAGACGTTGGTCCTTTGCCCAACCGGTTGAAAACCGATAACCTGTATAGGTTTGAGAATCTATTTTTTTAAAAGAGGCTCCTGTAGGTTGATCCCATCCAATGCCACTGGTAAGGTTTATGGCAATATGAGCCTGTTCGGCTTCCGGGAAAGTGTATTTATGAACAGCCACCCGTTCGGTCGCGGTCAATTCTACATGAATATTATATCTTTTCATAATAACAGAATAATATCCGGCTTTCACAGTTTCGTCCTGATGCGTATACTTGGATGCATATCCTGCAAGTGGGCTTTCCTGTGTACCCGGAGAAGTTTTCAGCTCTCCTGTATAGGGGGTAATTAATACATCGCCTAAATCGCCAATACCGGTTCCACTCAGATGAAGTTGTGAGAAACCAGTCACGATGCTGTCTGAATAGTGATACCCGGAACACCAGTCCCATCCCTTGTTATAATTGGTAGGGCCCACCTGAACTCCTCCAAAGGGAACATGAGCTCCAAGGAATACATGGCCATGATAACCGGTACCAATATAGGGATCGACATATCTGGTTAAATCAGTGATTTCTGTGACATCTGATTTATAGTTCGTGCAGGAATAGAAAAGCAGTAAGCCTGCGAGAAGAAAATATTTGTTCTTCATTGATATTAGTTTTTATTTGGAAACAACTTCCGGCTCCTGCTTTCCCTTTGAAATACCAGGGATTATCTTCAGAAAGAGCAAATTTTCGGGTATTTATATACAGAGGATCGGAATCCGGAATACAATCCATGTATGGGAGCGACAACAAACCAGGTATATTGGCATCATCCGATGGCAGGAAAGAAGAACATATCAGTCCCACGGGTTTCACAGGATTTCCGTAACCATTTCCGGGTAGAGCATCTGTTGCTTTCTCGTCTTTTCGTACAAAATGGTAAGGGCCTTTCCCTGTTTTATCAACGATTTGTTGCACCTGTTCCAGAACAGACTTGTAGTCGATGCCATCTTCTGTTTCAGAGAAAGACTGAGAATTCTCGAATAGAGTGTCGCTGGCGTATTTTTTCAGGTAGTTCCTTTTTCTAAAAAGTTTGCAAATATCGTTATACGCTATAGTAAAAAGATATGATTTGAACGATGATTCTTTTTTCAGGATCTTATAGTTTTCCAACAACTTTAGAAAAACCGATTGGACAAGTATATCACCGGGGAACAATTTCAAAAATATTTTTTTAATTTGACTAATGTAAAGATATACTTTTATACAATGGTTTTTAAAATCTCAACCTCAAATTATTTTAAATGACCATCGGGCTAATTGTAATATTAATGATATGGTGCTTGACCCGATGCGCGACTAAGTCAAAACCAATTAAAGAATGTTTCTTATTATCGATACTAAGATTCTTTTTTTCTAATAAAATTGTTATTTTTGTGGGTGAACATTCACTCACATTTATTTGACACCAAATCTTAGCAACCGGCAGGCAGAAATCATTCAGATAGCAATAAAACTTATTGGTGAAGGCGGAATACAGGCTCTTACCATCAAAAACCTTTCCGGCGAAATTGGTATTGCTGAATCCGCAATTTATAGACATTTTAAAAGTAAGACAGAAGTTCTTAGTACTCTTTTGGACTATCTGAAATCTATTATTATTTCACACTACGACAATGTGTACAAGCTAAATCTTTCCTCTATTGAAAGAATTAAAAAAATGATTATTGGCCAGTTAAAAATCTTTGCAGAAAACCCACCTTATGCAATAGTTATTTTATCAGATGGCTTGTATAAAAATGAAAGGGGTTTACATAATAAAATTTTTGAATTAATGGAAAATGCAAAATCCACTTATATAAAAATCATTGATGAGGGAAAAATCACCGGTGAAATAAGGAAGAATGTAACAAGTGAACAGATTGCATTCATTATTATGGGAAGCGTTCGTCTTGCTATTAATCAATGGAGCCTTTCAGATTTTAGTTTTGATCTGCAGCAAAGAGGAAATATTCTTTTTAAAACATTGAAAACACTGATTCAAAATTCATAAATAAGGAATGCAGTTCTTGTTATTAAAATTCCGAACCCTCTTGAGAAAACAAAAATTCTATAGATCCACTATCCAAATTATTGTACTATGAAAACAAAAAAACTTTGGTACACTTTTATTGCTATTCTTGTTATTTGTTTCTCAATTCTTGGCTTTTACGGCCATGAAATATACAGAGAAAAACCTCCCATACCTAAAAATGTAATTTCTGAAGATGGCACTGTTATTTTCACAGAACAGGAAATTATCGACGGACAGAATGTCTGGCAGTCGATAGGGGGGCAGGAAGTAGGGACAGTATGGGGGCATGGGGCCTATGTTGCACCTGACTGGTCGGCTGACTGGTTACATAAGGAGTCTGTTTATCTGCTTGAGAAATGGGCTGTAAAAGATTTTAATTCTTCTTACACTAAGCTTGACCCCGAAAAACAAGCTGTTTTGAAAGTCAGACTTCAGAATTCATTACGGTCAAACACTTATAAAAGCAATTCAGGGGTTATTGTAGTTTCCAATGATAGGGCTGAAGCTATAAAGGATAATTGTTCTCATTATACCGGGCTTTTTATGAATGATCCGGCTCTTGTCAAAGAAAGACTGGCTTATGCAATACCAGCGAATTCGATTAAAGATCCTGTAAGGATGCATGACATGAATGCTTTCTTCTTTTGGGCAGCCTGGGCATGTATTACAGAAAGACCCGGTTCTGCCATTACTTATACAAATAACTGGCCTCCTGATGAAACGGTTGGTAATGTCCCATCTGCAGGTATCATTCTATGGACAGGCTTTAGCATTATCATGCTATTAATCGGCGTTGGATTACTTGCATATTATCATGCACGAAATAGATCCGATGACCTTGACAAATCATTGCTTCCACAAAACGATCCGTTAATCGGCCTGAACCCTACACCCTCAATGAAGGCTACATTAAAGTATTTCTGGATCGTTACTGCCCTGATATTAGTGCAAATTCTTTCAGGTGTTATTACGGCGCATTATGGTGTTGAAGGCAATAGATTTTTTGGACTTAAATTAGATACCATATTACCCTATGCAATTTCACGCACCTGGCATGTTCAGCTTGCAATATTCTGGATAGCCACTTCATGGCTTGCAACAGGTTTGTACATTGCTCCTGCAGTATCAGGCGTAGAACCTAAATACCAGCGTCTAGGAGTAAACTTTCTGTTTATTGCCTTATTAATTATCGTTGTAGGATCGCTTATTGGAGAATGGATGGGTGTAATGCAAAAACTCGGATTCGTTACCAATTTTTGGTTCGGACATCAGGGCTATGAATATGTTGATCTGGGAAGGTTTTGGCAGATATTTTTATTTACAGGATTAATTATCTGGCTCCTTTTGATGTTTCGTGCTCTGCTTCCGGCATTAAAGAAACCATCTGAAAACAAGCAATTATTGACATTGTTTTTGATTTCATCCGTTGCCATAGCAGCATTTTATGGTGCCGGGTTGATGTGGGGGCAGCATACACATTTATCAATAGCAGAATATTGGAGATGGTGGGTAGTTCATTTATGGGTAGAAGGTTTCTTTGAAGTTTTTGCAACTGTTATTGCTGCTTTTCTTTTTGTCAGAATGGGGTTGCTTAATATAAAATATGCAACATCTGGTGTTTTGTTTGCCACTATTATTTACTTATCGGGAGGGATAATAGGGACTTTCCATCACCTGTATTTTGCAGGCACTCCTACAGCAGTATTGGCTCTGGGTGCCTCTTTCAGTGCCCTTGAAGTAGTACCTTTGGTCTTGATGGGTTTTGAAGCCTATCACAATTTAAGACTGAGCAGGGCAACTGAATGGGTTAAAACATACAAATGGCCAGTCTATTTTCTTATTTCTGTAAGTTTCTGGAATCTTGTCGGTGCAGGTTTATTCGGATTTCTTATAAATCCCCCCATCGCTCTGTATTATATGCAGGGTCTCAATACGACTCCCGTTCATGGACATACGGCACTTTTTGGCGTTTATGGAATGTTAGGAATAGGTTTAATGTTATTTGTCCTTAAAGGTCTCACAAGTAAATTTGTCTGGAAGAATAAAATTATAAGTATCGCCTTTTGGTCACTTAATATCGGACTTATGGTCATGATATTGATTAGTATGCTCCCGGTTGGAATTCTACAAACAATAGCTAGTATTAAATACGGCATGTGGTTCGCTCGTTCAGCTGAATTTATGCAGGATCCCACTTTGCAAACACTTCGTTGGTTAAGAATAATCGGCGACACAATATTTTCGATAGGGGCACTTGCCTTAGCTTGGTTTGTAATTGGACTGGAAACAGGATGGTCCATTAATAAAGAAGAAAAAGAGAATCAATTATAGTAATTGGAGGAAATAAAATGAAGGCTACACAACAATTAAAAGATGAGCATGAAGGCATAAAGCTAATGCTTAATATTATGGAAACCATTGCCAATGATCTCAAGAAAGGTAAAGAACTTAATATTAGTCATCATGAGAAAATCCTTGAGTTTATCAAGGGGTTTGCTGACAAATGCCATCATGGCAAAGAAGAAGATATTCTTTTCCCGGCAATGGAAAATCATGGAATGTTAAAAGAAGGAGGCCCGATTGCCGTGATGCTTCATGACCATCAGTTGGGCAGAGATCATATTAAATCATTGAGCACCGCCCTCGAAGAATTCAAAGGTGGTAATAAGCCTGCAATCAAAAGCATCATTTCAAGTTCTTTGAGTTATGTTCATCTTCTTAGAAATCATATTGAAAAAGAAAACAATATTCTTTTCATGATGGCTGATAAAGTCTTAGATGAAGAAGAGCAATCAAAAATATTTGATGCTTTTGAGAAACTGGAAGTTGAGAAAATTGGTATTGGTAAGCATGAAGAATTCCATAATTTATTAAAAGAGCTTAAAAGCATTTATTCATCATAAAAAACTGAGATGAAAATACATGTAAAAAATAACGTATGATGGGTTTTAATGACTCCCGCCTGAACAAATCTTACAATACATTACTAATCATCTATTTATGAACTTTTGAAGAATAAGTACCCCTTTTAATTCACCTACCAAAAAATTCCCTTTGCAAAACAGGGGTGGTAATTTTACCGCTGGGACCATCGCCTCGTGAAACACAAACGCCGACTTTATTTTCGAGAGCCTCGAAGATTTCGGCTACATCTTTATGTGTGAAGCCGGGACAAAGCAGTACCGAATCAATTTTTTCTTTTTCATAAAGATCTTTGCAAACTTTTATCGCTTCGTTCTGCGTTTTTACAACATAAGTATAAAGTTTGTATTTACCCGTTTCTATCAGATTATGATGCTTTTCAAAATCTGCATCAGGTGCATGTGCAATAAATACTGTTATAAAAGCCATTGTTACCTCCTTTTTATTTATTATTAAATCAGTTTATTGATTTATGCATTTATGAATATTAATTTACAAGAAAGATATTTACCAAACCAGTATTTTACCAATACAGTGTCGGTGAAGGGTATTTTCATTAATATACCATGTTCGGTAAACGAGTAGGGCAAGTATTTAGTATATTAAGTGTTGGAATATATTAATATGCTTGTTTTTAGGTAAATATCATTTGTAAATTTATAATAATTCTCAAAGATACCTTGTGGATGTTTTTGATTGACACTTTTTTCTCCCATTTTGCCTTTTATATCATCCTTTAATAAAATCACATAAGAATTCATTATTATATTGGCAGAATATTTTTAGCAAACTTTTTATGACTATATAATGTGAAAGCGCAAACGATCATCTTATCGGACAATCAGTAAACAATATAAAGACTTTTTGGGGGCTGGTGGCACCGCTTCTTTAAATCGTAAACCCCACAAGATTAGTGATCCGCGGGGTTTTGAATTATAGGAGGTGAAGGAATCGGTGGCTGATTTTGTAATATACACATAACCAGGCAAATGCAAAAGCTTGCAGGTAAAATTAACTTAAATCCATAGTATCATTAATTCAGTATTTCATTAATAATATTGACTTTATCTTAAGCAAGGTGTAACTTTGGTATAAGAGATGAAAATCCTCAGGATGCCTTAATATTTTGTACTTACATTTTACATATAAGCTGCTATAAGGCTATGTTCAAAAAACTATTATGAGAGGATTAATGCATTTAACCACAATGACCTCGATAGAACTTAATTAATATGCACATAGTGTTTAAGAAAATTCATTCTAAAAATCAGAGTTATGAAAAAACTAAACTTTGCAATTGCTCTGCTTTTACTCTCTTCATTTTTATTTGCCCAGGAGAAAGTAGATATCCAGATGATGCAGAAGATAAAAGACGAGGAAGCACAATATTCACAGATTGAAATGCTTGCCTTTCATTTAACGGATGTATGTGGACCAAGGTTAACAAATTCACCAGGATACAGAAGAGCAGTTGCTTGGGCAGTGCAAACACTAAAACAATGGGGACTACAAAATGCAGCACCAGAACCTTGGGGTGAGTTTGGCAAGGGCTGGAGCACTGAAGAGTCTTTTCTTGCTATGAAAATTCCCTATTATCAACCACTTATTGCTTATCCTTATGCCTGGACCAATGGTACACCAGGACTTATAACTGCAAAGGTGGTACTGATGAATGATTTGGATTCTATCAGTGTAGATAAATTAGGAGCAGATGTAAAAGGAAGTATTGTTATGGTAAAATCACCAGATACTACTTTTCTTAATCATTTTAAAGCTGATGCTATACGATATGAAAAAAGTGAGTTGGACGCACTACCTGACGTTTCTATGTTTACTCCCCAACGTTATTTTTATTATAGAAATTTGGTTAACAAATGGTATGATGTCAAACATTATTTACAATCAAAGGGTGCTGAAGCTCTTCTCACTATTTCTCCAAATGGAGGAGATGGTACTGTCGGCGTGGCTGGTGGTCTTACTTATTATAAAACGTATGAGGCTACGCTTCCACAAATGGTTGTATCACGAGAAGATTTCTTACGGTTACAACGTCTCTTGGATTATGGCCAAAGTGTAATATTGGAAATGAACGTACAGAACAAATTCTATATAGATGATTTGACTGGTTATAATGTAGTGGCAGAAATACCTGGCACCGATCCAATATTAAAAAATCAGGTTGTGATGTTTGGGGGGCATTTAGATTCTTGGCATAGTGGTACAGGAGCTACTGATAATGCAGCTGGATGCATTGCAACAATGGAAGCTATACGTGTCTTAAAATCATTAGGAGTTAAGCCAAAGCGCACCATACGGATAGCGCTTTGGGGAGCGGAAGAACAAGGACTGTTAGGCTCATTTGGTTATGTAAGAAAACATTTCGGAAACCTTCGGGATATGAAGCTAACCCCTGAGCAAGAGAAAGTTTCTGTATATTTTAACCTGGATAATGGTACAGGGAAAATAAGAGGTATTTACCTTCAAAATAATGAAAAGGTACGAGATATATTCAGCGCCTGGCTTCAACCTTTTGCTTCCATGGGTGCAACTGGAATAACCAGCAGCAATACAGGCAGTACTGACCATTCAATGTTTGATATGGTTGGTATCCCGGCTTTTCAGTTTATACAAGATCCTATGGAGTATGAAACACGTACTCATCACACAAACATGGATGTATATAACTATTTATCTATTGAAGATTTGAAACAAGCGGCTATCATAATAGCAGCCTTCGTATATAATGCCTCAATGCGGGAGGAGATGCTACCCAGAAAACCTTTGCCTGCACCATGGCCATTTGTAAATGAAAATGGTTTTGTGAAATGATTGCTCTGCTGCAAAAATGCTCTTCTTAAATACATTTGGCTGGTTAAATTACACTTAATATATGCGAAATAGCAACACACTCTTTACTCCGGATAAAGATGAAAAGTTCACTGTGATCTCATGATATTTGAGGCTGAATTAAATCAATACGCAAACGACCATCTTATCGAGCAATCAACAAGACTCCATAAAGACTCTTTATGGACTTAGCACTGCATCCTTAAATCGCTGACCCTTGTAATTCATAAAATTACAGGGGTCTTTAAATTTCTTGTTGACGCCTGTCTGACGGTAGGCAGGGAATTGATAGCTGATTTTACAATGCAGACATAATCAGACAAATCCTGAGCTAAACAAGTCTTTTGGTTTAATTCCTGGAGTGCTAAAAGCAAGAATTGTCTTATAATTATAATCCCTGCTTCTTGAAAAGTTAAAAATAGGATTAATAATTTTCAGTAATTTTTAGTTTAAAAAAGAACTTTTTCGATCTTTTATAATAAGTTTTCTATGATAAAAGATTCAGAATTATGCCTTTGGGATAAAATTTTATCCTTTTAAACCTTCCGTTTGTCAAAACAGTAACTTCCTAAATATTAAATATATTGCTTCTCTATCATTCAGATAATTAGCGATATAGGATATTACATGACTTGAAAATCCATATCTTTCCTTGATTTCTGGTAAATATTGATCGATTTTTGACAAATAACATCTTTCTGTTTGTCAGTTGTTTTTAACTGTAAATAATCCGGTAGATTTTATTGACAAAGAGCTCTTAGAACTCTCTAAATTTCCCACTAATTGGGCTTTAGCTGCTTGATATGAATCTTTTTAGGTTTACTTTTAACTTGTAATTTAAAACGTAAAATAATGGAAAATAATTTAGTTTAAAATAACGCCTACATTACTTAAGGGAATAGAAGTGCATTTGCAAGCTAAATGGATCGTAGATTATGATTAAATATTTGAAGGACAAATGATATTTCAACTAACAGAAGGAGTTTATCGAATTCCAGAATATGATTTAATTATTACAGAAGAAATAACTTTTAAAGAGCATAATAAATATAGAAATGAAAACTGCAAGAGAAATGCTTGATGAGCGACTGACTATTCAAGATGGTCTTCTTAAAGGAGCAAGGATAACGATCTCTGAATCAGTCGCAAAGGAATTAATGGAAGATTATCATTCTCAGTTTCGTAAGAAGATAGACCTGCCGTGTGAAGAGGAATCAAAAATATGTTATTCATGTAAGTTAGTCTCATCTAAATAAACATGGACACCTCTTCGGCAAATTGGTTCTGGATATTTCATTGCATTTGATCTCGATATTCCCGGCAATAATTTGATTTTATAACCCTAAACGACTAACTATGTTTTTTTCCCATTGCTTTAGGTGGTTTATGATGCTCTGCTCCTTGACCTTCAGCTGGTTCGTTTAAGACAGGATCAATAACCATGTTACTGACTGGCACTGATGGCTGCTAACTATAACTTTTGCTGGTGTCTATACCCTTGACATTTCATTTGAGAAATTGTATAGCTTTGTTCATTGGTTAAAAGTTGCAATTATTCATTGAATTTAGGAACTTTAATTTAAAATAAAATCAGAGAATTATGCAAGTTAGTGTGACAAGAAAGGATAGTAAATTTCTCCCTGACCCTAGCAGGGTAATCGCCCGTTTCTTTAATATATCCGATGAAAGGAGTAAGCATGTTATCAGGAGTGTGCTGGCTATGTCTGAAAGTGAGGTATATACAACATTAAGTCAGGTGTTGAGAGGTTATTCCAGGCGACATAGGAATATATCAAGGATATTTGAAACGCATTTTAACAAACTGTATAACTTATTTGATGAGTTGGGAATAAAACCAGGCAATGTTAATCAATCACATAAGCTGCTTATAGGTTCATATTTCACATTGGAATACTCAATTGAATCGGCAGCTTTTTTTAATCCGTCAATAGTAGAAGATCCCGATCAGTCGGAATTAGGACCGGATGAGAAAAGAGTGATTTTAAGTTTCAGGGCAACAGGCGAAGGGCATATTTCGTCCCTTGTTTTTCGTTCAGGTATTCTTGATAAGAACAATAATCTTATTATTGAACCTGTCGGCAAAATGCTGGCAGAAGCAGAGCGGATCAAAAGGCATATTTACAATAAAGAATCATTTATTAAAAAGCTGGATGAAATGCGTGATTTCGACAATAAAATTTCCCCGGTCTTTGTATTGGAAAAATTGGACAACAGTTTTACTTATGACGAATTGAAAAGGGTAGTGGAAGAAACAAGAAAAACACCTCATCTTACGGCAAATAAAGGATTAATAGTTAATCAAATTATGTGGCTGGCGAAATCTCACTACGAACTTGACTTTTCACTTGATTCGGCAATTTCCGAGAGAGTTATTTTTCCAACATCTGAAACTGAAAGAAATGGCATTGAAGATGCACGTTTTGTTAAATTCACAGAGGATAACGGTGAAGTAACTTACTATGCTACCTATACTGCTTATGATGGTATGTCCATATTGCCAAAGCTGCTTACAACCAAAAATTTCTATCATTTCAAAGGTTTACCCATTCATGACGAACTCGCAAAGAACAAAGGAATGGCATTGTTTCCAAGAAAAATCAATGGTAAATATGGCATGCTGTGCAGAACAGATGGAGTAAATAACTATTTGGCTTATTCAGATAATATCAATAACTGGCGCGAAGCCAAACTAATTCAGAAACCAAAATATCCCTGGGAACTGGTACAGGTAGGAAATTGTGGATCGCCTGTCGAGACGGAAGAAGGTTGGTTGGTAATTACGCACGGAGTAGGACCCATGAGGGAATACGTATTAGGAGCATCATTATATGAACTTGATGATCCTGAAAAAGAAATTGGCAGGCTAAAGACACCTTTATTAGCTCCCAATAATGAAGAAAGGGAAGGTTACGTGCCTAATGTTGTTTACTCCTGTGGTTCTATTATTCACAATAGAAATCTTATTGTTCCATATGCCATGTCAGACTACGCATCTACCTATGCAACTATTGATTTAAATGAACTCCTGCATGAACTTAAAAACTCAAAATAGCATAAGCGTTGCAATAGCCGGATATCTTGACAACATTTGGCCGATAAGATTGTAATTGACATAAATAACTTAACAACAAGCACTTAACTCTAGCCAGGGATGGTTAAATTACTCCGGCAGTAGGCTTTTATTTTTCATTTATTAAATTCTGTTCTTAACTCTGCTATTTTGTTTTGTAATCTACTTATGGTGTCAATTTTAGATCCTTTGCCAAATGTTATCTTATGAGATATTTTATCATCTTGAATGGATATCCACTCATCACAACCATCAACACATATATTACATGATTGGTAGTTCAACTTAATAAAATCATCTAGGTTAACATCATTTAATATCTCTGTCCATTCACTATCAGGAATAGGCCTGGTTTTATTAATTATTGGCGTAAAAGATTTGGCAGGAATATAATAAGCATATTTAATCATTGTTTGTGAAATCTCCATAGAATCTTCCCCTGATCCCCAACCACAAACAAATCCGGCTTTAATAATTAAGTCATTATTAGGAGTTAATTCCGACTTTTTACAACTTAAAAAAACAAAAATTGCAGTGAGTATAAGAAATGAAACGGGTTTCATGTTTTCATATTTTAGGGTCACACATTATAAGTGTTAATCTATTAACAGCAAAAATTATTCCAATTGTAATCTAAAGAATTAAGTGTCTCTGGAGTCCTAATCTTGTGTGGTTTTGCCAGTCCCGGTTGACGGGCAGGCTTTGACAGCTGCGCACCTGCCTGCCATGTAGGCAGGTCGGCCGGCAGCCCTATTGACTTTGTCTCGACAGCAGGAATTTCTCCCGGTATACAAAACCTTATAAGTTGTAATGAAGTTTCTCTCATAGAGTTTTTTGTTATGACGAAGTTGTCCGTCCTGCCGAAGGAAATTAACTATACCGACCATGTGCCTAGTTATATTTTTTCTGTCAAAACCCTTTAATTCTTAATCAAATCCATTTGTATTTTAAGTATCTGATTACCTATATCATATATTATTTTTAAGTCTATGTTTGCTATCATTTCAGCCTGTTGATATGCATGTTCTAGCTTATGGCCAAGTAAATTATTTCTTTTCCAACTAATTTATTAAGGTCATTTAAAATCTCATAAGAACTCAATGCTACAACTCTGGCAAAATATTTAGTTTCAAGTTTATTTCCAACTGCTTGACTTACATCAAGATATTTTAATCCAATAATTAGATCTAAATGATTCAAAGCTGTATATAAGATTTTATCAAAAAATTGATACAAATAATGGTGTTCTTCTTTCTCAAAAACTTTTGGATAAATATTCAAGGTTCGGATTAAATTACTTGCCTTAATTATAAGCTCATCGTATGTTTTTAAAGTTTCAATCATTGGTAACACTTTTAATTTGATGCTTTTATTAAAGCGCTTGATGGGCTGTTTATTTTTTAACATATCTACTTTTATTATATAGACATTTTTAAGGACGAGTCAAAATTAACTAATCTCGGTAGATGGGTATTGGGTATCTCGTAACGAGAAATTTATCAAGATAATCAGACTCGGTAAATGGGTAGGGGTTGTCTCTGTTAAGTAATTTTGTTTTTTCTGTTAGCCTTAGTTTTTTATTTTAATCGTCTCAGAGAAGTTTGTCTCAGGCGTTTAGAAGAATGATGAACTGTCAAAATGTGCACAGTCAGGGTACTAGTAATCTTATATATGATTCGGTAATTGCCATAGATAATCTCCCTGATTTTGTCATGTCTTCTCATTTCAGGAACCATTCGGCCAATTCTTGGGTTGGTCTCAAGATATGAGGTAACGTTTATAATTCTTTCAATCGTGAGAGAAGCATATTTTATTGAATCCTGGGAGATGTACTCAGCTATAGATTTTAAATCGGTGAGTGATCTTTGAGTCCAGATTATTTTAACCATGTTTTAAGTTCTTTCTTAACTTGATCTGTTGTAAAGACTCTTCCTTCTTCAATATCTTTAAGTCCTTCCTCAATCCGATTAAGAATAACAAGTTCCTCAACTATCTGGTCAACAGTAAAGTTATCAGGTAACCTGTCAATTGTCTTTATAACTTTGTCTTTTGTTAACATGATGATAAAAATATAGTCACAAAGATACTAAAAAGTTAACTAATTTCTCTAGGTTAATCATATCTAAGGAACCAAGGCTAACTGGCTGTTGATTTGTAAAATACTGTATTTGTGCGGTAGCTTAGGAAATTATTTTTTCAATAATTTCTTTGCCTTGCTCAATATTTTTCTATGTTCTCTTGTTAGAATTCCTTTTGTATTCTGATAATTAAGTGGCAGGTAATTTGCATGAATTTTTTTTATTAAAATTATTAAAGTCTAACTATTAGTTAATCAATAGTTTTTAGCATTTATGGTCATCCATATTTATTTATCAAGCAGCATTTATGATTTTAATATGTCTTTTATTATTATGTAATTATTAGACCTGAAATTATGAAAAAAAATGTTTTCCCCTCGCTTCTAACCTTTAGTCTGGTTCTCATTTTACAGACTTTCAGTGTATGTTCTGCGCAGGATCACTTCGTAATAAGTGATTCCATTTATTCCAGTATTTTGAAAGAAGAAAGATCAATTAAAGTACTCTTACCTGATACCTATAAGCCCGGATCAGCAGAAAAATATGAAGTTATCTATTTAACAGATGGAGAGTGGGCTATGGACCCGTTTTCCTTTGTATACAAATTTGCAAAAAGTGAAAATTTTGTTCCTCCTGCTATAATAGTAGCTGTTCCAAATAGATATATTAATACAGCTAACCAACGTGACAGGGATTTTTTACCGGTACATGTTCCTGAACCAGCAATATCAGGCGGAGCAGCCAATTTCCTGTCCTTTTTTAAAAATGAACTGATCCCATATATTGACAAGACATACCCGACTAATGGGACTAATTCACTTTATGGACATTCATATGGCGGTTTGTTTGTGTTGTATGCTTTACTTTCTGAACCTCAATTATTCGGATCCTATTATGCAACTGATCCTCCTTTCCGATTTAATGATGATTATCTGATTAAAATGGCAGCCAAAAAACTGGAAAATCTCCCACCCGATAAAATTTTATGGCTTGCTGGTAATGAGTTAACCTACAAAAGCCAGGGAATCAATCGTTTGGATTCGGTTCTGAGATTTAAAGCACTAGCAAGTCTGCACTGGAAAATGGTTACATTCCCAAATGAAACTCATAATAGTGTAAGGTTAAAAGCGATGTATGACGGAATAAAATTTTCTTATTCAGGTTATTCAAATGCTTCTGTCAGTTTTCATCCGATGAATGGTATTTTATTAAAGGACAAACCAACTCTGATAGGGGTGTTAAACAGTAGCCCTGAACTCAGGTATACAACTGATGGTACAGAACCGGATATGACATCCAAAAAGGTAGTGAATTCAATGTTTACAATAACAGGACCGGCTCAATTAGTGCTAAAAGCAATTTCCACCAGTGGAAAATACGATAAAATAATAAGAGGTAATTTTGAATTAGGTGAAGCATTGCCTTCAGTTCCACAACCAAAAAAGATTAAACAAGGTGGCCTGAAGTATTCATATTATGAAGGGAGTTGGGAGAAACTACCTGATTTCAAAAAACTTAAACCAATCCAAACCGGTCTTGCTGATAGTCTTTTTAATATTAACAAGCTCCCGAGCAAAACCAATTTTGCTTGTCTGTTAGAAGGTTACTTCGAAATTCCCAGGGATGGTTATTATATTTTCGGGATTGTTTCAAATGATGGTTCAAAACTATTCCTTGGGGATAAACTGATTATTGATAATGATGGTGTTCGCGCTACGGAAAGTGTAAAAACATTTATCCTTCCTCTGAAAAAGGGTTTTTATCCTGTCCGTGTTGAGTACTTCCAAAAAGATGGAAGCAGTGTTTTTCAATTACTTTACTTAAATATGGTAACCTGGAATGCCACAAATTATCCTTTCAAGTTTCAATATTTTAAGAATTAGACTTTTTCCATGTCAGGTAATATCTGGAAGTGTCTGTCATGATGGGGTTTTGAAAGTCCCAATAGATGGACAGAAGTTTTCTAGTTAAATTATTACTGTCCAGGTTAAGAAGCAAGGTATATGGACAGGATTTGCATGATCGTGTCTTGTATATCTTAAATATGATCAGGTCTGAGGCACTTCAATAGCCACATTACTTCAATGTTCCGCTTGCATTCTTTTTCCAGATCACGCGAATACCTCACCTTATTCATATACCCGTAAATGAATAGTTTTAATAAATCAGAAGGATGATATGCCGGACGGCCGTTTTCGACAAAATCCTTTCTGAATCCATAATCTTTAATAGAAAGGCTATCGACAAAAAGGTCAATTATCCTCACTTCATTATCGGGGTCAATGGATTGGTCCAGTGAAACCGGGAAAAGATTTATCTGTGCTCTGTTATGTCCCTGTATGAATTTCATGTAGTTAAGATATAAAACTCATTGTTTTCTGAAGAATCACCAGCCTCATAGTTATCAATAAAAAGAAAGGTTTTTAGATAACTTGTCCCGATTTATCGGGAGTCTGACGGCCCGGTAATAAAGGGAGGTTGTGTTACCTGACGCCGCAAATTGTTCCAATGCTCTGTCAGGTAGAATATTGTCCCACGGCACATCAATCCTTTATTTTACGCAAGAGGAATATTTATTTCCCCCTTAGTGATCTGTCATTTTCAAATTGCTATAGATATCTCAGGAATATGTTCTCAGGATGTGCGCCCTTATAATTTCCGTAATATTTGCATAAGGGATATAATATTACAACTACTCCGATCCAAATGAGGTAAATCCAGAGAAGGCCAACTCCTCCTCCTGTTGTCGGTCTCCCGTTTTTGAAAAGGCCAAAAACAAAATCACTCCAACTGTAACCCTGTATAATTAATATAATAAACATCAATGAATGAATGATATAAAGGTGTATTATAAAATAGAATAGGGGAACGCGTCCAAAAGCTTCAAGTATTTCAGTGAATCTGTTTTTTACATCCTCGGATAAATAAAGAATCAGAAATGCGACACCAATGAACATTAATGTAAACAGAAGTGACGGAGGGTATTTTGTAAGGTTTATGAAAGAGAGGAAAGTGAACATGCTTGATTTTTGGCTTGCCCATTTTGATGGATCACCGTAGATATTAATAAATCTAATTACTGCAAATAACATAAGCACCGAGAGTCCGATCTTAAGGAATAGCTTTTTCCTCTTTTCCCCAGGTAGTTTAAAAAACTCGCCGCAACCAAATCCAATAAGTAATATTCCGAGCCATGGAATTATAGGATATGCAGAGTAAAATGCCAGATCATTTGAGATAGGCATTAGGTTGGGACGAAATAAAACGGATGATAATATCACGCTTATCTGGTTAGCTGGAAATGATATCCCCTGTAAAAGGTTGTGAGAAAATACGATAAAGATCCCAATGAGTCCAATAACTCGCGATGGCAGTTTCAAAAGGAAGGAGAGAATAATAAAACTGAAACCTATCGCAGATATAACCTCGAGTAGTAATAGCCTAAAATGTATATCAAACCATAGCGCAAATGTGACAAAGGTAAGTTCGAGAAACACCAGCCATAGACCTCTTGTAAGCAGAAACCGTCTGCTCTCTGATAGGTTATTTTGCCGCCTGAAGGATATGAAGGCAGAAACACCCGAGAGAAGTACAAATGTCGGAGCACAGATATGTGTGACCCATCTAGTGAAAAATAGTAGGGTAGTGGTAGTCTGCAGATCCAAAGGATTCTGACTCATCGATGTTATATGGATGAAATCACGAACATGGTCCAATGCCATTATTACCATTACTACTCCCCTTGTAATATCAATGCTTCTAATCCTCTTCATATTTTCAATTCCAGTACTGTTTTATAGATAATCCGGAAAAACTCCCCTCTACTACAACTAACAATTTATATTAACTTATTTCAAATGGGTTCTTTAGTTTGTCATTTTATTGACAAGAAGAATCAGTAATGAATAAAAGAGCACAATCAACAAACAATATTAGAATGTCAATTAGTTCTTCAGTTGATTTGATAATTCGTTTCACACCTTCAAGGATTAATGAGTCCCGTTCCAGCAGTATGGCATCACCAGAACATTGTCAAAAGTCTGCCGACAAAAATATTGCTGCTAACGGGAGTCTGTCTAATAGCCTATGCAGAACGAATTTGTCCGGGCTGACGAAGGCAATTACCCATAGCATCCGTATTAGCGGAGCGTTATTTATTCCCAGTCAAATATGAACGCACAATCCTAAATCCAATATATGGCTCTTTTGAATCCGGATTGATCAACTGTCGTTCAGAAATACTGTTTTCGGATTTCCATGACCCACCTCTAAAGATGCCAGCGTCTGGTCTAGATGTAACCCATTCAGAAACATTATTATCGAGATGAAATAGTTCCCATTCATTAGTGTTACCTTCATTAACTTTTTGGACTAATCCATTGATATCTCCTTTTTTTATTGGTTGCTGGGCTACATATTCCCATTCGGTTTCT
Source organism: Bacteroidales bacterium (assembly GCA_049512815.1). Classification (GTDB taxonomy): domain Bacteria; phylum Bacteroidota; class Bacteroidia; order Bacteroidales; family VadinHA17; genus LD21. The sequence goes on along the minus strand of JBEKWS010000028.1, from coordinate 3,506 downwards.
AGTGGTATTCGATAAGCTTGAATATTTGGCAATCCCTTTTCTTTCATTCGTTCATTTTCTAACATTGTTTTCCAGATACAAAAGTATTCAGCCATCTTGAATGACACTCCAACTACAGGATAATCATTGTACTTATTATTTGTAAAATAGTCTTTATAATCCTTACTTACTTTCTCAAGAGACAAAGGATCTATCATGTCTGAATTGAATGTTGAAACTTCAATTGGTATCATTTTTAGGATCAAAGTGTCTTTCGTACTTCCTTTTTTGGGATCGGTAAACACTTCTACAGAATACTTTGCTTGATAAAGCTTTTTGTCAGAATTGTTTTTGGCCCAATCAACGAATTCTCTGTATTCAACATTAGTAATTTCATTGCTCATCCAGAATGCATCCACTGTCACTTTGGTTACATTGGTTACTGAGTTTATGGTGGTTTTCATTTGGAATGATCCTTGAGGAACAAACTCCATTCCCTTTGGTTTGGAATCAAAAGGTTTGGTCTGTGCATACAAGCTAATAATTAATAAGAAGCTTATGAATGTTGTGATTGATTTTTTCATATGTTACTGCTTTTAATTTGTAAGTTGTCTCAAACAGGATGAGTTGGCGGTAGAAATATTAATGCTTTTTGTTCTTAAATAATCCAGCTCCCATATCATATCCGAGTGAACCAGGTATAATATGCATATAATCACTTGGGAGTGGATTGTCTACACTCAATAAGAGCGGCTTATCATCATTATCTATTAATCTCAGTGAAATTTCACCTTTTTTTGTAACGTTATACTCGTTTAATTCAAATTCACCCGGATTCAAATGCACGCTATCCGGTACACCCTTGTAATACTGATTGTTTACTATTATACAATTATTTATAGAATATTTTGTTGGGTTGAAATTGTTTTTGACCCAAACATATCTGCAATTTGAAACAATATTATTCTCAAATTTAAAATCTTTATCCGGCCAGGCAGTCCAAACTGCTTGATTAGCGCCAAAAATTATTGAATTTGTGAGACAATTACCGTTCTTAATACCATTTCCTGAATCCTGAAAAAATACTACGGTATTCCTAACTTTATAAAAGACACAGTGATCAACTTTAATTTCATTGCCATGAGCAATGACCCCTGCCTGAATTTGAGAATTATCTGTTTCTCCGACAAACAAACATTGCTCCACTAATAAATCCGTTTTTGTTTTATTAAACCTTGCAATCGGAAAATATCTTGCATTGGGATAAAAAAAACCGTGAAATTTAATTCCTCTGATTGTAACGTGGTTTGCTTCAATTAAAAAACTGACAACAAAATGATAACTTTCCGGTATTTCACCTTTTATTGCCTTACTTGCAATTACCGGCATTTTCTCTGGTGCCCATGATGTATCGTCGGGTAAAATACTCGCTTCGATTACGATATGTTTATCAGTCATTACCTTTTCTGTAGCCACCGATACATGATTATCCAGGACATAAATTCCGGGATTTATTTTCATGTTATAAATATCATTGTCCCCGCTTCTGATAATTTCAGCAGCTTTTTTAATAGAAAAAACAGGAGCTTCTTTAGTACCAGGATTATTATCATCTCCGGTATTACTATCGACATAAACTGCCTGTGATTGAACTGTCAAGTGGTAAGTCATAGCAAAAAAAATTATGATTAATGTTTTTTTCATGGTATTTGAATTTATAGTTAAAAATAATGTTTTTTCACGGTATTGTATTCTAATTTTGCCACCTAACATTTGAGGCTATGTACAGTGCGGGATTTAGAAGGGCATCCTTATCAATATATAACAAAATTAATTGAAAGCACTTACTTTCGCAACCTTCTGTAACCCGCATTGTATATAGCCTGTGCATAGTTTTTATTTTTTATCCAGATATTCTTTTATTTTATCAGCTAATTCAAAAGGATATGGTGGACATCCTTTAATTTGAATCATTTTCCTATCAGCTTTGCAACAATTTCCAAATGCAATATTTAATTTTTGCATATCTCTATCTTTTGAATCCAGTTTTCCTATGTAAATATTTGCTTCAGGCATATCCATATCCTCTATGAACTTACATGACAAAAGAAACGAATTTTCACATGCACTGCAAACATTTTTTTTAATTATTTGAAATTCTTTAGGAATAATGTTATCCAAATTTACCTTGGCAAAATTGTAACTGATATCTTCAATTTGTTCACCCAATATTTTAATATCGTCTAAATGTTGTTTTTGAATGTTATTTGACATTAAATATTCATTTAAATGTCCAATCTCGTTAATTGAATAATTCATCACTTTACTGCCAATATAATCTACTTCCCATGAATTTTGTCCAGCAATGATAAGGTTCATATCAATCAATTCTCCATCATGTGGCCCCATTTTTTCCATACACGTCAGTCCATCGACAATGTTTAAAGAAGGACTAATTGAATTATTCAGATCCGCAATTGCTTTATCTAATCCAACTTCGTGAAAATACTTTTTAAATCTCGGTGACAATAATCCCTTTAAATTCTTCAACGACAAAGATATTCCTGTCGCATAAAGTACTTTCATTACAGGCATATTAATCATTTTGTCAAAATGAAAATATTCCTCTGCAATTTCTAAAGAATTTAGAATTAAAGGTTTATCAACTTGTATGCGAATTGGTTTAGATTTATTAAAGTTAATCAATGGGATACTATAGCGTTTTGACAAATCAAGATATCCAGAATCTTTAAAGAAAGTGTCGGTATGTTGATAGTTACCGAATGATGATTCTCCAATCGAAATGCTTTTTATATTATAATCAAATAGTAATTGAATCAATGATTCAACTAAATAAATATTTGTAGTTAAACTTAATCCGTTAATATTTGGTTTAAGTAATACTTTATTATTGGAATCAAAATATTTTTTTATCCCTCCAATTAAATTTAGAGAATCATATAATCCAGCTTTAATACTTTCATTAACTTTTATAATACTTACTTCTCCCATAAGTTATTTGATAATTGTCCGGTCTGCTGTAAAATTATGCATAACGGGAGTCTGTCTATTAACCTTTCTTAATCCGTGAAATTTCAATTGGTTTAAGCCGGTACGAGCGAACCAGGAAATTTTCTATCCCAATTTGATAGCCGGAAAAAAGTTTTCCCAAAATAGTTGTTTTTTAGTCTGGAGAGGGCTTTTTTACTAAAAAACAGCAAAACAAGTATTCTCAGATACTCTCTCAGTTGATCGCTGGTCAAAATATTACCAATTCGTCTGAGGTTATATGCAATAAACATAAATCCTACATCAGCTCCGGCATGCTCTATTCCCTTCTTAGTAAGTATGTAGCTGAACCCCCATTGTCGTTTTATTGTTCCGTATGGATGTTCTACAATAGCTTGACGTCTCTTATAGAGGTGTTCTTTCTCCAGATAAGTTTTACGATTTAATTCGTAATATTCTGTAAATGTGGTTCTTGAAAGGATTCTTCCTTTTTTTGATCTTGTGCATTGCGAGTGTAC
>JBEKWS010000027.1:0-57106 GCA_049512815.1 Bacteroidales bacterium | reverse complement strand
AGTAACTCACCTTAAGTCAAAACTCCTCTAAAATAGCTACTTACAAATCTCGATAACAAAGATGTCAAAGAACTGAACTGTATGTAACTGAAAATCAATTATAGTTAAGTGGACTCTAATGAGATGATTGATAAACTGAATAAGTAACGATATAATCTTTTTATTCTGGATTTTAAAAAATATTATATAGAAGGGACTTTTTTTTACGAAATAAAAATGCATACAATCAAAGAATTCACTTCCGGGCAGACAATTTACTGCAAAAGTTGTACGTTTGTATCTTAATTATTTTAGTGATACCATTGAAACCTTCTAAGCGGCAATTGTTTTAAATCATTTTGATAGAATTTCTATATTTCAAAACTACACTACTACGTCAGTATTTTATACTTCTGAAAGAGGCGGCAATGACAGAAAAAATAAATATTTTAGCAGCAAACTATTAAGATTAGATTGAACAAAACTGTCAATTATTTTTAACATGAGGTGCTTATGAAACCCAAATGAGTGATCCAAATCACAATTGAGCTTTCGAGCTAAGTGAAGCTAAAAACTGGAGATAAACATTAGCTTTCAACCGGCCGAAGTGAGCTCAACGATGTTAATCAGTGGTGGTTCCATCCAACCTTAAACTAAAAATAATTTACTGATGAAAAGAATAATAATATTTTTATCCCTGGCAATAAATTCATCTCTTTTATTTGCTCAGACAACACTCACAATAGAAGGAACAACAGTAAATAATATAGACCCGGGAACGTGGGCAGGTGTTAATATTCCAAGAAATGTACCCACTACCTTTACATATCGAAATAACTCTATTACATCCGTAAATACTTCAGGTTATATGTTACAGGCAGGGGACGACAATCTTACTGATCCTGGTACATTCGATAACCTTGACGGAGAAGTAATAACCGGTAATCAGTTTATATGGAATGGAACTTGTGTTGGGGAAAACTCAGGTCTTGTACACGGATGTATGATTTCAAATAATATAGATGCTGTTGTAAAGTACAATTATGTTTATAATGTTATTGCAGGAATTATATCTAAGGCACATGGAACGACCTATACTTCCGGGGGTATTGCTTATAATATTTTTAGTCATATTGGATTAGTAGGCATAAATTTATTAGGAATAAACAATGTTCCTGTGTATAATAACACTTTCTATAGCGAACAAGTATACTATGTAAATAATGATTTAGGCGTATGGAGAGGTATTATAAATATAACTAATAACAATCAAAATGTAAGTCCTGTATGGCCGACTGCCGGAATTAAAATTAAAAATAATATATTCTATACTAAGCATCAGATACCTAATATTTCTGTTCACGATGCTGCTTGTTTAACAGGATTTGAATCTGATTATAATGTTTTTTATTGCGAGGCGGGAACACCAGTCTTTGAATACCTTGGTGTGGGTAAAACTTTTGCGCAATGGCAAGCATTAGGCTACGATAAAAATTCAGTCGTAGTCAATCCAAATTTCTTAGACTTTACTAGTTTTGTCCCTACAAATGGATTATTTTCAGGTACAAATCTTGGAACAGAATTTCAAACAGGATTGGCAACTACCGCTACATGGGTTGTAGGTTCAACTCCGGCAACTACTGATCAGGGTAGCTCATGGCAAGTTGGAGCACGTATTTATGACACAAGTTCAATAATTCCCTTTTACATTAGTTCTGTTGTTGAGAATACCACTCCAACTATATTAGAAATAACTTACAGCTTAAGTCTGGCAAATATTGTCCCTGATACTTCCGCTTTTGATGTTAAGGTTAATGCTGAAGCCAGAACTGTTAATTCAATTACAATTGTCGGGAGAAAGGTTCAATTGACTTTAGCAAGTCGGATAGTTTATGGTGATGATATCACTATTGCTTATTCAAAACCAACAGAGAATCCATTGCAGACAGTTTCAGGTGATCAGGTTGTTTCTATTACTGCGCAGCCAGTAGTTAATAATTGTATTAATGTTAAGCCTACAGTAATAATAACTTCCCCGGGAAACGACAGCACATTTTCAGCACCGGTTACCATATCCATTACTGCGAGTGCTTCTGATGTCGATGGGACTATAAGCAAAGTGGAATTCTACAATGGGAGTACTAAACTTGGTGAAAAGGACACCGCTCCATATTCATTTTCCTGGACTATTTTGAACCCGGGTACTTATTTTTTAACGGCTAATGCCACTGATAATTCAAATACTACTACTACTTCAACTTCAGTAGAAGTGTATGTAACCTCTTCTAAAGAAGTTAATAGTGAATCAATAAACTTATTCCCAAATCCAAATATGGGTCATTTCACAATTGAAATAATCAGTCCTCTTAAAAATGAAAGTAATAAAATATCTGTTGCCAACTTAACAGGGGAAAAAGTATATGATGGTATTTTACTAAAAGAAGAACTTACCAAACAGTTTGATTTATCTTACCTGAATTCTGGTATTTACATACTGATGATCATCGGCAAAGAAATACTCGTCACAAAAAAATTTATTAAGAATTAACTGATCATTAAACAACCTTAAACTTTATATTGATTAATAGTTTTAAGGTACTTTATACTGAATAATTAGTATGTTTATTATCTTTGATTAAAATCTTTATGAAATGTTTGTCAGTTTTATTTATAATTTGGCTTCTAATAATTAGCAGTTGCAAATCAAATCAGAAAGAAGTGAAGAATATCGTATTTCTGCATCATAGTACAGGACAAAGCATCTGGGTTGGGAATACCAATATGTACATTTATAAACTGACTCAAAAAGGTGACGTTCAAAAGTTTTTTGATAATTATAACAAAAAGAATAATACTAATTTTGAAATAACCGAACTTTTGTTCCCTAAAAATGTTCCATATGGCTGGAACAACTATCCGTATGATTATTATAATATTTGGGTTAAAAATGCAGGAGAAAAAGACTATTTGGAGGAACCGACACTTGAAATTCTTACTAAAAAATATGAGGTCATTATTTTTAAACACTGTTTTCCTGGAAGTAGAATAGTAGAAGATACAGGAACACCAAATATTGACTCTGATGAAAAGAGGATCGAAAATTATAAATTACAGTATGACGCATTAAAGCGGAAAATGCACGAATTTCCAAATAATAAATTTATTGTCTGGACACCTGCAGTGTGCACTAAGAATCAAATGACTGAAGACCAGGCTGAACGAACTAAACAATTTTATAACTGGATGGTTAATGAATGGGATGAAAAAGGAGACAATATTTTTATCTGGGATTTTTATAAATATGAAACAGAAGGGGATTTGTTTTTACCGGATAAAAACGCATTCAGTCCAAATAACTCACACCCGGGAAGAGAATTTTCCGGGAAAGTTGCTCCCTTATTCTGCAAATATATTATCGATGTAATTAGATCTGATTCTAATTTATAATTGTTTTTATTTATCCTTTAAGGAACAATGGATTTTAAAAAGACTTTTCAACGCTTAGAGATAATATTACTGAAAAAAGCCAGCGATAAGGTAAAAATTAATTATATGCGCAGGCAAGGGATGAAGATCGGACAAAATTGTCATATCAACACGATGTCGTTTTCAACGGAACCTTATTTAATAGAAATAGGAAATCATGTAGCGATAGCTGCTGGTACAGATTTTATCACTCATGATGGGGCTATATGGTGTTTCCGGGAAGAACTCGGACATGCAGACATATTTGGGAAAATAAAAATTGGCAATAATGTATTCATTGGAAACAATTGTACAATTCTTCCAAATACTATAATCGGTGATAATTGTATAGTTGGAGCAGGCAGTGTTGTTCGGGGGAAATTTCCTGATAATTCTGTGATTTTTGGCAATCCGGCAAAAGAAGTACTGAAAATGAATGTTCAAAAATTCCTTTATCTTCAAAATCCCGGTTTCCTTATAACACAAAATCTAAGTGACTCTGAGAAAGCTAAAATCATAAAAAAACATTTTGGAATTGAGTAAAATAATATTTTTCAAAACCAATGACAAACAACTTAAAGCATTCCGGCTTTTTCATCAGTGTCAATTAATTCGATATTAAGTCCATATCTGGCCAGCAAAAATGCAATTTTATTATTATTAAAGGCCTCACCCGGCTGAGGCGGGACAAGAGTTAATAAACCTTTTTTAGTTAACTCATCAATCTTTTCATCAATATCAGAACATTTAAAACAAACATGATGAAAACCGCCACCCCTGTTTACAAAATTTAATAAAGATTGATTGCTTTCAAGGGGTTCAATAAGTTTTATTGTTATGCTATCATCCTTGCTTAAGAAAGTCACACTTACCTTTTGGAGCGAGTTTTCCACAATTTTTGTCATTTGCTTATAGCCAAATACATCCTCCCAATAGGCAATTCCATCTTGAAGATTCTTAACTGCAAAACAAATATGATCAATTTTCATCTAAATAAATCAGTTAATCCTTTTTAATTCACTCTTATAAAATTTTACGCCAGGACCATTTGTTCATTCAGGTTTTGTCTCTCATAAACCATTCTTTAATCACCAGCCAGATAAATTTTGGATTCCCTAACAGATAGCGACGCCACATCCGGCGTGGTTCCATTATTAAGCGATAGAACCATTCCAGCCATAAATCTCTCAACCATCTGGGGGCTCGTTTAATGTTTCGGGCATAAAAGTCAAAAACCGCACCGATGCAACAGATATGTCCGGCTTCAAGGATGTCGAAATGAGCATATGCCCATTTCTCCTGCTTGGGAGCAGTCATTCCTATAAAAAGCACATCAGGTTTGAAGGCATTTACCAATTCCACCATTTTTGCATTATCTTCAGGGGAGAACTCAGGTTTAAATGGAGGAGAGTACTTTTGTACCTTAACTTTTGGAAATTCTCTTCCGGAACGGTCAATTATGCGTTTCAGTGTAGATTCACTGCTGCCCAGAAAAAAACATGATCCTCCGGTGATATTTAAACGGTTCATTTCGTAATAAAACAAATCCGCTCCCGCTATTTTCTTAATTCTCGTGCTTGTTAACAATTTTTTAGCTATAACAACACTGATCCCGTCAGGCAATAATATGTCAGAACTATTAAGCGCTTCAGCATAGGCTTTATCTATTTGGGCCATCTTAAAACAGTAAGCATTGAGAGTATTGATAAGTAATTTATGTATAGGCAGAGTTTGAAGGTCCTGGCTGAATAACTTAGCATTTGAAAGTAAAAATGGTTTTGACATATTATTTCTCTCTTTAATTATTAAAAATTTTGGGCTTTAAAATCTATTCTGATATTTCATAAACACTAAATAACTTATACCAAAGCTTCAAATTTAAAACAGACTGACAAAAACAGCTATCGGTTATGCCTGTCGATAATAAACCTTTCTTTGAGTTTTTTAAATAAAAACGGCACCGAAAGGGAGCGATATTTTACCCTCATTGCAGGGTTAATAAAAATCTTACCAAAGCCATTTTCTTTCATTGTCTTATGTAATCCTACATGTTCGCTTTTACATTGAACTCTGATATCATCATTTAATAAATAAGAATAATAAATACCCTTTATTGATGGCCATCTGTATATTGCCATACCACCATATGCAGAATCGACAGGGAACAATGGCATCCCCTTTTGTAAAAAAGAATGACGGATACGGCTAAGCCTGATTGATTGTTCTGTTTGTATCTGATTTATTTTATCATATTCAATTAATGCATATGCATCGTGATATTGTCTTCTGAATCTTGATGATATTGATGTGCCGTTCGCGGATATGCAATCCCAGTCTGTTGTGGTACCAAATGAATCGCATACTCCATCGATTTCAAAACCGGAAATATCAAGGTCAATAATTATAACAAAATCTCTTTTTAAGCCCTGAGTATTTAAAAAATTCATGTATTTGTTCCTGTATGAAACCATTTTTTCAATCCTGGAAATCGAATAATAGGGATTCCCTTTAATCGATCCTTTTGATGGAATTGTGATATTTCCAAATGTATCTGTAAATACATTAACATTCTCAGAATCACTTTCCCAGTTTTTAAGAATTTCTTTGGTTTTGTCAATACTATCATTCTCAAAAACCACTATTTCCGATTCTTTGAATAATGATCTCAGAAGTTCAATTTTTGGTATATTCTTTTTCAAATTTGATTCACAATCCCTTACTATTGAGCATATTGAAACAGATGAGTTTCTCATCCTCTCTTTCCCGTCAATAATTTCCTTCAATAAATATGCCCTGTTAATATCTGCCATTCCCTCAATATTATAAAATTAATATCAATATTCCCCTTTATTCACTTATCATTCAGTTCAAAATTTTAATAGAGAACCCAATCATGCAAAATATCCGCTTTCATATTTGAAATTGCATATCTGGAAACATCAACTTCATTTATTTTAAGTGCAAAAGCCTTTAACATAAGATTTGCAAATTCATTCATATCCCATTTTTCTTCAATATATCCATTTACACCCACCTGAATTATATCTGAAGCAGCACTAAAATTTGTAACACAAGCTGGTAACCAACAAGCTACTGCCTCCATTAAAGAGGTTGACCATCCCTCTTTAAATGATCCCATAACAAATAGATCAGATGCATTTAGATAAAGTGAAATTTCAGCGGCAGTCTTTGATCCAATCATTAAGACCTTGCCCTTTAAATGATTTAAATCAATATACTCATTTATTTTATTAAGGTCTTCGCCGTCACCTACAAAATAGAATAAACAACCAGGGACCTTCTTCTCAAACAAAACAAAACTATCGATCATAAGTTTCCAACCTTTAAGCCAGGATAATCTTCCAACCGTAATAACTACTTTTTTTGTTATTGGGATTCCAAGCTTTTCACGAGCAACATTTTTGTCTATTGGTTTATAAATATCAGTATTAATTCTTGTGGGGAATTTTATAATCGATTGCCTTGTTAACCGTCCATTGCTTCGCTGTACCAGACTTAAAATGGCATTCTCATCAGCTGAAGCCAATATCAATCTGACATCTTTTAAACTTGAAAAGAAAAGTTTATCAAACCAGGATGCTCCATATCTGCCAAACCAATATTTCGAAGTTTTTAAAGCATTTTCTGTTCCCGGAAAACAATAGCATATATTTTTATAACCAAATTCCTTTATTGCCGGCAAAACTTCCGGACGTTGAACAAATACATTCTGAAAATTCATTTTAAGGATCTTTTTCTTAAAATACCTTAATAACAATATGCATGAAATCCGATCTGGTATAAAATGTTTTGTTTTTAATTTATTATACCTGGCCAAAGCGAAAAAATCATATTCTGATCCATCTATTTCTTTTTTGATCCATTTTCCCAACGGATCATTTTTATCTGTTGTAATACCTATTAAACTCAATTGATTACCAAATGCAGACATGAGGCTTTTTGCAAAAGATAAATGTCCTCCGATTTGATAATCTTTATAATTACAAAAATCAATAAATAGTATTCTTTTCATAATGAAAATCGTTCTTACCCGAAATGATTTTATATAGTTTATCCATTTTAATATACCTGTACTTTGTCAATTAATGAAGTATATTTGACAAAATAAAAAAGTTTTCCTGTTTAGCAAAAGCAAAATTAATGAATCGCATTAACAAATTAAGATTATTTGAGCGTAGAGATTTGAGAAATACGGAACGCGAAACGTGATACACGAAATGCGAAACGCTAAACGCTATTTATGTGAGTATATCCAGGCTTCAGGATCAAATTTACTCTTGAATTCTTTTAAGTACTTGTCAGCCTCATTAAAATTATTAAAAGTCTTAACTGAAACTAATTCAGCTTTTATTCCATTTCGGTTGGTCATACTAATAATTCTTGCTTTATAACCCAGATTGCGATATTTTCCAGCCGCCATTCTGGCATTTTCATGATTAGCAAAGCTGCCAGCAATAATATAATAAGTATCTCCGGTATCCCCAGCAAATACAGGATTTTCTTCCTTGTCAGACTTAAATAAGGAATCTTGTTGTTTATCTTCCAGTACGTTAGATTTAATCTTAATTCTTTTCAACGAGTCAGCAACACGAATACTATCTTTGTATGCCCAGATTAATGCCTCTTTCAGAGTTTTATTCCCAAAGACAAATAATCCATTTTCCCTGAGAAACCTTCGGGCAGGGAAAAACAATAAAAGTAAAATAATGAATATCGCAATTAAACATCTTTTAAAATGGTACAAGAAATTATCCATCATTAGTTTAAAATTGCTTTAAAATGAAAAAATCAAAATTACCAAATATTGAAGGCAATTCAAACTATTTCTATTCGCAATTTAGTTTAAGATGCTGGTTTTTACACTAGTAATAATAGGGAGATTTATGTTTTTCTTTCCACCTTTATTTAAAATCATTTCATATACTTGTTCATAAAATATTCTGTACAAAATAACAGCAGTAGCTCCAATTATAAAATAAATAAATAAAAGTATGAGAAGAACAATTTCTTCTATAACTATACCTAAATAATAGAATTTTGAAAAGAGTATCCTTAAATAAGATTTTTTAAACGGATTAATAATATGAAGGTAACGGAAAAAGTTTTTACCTGCTTTGTTAACCATTTTGAAGATGGATGGACTAAAACTGGTCTCTTTATACAAGATCTTTACCCAGTTAATATTTGTCTCATCAATATTATCATTAATGATATTAGCATTGTTTAAAACTATTTTATTTCCCATCACTTTATGTTTTAAAATACATGTTAAAAGTAATGTGAAAGAATACTCCTGTCAAGCCGCTTAAGCCTGAATAATGAGAAAATAAGAGAGGTTTACGAGCTTCCTGTCAATAAAATCAGGAGGATTATTAACAGTTAAAATCAATTGACAAACAGAATAAGTTTATTGGTCAAAAAAGTGTAAATATTTACCAGAAATAAAGGAGAAATAAGAATTTCTAACTTAGGTAATAAACTATAGTGCTAATTATCTGAATAATAGACAAGCATTATATTTATTATCTAAAGAGTAGTCATTTTGACAAACGGAAGGTATGTAAGGATAAAATTTAATCCCACAGACATGATTTTGAACCTTTTATAGTAAAAAACTTATAATAGAACGTCGAAAAAGTCTATTTCGCATAATAAAGTTTGGTAAAAACCATATACTTGTCCGAAAAGTCCTTTTAAAAATTATTTCGGAAGAACAGAATATTAAAAAGGATTTGTATGTTAATTGAAAGATGACCCCGGATGAAAAAAAAAAGGCTGCCTTTTGAGACAGCCTCTTCCAGATAGTATAGAGGTTAAAAATTAAATAAGTGGTGATTAACGCATTAAATGTTTAGGGTTCAGAGTTTAGTGTGCAAGGTGAAGTATTTGACGTTTAAGGGTTTCACGGTCGAATATCCCTGGAACGCTGAAACTCTAAAACTTTGAACCTCGCGCTCGAAACATTAAACCAGAAACACCCAATCCGAACAAATCACTAATCACCAGGTTTATAGATCACTCCCACCTTAAGATTGACAAAACTGTCTCTCGAAACGATCGGGCCCATTTGAACAAATAATCCTGCAGCAAAATTGGCAGCTATTGAACCGGATATTTTAAATTTTATTCCTGCTCCGGAATTAATAAACATTTTTGTCGCGTTAATTAAATTCCCATAATTCAGAAGTACACCATTATCATCATAAATAAAGGGTGATATTTTCTTAAAACTCCATATGTATCTGAAATCAAGGTAAAGAGGTATCAGCGGTCCTCCGGCATAAAACAAAACTCCTGTCCCTAATCCGGCAATTAAGCTTCTTTTAATATGCAAGCCATAAATATTTAACTGGTAACCATGCATAGTTGTGAGTCCAGTGTATTGTTTTGCGTAGGGTGATATTGTACTGCCCAAACCATAACCATATGTAAGATCATTGATACTTACATAACTTGAATTCCGATTAATGGTGACAGATTGGCGGTTAAAAATAACAGGTTTCTGACAATAAGTAAAAGTGTCAAGTACAATACATACTAAAATGATTAATAGCCTTTTCATGTTTATCAGGTTTTGTATTTCGTTTAGCCTTTCGCGATTAGCGTTTGGCATTTTTTTAATGATTCACTACTCACTAGACACTACTCATCTTTAAGCCTAAACCCTTAACCATTAAACTTTAACATCCTCTCCCCTAGAAAGATTTCCCAACCCTGAAAAGAACTCCAAAAGAGTCATAATACAACCCCCCCACATCAAATGCACCTGTAAATCCAATATTCAGTCCTTTTTTTAATTCTTTGTTTGCATCAAGATATGCTGAAAATTGTTTTGTTTCGCTAAATATCCCATATATAGGAAGGGTTCTGATTTTCCCAAGAGTATGACCCACCACGCTGGTGCCATAAGTTCCATAGTTTAGTGAATAAGATGCTTTTAAGATAAAATTCCATTTTCTCAAGGATCCTTCAAAGCCATAATGAAAAACAACTACCCTGTTATTTATGAAGTAATCACCCGGATCTGCCGGTAATCCTTCCCTTGTATCAGCCCTGGTGCTGATGAATGGATTACCAATAGCGATACCCTTATATGACCAGCCCTGAACGTACTGATAATTATTATAATAATCTTCATCACCAGAGGGAGTTGGCGGTGACCATAGCTCTCCCGCCTGGTTTACCGTGTAGAAAACTTCAACAAGCATCTTTTTCCACCGGAAACCGGTGATGTTTTGTCTCATGTTTACAAGGCTGAGTCCGTTCAGTCCATCGCGCAGGTTTGCCAGATGATACAGAGCTCCGCAATCATATATAAATTGACGGTAAGCGAGTAACCTGACATTATTAAATTCATATTCAAACCCCATGTCGATAGATCCTAAGTGATTTCCTATTTTTGAACGAGGTATGGAATTGGTCCCATAGGCTCTTCCCATTACCACGTACAGGTAAGTTTCAAATTCAGATAAGGTATAAAGATCACCATAATAACTTTCCTCACTGCCCCAGGTAACCTGATGGTTAAATCCTCCGTAAAGCTTCCACCTCCATTCCGGTTTGCCGAATCTGCCATATAATGATTTTTGATGTAAATAGGTTTTCAAGTATCTGAAGCTGTCATTCAACAAGTTCTCCGGAACTGCTCCTAACCAACCATGAACAAAATTTCCTTTAAAGGCGAACAAATTGCCAAGTATAGGCAGAGTGTAGAATTCTGGTATAGAGATCTGAACTTTGGGAATACCCAGCGCATTGCCAGAAACAGCAAAGGCCCCTGACGATAAACTTGTATCACAGAGTCCCATTATTTCTTTTGATCGACCGGCTCGTATCTCAAAAATACTTACACGTAATTTGGCATATCCTTCAATCAGGTTGCAGTTTGACTTATCACCTATATTTGCCCTACCTTCAACAGAAGCTCCCCAGTCGAAAATATGGGACTTGGTAAGATCATAATCTTTGTGGATTGACCCAATAAAACTCAGCGAGGCATTATCAAGGGGGACACTTCCAAATTGATTTGAACGTAACCAGAATGGGACGTGACCGGGAGAAGTGAAGCCTCCTATTGTTTCAATATTAAAATTAAGCATTTCCCCCTGGGACCAGGCACTTAGGCAGGATAGAATAGTGAGATAAGCGGAAATGAAGAACTTCCTCATAGAAACACTATTTAACTGGTCAGTTTAAGATGGTTCTAAACTTCTCTCTAAATACAAGGTAAATAAACTTTGAATTCCCGACCAGGTACCGTCGCCACATCCGTCGTGGTTCCAGCAGAAAACGATAAAACCACTCCAATCCATAGTTTTGCATCCATTTAGGTGCTCTTTTAGTAACTCCGGCAATGATATCAAAGGTACCCCCGACACCCATCGTATAATTGACTTTTTTTAGTATATCCGCGTTCTCGCAAAGAAAATTTTCCTTTTTTGGTGAAGTAATGGCAACAAATAATATTTGTGCTCCACTATCCACGATTTGTTTGGCAATCAAAGGCCCTTCTGTTTTTTTAAAATAGCCGTTTCTGTAACCGGCAATTATATCAGTTCCATAAAGGTGTTTATAAATATCAACCACTCTTTTTATAACTGCTTCGGTAGCTCCAAAGAAAAAACATTTATATTTATTTTTATATGCCAAATTTACAAGTTCCTGCATCAGATCACAGCCTGCAACCCTGCATGGCAAATATTTTCCCAGGAAACGGCTTGCCCATATAATGCTCTGACCATCAGGACTGATTATATCGCAGGAGACAACACTATTGTAAAGTTCTTTATCATGTTGAATTAAGACTACTTTACCGGCATTAATAGAAACCTGCCTGATACGCTTATTTTCTCTTATTGCCAGGTCTATCCTGTCGAGTGTCTCTTCCATCGTAAGAGAATCAACTGGAATTCCTAAAAAATCCGTCTTCATTACTTAATATTTTAATATTTGATCTGCTTCAATCAATTTTGCGATAATACGATCAGCTGCATGTCCGTCCCATAATTCAGGCCTGTATGGAATACGGTCAAGAGTAAGTGTGTTAAAATATTCTTTTCGGATACGGTCTATGTTATTTCCTACCAGCACACTAGCGCCGCCATTTTTTCGTAAAGTAATCGGTCGTTCTGTGTTCCAGCGCAATGTAAGACAAGGTGTACCCAGGACACAACATTCTTCCTGAAGGCCACCCGAATCGGTCAACATTAGTTTAGCACCCATATTAAGACGTACCATCTCAAGGTAACCGACAGGCTCAAGTAAAATAAGCGAAGGGTTATTAATAACGCTATTCCACAATCCCAGCTTAATTAATTGTTTTCGGGCACGTGGGTGAATTGGCCATATGAGCAAATAGTCTTTTGTAACTTCGTTTAACAGAAATTTTATCAAAGGGATGAATACTCCTTCGGGATCAACGTTTGAAGGACGATGAAGCGTCATTAAAACATAGGAAAAATCAAAAGGTGATCTTTTTGGAATGATACATCCGGCAACAAGATTTTCTTTTATAATAGTTTCAAGTTGGAGATCTCCTGACTTTTCCCTGTTAGCTTCAAAGGTATCAATCATTATGTTACCCACGAAATGTATTTTTTCTTCAGGTGTTCCTTCTTTTCTCAGGTTTTCCGAAGAAAGAGTATCCGGAGTAAGTAATAGATCTGAAAGCCTGTCAGTAACGAGCCGGTTTATCTCCTCTGGCATTGTCATATCACCCGAACGTAAACCTGCTTCAATATGACATAATTTTATATTTAGTTTTTTGGCAACAACCGAACATGAAAGGGTTGCATTTACATCACCTACAACCACAACCCAGTCCGGCTTTTGTTCGAGAAGAATCTTTTCAAACGCCACCATGGTATATCCGATCTGCTCGGCATGGCTCCCTGATCCTATTTCGAGATTGATATCAGGATCCGGGATTCCGAGGGCCGTAAAAAAAGCTTCCGACATCCGTATATCATAATGCTGACCCGAGTGAACCAAAACATGTTGTATCCCTCCTCGATTTTCATGATTATATTTTTCTATTGCCCTGATGAACGGCGCTATCTTCATGAAATTCGGACGGGCTCCCACAACTGATAAAATCTTCATTGATTTTAGAATATTAAACTGAAAACAGGGAAAAGAGTAAAGAATCAAATTGTTAAATGATATTGAGAAATCTGTCACAAAGTTTTTTGATCATTATCATGCAATAAATACTCACTTAGCGCATAAAACATCCATGCCTGAGCCCAACGCATATATGGGATTTTTGAGGTGAAGTGTTTATTTTTCTGGTAATAGAAATAGCCCTTATCCGATTGCATATTATCAATTGTCCATGATATAACTTTGTCTGCCAGGTTCCTGCATTCTTGAAACTTGCCAAGTCTGGTAAGAGTGATTATCAATTGTGCAGGAGAATGGATATCAATGGGGTAAACAGAATTGTTATAATATTTAGATACTCCTTCGTCAGTGAAAAAGGTATTAATGTAATAATCAAAGCCTTTAGCTAAATGCCTTTCAAAATTATTATCTCCTGAATACTTTATATAATCAGCTATGCATTCCAGGTTGTATCCGGTGTGGAAGTTATCTTTCCATTGATGGAAGTCTAGTGTTCCGTAACTCCAGGATCCGTCATTTTTCTGACATTCGCAACAAAATGTTACTGATTTCTTTGCCGGTTCCAGCAATTCTTTTTCATGAGTAAAACTATAAACTCTGGCCAGAAGACGACTACCCTGTAGAGAAGCATTAAAAACAACAGTTTTATCTAAAGGAGAATAGGAAAATGCAAAGTTCCCTTTATCATCGTATGTTCGGTTCAGATCCTTAAGAATAAAATCACATGCGCTCCTCGCCATCGTAAGTAACTGATCTTCTCCGGTAATTTCATAAGCATCCAGTAAAGCACTACCAATGAAAGATGTTACGACTACAGTTGGTGTGTTTTTTGGTTGAAAAAACGCCCTGGCCTGCCACTCAAAATTGTAGCCCCAACATGCACCGCTATACGATTTGTTTACAAATGAAGAAAGTTGTCCGGAGAAAAAATTTATCTTATCAAGGTACTCCGTTTCCTTAACCTTCTTATAGAGATTATAGTATCCTGAAAGAAACAATCCCAGCGCTTTTGGATTATAATCCTTTTTAACCCCGGCAATTACCCGGAGGTTTAAAGGTGATCGTTTAAATAATTGTATCAAGGCTAATCTCGCAAGGCGATTTTTTGATATGAAAGGAATTGACTGAAATAGAGTGCTGTTTAAACCATCATACGGATCAAAACCTTTAAAAGACTCGCTCGTACAGTAATTTTTAAGCTTTAGAAAAGATTGTTCTATTTTCTCAGACATCGAACTAAAGTGCAAAAATCAAAATGTAAAATGTAAAGTGCAAAGTACAATATGCAAAAGGCAAAGTCTAAACCTAATCTGTCAAAGAAGATCTAAGCTTATCTGTTGCGGCAATCCTGTGTAAAGACTATCTAGAATCTTAAATGTAGTCAAGGTAGTAAGACAAACTGATCTGAAACCGATTGGACTTTCTTTACCATCTTTTACTGCATTTAAAAATGCATTAATTTCTTCTTTATGCCCTTTACCTGAAGATTTCAGCCTGATTGTTTTACCGTCTCTGAAAAACATGCCATCCCTGAAATCATTTATTATGCCAATATTTCCTCCTCCAAAAACTTCAATTCTTTCTTTAGGCATTGATTTGTCACCATTAGCCAGGTAGGTCAGATTGCCAATTGAGCCGTCCTTAAATTTAAACACTATGGCAATGTTATCTTCCGGAGTTATTTTGGTATTACCAGTGCTTATAGATTCTGCAAAGACTTTAACAGGCTCGGAGTTTGTGAAATATTGCATCAGGTCAATAAAATGACATAATTCTCCAACAATTCTTCCCCCTCCTATTTCAGGCTGCTGAGTCCAATGATCTTTAGGAATTAGTCCGGCATTGATCCTGATATTTATAACAAGTGGCTCATCTATATTCTTAAATTTCTTTTTTATAGTTTCACATATAGATGCAAAACGCCTGTTAAAGCCTACCATCAAAGGCTGAAGGAATTCAGCTTTAGTTTCAATTACTGCTTTGAGCTGTTCCTGATTTATTGACAAAGGTTTCTCTACAAACACATTTTTGTTTGCTTTCAATGCTTTAATAACAAGTTCAGAATGTGAGGAATGGGGAGTAGCAATAAATACTGTATTAATATCCTCTTTTTTAAGAACATCATCAGCATCAGATGAGCAAAAGTTAAATTTGAATTTATCGGCTGCATTTTTTGAAGTAATGCCTTTTGAAGTTACTACTCCGTCTAATGAAGCTCCCCATGATTTTACTTCGGGTATTAAATAACTTTGAGCAAAGCTGCCGGCTCCTATAAAACCAACATTAATCGCATTAACAGGGACATTATTAACCTGCGTCAGAGTATTCTTTTTGGTATCATTTGCTTTGTACCTTAATAGAATACCGATATTAGGTTCTTTGGTTTTACCAAGGACAATATCATAAGCTTTTTCTGCATCAGTAATATCGAAAATATGGGTGATTAAAGGTCTGATATCGATTGCTTTCCGGGATAAAAGGTCCAGAAAAGCTTCCATATTCCGTTGTTCTGTCCATCTGACATAAGAGAATGGATAATCATTCCCATTTTCTTCATAATCAACATCATACCTGCCCGGACCGTATGAACATGACATCCTCAGATCCAGTTCTTTCCGGTAAAAGTGAGGGTCTCTTTTGATATCCATTTTCACGGCGCCAACAACTATAACTTTCCCTTTTTTCTTAAGAATTGCAGCCGATAATTCAATTGGATCATTTGAAGGAGCGGCAGCAGTAATTATGACAGAATCAAATCCATATCCATAAGTAAAATTATCACATGCGGCAACGAGGTTTGCATCAGTTCGATTCAAGGCTTTGTCAGCACCTGTTTCTAAAACTAATTTTACAAGGGATTCACTTAAATCAATTCCAAGAACAGAACATCCATTTGCTTTTAGTATCTGGCATGTTATCTGACCAAGCAGCCCTAAACCTATTACACATATCTTTTCACCCAGCTTTGGATCGGCTTGTCGTATACCCTGCAAAGCAATGGCACCTAGTGTTGTAAATGCTGCTTCCTCAATTGTGACATTATCAGGGATCTTTGCCACCAGGTTTTGAGGTACAGCTACTATCTCAGCGTGAGAAGCATAATCCTGGCCGGCACAGGCGACACGGTCTCCCGGCTTGAATCCACTACTTTTATCCATTGAAGCGATCACTATTCCTGATGTACTGTATCCTAATGCTTTTAAAGAATCAAGTTTGGTTTTCACTTTACTTAAAGTTGCAGCCAATCCTTCCTTCTTTATATTTTGAATTACCTGGGCAACAAGATCAGGGCGTTGCCTGGCTTTTCCTAATAAACTTGCCTGCGCCACCCTGACCGTGCTACGTTCGGTCCCTGCGCTGATCAGCGAATATCCATTTTCTACCAATACCATACCATTTGAAATGCCGGGTATGGGTACTTCATCAATATATAATTTGCCGGTTTTAAAATTCTGGATAAGTTGTTTCATTATTTAAAATTATAATTAACAAACTCAATTGTCAAAAAATTCTCTGAACCATAATTCCAAAGTCAATAATTGATAAATCTGATAGGCATAATCATCAATGCCATTTCTATCATTATCAATCATTCTTTTTACAACTGAATAATTTAAAAATCCTCTTCTATTTATATTTTCCTCAGAAAGCAATTCATCAACCATACCTTTTAAATCATTGGATATCCATGACCGAATTGGAGCTCCAAAAGAAGCCTTAGGCCTGTAAATAACCTTTTTTGGTAGAAAGTTCTTTGCTGCCTTTTTTAAAATATACTTTGAGGTTCCATTTTTGATTTTTAAGTTACCTGGAGTTTGCATTGCCTTTATAATAACAAGCTTATCAATGAAAGGAACTCTGACTTCTACTGACGCAGCCATAGATGCACGATCTGTATATGTCAAATTAAGACCAAGCATAAACATATTTATGTCGGTATAACAGATACGATTTACAATATCATCTTTAAACTTTGAATTAAATATAGCATTATGCTCATTATTTATTGAATCAATAGCCTGCCAATAATCAGTTTTCAATAATTCTTTTAACTGGTTTGTATCATAATATGAATAACTTCTCATATAAGCCTGGTCAATGGGCATTGATGTAAAGCTGATGAAGCGTTTAGCCCATCGTCCAAACCTGAATCCTTTTTTATTTATCTTAACCGGGAGAATCCCGACAAACCTGACAACAAAGTATTTAATAAGCTTTGGTAATTTATTAAATTTTAAGGTCAGCAACGTGGCTTTTTGTCTTCTGTAACCAAAAAATATTTCATCTGCTCCCATTCCTGATAATAACACCTTAACACCCTTCTCCCTTGCAGCTTTGCAAATCAAGTATGTATTTATTGCTGCCGGGTCTCCAATAGGTTCGTCTAACATTCTAACCATTTCCGGAAAATCTTTAAGAATATCCGGACTAATTTTTATTACGTTATGGTTAAGTTGATAAATATCAGCGACAATATTGGCAAATTTTTCATCATCCGGCATGCTTTCACCCTTCTTATCTTTATCAAAAGTTGCAATTGTATAAGTTGACAAAGTGCTATTTGATTTCTTTGCAATTACTGAAATCAACGAAGAGTCCAGACCTCCACTTAAGAAACTACTTACAGGAACATCGGCTACCATGTGACGTTTAACAGACGATTCAATAGTTTTTGCAACATCAGCAGCAATTGTTTTTTCGTTTGAAAATAATTCATTATTTACTCTATCCTCCAATTCCCAATACTTACCAATCATTATGCCATCCTTTTTTGCATATGTTAAATAATGTGCAGGAGGCAATTTGTTACAATCATTAAACATTGTTTCATTACCCGAGACCCATAGATAATTTAAGCTACTGATTAATGCTTTCGGATTGATACATTTATTAAATCCGGGGATTCTCACTAATGTTTTAAGTTCAGAGCTAAAGGCAAATGCTCCATCCAGGTGAGTATAGAAAACAGGTTTTATGCCAAAATGATCCCTTGCTATAAAAAGAACATTACTTGTCTTATCATAAATTGCAAATGCAAACATACCAATGAAGAAATCGAGGCACTGTGTACCAAAATGTTTATACATCTCCAGAACTACTTCTGTGTCAGAGGTTGTTCTAAACTTTACCCCTTTTTCTTCTGTAAGCTTTTTGTGGAGTTCTTTGTAATTATAGATCTCACCATTAAAAACGATTACTAGTCCATCTTTACAGAATGGCTGATTGGCGGCATCACTTAAATCAATTATTGAAAGCCTTTGATGTGCTAATGCAATATATTCATCATGCCATATGGACTGATTATCAGGCCCTCTATGTTGCTGAATTTTGTTTGCATTTTCAGCAAGTTCAATATTATTTTTAAAACCGGTATACCCTGCAATTCCGCACATCCATTTATAGTTAATATTTAAAATAAAGCATCTGAAATTGTCCGTAAACCAGAATTAATTTACTTATTATTTATTTTAAACCTTGATGTTAAGTCTCATATTGTAAGCTCAATAATATTACTTAACCGATTTTTTAAAGTTAATATTATACAATTTAATATGTTCTTCAGTCTCAGCTTCGCTATTAAATCTATTTCTAATTTTTTTCGCAGGGATACCCGCATAAATTGAAAAAGGGTCCACATTGTTAGTTACAACAGAACCAGCAGCAATAATGCTTCCCTGGCCAATTTTAACACCACTTAGGATAATTGATCCATAACCTACCCATACATCATCTTCAATTATTACTTTTAAATTAAGACCTTTCCAGTTATAATCTGAATCACGAATCCGTGAAGCCAGACGAATTGGAATCCCAATTTGTTGATAATTATGGTCATATCTACCTACGAGAGCAACACGATTAGCTAACATTACATTGTCTCCTACTAATGCATCGCAATCAATTTGAGCATCTCTGCCTATATAGAAATTACGACCAATTACCAATTTGTTTTTACCCCATAACCTTACACGTGCACCAGCATGAAAGTTTTTTCCAATTTGATGCCTGTTCCATACAATTTTGACAAGCAAAAAATCTCTGATTCTTTTTAACAAAAAAAAGACTTGGTTTATCATCTTTATACTGAAAAATTATTTATAATTAATCTTACTATAAAATATAAATTTCTCCATCATGCTTTCCATACTATGATTAGTATATAAAAAAAGTTCAGCTTTTTGTCCCATTGCTTTCCAATCCTCATTGGTTTTAGAAACAATATAATTATATGCGTCAGGTAGGTCTTTATAAATATATCCTGTCTCATTATAAATTACTAAATCTTTTTCCGCACCATCAGCGCTTTTACAAATTACTGGAACACCAAAAGCCATAGATTGGTTTATAGATAAGCCACCTAAACCTGGTAATATTGAAAAGGAAGCTAAATTGTAGTAGGTTGCCAATTGTTCATTTTTTTTGTACCCTACGAAAACATGATTTGTACCCATGAACAGCTTTAAAAGTTCAGTTTTATAAGATTGACACCCATCACCTACAATAATTAAAAAATAATCATCTCCAAGCTTTTTCATTAACTCAGGCAAGGATTCAATATTCTTATTTTTTATTAATGCTCCTACAAAAATTAAAAAAGTGTATCCTTTTTTAGATGGTTCTAAAAGTTCAGGTGGTATATGGGAAATATAAGTAGATTTTATTTTTTTAATCTTTCTAGTATCAATCGTATTATTAAGAACTATAAGTTTGCATTGTTCAATACCTAATGATTTAAAATATGTTGTACTCTGTGTATTATAAACATAAATATAATATGCTTGTTTTAAAAGAAATTTATAAAATCGCATATAAAGACTTCTTGATAACGAGCTATTGAACTCAGCATATGCCTTTCCCAAATCCCAGATAATATACTTCCTATTGAAAATCTTAGAATAAATAAAAATTTGAAAATTATTTATTGAATTTTGACCACCTTCAGTTACTATAATTTTAGGATTAATTCGAATAAGGTTGAAAACTAAAAAAGGGAAAATGACATAATTTTGACCTAAAAAGAAATAAAATATTTTTTCAATATAAGGTATATTTATAGCATCATCATGAACTTTTACTTTACCTCTTGAAGAAGTAGAATTGATGAGTTTAAAATCAAATCTCCTATCAGATAAATATTCAAAAAAACCTTCTCTGAAATTATAATAGAAGCGTTGAACGATAAGAACTTCTATGCCCATTTTAATAATAATATTTTAATCAAATAAACCAATCCATTAATTTTAATGAATTGATTGAGGATTTTTACTTTTTGAACAATTCATCCTGGTTTGTTGAACTGAGGACATTAAAGTTTCAGTTCCTTTTGTACCAGTTAGATAGCCTTTATAAAACTAGAAATATTAGCCATTAGCTCAAATCGTACTTACTATTTAAACCTTTTTATAGTCAAGTATTAAACTATAAAATCCAACTAGTGTTATGTTAGTTATAAATTGACGGATATAGTTTTTTTAACTTGACTCTTACTTCCTTATTTGTAAACTGCCAGTTTATTTTACTGTTTTTATTATTCCTGTGAGTTTTCCACGCATCAACTTCTTCTTTTATTTTTTCCATTGTGGATATATGCCTGTTCAAACATTGTCCATTTAATACGTGTAACTCTATCTCAGACATATTTAGCCAACTACCGTGTTTGGGGGTAAATACAAATTCAAATCTATCCCAAAGTCGTTTTGCTTCTTTTGGTCTGAATGTTTCATAGAAAGCCGATGCTGCATGCGTACTATAATTATCCATTACTAATGTTATCCGTTTCGCTTTAGGATACCGTTCATCTGCAATTCCTTTTATAAACATAGCCCAATCTTTCTTTGTTTTAAATTCTGTAACTTCTACAAACCGCTTCCTTTAAGTGGTTCATTTGCCATGAATATATTTATTACGCCATTCCTCACATATTCATAATCTTCTCTTGCTTCCTGACCTGGCTTCATAGAAATTGAGAGTCGAGCATCTTCTATTAATTGCTTCGGTGATTCATCCATACAAACTACCGGATAGTCTTTGTCGTAGGGTCTTTTATAAACATCCAATACACGTTCCATATTAGCCACAAACTCACTACTTTGTTCCGGAGGAATTACCCATCCTTTTACTTTCCAAGGCTTAAGTTCGTTTTTTTTAACATGCTTCTTACTGTTACATGAGAAATGCTTTCAACATAGTTTAATTCAATCATCTTGTCAGCTAATAATCTCAACGACCATTTGGCAAATCCTTTCGGGGGTTCACTGCAACAAAGAGTTACCAATTTTGCTTCTACATCCCCATCTGTCTTTGTTTCATAAATCCTGGAAGTGGGTCGTCTCTCCAGGCTTGCTTCAAAACCTTCTTCGATAAATTTCTTCTTAACCCTGTCTACTGTTCGCATTCCAACTTTAAGCACTTTGCTTATTTGTTCATTGGTTACTTTTTCAGAATACCTGCCTTCATCGCAATTTAGCAGAATGTAAGCAGTACGAAATGTCAGAGAAGTATGAGATCCTTTATTGATAATGCTCATTAGTTCTTCTACCTCGCTTTTAGTCAGTTTAATTGTATAGCGTATCATTTGTATTATTTTTACAAAGATATAAATAATTTAATTAGTTACGTCACAATATATTTAACTTAACACTAGTCCAATATTTACAAATTATTAATATTATATACTTTCGACCAGACCTCGAGGTTAATGACTCTCCAAAAAGGGAATTTGGGATATTTAGAAGGATTTTCAAATACATTAATGATTTTATTGGCATTCCAGATTTTTTTTGATTTAAAGCTGGTAGAATTTAAAATATTAAAGATATATGATTTGACAATAGGATCATCTGAAAAATATTCTTTAAATGGAGTATTAAATCCTATTTTCTTACGGTTTTTAGTAATAGAATCAGGCAACATGGTACCAATTGTTTCTCTCTGTATGACTTTAGTAACCCCATTTTTAAATTTTAATTCATTGGGAATAGAAAATGCAAATTCCATCAACCTGTAATCCATAAACGGAGAACGAATTTCAATAGATTGTTGCATGGAAGAGATATCTTCATAATGAAGAATTGCGTTCAGGCCTTGATGATTAATCTGGTTTAAAAGATATTTATTAAAATTATTACCTTTCAAAGAAAATTTATATTCGGAATTATAATGCCTATAATTCTCTCTTATGAAATCCTTATTAAAACAAGAAATTGATTTTTCCTGACATTTTGCCCTTAAATAAGAAGAATATGGTTGGCTTAACGTTGATTTAATCATTTGGCCAATTAAAAAAGGTTTTGAATATTTATTTTGTATATGTAATTGATGAAACTCTTTGAGAAAGTCTCCTCCATGTGACAATAATTGGTCAAGCAGGTGAACACCGGATATATACTTAATATAACCTGCATAAGCTTCATCACTTCCCTGGCCATTTAAGACAACTTTAATTCCTTCCCTACTACATTCTTTCATTATATTATTATGAGCAATACTTGTAAATGAAAATAGAGGATGATCTAATCCATAGATGATTTTTTCGAAATGGTTAACAATATTTTCAGATCTAATAACCATCTCATGCAATTTGATATGTTTACATGTTTTTACAAATTCTCTGGCTATAGAGGTTTCATCATCCTTGAAATCAGGAAAAGATGCAATATAAGCATGAACATCATTTTGACCTAGTTCACCCCTTTCTATCAGATTGTCTGTGACCTTAGCAATTGATGAGGAGTCAAGACCGCCACTCAAAAGCAAGGCAACAGGGACATCACTCCTGTAACGCAATTTAACCGCGCTTTCGAACAAATTAATATATTCTTCATGTATATTTTTCTGATCATTATGCTCAAATTGATTTGAGTTTAATGTCCAATATTTATGATACCGAAGCTGCATATTCTCATAAATCAGGTTTGTCCCTGGCAATAGTTCAAAACAATTTTCAAGAAATGTTTCTCCATCATTTGCTCGGTATCCATAAGCAAGGTATTCGTAGACTTTGCTTACGTTTGCCCTCTTTAGGTTGCAAGTACTATGAAGACTTTTTAGCTCACTTGAGAATAATAAAGAATCGGTATCAATAAAATAGTAAAAGGGTTTAACGCCAAAACGATCTCTGGAACAGAACAGCCTATTATTCCGGAAATCATAGATTGCAAATGCCCACATCCCATTGAATTTTTGGACACAATCAAACCCAAATTCAATATAGCTGTTTATCACAACTTCTGTATCTGATTGTGTTTTAAAAAGGTACCCTTTATTTATTAACTCCTTCTTTATTTCAATATAGTTGTAAATCTCTCCGTTAAAAACAATAACTATTTTTTCATCATTGCTCACCATTGGTTGATTTGCTGTATCAGTAAGATCAATAATGCTTAACCTCCTAAACCCAAAGCAAATGGGATTTTTTATATAGATACCATCTGAATCCGGTCCTCGATGAGATATCAGATCGTTCATTTGATTAATTTTAGATTTAAGATTTTTCTGAAAATTAAAGTCAAATGAATTATTTAATGAAATAAATCCGTTTATGCCACACATGATTAGCGCTATACTTTTCTATCATTTAAACCTATCATATACAATCGGAAATAATGTTTTTAACCACAGCTTAAAAATAGCTTCCGGTAGATGTAATGGGAAATGCTTTTTAATATAATATAAATATTCTTTATAAGCTAAACCCTTCGGACTGTATAAATATTTAATACGGTCTGCCAATTTAGTATCAGCTGACTTCCAGCCTTTACCATGATCAAACGAACAAGTACCAAGAATACCAGGCGCAACCATTACTTTAAACCCTTTTTTTTTGGCCCTGAGAGTATAATCGTAATCAGCAATGCCGTGGGTAAATTTATTGGATAATATTCCTATTTGTTGAACGATAATCCTGGGGACCAGCATTATATTAGCTTCTCCAAGATCGCATTCAACCCAGTCTGTATTACTCTGGATTAAATAACCTTTCGGTCTGTTTCTGGAATATAATTTTCTGCCACCATAAGAAATGATATCCGTTTTTATATCCTTTGTGGACCCAATAAAAATGGCTTGGTTTGATTTTTCGTTATAATAATTTATACTAATGCTCAAAATTTTTTTTAATGCATCACAGAATAAAAACGTATCATCATTTAATAGTAAATAATAATCCGGATCAGTGATTAATGCATTTCCCCAGGAATTTCTCATTCCACCAGCCCAGAATAAAGATCCATTACCATTATAAATATTCACTTCAGGAAACGAATTTTTGATTTGATCAACAGTACCATCAGATGATTCATCGTCTGTTAAAAAAATCTCTATATGTATATTGTCTGAAATCTCCTGGGCTTTAATACTATTTAAACAAGCCATTGTTTTTTCCTTCCTGTTATAACTTGCTATTAATATTGCAACTCTTACAGGAAATAAAATATTACTCTTCATAAGATTAAATATTCTAGTGTCATGTCAACTTTATAGTGTCGTATATATTTTGTATCTTCGTCAAAAAAACTATGATAAAGTACAAAATCACATTAAGCAAAACAGAGCATGAGCTACTTATTGCTATTATTTCAAAAGGAGTACATAGTTCGCAACTCTACCGGACAGCATACATTTTATTAAACTGCGATAAAGGGAAATACGGTGATAAAATTATTGGTCAACAGATTTCAAAAGTTTTGAAAGTAAGTATGCGGATGATAGACAGAGTAAAGCAACGATTTGTTGAAGAGGGTTTTGAAGCCTGTTTAGAGAGGAAACCAAGTGAGCGACCAAAAGAAAGAAAGGTTGATGGGGATTTAGAAGCTCATTTAATTGCATTGAGCTGTAGCAAAGCACCAAAGGGATTTAGTAGATGGTCTTTAAGAATGTTGGCAGATAAGGCTGTAGAATTAAAATATGCTGAAAGTATATCTTACGAAACGATCCGCAAGGTTTTAAAAAAAACGAGTTGAAACCGTGGAAAGTAGTAAGCTGGGTAATACCACCGACACAGAACAGTCAATTTGTAGCACAAATGGAACAAGTGTTAGATGTTTACAAACGTCCTTATGATAAACATTTTCCAATAGTTTGTATGGATGAATCTCCCAAACAAATGATTAAAGAAACAAGAGTACCTATCCGCATGAAACCCGTCAGCGATGCAAAAATAGATTTTGAATATGAGAGATGCGGAGTTGCCAATATTTTTATTGCATCAGAACCCTTAAAAGGAAAGCGTTATGTGGAAGTTACAGAAAGAAAAACAAAAATAGATTGGGCAATATTCATAAAAAAAATAGCAGACGAGTGGTATAAGAATGCAGAGAAAATAATTTTGGTAATGGGCAACCTGTCTACGCATAAACCATCAGCATTATACGAAACCTTTAAGCCAAAAGAAGCAAAGAGAATATGGGATAGGTTCGAATTTGTTTATACACCAAGGCATGGCAGTTGGTTGAATATGGCAGAAATAGAACTGAATGTATTGATGGGGCAATGTTTAAACAGAAGAATAGACTGTATGAAAATAATGAAAGAGGAAGTAAAGGCCTGGGAAAGTCATCGAAATAATAAAAAGGCTGTGATCAATTGGCAGTTTACAACTCAGGATGCAAGAATAAAACTAAAAAGATTATACCCGACAATCTTGAATTGCCATGACACTTGTAAAAATGTTTTACAATGTAATAAGGTGAAAAAAATCATCTTATTACTATCTCTTTAAATAATATATTATTTTATATAAAAAAGCTAAATACTAATATTAATCTATTTCAAATGAAAATAACTTAAATAATATCCAAGCATAAAACATTAAACTTAAACAACCAAAAAAAACATCACTTTGACCTACAATCAGCATTATTATCAATGAGTAAAGAATACAATTCTGAAACAACGAAAAGTAAGATTTAGGATATGCTATTGCATTTGTAACTTTAGATGTAAGGAACCCTACAAATACCATTCCTAATAAACCCCAGTACCCATATGCAAAATATAACTCACATATTACACCTGTTCTAACTCCAAATTCAAGATCATAAAATCTCATCCATGAATAAGCACTTCCCATTTCTACTATATTGTGTTTTGATATTCCAAATACTTCTAGAAGCGAAGAATTAATGAAAGACGCAATTGAACTCAATTCATAATTGTAGCCCGGTATTTGGCCAGTTTTAAAGTTATTAAATGAAAAAATATAATCACGAAATTCTCCTCCAAAAGGAATCTTTTCAAGATAATATGCGATAGGGGTTTGACTTATATTTCCTTCTCTAATTGCATTAATTAGCATATAGAAAAAAAATAAAACTATAAAAATGCCATAAATATATAAAGACTGCTTAAAACTGCTCCTGGGTTTTCCAAATTGGCCATTTATATTATCTATCAAAGGAATAAGAGATATCAAACAAACTAGCAAAACAAATCTTTTACCATCAAATGATACTATTAATAAAAATAAAAATATGTAAATAAGGCTCCAAAGGTTAACATTAGTTACTCTTATTTTTACAATAAGTATAAGGATACTATATACGCATATGAATTTAAAACCATATAATACACCATAATTATATTCATACATGTAATCGACAAAGTTTTGACCTAATAACAGTGGTATAAAACCAACACTTAGATAAGAAGAAATGATAAATATTAAAGGAAAAATTAGAACAATATAAGTAAAGATTGTATTTGTAACTTTTCGTTCCGAATTTATAAAGGGGTAGTTAAATTCTATTGATTTTCTTTGTTTTTTAACCCTTTCAAAAAAAATAAGAGTACAAGTAAGAACTAATATATTAGTGAAATAATAAATCGATCCATCATGAAGATCCATTTCAAATATATTATCCAGTTTTGATGTACTTATAATACTAAAAATGCCTAAATAAAAGAAAATAATCCATGCACGGATGAGTAGCTTATTAAATTTATTTTTTATAAAATAGGTTAACAAAAAACAGAAACAGATAAGTAAATTTAAATCGAATGTACTTTTAACTAATATAGAAACATCACCATATAAAAAAGTAAGAATATCATTGCTTAAGAATATTAATATGCAAACAAATATGAATTTTAAAATCCATATATTACTTTTTAATAAACTTTGAGCACTTGTGTCTTTTATTTCCAATGAGCGATTCATAAATATATCCGTCGAGTTAAAATACTAAATTTCTCATCGCTTTACAATAATTTCCAATTCCACAGTATATATGATGACTATCACTTATTCCATAATCCTTTAGCTTTCTTATGTAAGATCTTATTAACCTGAATGATAGAAAAAGTGGTAATAATAGCACAAAAAATAGAAGCTGAAATTATTACTCCAACTATTCCAAGTTTTTTACCAAGAAATATTGCAAGTGGTATATGTAAAATAGTTCCAAGTAAGTAGGTAATTAGTTGGATTGAAATTTTCCCAATTCCATTTAAAATTTGTGTGTTAAGAGAAACCCAGCAAAGTAAAATGATATAAATTCCTACTATAAAAGTCACAGATGAAGGTATTCTTACAGAATTTCCAATCCAAAAACTGTATGCAAATTTTGAAACTAAAAATAAGAAGATGACTACGATAATCAATAAATAAGAAATCAACCTTAGCTTTTTAACAATAGTTTTTATCCAAGAATAGTCTTGAATTGTAAAAGCCTCGGTAATTGCAGACCAGAATGGACTAATTAATATTGAGAAACTCATTAAGACTATTCCCATGTATTTATAAGCTATATTAAAGATCGTAACATCACCTGGAGTTCCGATATGTGTAATGATCACATTGTTTGTCTGATATATAACAATAAATGCTATCTGTATAAAAAAAAACTTAATTCCAATAGCCATAATATCTTTTGCAAATGAGAATCTAACATACTTGATCGAAGGTGCAAACTGTTTAAATTGTTTAGCGTAAAACCAGATTGATGAAATGAAAAGAATAAAAATTGGGGCAAAACCAAGGACAAATCCTAAGTAAATAAGGGAACCTTGAGTTGTATTAGTTAAGATTCCAATAATGCAAAGAGCTAGTAGTTGTCCCAACATATTAAAAAAATCTGATTTAGCAGGTTTTTGGTCAGCAATTATCACTGTATTAATGGTTATTAATATCATTTGCAGGCAAAAAAAGCTAAACACAATAAGAGCCAGTTTAGATAACTCATCAGCCATTTCTGGAGGTGCATTTAGTATAACACTCCAATCTATAAAGAAGTTAACCATACAAAATGCAAACCAAACCCCAATAAAAACTATTATCAGAATTGCATACGTTGTACTTACATAAATTCGAGCTAATTCAAAATTTCCAGTAGCTTTTGCTTCAGTAAACTTGTTACGTAAACCATTTCCAAAACCAATATCAAAAAAACTAAACCAGGCAACTATCGAGCTTAAAGTAAGCCATATGCCGTAACGGGATGGATTTATATAATTGATGGTTAATGGCACCAAAACTAAACTTATCGCAATACTTAAACCTTTGATCATAAACGAAGCCAGAATGTTTTTCTTGGCTTTAACACTTCGTTCGTGGCCTTTGTTAATTAAGCCTGAAATCTCAATAAACTTTGACTTTAGATAACCCATGTAAACTAATTTTCTTAGTAAGAATTGAGTCTGTATCTTATCTCCCGGATATGCTTTCGCCGCGTCAGAGTTGAGAGTTGAGAGTTGAGCGGAGAGCGTAGAGTGGAGAGCGTAGAGCATAGAGCGGAGAGCAGTGAGCGGTGAGCGGAGAGCGTTTCACGTTTTAAAAGGGGCGTTGCCCCTAACCCCAGTTACTTTTTTGTCTTGATACAAAAAAGTAACCAAAAAAGATCAAGGCTGCAGATAATTTAGGGGCTTCTGTTTTTCAGCTTGCCCACGCAATACAACTCCCCCTCGCTACGCTCGGGGTCAGACAGTATTGCTTACAGCAGGCCCCCGAAGCAAGCTTCAAAACAGTCGCTTCTTCCCAAAATTCTCTGAGGCCGTTAGAAATCCAAAAAACATTCATGATATTACTGAATTTAGCT
This sequence comes from Bacteroidales bacterium, assembly GCA_049512815.1. Classification (GTDB taxonomy): domain Bacteria; phylum Bacteroidota; class Bacteroidia; order Bacteroidales; family VadinHA17; genus LD21. Next base: position 27,488 of record JBEKWS010000027.1, on the reverse strand, counting down.
TCGCTGAGCTCAATTGGCAATCTTAATCAACCTTCCACAATGCCAACTTTTATCTTTTTACTTTCTTCGTCCACCGTAGCTTAAGCCTTCGCTAAAGCTTCGGCATACACAGTCAGCGAAGGTGGATTGTCTTTTGTCCTTTAACACGGAACATGACACATAAATACGAAACATTATTTTAACCCTTCTATTATCTCTTCCGGTCCAAAAATAAGAACTCCCGGAGGAGTAACTGCGGGTTTATGTTTTACAAAAAGCACAGGTATAATTTTATGCTTATATACAATGGGAAGATTGGCCGACTTTCTTAATAACTCATCAGCATATCTTGTCACATCTATGTTCCCGATCCACTTTGCCTCTCCCACCAGCAGGCTTTTTTTATCGGTTGACTCTGACACTACATCTATTTCCAATAGTGCACCATCGATTCCCTTCCCCCACCAACGTGAAGCCGGATTGAACTCATTATCCTTAATAATAAAAGGTACAGACCTGCGGCACAACTCCTCCCAGATCATGGAGGTGTATTGTGGCATTCTTTTTTTTATCTCCTTCAGAACCTGCGATGAGAGTCCAAGATCAATCCGACTCTTCTCAGGAACAATAAATGTGAAATAGAAATTAAGAAAGGGATCGTCTATTTTATAAAGACTTCGTTTTGTTGAACGCGATGACTCTCCAAAAGGTATCTCACGCCTTATATATCGCAACTCCGTCAAAAAAGCCAATACACCCGACAGATGCGTGGAAGGTTTTCCGCTACGGGCTGCCAGTTCTGAAAGCCGGTGACAACCTGAACCGATAAGGCTCAAAAGGGTGAATGCCTGTACAGAGGTCCGGATTTCATCGGAGAAGAGGCGTTCGGGCTCATCTGTCAGAAGGCCATACTGGTTAACCAGATGTTCTCTGAGTGTTATATCAAGACTGCCGGAAGCTTTTCGAATCTCCCAGTAGCGGGGCACCCCGCCCCAGATACCATATTCTGTCACAGCTCCAATAGCTGAAAGGCCCAGAAACTTCCTCAGTTGAGCTACTGACATGGGTTGGATCTTCATTATCTCATTTGCTCTTCCATAAAGTGGAGCATGACTGTCGAGCACAAGCCCGTGCATCATCATCTGTGATGATCCGCAAAGGATAATGTTGTAATTGCTATGAGCCCCATCGTCATGTACGTTCTGCAAAATTGACGGTAGTTCCGGAGAGTTCTTTACAAGGTACGGGAATTCATCCAGACAAAGGGTGATACGACTTCTGAGAGCTGTATTAAGACTCCTGAAAAGTGAGTCCCATCCCGGATAAATGGGATTTGCAAACCCTGGAATGAACTTTTCAATCCTTTGTGCCAGCGCGTTTATCTGGAGGGGAGCTTCTCTCATGTCAGCCGAAAAATAGACTGCATTGTCATCCATAACACGCTTCAGCAGAGTTGATTTTCCGCAGCGGCGGCGACCATAAATGACAACCAGTTGGGCTGTATCACTATTCAGCACTCTCTCCAGTCTTGCTATTTCTGTTTCCCTGTTTACAAACACGATATTATATTATGTTTGACAAATATAATGTTTTTCATATATAATTACAAAACCGATTTCGCGATGAGCGTTTCCGCCTACGCCAAGGCTTCGGCGGATGAAGAGAGTTAAGCGTAGAGCGAAGAGAATTGAGCGTAGAGTGGTGAGCGGTGAGTGGTGAGCGGTGAGTGGTGAGCGGTGAGTGGTGAGCGGTGAGTGGTGAGCGGTGAGTGGTGAGCGTAGAGCATTGAGCGTAGAGTGGTGAGCGCAGAGAATTGAGCGGAGCGTAGAGTGGTGAGCGTAGAGCATTGAGCGTAAAGCGTAGAGAGTTGAGTGAGAATTTAGAGACACCATTTGTCATGATTGTTAATCATGGATATCAACATCTTACGAACTTCATCATATTCACTCAGAACTCTCTCATGTGTTTCTTTTTGAATGTATTTACAGTCCTTTGAATAATCAAGCCAGACTTCTGTTTCATTCTCTTCACCTAACGAATCTGTAAGCTTATTTATAAATGATTTTTCATATCTCCTCTTTGCCCAGGACTCTGCAAGGCATGATGTCACGGATCGTGATGAACGACGCATCTGATCAGTTAGAGAATATTTTTCCTCCTTTGGAAAACTTTTTGAGATTTCAAAAATCTCCATTGCAAGTTTATATGCTTTCTGATATACAATTAAATCCTTAAAACTCTCTATTTTACTCATATGTGGATACTTCAGAAATGATCTCTATGCTTTATGCTCTCTGCTCTCCGCTTCTCAAGAGGGTTTCACGTTTCGCGTTGCTAAGGAGAAAGTATGGATTAAGACAAAAGACAAAGGCGAAAGTAAAAAGACAAAAGACAAAAGTAAAAAGACAAAAGTAAAAAGATTGATTACCTTGTTTTTTGAACAATCGATCCAAGAATACTTTTGAGTTCTCCTGATTCTTTTATTAAATAGTCAAGATCTGATCCATTTACCTCTTTGACGGTTCTTTTAATAATTCTAAGCCAGTAATTTGATTCCCGCATTTCTCTCAGAGATATCCGAACTTTATTAGTGAAGTCTGCTTTTGATGATCCTGATTGAGCTTCCTCATAATTCGCTCCGGACGAGCATGCACTTTTCGATAGCTGAGTCCGGATAGTCTTATTTTCAGGAGAATAAGGCAATGTTTTCAAAAATTCTATTACTCTTACTGCAAATTCGAAAAGTCTATCGCAAAGGTCATTCTTCTTTTCTTCCACTTTTGTCTTTTTACTTTTGTCTTTTGTCTTTCGCCTTGCCTCAGGATATGCTTTCGCCCCGTCAGTCACAGTCTCAGTACCGACAAGGTTTAACTATTAAAATGAAAAATACTTCAAAAACTAAGCTGTACCTATAATTTTAGCAGGTATGGTTTTTGAAATTTTTATATTGTAATCTTCTATAAAGAAAGTTTAAGTCGTAAAAAGATTGAAAGCTTATGCGCTGATTTTATGATCGTTTAGAATTAATTATTTTCTTTTAAAATATTATTCCTTTATGCTCTTGTTTTTTGTACCCATCGAGTACTATCAAATCTCCTCTCACCACTAACCACTCACTCGTCACACCTCACCTCTCACCTCTCACACCTCATATCTCACCACTCACATCTCACATCTCACTACACGTGCTTCGACCTGACAACTTTTTTAAGAATATCATTCTCCCTGCGTATCATTTTTTCTCTTTTCCTTTTTTCTGCTTTATTATACCCATACCCATACCCGTACTGATCGCGATTAAACCGGTTATCGTTCAATACAATGCAAACATGATCAATATTTTTTTGCTTCAGGTCCTTCATGATCAGGGAGAAAACATTTTTAATGGTATAATTATACCGTGCAACCATTACCTTCACTTCAGCATGATTAATAATCAGATAGGCATCTGTAACCTGGGCTAAAGGAGTTGTGTCCAGAACAATATAGTCATAATCATCCTTTAATTGGGTTATCAGCTTTTCGGTTTTATCGAGGGCCATTAATTCAGTGGGATTAGGAGGCAAAACCCCTGAAAGAATATAATCAAGGTTTTCATGAGGCGATTTGATAATAATATCTTCCAGGTTAACTTTATTAATCAGGTATGAACTTAATCCTTCCTTTGAATGTACTTGTTCATAAAAATATGTATGCGGCTTTCTCATATCAAAATCAAGCAATATTGTCCGGCGCCCTAATTGGGCATAACTCATTGCCAGGTTCATGGCAATAAACGATTTCCCTTCACTCTCCATGGCGGAAGTAACCATGATGACTTTCTTCTGTCCTCCCCTCACATAAAAATCGAGATTGGTACGAAGCGCCCTGAATGATTCTGCAATATTCGATTTTGGAAATTCAAACATCACATTGGCGGTTTTGTATTTGTTATGCAAAACTTTTCCCAGTACCGGAACATCGGTAAGTCTTTCAATGTCATCCTGGGTTTCAACTTTATTATTTAAAGCGCTCCTGATCATTAAATAACCAAAGGGTACTGCCATTCCTAAAAATAATGCAATCAAATAATTGATTCTTTTTTTAGGAGAGACTGGCCCAAAACCTACCATTTTAGCAGGTTCAATAATGATGTCATCAGGTAAATTGGATGCTTTTGTAATTTTAGCTTCGGCACGTTTCTCGAGCATATAATTATAAATGGCATCGTTTAAGCGATATTTACGTTCAATGCTCCCTAACTGGCGCTGTGTTGCCGGGAGTTTGCTGATTTCGATTTCTATTTTTTTGATTCGTTTATTCATTTCATCAATAGAAATACCGGTAGTTTTCCCTGCTGCAGAAATATTTTCCGAAATCGTTTTTTTGATGTTTTGGATCTGGATACCCAGTTTTTGCACTAAAGGATTTTTTTCCTGGTTATTTTTAATCAGGTTTGATTGTTGTGCCTGGGCAGCAATTAGTTCTGACATGAGGCTGTTCAGCAACTGATCGGGGATCCCCATAGATGCAGGTACAATCATTTCTGAGAAATTATCATTTTTTGAAAGGTAACCGGACACATAATCATAATACTTTTTACGGGCAGCCAATTCGGCCAGTTTGTTTTGCAGATCAATATACTGGGCGGAAATACCGTTTGCCTGTTCGGTGATATTCAACAACTGATTTGAAGAGCGAAAATTTGCCAGATTATCTTCAGTCTGGCTTAACGAGTCGGAAATCTCATTCAGCTGTCTTTCGATGTAATCAATAGTAATACTTGCAAGGTGGTTTTTCCGTTCCAGGTTCTGGATTGAGTAGATATTCATTAATTCGTTTACAATATCTGTTCCTTTTATTATTGATTCGTTGTTTAAGCTGATTTCGACGACAGTAGCCGCCTTATCTACTTTAGTAAATAGAAATTCTTTTTCATACCTGGTAACCAATGAAGGAATATCGGTAAATTCGAATCCATACAAGGCTTTCTCAATTACCTTTTTTGTATTGTCCAATTCAACAGTAAATGCAAGATCGGGGGTCTCAATCAACTCTCCAACCTTCCCATTCTTTAAAAAACTCCAGCTATTCTTTTTATACGTGATTTCATTATTTTCAAAATTGTAAAAAGAGGTTTTCCCCGATTCAGCTCTTATTTCAAAATATTCTTGGTTCATAAATGAGATGTAGAACCTGACATTTATCGGCTGAACGTGATTTCGCTGGAACACTATATGGAAAGGTGTATCTTTATAAGCATCAGGATATTGAAAACCCTCCTTACGAAAGTAGCTTACTGATAAATCGAGATTTTTAATGGTTTGCTCAAAAACAGGCGATGATTTTAACACCCATAATTCATTCTGAAAGTTCTGGTTCATACTGAATAAACCACTATTGAGGAAATCATTAATGCCTCTACTTCCGGGCTGTTTTGCATCTTCTTTAATCAGCACTGAAGAAGAAATTTTATATACCGGAATTGAAAAGCGGTTTATAATATATGCCAGACCTAAAGCAACTATTATACCGGCAATAAATAATTTATAATTCCTTAATATCAGATCTGTGATTTTCTTAAGATCGTTTTCTTCCTGAATATTAATGTTTTGAGACTCGGACATATGGCTTAAATAAGTATAAACTTGATAAAACTATTTGTGAATAATGAGTCGGAAGTTGGAAGTCGGAAGTCCGAAGTCATTTTATTTTCTCTTTAAATGCTACCATCATATTCATTAAATTGTATGCATAATCGTAGTGTTCTATGAATTCTTCTTCAGAAATATAATTTCTTTTAGAAGCTTTGTGTAAACAAGTAACTACTTCAGCCAGAGAGCGAATAGCGAAACCAACAAATTTTTTAAATTCAGGATTTGATTGCCCGATTGATCCCTCTGAGATGTTTAATGCAATGGAATCGACAGCTCTCCTGATTTGTGAACAAAGATTAAACATTTCATCTTTTGGGAATTTGTATGATAATCGAAATATACTTTCACCATAATCCATCGACTTTTGCCAAATAATGAGTTTTTCAAATTTAAATTTCGTCATAGTTTTGTTTATTTTCTTTCAACTTCCGACTTCCGACTTCTGACTTCTGACTTCATTACTATTTAAAAATACTATATATCAATAACCCGGTGGTTAGTGTAGAGAATAAGATGGTAAAAGGGAATTGCCTCATACCCCAGAACTTGTTCCTGAGTGGTTTAACATAAACTATGTCGTTAGGTCTCAGGTTATAGTAATCGGAAACAAGGATATCCGATTTAGTTATGTCCACATTAACCCGCATATCTTCACCATTCACGTTCCTTATCAGAATTACTTTATTACGATTGCCATAATCAGTGATATCACCTGCTAAACCTAACGCATCGTAAATTGTAAGCTTATCCTGGGAATAAGAAAAATGTCCGGGATTTCTGACTTCACCCAAAACTGAAACATAACGGTTCACCAATTTCACCGTGACAATCGGCTGGTTTAAGATATGATTCAGGGAATCCTTCAAAATTTGACTTACTTCTGAGACTGTTTTATCCTTAACAAGGATTTTGCCAATTACCGGCAATAACAGATACCCATCTTTGTCGACTGTGTATGACAATAAAGATGCTCCGTAGGGTTGCATTGATCCAATATATAGATCTTGCCTGGTATTGGAAAATACATTGGCAGCTGCCTCGTCAAGGCTGTTGATCTGAATATAGAGTTCATCATTAGGTTTCAGCCTGTAATCGGGAAATTCAGCTTCTTTAAAGGATTTAATATTTTTATTCCTGTCCTGGAGGTATTCAACTCGACGTTGTGTTACGCATGATGATAAAAGTCCAAGGAATATAACTAAGGTTAATACATTGTTCTTATGAAGACTAACAAACAGGTTACTTTTTGAGATCATAATAATTCTGAATTGGTTGATCAAATAGGTCAGTTCAAAGTTATAAGAATAAAAAGATTTTTTTTATCAAAAATCGTGTATTTTACTAATACCTCAATTATAAGTGTGAACTCAAATCATCAGATGATGAATCTGCCTTATTGAAGCAACACAAGAGCGGAGCCTTTATCCTCCAATTGGCAAATCTATTATCAGTGTCTTAAATGAACTTGTAGAAAAATTGACTCGGGAATATCTGGTGCTTATAAATTATTGTTAAACTTGAATTCTTAAGGATCGACTAACCAAATTGACTGATCCAGCATAATACAGTTTAAAGTTTAAGTTCCTCGCTTTGTCGCATTTCCAAGTCAGTACTTTTAATCTGGCAGGTTAGAAAAAAGTATCAGAACTCTAAAAAGGAAAATTTTTATAACCGGTTGGATTTATTCTTCCTATCTCCAACCTGTTATTATTCCATAGAAATTCGGAGTATGTTTTTTTAATAAATACCCCACTGAAATACATAAAGGAATAGTCAGAAGCGGAGCAAGAAAGAAGATAAAAACTGATTTGATTTCCCCATTCCCGGCAATAAAAAATAACCCTTTTTTAATGATAGTTATCACAGGTTCATGCGAGGTGAAAACAAAAAATGAAAATGTTACAATCTTATAGGCCCGGGTTTTTGCAACATCAGTATTTTTAAATAAAAGATCATAGAGATGATTTATTGTCAATATCCCCATTAAAATACCAATCTTATGCAATATGCTTATAATTAACGGATTCGGTAGTCCTAAAAACAATAACCTGGTTTTAATTAAAACAATTGCTATCCAAAGGAAGCCGTAGACATACATTAATCCTGAAGATGCAGGGTCCAATAGCTTTTCATTCCTTTTGCTTATTAATGCTCCAAGAGTAAAAAACAGAAATGACTGACTCCTGAAGATGACAAAATTAAAATCATAGAACCACATAAACAGACAGAATGGTATCATCCAGAACCTGATATATTTGAACACAAAATATAAAACAGGAGATAAAACTGCAAATACGGCCAAATCCCTCACATACCATAGCTGGTATGGAATCGGATCTAAAAACAAAGTATGCAAAAGCTTTTGAATACTGTAATCCCTCAACAGTACTTTGGTAAAAAAAGCCCGTGACTGGGGAAATGATTGTAAAAGAAAATATACTGCAATTCCCCATAAAGACCAGAATAAATAGGGAATTATTAATGTGTTAAACCGCTTCTTTAATTTTTTCTTGAAATCATCCGGTTTCCCAGTCAGATTTACGAAAAACAGATATCCTGAAATAATAAAGAATAATGGCGAACAAATTCTAAACATGCCATTGCAAAGAAATTCCTGAAGAAATGAGTCAAAACTCAATATCCTGTGATTTTGCAAAGCATTGAGACCTGTGTCAGTATTTACGGTATTCAGATTAAGATCTATATTATAAGAGTGCACAAACACTACCAGTACTACAAGAAAAAATGATAATACCTTAATCTTACTTCTTAAATATTCATTCATTATAATTTCTTTTAATGAATTGCCAGAGTTCACTTCATATATGAACTACATCACGGCAACTCCGGCTAACCTATTTTGTTTCTAATATATCTCTATATAAATCAATATACTTTTTTATCATTAAATCGATTGAAAAGTAATTAATTATCCTTTCTCTTCCTGCTTTCCCCATCTCTTCACGCATCTTAACATTATTTAATAATATTCCCATTTTATCTGCAAGCTCTCCTGGATTTGAAGGACCAATTAAAAATCCTGTTTCCCCATCTTCCACGATTTCATTGGTACCTCCTCCAGACGTGGCTATAACGGGTTTACCTAATGCCATATATTCAAGAATTGAATTCGATATACCTTCAGTGAAAGTGGATAAAACACAAATATCCATTGAGTTTATAAAAGATTCAATACCCGTTTTTTTACCGAGCAACCTGAAGTGGCCAATGTATTCTTTGTCAATAAGGTTTCTTGACTCAACAGAATCCGTACCATTTCCTATTGCCAGAAAAGTGATGTCATTTCTATCTCTTAGTAATAATTGGGCGGCCTTGAAATAAGTGGGGTAATCTTTATATTTTTGTGAGTAAGAAGCAACCATCCCAATAATAAAATTTGAATCAGTACTTATTTGCTTCTTTATACTATCCTCACTTAATAGATTTTCTGTTCTGGCAAAATCAAATCCGTTATAAATGACAACACTTTTATTCTCAGGGGCTCTATAAGCTGATAAGCCGGCTCTTGAATTGGCAACAATAATATCTGAAAAAGGGAAAGTTAATTTAGCACGCAACCAGTATTTATTTAAAATATTCTGTTTAAATGGTGCATCAAACACCATTCCATTAATCAATTTAATATGAAGCAATCTGCAGGCCGGAACCAGATACACTGCTGTCATGCTATCCCAGCAATGAACAATATCAGGTCTGTAATTCTTGCAGAGTTTATAAAACCTGGAAAAAACAGAGCTGTCATTTTTTGATTTTCTTATTATGTAATGAATATTAATACCCAGATCAAGAATCTCTTTATAATGTATATCATTGCTCATAGTAACAAGCTCAAATTCAATATCTTGCTTACTCCTAAGAGCCTTTAAAAGTTCAGTAAGTCTCCTCTCCTTTCCTCCCGCACTTAAATTATCAGTAAAAAAAAGAATTTTCATGCCCAGGATTTTTGTTTTTCAAATAACAATAAATATTGTTGACAGACAAGTCTCAATGAATTATTATGCGTCATGGTTTTTTAATGGGTTTGACTCCAGAATGCTTTTCATAAATTTCCTGAATTGAAGAATTGGGGAAAAAGTCCAGTGCTCCCCGTCAACTACAATAATGTTATCATTCATATTAATTGTATGTATTGAATGAATCCCGTTATTATGCCTGTTTTTCTTATTAATTGAAATTGTCATATAAGGTGTTTCAACAACACTAATCTCATTTAATTGAGTTACCTTATTAATAGTAATTGATTCACCATATCTTTTCCTGCAGTTTTGTGTGGGACGGTAAATAACTCCGTCAATTACAATGAAATTACCTGCAGATCTGGTACCATCCAATCCGCTGTTAACCGGATTGCACGGGTGTGGTATATAAGGGCCCAACAAACTATCTGAATAGAAAACCAGGAGTTTATAATCTTTACCTTCATCAGATAAAATTCCAAACAGCCAGTACTTATCATCGTGTTTTAGTATTGTAGAGTCTCTCAATGGAAGGTTCAGTACATCCTGCAAAAAACTTAAGGACTCATTCACAGTATCAAATTCATAGCATGATAATTTGCCGCTCTTTGCTGCTTCAGGGAAGATATATGTCTTATTGTTTTCCTGAAATACAAAGGGATATGAAAGATGGCTTTTCGTATCTAAAAGGACTTTATGATTTATCTGCTTCAGGTTTTTATCAAGCTTTAATAATGATATTTTCCCATAATCATCATTAAATGGAAACTCTTCAAATAGGATATTAAAATTCCCATCATCAGAAGTAACAAAAAAAGGATCAGCATAAAATTTATCAAATGATTTTGTCAATAACCAATTAATTTTCGGATCAAAAATCTTACTCCTTATAATATCATAAATATTATCAAGGCATATTCCGATGATCCATTTTTTGAAGAATAATTTATCACTATATTTTGAAATGATTCTGTTCATGTAATTTGATGATAGTTAATACTTTACAATTCGCTCTTTAAACCTGGGTTTGCAATTTGTGAGGGTTAATCTGATCTGGTCAGAGTATCAGATCCAAAAACTGATCATCTTTTTCGATATCCCGTTTTTCCTTGAAATAACTTTTTTGGGGGGATTTAGTCCATCTACATTAAATGTGATAAACTTCAGTTATTTATCATTTTTTTAACTCCTTATGATAATAAAGTTCATTAAACAAAGAGCTTATTTCTTTTATTTTATCAGCATTAATAACACTATTATGTTCAACATAAGCTTTTGCTCTTTTGGCAAATTCGTCGGTGTTTCTGATTGAAACCATATCTTCTACCAGCTTGTCCAAATTACCGCCTTCAACTTCACCTAACCCTTCCTTTTTAATAACACCTCCCGGGTCGAAAGATAGCGATAAAACAGGGATCCCGCATGCCCATGCTTCGATGAAAATATTAGGAAAACCTTCCATGGGAGAAGTGGAAATCAGAGCTTTTGAATTTAATATATGCAGTAAAGTTTCAGAATGACTCAGATTGCCAAACAGAGTAACATTTTTAAACGATTTGAGTTTTTCGAAATATTTATATCCGGTTTTATCCCGTGGCTGTCCAATAACTTTGAATGTAGCAAAAGGGGCCTTCACCACAAGTTTATAGAATTCGGCAAATCCTTTACGTTTGTCAAGTGCACCAACATAACTAAAATCTTGGCGCTCAGGATTTGATACTTCCGGAATTTCATTAAGTTCAATTAAGTTATTGAATATGATTGATTTGATCCCCTTTTTTAATAAAATGTTTTTTTGTCCTTCGTGCTGGACCAGAACAAGATCAGCTTTCCGGACTAGTCTTGGAAATATCAATTCTGTGAGGATAATTTTTAAAAACCAGTATAATCCTTCTTCAAAATGAGTTAAATAATCATGTTTCGCTCTCATCCTAAAGCTCATAGCATCCAGATCTGACGCCAATTGAATAACGAACATGCCTTTCGCTTTACGAGCTGCGCAATAAGCCAGCAAATGTCTGAAATCCCGAATCTGGCAGTAATAAACGTCTGCTTTCTGAGCTTTTAAATTAGAATATAATTTAGGTATGCGCTGAGTTAAAAATCGAAAAATTTTTATTCCCTCATTATACCCCTTCATATGAAAAACTTTTATACCATCTTCTGTCACAAAATCCTTTTCTGCCATTAAGTCAACAATTACTACTTCGTGGCCCAATTTTGCCAGTACTTTTGCGAGTAAAGCTATTTGCAATTCACCACCACCACTTGTTTTTCCTTCAAGTGCACTTGCAACATCACCCCATGTGCATATCTTCATATCTTATTTTTTTGCAGCTTCTGTTAAAGTGACAGAATCTATATTTCTATTATGTAATAAAATGAAAAAACTTTCCAAAACATCATATAATTTTTCTATCGAGTCTTTATCAGTACGATATATTGAACAACCGGGCATCAACTCACTTGAATGAAATATCATTACAATATATGGCAGTTGAATGTTTATTGATTCATTTACTACTTCATCAAACAGATGAATGTCCATCCAAAGATTTGGTCTTAACCATAAAGGCTGTTTATTGAAGAACAACTTTCTTAAAATTCTTAAGAGCATATTATTGTCAACATTATTGAAAAAATGTCTGGCAATTGTTTTGTTTCTGTTTAATGGGAACCTGGTGGGTAATATTGTAACCGGAATTTCCAAGAGCGAACCATCAGGAAAATTATATGTGTAAGGGAATGGCGTTTTATCAATAAAATCAGGACCACCGGAGCCACCCGGAATTCCCTTATGAGAAGACCAGCTGATATATGGAGTAACCGAGGAATCGACCAGATAAGAATTATCCGCAAGAATCCTGGCTAAATTCTCATCAAATCCATACCTTCCGGAACGAAAGGATAAGGGACGTTTTCCAAAAGAAGTCTCTATTTGATTTGTGAGATTCTTTATTTTTTCATTTAATAAAATTCCCGGTAATTCAGTTGCATAACCATGGTTTATATCATTATATCTGAAACCTTCTTTATCCTGGAAGGGGGGGGTTGTCCATGAATGTAAATGAGCACCTATTTCAACCTTGCTATTTAATAAATAATCTGAAAAAAGTTCTTTGGCGAAAGGGTCTTCACAAACCTCTGAAGTAACAAGGTAGGTAGGTTTTATAAGAAATTTTTCACACAAATTCTGAAAACGTGGAACAAATCTTATGTTTTCGACAGTGAGCTCCCGACCATAATCCCATTGGTTATCACCTTCTGTGTCAATTGTAAGGATAAATTTCATCTAATTCGCCAAATTAAGAATAATTGAAATATTATAAAGTTTCAATATACTGAATAATTCTTTTAGCCTGATAATTATAGTTAAAAATAGTATCGGTTAATTCTTTACCTCGTTTAGCAACTTCCAAAGCTAAATCATAATTATTGAGTACATAATCTAATTTTTCAGCTAATTCAGTAGCATTTTCCGGCTCAACTAAGAAAGAATTTACTCCGTCAGTTAAATAATCAGAAATTTCACCAACATTAGCTGAAACAACAGGTTTTGATGTAGAAAGGTACTCTGTTAACTTCGATGGAAAGGATGCCTGCGACTCCATATCCTTGCCTCTTACCATGACCAAAATATCTGAATGTACAATATACCTTACAATTTCCGATCGTGATAAAAATTCCAATAAAACGGCTTTTGATGAGATATTAAGTTCCTGAATTAAACTTCCAATTTGTTTTCTTTCATTATCAGTACCAACGCCTCCCGCAATAAGATGTATATCGGGATGCTTATTGCTAATCAAGGCAAATGCCTTAAATAAGACATCAATATTATCTCTCTTAAAGGTCAGCCCGCCAAAATAGCCTATATATGAATAAGGGACAGGTTTTTCTACGGATTGAGTAAACCTATCCGGATCAGCGGTGCATAGTACTATGAATAATTTTTTCTGAGAAATTCCATGCTCTTTATAAAAATCAACCAAAAATCGCGATATACAAAATACACCATCACATAAATACGACTCAATATAAAACTTTAATACTCCCAGCTTTTTTTTCAAAGTTCCGTTCTGATAATGGCGCAAAGGATTTTCGCTAATTTCAATAATTAATTTTGTTTTGAAAATCTTAGATAAGAGCCATGCAAACAAATGAGTTGACAGAAAATTTGTAAAAATAATTATAGCAATAATTTTTTCTTCATTGTTTATTCTTTTAATTAATTTAATTGTTTTAAAGTATTTTAATAGCTTTTGGAAGTTTCTGATGACAAAATATTTGTTTCTTTCCTTTTGTCCAAATGCATTATAAAAATAAATCTCATTTGTAATACCATCATCAACAGAGTTATACTCATTACCAAAACAAACTACATCAGTTCTAATTCCATTTTCGTAAAATCCTTTTGCATAAGTATAAACACGATTTGTGGATGCGTCTCCTTCAGGAAAAGAAAAAATATCACCAAAAATTACAATGCACATTTAATGCTATCTTAGTTAATACTTTTTAGTTCACTTTATTATACTTTCGTTGTCACTGTATATTAAAGTTGTTGTTCTGGGAAAGCCAGTCAAAAATATAATCTAATATTTCTGTAGTTAAAACCTTATCCATTTTATGGAATTATATTCTTAGCCACTAGTGATTTAAAGGATGATCCACATTATTTTTGGTTCCTAAAGCCATATTCTTTACTTCCTTTTGGATGGGCTCCTCAGGTTTAAATAATTGATACATCCAGAAAGTTATAATAATAGGTAAAAAAATAATACTATAACTAACCGATACAAATAGAATTATTAAAAATAATAAAAATTTCCCTTTGTATTCATAATAAGTTGAGAAGAAGATAGAACTTTTATAAGATGCTATAATAAAAAAAATAAAACCAAATATACCAAACTGGGCTATCAGGTTTCCTATACCTGATACAGTGGATATCCTTGAACCCATTTTATATGTCCAGGAATCTTCATTATTACCTCCGACTCCCAATATCGGATTATTGGCGAAATCTTTTAATGAAATCATTATGGAAGTAAAACGTTGCGGGTTAGACTGAAAGTCCACGCCATAAGTTTCTTCCAATAACTGATCTACCTGGTTTGTTTCATCTATTACCTGAATAACTTTTTTACTCATGAAAGGTAAAGAAGAAAGGTAAATCACTGCAATGATCGCAACTGGCAATAATAAAATTATAATATTCAGTTTTTTATTTAAAAAATAGTATGTAATCATTAACAAAAATATTACATAACCTGTAGTTGACAGGGTTGACAATAACGCAACCATTAACACCCAAAACCTCATTCCGCCTTTGTTATCGGAACTTGTAATAAAAAGATTGATAAAGATTGCCAGACAGAGATAAACAGCAAATGCACCTGGCTCCCAGGTAAACCCACAATTTCTTGGGATACTGAACCCGTATAACAATGAAATATCAGATGGTTGTATTGAATAAATTATGGCTGATAACCCATGCCCAGACACAGATGAAAATTCTGATCCTGAGAATTTGCTGAATATACTGTAAAGAGCATCCCCTCCTAATACAATTTGAATGCTCCAAAGAAGTAATCCAACAATTGCCAGATAAAACAGGATATGTTCATAGATTTTGAACAGGTTATGTTTTATGGCCTTAATAAGGATGTATGCAATAAAAAAATTAAAAAAATATGACAGGAAGAAGGAAGGGTGAATTTCAGTATATTTAATTGAAATCGCAAGGAAGTAAATACCGAAACAAAATGTCAGAAAATAAAAATGCCCGTCAAATTTAACCTTCCACTTTATTGCCAATATGACGCTTAAAATTATTGGAATAAATGCACCAACATTTTTTACTGCTATAAATCCGGATTCAACAAATTTATTAGCCCGTCCGGCATAAATTACCAGAATAAATACACACAGATACTCAAATAATGTTATTTTTTGGGAAAAACTACCAGTTGATTCCTGCTCGATTGAATGAGTATATGGCATTTTAAAAGATATTTCAAGATTTAATTTAAATTAACTCTCTCACTGTGAAATTATTTTATTCAAGATATGTGAACTCAAGTTTCTTTTTCAAAATTCTTATTAATTCGATGATAATTTTCGAATCGGGGTATTTACCCAATAATAAAAAAAACAAGATCAAGTTTATTAAACTCCTTATAAATAATATCTTACGAACATTAACGAAACATTTTAAAGCTCTTTTATGGTCTTTTAAAACCTTAAACACTCTAAGCTTTTGTTTTAGCTGAATTAATGCATAAGCCAAATATAAGATAAGTATGCTATCATAAGGAGAATTCTCTATTCCTTTGTTGGTAATCTCAATTAGTTTTTCAAACTCCATAGAGTCAATAAGTAAAGGATTTACCTTGTAAATACAATCCGGAATGGGGATATAATTAATTGCCTCAATGTATGAATTTATTGCCTGATTTGGTTCTTCAATACGTTGATATATATCACCTGACAGTTCAAAAGTAAGGTGCAATAATGCCATCACCTGAAATTCATTTCTATGATTGTAGATCGATTGCCACATATAATCAGTAATCCTACGACAGTCGCAAGTATTACCTTTTTCAATAAAAGGCAATACAAATTTTTGTAAAAGTTCAGGGGCCTTTAACGCACATTCGATCGCTTTTTGAAGCGATTGAAGTGCCAGATTATTTTCGCCATATTCAAAATATATTCTACCATGAAAATAATAAATCCATGCATAGTCAGGAAGTACTTCTTGCAGTTCTTTTAAATATTTGGCAGAAAGTTCGGTTTTTTTTAATATAAAAGCAACGCGGGCTGCTTCTATCAGAGGAGCGATTTTGGCATCCTGATTTACCGGATAAGATAATGCATGATCAATTCTCGTAAAATAGAGTTCTTTCCAATTTGAAGGAAAGTTCGTATTATAATCGTAGTTAAATAGTAAAGGAGTCGCAGAACGATAGTGTAAATCCTGTAATGGTAACGATTCGATGTATTTAATTCTTTCCTGAATTGAAATATTAGTCTTGTATGCCAAATCAATATTTTCCCAAACATACTGGCCCCAACTTGGCGGGATTGTTTGAATTTTTTCTTGTGCCTTACTAATTACTCTTTTAGCATGATCTGGATTGTTAATATAATAGGTTACTAATTCTAATAAGTTATTTTCATCATATGGTATATATTCTTCCCAGGGCATCCAGAAATCTTTTATCAAAAGGTTATCTTTATGGCTGAACAGTAAACAGCCATTCAGTGCAGCTTCATAAGAGCGGTTTGACAAGGTATATGCCCAATCTATAACAATTTTACTTCGTTGATAGTAGGTATTGATTTCAGAATATTTAATACCTGTGATATATTTAATTTTAATACCAATTTTGTTTAAATCCGCCAACTTATAGAAAGTTTTATACCTCTCGTGATAAAAAAACCTATCGTAACTTGCTATAGCGATAATATCAATTTCTCTATTTTCAAATTCAGAGATTCTTACGCCAGTACCTGGAATTGAAACGGCACAATTTGACAATGGCAATAAATGAACATGGAGAGCATTATACAATGACCGGTCAATAGTTGCATGGTTTAAAAAATCAAATAACTCTACCAGGTTTTTATTATAAATAGTATCTGACCAGGCATCACGAGTGAACAAAATTGTTTTAACAGGACACAAATATATATCTGGTATATAATTTAATACCGAAGTTTCACATGCAACAATATCCGGATACCAGCCTTCAGGTAATCTATCAAAAACAGCTTCAATAGTTGTTGGTTCTAAAATACTTAATATTGGAATTTCTTTATCCTCATACATAAATTTCTTATCGGGAATAGGTCCCCATAATATAATATCCTGTTCGAACAGAGATTTAAAACCCTCTATTCCCCAGTCAATAATACGAAACTCAATAGTTCCAAGGTTGAATAAAAGAATCTTCATTTAAGTTATCTGTTTTTCCCTAATTTTTCTAATATAAGAGGAATTAATCTTAATCGTTTGTTCAATTCCCTGAAAGAATAATAGCACGAAAATAATATTAAAAATGAACCTAAAAAATAAACGTATGGAGAGTTTAGCAGCCTACTACTTGCAAAACACAATATTCCAAGCAGAAACTGAATACCAAAAATTTTATAAAACTCTTTTTCAAAACTAAAAGTATATTTTCTTTTAGCAAGAATATAAACCTGGACTACATATATAAGATATCCTAATAAAAACGAAATTCCAAGACCTTCCAGCCCATTCCATTGATACCCTAGTATATTAAACCCTAACATATAAATATTCGCAGCTAATTCATTATAAAAGAATAGCTTAGTATCACCTTTGGCCACTAAGAGATATGCAATTGGCCAACTTGCAGCTTTGAAAAAAATCCCTAATGCCGCCCAATGTATCATGTTGTTGACAGGTAAAAACCTGGTAGAGTAAAATAAAATAACGACCCAATTTATAAATATCAGAAAAACAGTTAATATAGGGGCTAAAATAAGAAGAGCAACCTCAGCTTGTTGATTAATTATATTCTTTGCCTTTCCAATTTCATGCGCAATCCCCGATAGTCGGGGAAAATAGTCTGTCGCCATTGCAGAGAACACCATTCCAATATATGTATTGATAATGGCAAAACCGGCATTATATAACCCTACTTGTTCTACACCACCCTTATGGCTAATAAAAATACGCACAACATAAGAAGATCCCATTGAAATAAATGAATTTAAACTAAGGAAAAATCCTAACTTCACCATATCTCCACCTTCCGAAAATAAGGAGGCTTTATCGACTTTCACACGTTCTATTTTCACTTTGGAACTAAAGTACCAGGATAAAAATAATGTCACGAATGAAGTTAAAATAATGGCAGGCACAATACCCTTCGTACCCCAAACATAGTAGATTGGTACAGAAGTCAATAATGCAAGAGTAACCCCAGCGAGGTCAGCTTTTGCCAGAAATTGAAGTTGGCGCATTCCCTGCAAAACCACCAATTGCCCTGCACTAATTTGGGTCAACAGCAATGTAATAGAAATCAAGATATAAGCAAATGTGTAATCTTTATTCCCAAATGTCAGTTCACTTAACCATGGAGCAAAAACCATGGTAAACAAAGCACCAAGAAGACCAGTAATCCAAACTAAACGTTTCAAAACAGATACTACCATACCAACTCTTTTAGAATCACCGGAAGCATTGGCTGCTGCGACATTTTTGACTGCGCTTGTACTTAATCCCAGATTAGTAATGCTACCTATCAAGCCTGTGGTAGATGTGAGAAGACCAGCTATTCCCATACCTGCTGGTCCAAGTAAAATGGCAATAAACTTGGATCGGATAATAGAAATAATAATATTGAAGACCTGAACACCCCCGAAAATGGATGTGGCTTTCATAATCTGGCGATAGGAGGATTGCTCTTCAGACATTTATTAAATTTCTCGTGGATTTATAATCAGGATCCTGTGCATGTTAAACTAATTTCTCACTAAAATTATTAATGACTTCAACAACCATCTTAGCCTCTTTCTCACTAATTACAGGACTTATTGGGAGACTTAAAACCTGATTATGTATATTTTCTGTTATTGGAAAACTCTTATAACACAATTCCCTGTACGCTAACTGCTTATGCGGAGGAATAGGATAATGAATCATTGTTTGTATATCATTTTCAAAGAGAAATTCCTGGAGTTCATTCCGATGGTTACATCGTATTACAAAGAGGTGCCATACATGTCCCAGGTTGGACGTTGCACTTTGCAGGTTGAAGGTTGCAGGTAAAATAATACTTTGATTGGTAATGTTACTTATATAATATTGAGCTACATCACGGCGCCGCTGGTTGTCAGCATCGAGACGAGGAAGTTTTGTCCTTAGTATCGCAGCCTGTAGTTCGTCAAGCCGGGAATTAAGTCCTTTAAAAAGATTCTGATATTTAACTTTCGACCCGTAATTGGCAATTGTACGTACAACATCAGCCAACTCATCATCATTGGTTGTGACAGCACCTGCATCACCAAGAGCACCAAGATTTTTTCCCGGGTAAAAACTATGACCGGCTGCATCACCCAAAGATCCTGTTCGTTTATCTCCAAAAAGACAACCTTGTGCCTGGGCATTGTCTTCAATAAGTTTCAGATTGTATCTTTTTACCAAGTGGTTTATTTCAGGGTGCATTGCATTCTGACCATAAAGATGAACAATCATAATGCCCCTGGTATGTTTTGAAATTTTCTCCTCAATTTTAGAAGGATCGATGTTATAATTATTTATATCCGGTTCAACCAGAACAGGTACAAGCCTGTTCTCAGTTATAGCCAGAATAGAAGCGATATATGTATTGGCAGGAACAATTATTTCATCCCCTTCTTTCATAATTCCTAATTCTATATATGCTTTTAATACAAGCCTCAAAGCATCTAATCCGTTAGCGACACCTATACAATGTTTACTACCAATAAAATGAGAATACTCTTGTTCAAAGGCTTTTGCCTCATCACCCAGTAGATACCAACCTGAATCCAGCACCCTTCTGATAGAATTTAAAAGCTGCGGTTCAAAACTGTCATTGATCTTTTTTAAATCGAGAAATGGAATCATTGTTTTCTAAGGACTTTTAAATCATTTTAAATTTGCAATTTATCAATTTTTCTAAAAACTCCAAATCACTTGGAGTGCAGGTTAATACTATAACTAAAAATTTAAAAAAAGCAGAACTAAATAACTGGTTCTGAATTATCGATCTAGTTTCAAGGTTCTGTTTTGTTCTGATTCATTTGACTAGAGACAGGAATTGATCAAAATCGCGAATGTAGTCATTTTCTTTAAAAGCTGTAGATGACAGGATTAAAGCCAGACTGTTTGTTGAGAAATTTTCGAGTTTGCGCCATGTCAACTTTGGAACATAAATTCCATAATAAGACCGGTTCAGGGAATATTTCATTTCCTCTTTCCCGTCATGCAATACTACATCGAAACTACCTGAGATTGCAACTATGAATTCCTCAGATTCTTTGAATGCATGACTTCCCCTGATTTCTCCGCCAGGTACGTCATAAATCCAGTATGTCCGTTTAATTTTAAACGGAATATGCTGTTCCTCCTCAATAAATGAAAGGTTGCCCCGTTCGTCCGGAATCTTTGGAAGATTAACTAGTTTTATCATTTTGATGGCTTATTTAAATACTTGGTTAAATCAGATAGTTCAGCATTATTAGAAACTTTATATAATATGATTCCCCTTTTAAAAAGATTTCGTATCCTCAAAATTAAGTATAATTGGATTTGTTATTTACTACGAGAGGGTTTTATAGATTACAGAATTGGGGTATTTAATCAGCTTTTTGACCTGGCACTAACATTTTGTTTATTAATATCAAACTTATTATGACTTTAATTTATTTTTAAGGATCCAGAGGTTTTATAATTTATAAACTATTCCATTATTGTCAATTCGATATTCAGAACTGCATTGTTTACACTTTAATGAATTCTCAAGCCTGTAACCACAATTACAAACATAACCGATCTGGCGGGCAGGATTCCCTATCCACAGAGTATTATTTGGTATATTTTTTGTCACAACACTTCCCGAACCGATCAATGCAAAATTCCCAATTGTAATTCCGGGAATTAATGTAGCATTGGCACCGATTGAAGCTCCCTTTTTTACAACTGTTCTTTCTAACTTAAAGGTATGTTTGGATCTTGGATATAAATCATTTGTGAATGTAACAGCTGGCCCAATATGCACATCATCTTCCAGTGTAACTCCATCCCATATATAAACGCCACACTTTACTGTTACATTGTCTCCTATAGATACATCATTTTCGATAAAACAAAAAGCATTGATGTTACAGTGATTTCCTATTTTGGCCCCCTGCAGTATTATTGAATGTTGCCAGACACTGGTCTCAGTCCCGATATTTTTTGTCTGAACTTCAGATGTTGGATGAATTTTCATTTTTAAATGCTATAAAATTATTATACTCTCTTAAATAATCATTTTTATCATATTTGTGCGAAGCCATCACAAGGCAAATTGCTCCTGAAGAAAAATTGATAAGTTCACGCCAGATTCCTGGAACGACATGTAATCCATAATATGGCCGGTTAAGCTCAACCACTTTTTTGTTTTTTCCATCATCTAATACTACTTCAAAACAGCCACTTGCAGCGACAATCAATTGTTGCAAGTCTTTATGTGCATGACCACCCCTTTCAGCTCCGCCAGGCACATCATAAAGATAGTATATGCGTCTGACATCAAACGGAATATTTATCCTGTTTTCAATTGAGGTAATGTTACCGGACCTGTTGTGAATTTGATTCAATTCAATTATGCAACAATCGTATATCGAAGAGAGGTTTTTCATTTTATATAATTTATGATTTTAAACTATGAATCAATATCCCTTTTACCAAGGATGGAAAGTACAACTTTAAAAACTTCATTCAGTTCTTCAATTTTAAACAGAAAGGCTGTGGTAAAAAAAATGATTATTCCAATCGGAATACCAACAAGGAGCTTCAAAGGATCAGTTGGCAATATCAACATTACCCCAAGAACACATGCAGACATTATCATAGTAGCAAAAACAACCAATCTCATTTCTTTGATTTGTTTGATAGCTCCAAATCCAAATAATTTCCCCGGAAAATAAGCATTTATAAAATAGCTAATAAATGAAGTTAAAAAATTACCGATAACAATTGCCTTTAACCCTAACGGAATAGTTATTATCAAAGCTATTATTAATATTGGTATTTTAGAACTATCAACTAACAAATACAGATCGCTTCGTCCTGTAGCAGTCAGAATTGTCAAATTTAAAGCGCTTATCGGGGTAAACATCCTGGCAAAACATAACCATTGAATAAGAGGGACCACAGGCATCCATTTTTCAGTCAAAAAGTACCTTATAAATGGTTCAGATATGATAGCGAACATGGTCAATGATGGGACAACTAAAAAAACAATGATCCGCATTACACGTCCGTAAACAGAGACCAGTCGTTCTTTATTATCCTGTAGAGATGAAAGGATTGGGAAAGTTACTCCTTGTAATATACTGGTAATTGTATCTGATAATGTTCCGGAATATTGCTTTGCTCTGGTATAAAACCCGGTATCTTTGGCCGAAAATATTTTACCAATTAATATTGAATAAATATTGTTAAATATTGTAGATGCTATTCCAGCCACTAACAATTTTGATGAAAAACCAAATAGTTGTTTAAACGAGGAATAACTAAAGACAAACAATGGCATCCATTTATTAAAATAAAAAAATAATAATGCTCTTAAAAGTGCATTCGTTGTACTTTGCAGTACCAACGCCCAGACACCAAATCCTTTTAAAGCGCTATAAATCCCAATTGAACCACTTATTATAACTGAAATAAGAGAGACAATAGCTTGAATCTTAAAGTCCAGATTAATTCTTAAACGGGTTTGCTGGACTAATGATAATGAATTAAAAATGATGCTAATTGATAAAACTCTTGTCAGAATTATCAGTTGTGGAATTTTGTAAAATTCTGCAATTTTAGGTGCCGAAAAATAAAGAATTATGTAGAAACCGATAGCAACAAACAAGTTATAATAAAAAATAGTTGAAAAGTCAATCTCATTTCTGTCTTTTTTTTGAATTAAAGCGCTCGAAAAACCACTGGTTATAAATAGTTCCGAAAAAGCAAAGAATATAGCAAGCATTCCTACTAACCCATAATCGGAAGGCATCAATATTCTTGCAAGTATTATACCAATTATAAAAGTTATACCGGAAACTGCAAGTTTCTCAACAGTATTCCAAGCCATTCCTTTTATAGCTTTATTTTTAAGAGTTTGGGTGTGCAAGATTTTTAATTTATAAACAAGTGATTATGAAAGCCCTGATATTCTGACAATCTCCTTATATTTTTTCATATATATCCAATATTGACAAGCAGATATCAAACTTATAACATCGAAGTAAACTGATCATTCATGGTATTTGTTTTTTCTGTAATTCGTTTCTCCAATATTCTCCGGATTATTGTACTTGATATATTCATGGTATATGGGTAAAAAATAACTTTTACACCAATTTTTCTAAATTTATCCTCTAAAATGTTCCATTTTTCTGTTCCCTTCCAGTCATCTCCCTTAAAAATCAAATCAAACTTCAATTCTTCCCATGCTTTAATTTTGTCATCTATAATTTCCGGAACTACTAAATCGACGAATTTTATGGATTGTATGATTTCAAAACGTTCATTGTATGGCATAATTGGACTTTTACCTTTAAGTTCAGCTGACAGTTCATCAGATGTTACACCAACTATAAGTCTGTCACACATCGATTTAGCGAATCTTATTACATTTAAGTGACCAATGTGAAACAGGTCAAAAACGCCTGTAGTGTATCCGGTAACTATTCTTTTATTTGTCATTATTTCTAAATTAAATGCAAATTATAATTCACGTACAATCTCGTTAAAAATATTGTTTGTTGCAGAGATATTTCCTGGGGAAATCAGATAATTTTTATAGAAAGCTTCTCTCTGATTTCTTTTCGGATCATTGCCATTTATAACAATATTCTCAATAAAATCATAAATATCATCTTCAGAATGAGCCATATAGTGCTGTTCAAGTGCGATTATTCCAAATTCATTAAGTCTCTCCGTTATTTTTTTATCCCTGACCATAAATAAAACGGGTTTGTTAACTGCCAAATACTCTGCAAGAAAAGAAGCGCTGTCATGAATCATCGCGTCCGATGTCAGAAACAAATCAACATAATCAGATTCTTCTATTTGTCCATTGGAAATACTATTCCATTTAAGGTAATACTCGTTAGTTTTCTCTTCCCCCCAGCCATTTTCTAATCCCAGTTTAGGCCTTAATATAGGATGAGGCTTAAAGGCCATTTGAATTTTGCCAGAATATTTTTCAGCAATATCCAGCATTACCTGGTGGTATTTTATAAAGTTGGAATAAGATAAGGAATCATCACCAAATGTATGATGAGGAGCCCAAATTATTCTTTTGATATTGCGGTCCTTTATTTTCCATTTATCGAAAGGTAAATATGATTTATCTGCAAAAACATCAATACCAGGATAACCTGAAATAACCACATTTCTGCCCTTGTTTCTTGCATATTTTATAGCTATTTTTTTATGAATAGGTGTCTGGTAGAATGCCTTCCATAAAAGGTTATGAAAGATCCGATTATATTGTAGCATGTACAGATTTGAAACCTGAAATGTATATGGTACATAACAAGTCAGATTATCCAAATAATTTCTAATATAGTATTCCTTTCTGGTTATTTCGTGTGGATTCGTAAAGAAAACAATATCGGGATTAATTTCATTTTTCACATCAAGCCAATTACCTGTATCTGAATTATATGTCTTTAAAACCTTATAGTTTTTCTGAAAAAAGAAATTGTACGCAACATTCATTTCTTTGTGCATAATATCTTCTCCAAAGGACATATAGGGGCAAATTATTACTATTGGCTCAAATTTTTCATCCTTCTCCATCTTTTTATATAATTCATCGCATTTCCATATAGAACTGTGTAAAACAAAAAAGGCAACTTTAATTTTGGTTTTTTTCCGCAACTTTCTTAATGCATTCCAGTGTCTGATTGGAGCCGTAATAAAAAGATATGAATCATTCAGATTACCCAAATTAGCTAGAACCGTTTTGGAGGGTACTAATGCTTTAACTATTTTTTTAATACTGATCATTGAATTTATTAAATGTATCAATCATCTAAATCACTTTATCATCATTAATCACCGGATAAATATGCAGCCAAAACATTATGATGATTGTTTACCGATCAAATCATTCCGCTTCCTGCGGGTTGGCTTTTGTTTCCATTTCGTCGAATTTCAGATTATTCTTTATAATCAATGAGCTTAATACATGTTTAATGTCGAAGTTCCAATGCCTGAACTTATGAACCTATAAAAGGTATTTACCAGGGCATCCAAAGGTAATGAATCTCCAAAAATTCCAACCTGTTTTTTTTTAATCAGCCTTATGAGGATTGATGTTTCAAACTCTTTGGTCGTCAATTACTTATTTAAGTTCTACACTATAATAATTGAGTGTTATCTTAATCTACGAAAATAAGAAAATAAATTATTGGTGTATAAATTGAATATAAAAAACGTTTAATAGTTTGTATTAGTCAAGTTATATGCTATATTCGTCAAATAATATTTTTGAATGAGAAGGTCAATAACAGTACTATTTCTAAGTGTTTCTATTGCGGTTAATGCAACAACTTATTATGTTGCAACTACCGGAAATGATAATAATCCGGGCACGATTACAAAACCATGGTCTACATGGCAAAAGGGATTCAATTCAATTTCTGCAGGAGATATACTATACATCAGAGGTGGAACTTACACCGCTACAGGTATTGTTATTGCTGATGTATTTGCCGCTGTTGGTGTGGATGGTAAAAATGGGACATCGGGAAGTCAATATCAGGTGTATGCTTATCCGGGCGAAATTCCTGTTTTGGATTGTAGTACTTTAACTAATAATTCATATGTAAGAATTGGAATCATGCTTACAAATTCGAGCTATTGGCATCTAATGGGTCTGGAGATTAAAAATTGTAATCAGGTTACTGCCAGTTCTCCTCATTATGGTGGGCAAGGTATTTATATCACTGGCAGTAGTAATATTATTATAGAAAATTGCGCAGCACATAATAATCAAGGCCCTGGAATGGGAACCCGTGATGTAAATGAGCTTACATTCCTGAATTGTGATTCTCATGATAATTATGACCCTTACTCTGACACTCCTGGTGATAATGCAGATGGATTTGATATAGGATTTAATAAAAATAATGGCATAGTTAGATGTACAGGCTGTAGGTGGAATAATAGTGATGATGGTTTTGATATGTATCAAGATTCCGGATATAGTGGGATATATTATTTAACAAATTGCTGGTCATGGCATCAAGGGTATAGGTCAGATGGTGTTACAACTGGTGGCGATGGAAATGGATTTAAATATGGTGCAGATCTTCAATCTTATGATGGTGTAACTAAAAGATATTCATACAATTGTATCGCATATGCTAACAGATGCAGAGGATTTTCTCAGGAGTCGGCCTGATATTCTGAAAAATAATATCAGTTACAGTAATGGGTCAGCTAATGTCTTTCAATCCAACCAAACAAGGAGTAATAATAGCTGGCAGGGTGGATTAGTAGTTTCTGCTGCAGATTTTGCAAGCATTGATGGAACAGAGTTGGAGCTTCCGCGAAAAGCAGATGGAAGTTTGCCAGATATGAATTTTCTACATCTTGTAACAGGATCGGATTTAATAGACGCGGGTATAGATGTCGGGATTCCTTTTAGTGGTAAAGGGCCGGATCTTGGACCATTCGAAACACAATCTGCTTCAACTACTTCTCCGGTATACATCTCTTCTGCTGTTGAAAATGCAACACCTTCTATTCTGGTAATGACTTATGATATGACTCTGGCTAATATAATACCTGCTGCTTCTGTCTTTTCTGTTCGCGTTAATTCAGTAGCCAGAACGGTTAATACAGTTGTTATTTCAGGGACTAAAGTTCAGTTGACTCTGGCAAGTCCCATCGTTTATGGTGATGTTGTGACTGTAGCTTATACTAAACCCACAGGTAATCCATTGCAGACAGCTTCGGGAGGACAAGCTGTTTCTATCAGCGCTCAGGCAGTAACTAATAAAGTTAATTCTGTCAACCCTGTTTATGTCAGCTCGTCTGTTGAAAATGCAACACCTTCTATTCTGGGAATAACTTATAATATGACTCTTTCCAGTATTGTTCCTGCTGCTTCAGCTTTTTCGG
>JBEKWS010000026.1:0-63549 GCA_049512815.1 Bacteroidales bacterium | reverse complement strand
GCCCAGGTTAGTGTTGTCACTCCACAGTTATCTGCTATCGTTGCATTGGGAACGATCACTGATGCATGGCAAACTCCAGCATCATCATTCTGTGCAATATTGGCAGGACAGGTGATCGTAGGTGGAGTAATATCCACCAGATTAACATTGATATTTGTTGATGTATTGCATCCAGCGGCATCAATAGTCTCAGTCACAGACACTGTGCCAGAAGGTCCGGGACCCCAATCAACAGAAATCTGATTTGTTCCATCACCTGTGAAACTTACAGCTCCGGTAACAGTCCAGTTATATGAGTGTCCAACTATATTAGGAGTGTTGTATATTTCATTTATCTTATTTGGACAAACAGTTAAATTACCACTAATCACGGGTGCAGGATCAGGATTTATTATAACTGAATAAGCAGGTGATGTAGATGAACATCCCGTGGTTGTATTGGTCACTTGGAGGGATATCTGTCCGGTTCCTGCACCACTCCAATTAACAGAAACCTGATTTGTACCATTCCCGGTAAAACTTGTAGCTCCGGTTACTGTCCAGTTATAAGTTTGATTTGCCTGATTTGGTACAGAATAAATAACACCCGTTGCATTTTCACATACTATAAAATTATATACCGAATTTGAAGATTGACCTGAAATACTCTGAATAAAACCTGATGGGCCATTCTGGTTATTATATTCGGTTTGAATCCAGGCAGATGACCTGACCATATTAGAAACACGAACCTCATCAATGGAGCCATTCCATCCTTCATTTCTTCCAGATTGATCTCCTGTATTCCCCATGTCTGCCAGAGTATTCAATATGTTTAGTCCGGTATAAGTTCCTGTTGCCCTTGATACTCCATTAACGAACACTTCATAATTTATACCATCCCAAACCAACACGACATGATACCAGGTATTGTTAGCAAAGGTTGCGATGCCTGTTTGCTGATAATGATTATCTCCAATTCCCAGTGCAAGGTTGCTTGTGTTTTCCTGAACATAAAGTTGCAACCGGTTATTGTATGGCGGAACAGTAGTATGTCCTATTATATACCTCGGATCAACGCCAGCAGCTGAATTTGAATTAATCCACGTCTCAAATGTTCCTGTGGATGAAGACCAATTTGTTGTTCCGACAGTAATATAGTCGGTAACAGCGTCAAAATTTCCGCCATTACCTATCTTCCCCGGAACATTTGTTGTACCGCTATTTGTTCCGTTATTACCATTTGATGAGGCATCCAGAAAATTATTATTAAGGTGCCATATACCTGAAAAACCATGGTCCCAGGTTCCAGGAGAAGATTGATTTGTAACTATTTGTGGATTTCCATAAAAAATCCTGATTTGAAAATTGGTCCCGTTTGAAAGAGAAGGAACCCTTACCCAGGCAATAAGATCACCTGTTGCAGGATTATAACTTTCAAGGCCATGATCCAGCTTGTTGTAATTTATATCCGAGAAAATAATATCGTATCCGTTCGCATTCAGTACATGATTCATTAGATCAACATCCGTGATATGAATTAATACCGGAAAATTTGTGTTTGATCCTACCACTTTACTCCCATCAATTGTTATCGTTTTTTGATAAGCATACCCTAAAACAACAGCAGGCAAAGGGTTAACGGTAACAACAACGTCATCAGTACTTATACATCCTCCGTTTGTGACAGTCAATGAATAGGTGGTCGTTACACCCGGGTTTGCTACGGGATTAGCAATATGTGGGTTACTTAATCCATATGTGGGGCTCCAGGAGTACGTCCCTCCACCTGATCCATTTAACGTGGTGGATGATCCCTGGCAAATTGCCACATCCGTTCCGGCATTTGCAGTAGCATTGCAACCAGCTGCAAAACAATAATCAAAGGATGTGGTATTTAAGTTATTTATCCCTGTCCGTGTAATTGTACTGGATGGTATGAAACTTCCATGCGTTCCAAAGGCCTGCCACGAGGTGCTTGCGGCATTTCTCCCTGATATTCTGGAACTTGCATCAATAATATAACTTGAGAAGCTATCTCCGTCAAGAGACAATGAATATGTATTGGTTGGAACTGAAGAGCTACTAAAACTCCAATAACCATCAGTGAAGGCATTATTCAATTGGGAAGAACCATCGAGATAAGGAGAAAATGAACCAGGAGAAGATTCAATAAATTGAGCTGTAATACTCATTGCAGAAGAAAGCGTTGAAAAATTAAAAATCGCTGGCCGGTAATATAATGTAGTACCAACTGGAAAAAGGTAATCTGCTCCGGTTGTGACTACCCCTCTCCGAAGTCTCCCAATTACAGTTCCTGAGACATAGTTCAATGCTGAAGCAGAAGAATTTGAAAGTATTAATGTATTTGTTCCGGTCGCAATATTGCTGGCAGTCATTTTAAGAGTACCGTCAACAGTAACATCACCTGGAAGTGTTTTTGTGCCACTCCCTGATGTTACCAAATTATAATAATTTGCAGAAGGGATTTTAATGTCCTGTCCTCCAGTTCCGCTATAATTAATAGTATTCCCGTAATAAGAAGCGTCTAATACACCATTTGAATTCATTAACAAATTATCGGTACTGGCATAGTTTAATGTCCCTTCATTTATCCAGCGCATTCCTGAAAAATTTAGCGCGTTTAATCCAGTATTTATTGTAAGTGTAGTCTGATTGGTAACTGTGTAAGGATTAACATTGAATTCGAAATAATCCATTATCATTGTCCCGCTTCCGCTCAACACTATGTTTGCGCTGGCTCTTGCCCTGGCAACTGAAACATTGTTACTGTTATTGACAATATTCCCATAAAACAGAAGGTTTGAACTGGGGCTACCAACGGATGTCCATGTTGCTGTATTCGAAACTGTTATTTTTCCATAAAAGATGACTAAACCACTAATATTGTTATCACTAAGTATACCGGAAATATTTGTTATTCCGTTTACAGTAAAATTATATGATGATAACTCTAGCGTTCCCGAATTGATATAAAGGTCACCAACAGGATATGCTGGACTGACATTAAGTGTTACATTATTATTAATATCTATCCCTACCGGTGAACTATTTTGACCTGGATAACCTTGAATTACCGTTGGTTGAGCCCAAAACCCATTAAATATTTCCCACGTGGCAAGAGTGGTCCATGATCCTGCAGCTTTTGAACGATAATCACCATTGGTTTGCGCAAAGATGATTTGTCCTGAAACCAGTAACAAGCAACCAGCAACCAGTAACACTTTTCTAATACCCCGTCCCTTCAGCCTGCCAGAAACTGAGTTAACAAAAGAAACAATATTTGCGATTGCGGAAATCAAACTTTCAGATTCAGTATAATACAAAAAACTATCGTCCGACTCCAAACTCTTTTTTTTTAAAGCCGATCAATATTTAGTTCTATATTTTGTGTCCGTTCTACCAAATAAAAACGGAGTCAACTATTCATTTATTTCAAGACTATGAATTATTAACCATGGTTGCACTGCTATAACCATTTAATAATAAGTTAAAGATAAAACTTATTTCAAAGGATTATGGATTTTTTTGACCAATGGAAAAAATTCTTTGAAAGTAGCTTCGGGTTGATTAGAACCATTCTGATAATCGAGTAAGATGATATAGAAAAAAGGATTGTCTTGAGGTCTTGCGTTCGTGCTTGTCTCGACAAACAGCTAAGCGTAAAGACAGCCCGGCAGGCGTCAAGACTAAATGATTAGCATCGCATCACCATAAGTACCAAACCGGTACTTCTCCCTGACAGCAGTTTTATAAGCATCGAAAAGAAGATCATAGCCAGCAAACGCCGATACCATCATAAGAAGAGTGGAATAGGGAAGATGAAAATTACTTATCATCATATCAGGAACCTTGAATTCATAAGGTGGGAAAATAAACTTATTCGTCCAGCCATCAAATGGTTTCAGATAGCCTTCGGTTGAGACTGAACTCTCAAGTGTTCTAACAACTGTTGTCCCCACGGCACATATCTTATATTTTTTGTCTTTTGCTCTATTTACGATTTCAACAGATTCGTCAGTGATCACTATCCTTTCTGAATCAACTTTGTGTTTGGTCAGGTCTTCCACATCGACACTTCTGAAATTGCCCAAACCTACATGAAGCGTTATTTCGGCAAATTCAACGCCTATTATTTCAAGTTTTTTAAGTAGTTCCCTGCTGAAATGCAATCCGGCAGTCGGAGCAGCAACGGCACCTTCATGTTTTGCAAAAATGGTCTGGTATCTTTCACTATCTTCAGGTTCCACCTTCCTGTTGATGGACTTTGGGAGAGGCGTCTCTCCAAGGCTGTACAATGTTTTCTTAAACTCATCATAGGTACCATCAAACAGAAACCTAAGTGTCCTTCCCCTGGAAGTTGTATTATCTATTACTTCAGCAACCAGGAGGTCGTCTTCCCCGAAATATAATTTATTCCCAATCCTTATTTTTCTGGCCGGATCTACCAATACATCCCATAAACGCTGTTCCCTGTTTAGCTCCCTTAATAAAAAGACTTCTATTTCTGCACCCGTCTTTTCCTTATTCCCATATAACCTTGCCGGAAAAACCTTTGTATTATTGAAAACTAAAACATCATTCTCATTAAAATATTCCGTGATATCTTTAAATATCCTGTGTTGAAACTCTCCACTTTTTTTGTTAACAACCAATAATCTGGATTCATCCCTGTTCTCAGAAGGATAAAGTGCAATAAGCTCCGGTGGCAAATTATACCTGAATTGCGATAGTTTCATAATAAATATATAATCATCGTGAATTAAAGAAGTCCTTTATACGTATAATTATCAATTTTGTTTCACCAGAGTGTATAATTTATTTTTTTTTGATCTGAAAGACCTTACCTGATTGAGAATTTTATTCATTCTTGTTTGTGTCAGAACAACTTGCAGGGTTCATTTGTTCAATATATTCCTTAAATTTTTCTATGCTGAACGCATTTTTCACATGATATAAACCTATTGTGGTCCTCTCAAGAGAAGATAAATAACTTCCGCTTTTTAATGCAAGTCCAAAATCCCTTGCAAATGATCTTATGTACGTTCCCTTACTGCACACCAGTCTGATTTTTATTTCGGGTATCCTATAGGAGATTAATTCGATTTCTCTGAAATGAACAGTAACAGGCTCAAGTTCTTTTTGTACCCCTTTCCGTGCAAATTCATACGCTCTTTTGCCAGCTATCAGCTTAGCAGAATAAATCGGAGGAAGCTGTTTCTGTTCACCCAAAAAACCAAGTAGAACTTCTCTTACATATGCCTCAGATATATGACCTGTCGGATATTGATGATCCGTCTTTGTTTCCAGATCAAAAGAGGGTGTTGTTTCTCCAAGATGAAATGTAGCCAGGTATTCTTTATCAAGATCGCGGAATTCATCAATTTTTTTGGTTGCATTCCCTGTGCAAATTATCATTAATCCGCTTGCAAGCGGATCCAGCGTACCGGCATGACCGACTTTTATTTTTTTAATCTTAAAAGTGCTCCGGATCATTATTCTTACCTTATTCACCAGATCAAATGAAGTCCAGTAAACAGGTTTGTTAAACAATAAAACCTGCCCTTCCTCAAAAATGCTTTTTCCCTGGTCATTCATATTAATTCAGCAGAATTGACAGCATCAAAAAGTTCTTGGATCAGTTCAAGAACCAATGCGTCTAACCAATTCAAATAGTTGAAATATTTATTTATTCTTTATCAGTCTGTTTGGGCTTTTTCATAATCGCCCATATTTCGAATATAAAGCCTGCCATCACAACTATCGGAGCCAGGGTTATTCTCCGGAAACTGAAGATGTTGTCACTGAATTTATCGGGACTTGGAGATTTGCCACCAAGCATCAGTAAAAACCCAACTACAATTATACCGAATCCAATAGCCAGCAATTTGTAATTTTCGCGGCCAAGAGCAAAATTCAATTTTTCCTTATTCTCATTTTTTGTACTCATGATTATTTAATAATAAAGTTTGTCTTCGGAAATACTCAGATACCTGTTAACGGAAAAAAAAGTAGAAATAATATTTATTAAAACTCCGATTATTATGATTGAAGCGCCAAGAAGAAGCAAAAGGTAAGTGCTCTCAAAGCTAAACATCAGGAAGAATTCCTTTTCAATTAGATAAAGCATGCCCATTAGTAAACTCATTGCAACAAGAGCTGCCAGGAGTCCATGAATAGCGCTCTGAACAAGAAAAGGTCTCCTTATGAATGCATGAGTTGCCCCAACCAGCTGCATTGTTCGTATCAGGAACCTCCTTGAATAGATCGACAGCCTGATTGTATTGTTAATGATAGTCAGTGCTATCAGAAAAAGGAAGGTACTTATTACCAGAATAAACAAACTGATCTTTTTAACATTTTCATTGATAAGAAAAAGCAATGATTCCTGATAGTAAACCTCTTTCACAAAAGGATATTCCCTTACATATTTTTCAATTTTTGCCACACTATCGGGACTTGTGAATCCCGCATGAAGATATACATCGATAGAAGGCGGAAGGGGATTGTCTCCAAGAAAACTAATAAAGTCTTCCCCCAGATCTTTTTTCATCTTTGCAGCCGCCGCATCCTTCGAAACGTATTCAGTCGATTTAACATAAGCTTTGGCATCAAGATCTTTCTGCAACATCCTGATGTCAGCCTCTTTTGCTTCATCATTAAGCATTATAGAGAATGAAAGGCTTTCGCGCAAATAATCTGACAACTCCCTGGCATTTATAAGAACAAGTCCTAACACCCCAAGGAGGAAAAGAACGAGCGAGACACTTATCACAAGAGTCAGATAGGAGCTTCTCAGCCGTATCTTGGAATATCCTGTCTCTTTATTCTTCAAACTTTTCTATTTTTACCTTTATCTTTTATCTTATTCTACAATAGTAACCCAACCGAACTGATCGGCTTCATCTCCATTCTGAATGGAGGTAAGCTTTTTGTAAAGTTTCATAGTTTCAGAACCCGGCTCGCCATTTTTGCAATATTCATAAATAATATTTTTCTCCGGATCAAAAATCTTGGCTATAGGACTGATTACAGCTGCTGTACCGCACGCTCCTGTTTCAACAAAAGAAGAAAGCTCTTCAACCGGAACCTGTCGCCGTTCAGTTTTCATCCCAAGACTTTCAGATATTTCGATAAGACTCATATTTGTAATGGAATTTAAAATTGATTCTGATTTTGGAGTCACATATGTATTATCTTTGATCCCAAAGAAATTTGCCGGTCCGCATTCATCAATATACTTTTTTTCTTTTGCATCAAGGAAAATAGTATTTGAATATCCACCATCACGTGCAGCAATTATGGCCCTCATGCTGGCCGCATAGTTACCTCCCACTTTGTAAATACCTGTTCCCATAGGGGCAGCCCTGTCTACATCTCTGCATATCAGCATGTTTACAGGTTTAATTCCACCCTTGAAATAGGGACCTACAGGTGTGACAAATATCAGAAAAGTATACTCTGAAGCCGGTTTGACACCCACCTCAGCACCACTGCCATATAAAAGGGGTCTTATATATAAAGTTGCACCAGATCCGTATGGGGGAACAAATTTTCTATTCAACTGAATAACTTTAAACAAAGCTTCCCGGAACATCTCAAAAGGAAAGGCTTCCATTTTAATACCGTCTGCTGAAGCGATCAATCTTTTTGCATTTTCCTCCCAACGGAATAACCTTATCTTTCCATCTTTCCCCGTGTATGCCTTAAGTCCTTCAAATGCCTCCTGACCATAATGTAAGCCTGTTGCAGCTATATGAATATCAATATATTCCGATGAAGAAACTTCAAGCTTGCCCCATTTCCCATTTTTATAAATGCAGCGGATATTAAAATCTGTTTTTATATAACCGAATGGCAGACATTCCCAATCGAACTTTTCCATAAATACTGGCAATTAAAATTTGGCGGTAAAAGTACATTTTTAAAACATATCTTGAGCACTTTTCTACTGGAATTTGGATTATTCACCGTACACCTGAAGTCCCGCAATTTGATCTTCGACAGGGACATTCCTGAGAAGTCGGGCGGTTTTTGTGATAAATTCATGATCTGATAATTGTTTCCGTTGAGTCTCTATCCATGTTTTATTATCAGAATGTTTACCGTACTCCGTTCTCTCCCTTAATAACTTATCTGTAAGTCTCATATAATCAACACGACCGAGATAATCATACCTTGCATCATGAAGTATATTATCCATTAAAGATTCCTGACGATCATTAAAGGAGTTTCTTATAATATTTTTAGTTGATTCAACATTCTCGTGACTAAAGCCATATCCGGGCAAGATCTCTTCAACCAGGCGCAATGATGCTTCCATTGGTTTTTCATAGTCTGAGATGAATCCTGTAAAAAGAAAGACAGACGCCAGTTTAAGGTTGATAAAGTCCTCTTCAAGGAGGTTCTCAGCAGTCGAAAGCAGTTCCACCTGATTGGCGATATTTTTTACAAGAGATGAATTGTGAAAATAAAGGTTTGGTGGAGCTTCATCATCAAACATTTTCGTTATCATTTCCTCGATGTCCTGCAGTTTGATCATCTGCATTTTTACGACAAACTTTCTGTTAGGACCTCCTTTCTCATCACTTAATTCAGGAACTATTCCGTTCACAAAATACATCTCAAGCTCTCCTTTGTACTTAACAGGCATTTTCCCGCGGTATTCACATGCGAAAAATTCTTTCACAAATTCATATGTTGTACCTGAGATATTAATTTTACCAGCTTCCCCTGATGATTCCATTCTGCTTGCAGTATTGACAGTATCGCCCCAGATATCATACGATAGTTTCTTCTGTCCGACAACCCCCGCAACCACTGATCCTGTATGAATTCCGATTCTAATGTCCCAGAACTTCATTCCTTCAAGTTCGGATGTTTCCTTCAGCTTTTTCATATATCCCTTCATTTCAAGAGCGGCAAGAATGACCTCTACAGGATTGGTCCTGTTCTTCTCCGGAATTCCTCCTGCACACATGTAAGCATCCCCAATGGTTTTTATTTTTTCAATGCCATGCTTCTCGACAACAGAGTCAAAATAGAAAAAGAATTTATCAAGCTCATCTATTAAAACTTCAGGATTCATCTCTTCAGCTATTTTTGTGAAGCCCTGAATATCCGAAAACAGAACTGTTACAAAATTGTATTTGATCTTGGTTGCCTTTCCTTTTTCCATTATCTCACTGGCTGTGTTTTTCGGAAGGACATTTGCCAGTAATGCTTCTGTTTTTTCTTTTTCAATTATCAGATCTTCTGTTCTCTTATTGATTATCTGCTCAAGCAAATATTGTTTACGTGCAAACCTCAATTCAATCTGATCATATAAAGCCCAGATTATCAGGGATAACAATATAATGTAGAAAATTACAGCAAGTCGTGAGAAGTACCATAAAGGCAACACTCTTAAAGAGAGTAAGTTGATTTCCCCAGCGCTATTACCAGATATTATGTACCTTATTTTAAACAGGTATTTTCCTGCAGGAAGGTTGGTGTATTCTTTAAAACTGATTCGTTTCCAACCACTCCATTCCTTGTCAAATCCTTCAAGCAGAAACTGATAATCAATACTGTCTGCAGGTTGTAACTCAAATGAGATATTATTATACCGGTAATTTAAAACAATATTTTGTTTGAGTTCCAGATCTTGCGCTTTAGCGCTGTCTGAGGTAAAAACAACAGAATCACCATTAATTAAAATACGCTTTAGTGATGGTGTCACCTCTGAATCATAAGAAGTTTGAATTGCAGAAGCTTTTAAAAGGACTGAAAATAAAATAATCCCGAAAAGAAAATTCAACCTCAGATAATAAGACATAAACAATTATCTTGCTTTTTATTAATCCAAATGTAGTACTTAATACAATCAGGTCAAAAGGAAAGTCCAATTTTGAGTATTTTTGCAGGTTAAACCGTAATGATTCTATGATATTAGTTTTTGCTTCCAATAATGAGTATAAGATTAAAGAAATAAACAATCTCCTGGGCAAAAGTTTTAAACTTTTAAGCCTGAGTGATATAAACATCAGAGAAGATATTCCTGAAGATGAACCTCTGCTTGATGGTAATGCATTATCTAAAGCCAGGTATGTCTATAATTCTACAGGGATGAATGTTTTTGCCGACGATACCGGGCTGGAAATAGATGCCTTAAATGGATTGCCGGGAGTTCATTCTGCCAGATTTGCCGGGGATAATAAAAATTCATCAGCAAATATTGAAAAAGTTTTATCAATGCTTGGCGAAACTGAAAACAGGAAAGCCAGGTTCAGAACTGTAATTGCGCTGATCCTTGAGAAAAAAGAGTATCTATTTGAGGGAATTATTAACGGGACAATTATCAATGAAAAAAAAGGTGCCGAAGGATTTGGATATGACCCGATATTTGTACCTGAAGGAAAAACATGCACATTTGCTGAAATGTTGCTTGCCGAAAAAAACACTATTTCTCACAGAGCAAGAGCATTTGAAAAACTAAGGGAGTTTTTATTTCAATATCAATTTTCAGACAATAAAGAAATGATTTAATTGTTTATGCTTCTGATGAGAAGATTTTTGACCATACAACTTTTACTTTTGGTGTTTATAAATTTACCTGGACAAACACCGGTAGGATCATGGTCAGATCATCTTGTATATAACACTGCAGAATGTGTTGCTGTAGGTACAGAGGAGGTTTTTGCATCAACCGGTTCATCATTAATAATTTATAACAAAGGATTTTCTGAGCTTAAGAAAATGTCTCGCATAAACGGACTTACTGAAACAGGAATAAACACAATAGCATGGTCAGAAGAAAATAAAACGCTCATAATAGCTTACATAAGTACAAATGTTGATCTTTTAAAGAACAATATAATTTACAATATCCCTGATATCAGCAGAAAGTATATCCCGGGTAATAAAGAGATAAACAAAATACATACGAACGGGAGGTATGCTTACATGGCATGCAGTTTCGGAATTGTAGTTTTGGATCTCGTTAAAAAGGAGATCTATGATACATGGAAACCAGGAACCGGGTCCGACAATACAGAGGTTTGGGACATTGCTTTCGGAAACAATAAAATTTATGCAGCCACAGACATCGGGCTATATTCTGCCGATCTTTCAAATCCGGGATTATCTTACTTCGGAAACTGGAATCCAATCAGTTTCCTTCCAAATCCAACAGGGAAATACACATCATTAATATTTTCAGGAAATAAACTATATACAAACCTTTCAGATCCCTCATCAGGAGGCGATCAGGTGTATGTTATTGATAATGGCAGTTCCCTGTTCTCATTCATACCTGGTGTTTATAACAAATCATTCGATCCCGCAACTGGCGGATTTACAATCTCTTCCCCTTCTTCCATAAAATACTATGATAACAATGGTTCACTTATTAAAACAATCTCATCATATGGTTGGGCAATACCAAATATTTCTCAGGCTATAATTGATAACGGGGATATATGGATTGCGGATATTAATTCAGGCCTCATCAGAGGTGAAAATATGTCGGAGTTTTCAGCGTTAACTCTCCCCGGACCTGTGTCCAATAATGCTTTTTATATAACTTCATCGAATGGAAAAACTATAATATGCGGAGGAGCTACCGATGTTTCTTGGAATAACCTTGGGAGGGCTATGCAGGTTTCAATTCATGAAAATGATACCTGGACTTCCCTTCCATCTGGTACAATTATTGATCCAATGAGGACCCTGACTGATCCCGATAATAATAATCACATGTTTGTATCAACCTGGGGAGGAGGATTGCTGGAATACATAAATAACAACCTTATAAAACAATACACTGAGTCAAATTCACCATTACAGACGACGA
The DNA here is from genome assembly GCA_049512815.1 of Bacteroidales bacterium. Taxonomy (GTDB): domain Bacteria; phylum Bacteroidota; class Bacteroidia; order Bacteroidales; family VadinHA17; genus LD21. Next base: position 51,716 of record JBEKWS010000026.1, on the reverse strand, counting down.
TCCCCGGACGACCATATGTAAGAATATGTGGTCTGGCAATGGACAAATCAAAGAACCTCTGGCTTACTCAGACAGAAGTCCCTGGTAGTATTAAAGTACTTAGATCAGATGGAAGCTGGATTGTTAATCCGGTAACAATTGATGCTCCGACAATCGGAGATATCATCATTACGAAAACAGGGCAAAAATGGATTGTCCTGCCCCGTGGATATGGACTCTTTATTCTTGATGATAACAGTACTCCGGATGTTTTCAGCGATGACAGATATATGAAGATGCTGGTACAGGATATTGAAAATCAGCCAATTTCATTTGTCTATTCGATTGCTGAAGATCTTGATGGCAACATTTGGATCGGGACAGATCAGGGGCCACTTATCTATTACAATCCTGAAAAGGTATTCGATAATGATCTGAGAGCCAACCGGATAAAAATACCCAGGAATGACGGAACAGGTCTTGCCGATTATATGCTGAAAACTGAAACAATCACATCAATTGCTATCGACGGTGCCAACAGAAAATGGCTGGGAACAGCCAGTTCCGGAGTTTATCTTCTTTCTTCTGATGGGACAACCAGAATTAAAAACTTTAATGAACAAAACAGTCCGATCCTTTCAAATTCTGTTGTAACCCTTGCAGTGGATAATAAAACCGGAGATGTCTGGTTCGGAACCTCAAAAGGGGTCCAGTCCGTTAGAGGTGACGCCACTAACGGAGGAGAAAAGTTTACAAATGTTTATACTTTTCCGAATCCGGTCAGAGAGGGTTTCACCGGGAATGTTACCATCACAGGGCTTTTAAGGGATTCTCAGATCAGGATAACCGATATAAGTGGCAATCTTGTGTATGAAACGGTATCAGATGGAGGGCAGGCAACCTGGGATCTGAAAACCTATACAGGAAAGCGTGTTGCTACCGGAGTCTATCTTGTTTTTTGTGCAAGCAAAGATGGCACACAATCGCATGTTACAAAAATGCTGGTTATAAGATAATAACTACTCTGTTATAAGGGTTTGGATGCGCTCTATCTGGAGTTGCTTATTTACCTCCCTCAGACTTCTGGCTGTTTTAGTAAAATACTGGTGCCCTGAAATAAATTTAACCTGTATTTTATTCCAGTCATTAAGCGAGCCCATTTTATTCTGTGCTTTAAGCTCTTCGAAAAGAGTGTTGGAAACCGGGATAAAATCGCTCCTTCCAAGGTAATCAAGATCAGAATCACAAATAATATTTTCAAGCAGGTTCGTTGGTTTAGGTGGTAATTTGGTCGACATTATTAACGAGCAAATTCTTTCAATCTGATCAGGAGAATAATTGAATTTCGGGAGCATCTCCATCGTGATTTGTGTCCCGTAAAATTCATGATCATCATAAGCAATTATATGTCCGGCATCATGAAATAAGGCGGCTGTCTTCAACAACAATATCTCCTCGTCGGAACAACCCTCTCCCCAGCCTATAAGTTCCACTTCCGTAACTACATCGACTGTGTGTTTTACATTGTGATAAAACAGATAACCAGGCAAATCCATTTCGAGTTTATCTAAAATTATCTCCTGGATATCAGTAAACTGGATAAGTCCGAATTTTATCCGGAATGATTCATTTGGTATGACTCCATCGCCGTCAACCGAGAATTCAGGTTTCAGTCCATTCACTTTAAACATCTGGAGATCATCTTTATATTTTACCGGGAGTTTACCAAAATACTCACAGTCAAAAAACTCTTTTACAAGTTCATAAGTCATAACTGAAATAAGGATCATCCCGCTATCAGTAACAGCTTCTATACGGCTTGCAGTATTTACAGTATCTCCTTTAATATCATAGTTAATTTTCTTCCTGCCGGAAATTGTAGCGGTTACCGGTCCGGAATGAATGCCAATTTTTAATTCCCATATACTTTTGTTTATTCCTCTCTTTTTTATTTCATATTTTTCAAGGAAATTTCTCATCTCTATGGCTGCCATAACCACATCAATTGGATTTGTTATGTTTTTGATGGGTATTCCTCCGGCACACATATATGTATCCCCGATTGTTTTAATCTTTTCAATTTTAAACCTCGTCACAATAGCTTCAAATTCAAAAAATATCTCATCAAGTTCATCCATGATTATTGATGAATCCATACCTTCAAATAGCAACGAAATACAATGGATGTCTGCGAAAAGAACCGTCGCCATATTGAATTTAAGCGACCTTTCTTTAATTTCTTCTTCACCGAATTCCTTCAAACCATCCGGAGAAATTTTTTCATAAAGAACCTTAATTTTCTCATTGTCCCTTGTCAGCTTTTCATTCATCTTCTCCAGTTTCTTGATATGCTCCTCAAGCTCCTGGTTCTGTTTGGCAAGCCTTGCAATCCTTTTTACAAGCTCCTCATTGTTAATCACTGTCATAACATAGTTGATTGATCAGTAAATATAATAATTTTGTGACGAAATAGCGGTTAAAGTGAATAGAGTTTGGAGTGAGTGGAGTGAGTGGCATTTTATGTGATCTATTTCGGGAGTTAAAACCCCTCTGTCCCGCTTTGCGGGTTTGGTGGGTACAACTCTAGACATTCCAGTCACTTTTTCAACTTTAACTTTGTACCTGAATAACTCGTTGGAAATTATGCTTGAAAAAACCAGGGGAATAATACTTCATCAGATAAAATACACCGACTCAGGTATTGTTGCCCAGATATATACAAGAAAATTCGGAAGACAATCCTTCATCATCAAAGGGATGAGAAGGAGGAAAGAAGGGAAACATAATATTCTGTTTCAGCCAATGTTTATCCTTGATCTTGAGATGTACTACAAGACATCACGTGAAATGCATATCCTGAAAGAATTTTCCGTTTCATTCACCCCTTATGATATCTATTCTAATATTAAAAAAAGCAGTGTTGCAATTTTTCTTGGAGAAGTTTTGACCTCCGTTCTGAAAGAAGAGAGTCCTCATGACGAGATGTTTGACTATATAGAAGATTCTATAAAATACTTCGAGAGATGCAAGGAAGGCTTTGCAAACTTCCATATTGCTTTTCTTGCCGGACTTAGCAGTTTTCTTGGGTTCGAACCGGGCCCTCGGTTAAATAAAGATGATGCATTTTTTGACATGATGAATGGTATTTTTGTTCCGATACCTCCTGTTCATGGCAATTACGCAAACGAGGAAATTACAAATATCCTCGCTGACTTTTTTGTGGCATCTTATGACAACATAAGTAAAATATCCCTCACAGGAAACCTTCGAAATGACGTTCTTGAAACATTGGTCAGATTCTATTCACTCCATCTCCCGGGCCTTAAAAAGATAAAATCACTTGAAGTTCTGAAAGAGGTTTTCAGCTAAATTTTAAACCATCATCCTGAAGTTTTTTATCTATCTTTAAATGTCAAATTGATGATATAATGGCGATTATTCCTTCTATAATTAACCGGCTGAATATAAAGCGCATAAATCAGATTGAAATATTCAAAAAACATCCATTTGAAACACAACAGGAAACATTATACCAGCTTCTTGCAAAAGCTGCTTCAACAGAATGGGGTAAAAAATTCAATTACTCATCAATCAGCTCTATTAAAGAGTATCAATCGAGATTTCCCATCCAGACGTATGAGGATATAATCCCCTATGTTGAAAGACTTCGTAAAGGAGAGACAAATCTTTTATGGCCCGGGGAAATAAAATGGTTTGCAAAATCTTCCGGCACCACTTCCTCAAAAAGCAAGTTCATACCAATGAGCCGTGAAGCACTTGAAGATTGTCATTATAGAGCTGCAAAAGATATACTTGTAATCTATACTATACAGAGACCCGATACACGAATATTCTCCGGTAAGAGTCTCACCCTTGGAGGAAGTCATAGAATGAATCAATTCAGTAATGATTCTTTATATGGGGATTTATCAGCAATACTTATTGAAAATGCTCCATTCTGGGTTGAAATAATCAGAACACCAAAACAGAAGATTGCCCTTCTTGAAGATTTTGAAGAAAAACTCGGCCTGATAACAAAATCTACCATTAATGAAAATGTTACAAGTATATCCGGAGTCCCTTCATGGTGTCTTGTTTTAATAAAACAGATCCTTGCCTTCACTGGAAAAAATAACCTTCTCGATATCTGGCCGAACCTAGAAGTGTTTTTTCACGGAGGTATAAGTTTTACTCCTTATCGTGAACAGTATAAGAAACTTATTCATGGTGACCAGATGAATTATATGGAGACATATAATGCTTCAGAAGGGTTCTTTGGAATACAGGATGATCCCTTAAGCAGCGATATGCTCCTTATGCTCGATTACGGAATCTTTTATGAGTTTATCCCGGCAGATAAAATTAATTCGGATGATCCTCCTGTATATTCTATTGCGGATGTGGAAACAGGGGTAAATTATGCAATTATCATTTCAACCAACGGTGGCCTCTGGAGATATATGATGGGAGATACAATAGTATTTACCTGCCTTGACCCTTACCGGTTAAGGATTTCAGGAAGAACAAAACATTTTATTAATGTTTTCGGAGAAGAGGTGATTGTTGACAATTCCGATAAGGCTCTTGAATCGGCTTGTAAAGCAACAGGTGCCGTGGTTGCTGAATATACTGCCGGTCCTGTGTTCATGAACACATCTTCAAAAGGATCTCACGAATGGATCATTGAATTCGAAAAAGATCCCTCAGATTTAACCGAATTTATAGATACCCTTGATAACTCTCTTAAGTCTCTAAACTCAGATTATGAAGCCAAAAGATTCAAAGACCTGAATCTTGTGTTACCGATTCTCAGATCGGTTCCCAAGGGTACTTTTAATAAATGGTTAAAGACGAAAAACAAATTGGGGGGACAAAACAAAGTACCACGACTTTCCAATTCGCGTGAATACATTGAGGATCTATATATTATTGCAGGAATCAGAAGTGTCTAAAGTTTAGAGTGACTAGAGTTATAGACCCATTAAGATGATCTGTTTCGTGAGTAAGACCCCTCTGTCCCGCTTTGCGGGATTTGGGGGCAAAACTCCAGGCACTTATTTCTCAACAACAGACAAACCGTACTCAATTTTTACTAATTTTATAGACTATTAAACATAATAATTGGAATTATGCACATAGCTATTGCAGGAAATATCGGTTCGGGCAAGACAACATTGGCAGGCTTGCTTGCAAAACAGTACGGATGGGTTGCTCACTATGAAGATGTTGATGATAACCCATATCTTAATGACTTTTATGAAGATATGCAACGCTGGTCATTTAACCTGCAGATATATTTTCTTAATTCCCGTTTTACTCAGATACTTGAAATCAGGAAGTCGGATAAAACTATTATACAGGACAGAACAATATATGAAGATGCTTATATTTTTGCACCGAACCTCCATTCGATGGGACTGATGTCAACCCGTGACTTTGATAACTACTCTACACTTTTTAAGATGATGAGCTCCCTGGTGAAGCCTCCCGATCTGCTCCTTTACCTCAGGGCGTCTGTTCCAACGCTTGTTAACCAGATCCAGAAACGTGGGCGGGAATATGAAAGCTCAATCCGTATCGATTACCTTAAAAGATTAAATGAAAGGTACGAAGCATGGATGGAAACATATAACCTTGGCAAAGTTCTTATAATTGAAGCTGACCACTATAATTTCCCAAACAACAGAGATCATCTCAGCGAGGTAATTGATAAAATTAACGCCGAATTGCACGGTTTGTTTTAAAATAAAAATACAGAAGGGGCTCAATCAGAGCCCCTTCTTAATATTTCAACAAAGATATGCTACTTTGATTCTGGTTTTGGAGCAGGAGTCAAGGCAACCTCAACGTAACTATCAGTATTTAAATATTTATTGGCAATTGCTTTTATATCTGCAATCGAATACGAGTTTATAAAAGTTTTATATTCTTCAAGAGTAAGAAGTTTGTCGCCAAATAAGAAATGGTTTTTAAGTGAGGTTAGCCAGAAACCGTTCTCCTTGAGTTGCGTCTCCTGTTGACGGATTAAGGTCTCCTTCACTTTATTCAAATCAACCTCAGTCGGACCATCTTTTTTGATTTTTCCCATTTCATCAAGAACCGTCTGGGATAGTTTTGTAATATTATCAGGATTGCAACCCCACATCGATTGGATGGTGTACATTGGTTTGGGTAGTTTTGAAATAGTGCCGTTTACGCTCACGCCATAAACTCCGCCCTGGTCTTCTCGCATCGATTCCCTGCATTTTATCGACAGTATATTCATCAACATCGCGAAACTCTGGCGATCTTTGTCCTTCCATTTGAAATCACCTTTCCACACCATGGCTACAGTACTTTGTGGTTCTGAATTTTTTGGAACTTCAACTACAAGTAATCCTTTTGGGAATCCAGGAGTTACATCTTTCCAAGTCTCTTTCCTCTTGGTTGAAGGAAGTCCGCCTATGTATTTTTCAAGAAGTGGGATCACCTCATCAATTTTAAAATTGCCTGCCATGAGATATGTGAAATCGCTGGCATCGGCAAAACGGTCTTTAAAAATACCTATCGACCTGTCTAAGTTGACCTGGTTAATCTGAGCATCTGAAGGTACCGCGATAACCCTGGGGGAATTAAGTGAAATTATTTTGGACAATGTATCCTGGAAAATTACCTGTGGATTAGTTCTCATCGGCTTTATCATGTTCTTTATCCGGGAGATGTAAGCATTGAAGGCGCTTTCGTCTTTACGGGTCCTGGTAAAATAAAGATAATTAAGCTGAAGCATCGTTTCAAGATCTTTAGGCGAGCAGTTGCCATTCACACCTTCCTGGAGATCACTAATGTACGGATTAAGTTTCGCAGTATTCCCGGAAAGTTTCTTTTGTAATCCTGTAAAATCATAATCGCCGAGTCCGCTCTGAGTTATAATTGAAGGAGCAAGAGTTGCTGACATTATATCACCGTCAGGATAAAGTGATGAGCCTCCCGGACTATAAGCCGATAGTACAATTTCATCATTTTTGAAATCAGTAGATTTTAAGATCATATGGACTCCATTCCCGAAGGTTAATTCTGTAAAACCAAATTTTTTATCATCGGTTCTCTTAACTACTTTAGAGACAACAGGTGTTTCAGCCAAAAGAGGAACATCTGAAACTTTATCAACATAAGCTTCAATTTTCCTGGTTTTAACTGCCTTAATTATATCCATTACCTGGTTTTCTGTCGGTACTATGTCACCTTCCTTTTCCGGGGCAGTAATCAGTGCAGCCATATTATTTTCAGTGATCCAGGCCTGTCCCAGTTTATTAATTTCTTGAAGTGTTATACCCGGTAAGTATTCTTTGGTTATTTCAAATTCTTTTTTGATACCCGGGATACATTCCTGATCCAGATAATTCCTTATAAATTCGTCGGCATATGACCTTGATTCAGTTTTATCAGATTCTTTCGCCATCTTTTCATAATTTGAAAGTATATCCTTTTTCTCCCGATCAAGTTCCGTTGCCGTAAAGCCAAACTGACGCACTCTTTCATTTTCGGTAAGAACGACTTCAATGCTCTTTTCAATCTGGTTCTCTTTTGCTCCTACTGATAAAGAATAAACATCAACTGACCGGCCAATAAAGGAACTATACCCGGCATAAGCAAATAAAAAAGGCGACTCTGGTTTTTGTGCAATTTCCTGCAGGCGATTGTTTAACATCCCGGTATATAAAGTTCGCATAAGTTGATCACGGTAATCGCCAAATGTAACATTGTAAGATTTGGGATGTTTAAAAAATACCGTTGCCGAATAGCCTGGGGCTTCCTTATCCGTAACTACACTTATCAGGGGTTCAATATTATCAGGTACCGGAAATTCGACCCTCTTTAGCGGATTTACAGATTTTGGAACTCTTCCGAAATATTCCTTCACCTTCTCTTCTGCAAGCCCGGGATCAATGTCGCCAACAACAACCACTGCCATCAGGTCGGGACGATACCATGATTTATAAAAAGCGCGCAATGTATCATATGGGAAGCTTTTTATCACATCAATTTTCCCGATAGGAAGTCTTTCAGCATATTTTGAACCTTTTAAAATGACAGGGATATATTTTGACATCATGCGATCTTGGGCACCCAGGCCTAATCTCCACTCTTCAGTTATTACACCCCTCTCTTTATCAATCTCAACATCTTCCATGCTGACCTGGTGTGCCCAGTCTTCCAACACCTGGAATCCTCTATTGATCCACTCAATACTGTCAGTCGGAACTTTAAGCATATAAATTGTCTGGTCAAAACTTGTATAAGCATTCAGATCTGCACCAAACTTAACTCCCAGCGATTCCATCATATCGATCATCTTATTGGCAGGAAAGTTTTTGGTGCCGTTGAAGCACATATGTTCGACAAAGTGAGCTAACCCCTGCTGGTCGTTTGTTTCACAAACAGAACCGGCATTTACTGCAAGCCTTAATTCCATCCTTTTTTCAGGCTTTTTATTTGCCTTGATGTAATAGGTCATCCCGTTATCCAGCTTCCCGATTCTTATATTCGGATCAGCAGGAATCGGCTTATCAGGATTCTGGATTTGAGCAGAACTTACTGATAACACAAATCCCCAGAAAACTAAAATAAAAAGAAGTTTAAAATTTTTCATCATATTGATTTTAAATACTATTTGAGAATAACACATTCACTTTAAATTTTTATGCAGCGATAAACAAGAGAGTGGAAACAGGTACAGGAAGTAAATTTAGAAATTTATTCTTAAAACCACAATGAATAATTCAATTTTCAGCAGTAGAGACACCCAAATTGGACGTCTCATCATCTATTATGCCATTACATTTTCATCCATTTCAATTATTTTTAATAATAGGCCAATTGACCATTTTGAATTAAAATATTACCTTGCCATTCTTAATAGATCAAATCATTATGAGTTCAACACGCAGAGATTTTATAAAGACTGCTTCTGTTTTTGCTACTGGAGCCGTTTTGCCTCTTGATGTTTTATCAAAAGCAAGGATAGGTGTTTCGCCCAACGATAAAATACAGGTCGGGCTCATCGGGGCAAATGGTATGGGGTTTAATGATCTGACGTCATTCCTGAAGAATCCCGAAATAGACTGTGTGGCATTATGCGATATAGACCGGAATGTTTTGAACAATCGTACTGACGCACTCGTTAAACTTGGCTTCCCAAAACCTAAATTATATGTTGATTACCGCAGGATGCTAGAGAACAAAGATATCGATGTGGCAATCATAGGAACACCTGACCACTGGCATTGTCTGATTCTGGTTGATACTCTCGAGGCAGGGAAACACGCTTATGTTGAAAAACCGATTGGAAATTCCATTGCCGAAATAAATATAATGCAGAAAACCGTTAAAAAACATGGTAAGTTAGTGCAGGTAGGCCAATGGCAAAGAAGCCAACCTCATTTTGTGGATGCTATAAATTACCTGAAATCAGGAAAACTTGGTCGTATCCGCACTTGCAAGGCATGGTCGTATGTCGATTGGAAAGGTGCGGTCCCTAAAGTGCCAGATTCACCGGTTCCCGACGGAGTTGATTATACTATGTGGCTCGGACCGGCTCCAAAGCGCCCATTTAATAAAAACCGTTTCCATTTTACTTTCAGATGGTACTGGGATTATGCGGGAGGGTTGATGACCGACTGGGGGGTTCATCTTATAGATTATATTCTATATGGAATGGGTAAAAATGTTCCGGTATCTGTAATGGCTATCGGTGGCAAATATGCCTTCCCCGACGATGCTATGGAAACTCCCGATACTATGACGGCAGTATATGATTTCAAGGATTTTACAATGATCTGGGAACACACAATAGGTATTGGTCTTGGTAACTGGAAAAGACCCCACGGAATGTCATATATCGGCGAAAATGGTACATTGGTTCTTGACCGTAACGGTTGGGAAGTAATACCTGAAAAACAGAGAATTGAAGCCATGCCAGTTCAGAAAAATGTTGGCGTTGGTCTTGATCTTCACGTAAAGAATTTCCTTGATTGTCTTAAAAATAATTCACCCCAGAAACTTAATGCAGATATAAATATTGGAAGGGAAGTGGCTCTTGTCGCCCAAATGGGAAATATTGCATTCAGGACGGGTGAGAAAGTCAATTGGGATGATACAAAACAGTCGTTCCACACCAGTACAGCTAATAAGTTGATTATTCCTGAATACCATAATGGCTGGACTTTGCCGAAGTATTAAAAGGTACTGAATGATATTCAAATTTCTAAAATTTGGAATTGTCGGCTTTTTGGGGATGGTAATTGATTTTTCAATAACCTTCCTGTTAAAAGAAAAACTTAAAATACACAGATACATTTCAAGTTCAACAGGATTTATTCTAGCCGCAAGTTCAAATTATCTGTTTAACAGGTTCTGGACCTTTGAGAGTAATAATCCCAGAGTTCTTGTTGAATATGGGACCTTTATAATTATTTCTCTTTTTGGTCTGATTATTAATAATTTGTTTCTCTATCTATTTGAAAAGAAAGTCAATTTCTATGTAGCAAAGTTTTTCGCAATACTGGTAACAACATTATGGAATTTTTTTGCTAACTATTACCTTACCTTTACTCATTGATTTTTACTTCTTTGAAGCTGCTGTTAAAGGTGTCATACAAAATGCCGGTTTCTGAACAAATAGCAAGCTTATACATTCCCGATGGTAAGTCTTCAATAGTAAACTGACAATCTACTGAAATTGTCTCTCCGACATTTAATGTTGATATATAATCAGGAAGTTCCAGATTCTTTTTGACCTCTATGTTACCATTCTTTATGAAAGCAATCTGAAATACAACCGGCAATTCTTTATGTTTAAAGTCGATCACAAATGGGTAAGGGTTGAAGATCTTTAAATGAATTGTATTGATCCCTTTTCTCCTGAATGTATTTTGATCATCGCTTAAAATCACACATTCCCGTTGAAGCGACTGAAAATCCTTAAATACTCGTACAAAAACAGAGTCGCCGTTGAAAAGTATTTGTTTTGTCAGATTCTTCTTATAGTATTCTGGGAAAAAGTACGTTACATATAAAACTTCTTTACCGTGAACCATTTCTTCAAAATCCCATAAGTCATATTGTGTTTTACGATATGACAAATTATCCAGAGAGTATGCAAATTTCCCTGTATAAAATGTATAAACCGACGGGCGCTGATAAGAGTTGGTAAAGATAACCGGACGGGTTCCCGCTAACATGCTTATTTCATTTGCCCACTTCTTCTTATTATGAAATTCACTTTTTAAGACTGAGACAGGTAAGAAATCAATCATAGAAGCAATGCGGACAAATAATAAAAGAGGGAATAGGAAAATCGCAATCCATTTTACAAACCCTCTGATCCATGACCTATATTCAACATTGTTAAAAAGAATTATTATCATTGGGACTGTTATCAGAGCGGTCCATTGCGGTTCAACATGATATCGAAAGCTTGCAATAAAAAAGAAAGCAAAAAACCCTGTTATAACATAATATAATGCCTTTTCAAACAGATTTTTAATTCTGATCTTAATTATCATCCAGATACATATTGGCAGAATAAACGGATTATTAATGAACAACTGATTTGCCAGATATTCAGGAACATGACCAAGATTAAAGGCTGAGACTCTGTCAATAAGATGGTATTTCAAAGAGGTGAATCCGTTGGAATACTGCCAATATAAATGTGGGGAAAATAACAATACTGCCAGAATTGCTGCCATATAAAATCTGGTTCTTTTTAATAACCTAAGATTTGAAAGAATGACAAGTATTATTAAAAGACCACTATGATATTTACTGTACATAAGAGCCGCCATTGAAAAACCAAGGAAGAGTGTGTTTTGCCAAGATTCATCATCTAAAAACCGTTTATATGCCAGAAGAAAAACCGCAGAGAATAATAACAATGGCGCATCAGGAGTAGCAATAAAACCATAAATATTGAAAACCGGAAGGATCGCAACTAGCATAAAAAAAAGTAAAATGTTCCCCTTTTTCTGTCTTTGTCCTTTATCAGTCATCGACCAGATTATAAGTAAAGCAGCTAACTGGCTTAAAACAACCATAAACCTTACTCCAAGTTCATTTTGAAAAAACAGATACCCGATCCTGATCATTAATGCGATCATGGGAGGATGATCAAAATAACCCCAGGCAAGGTATTTTGAATACATCCAATAATAGGCCTCATCATTGTCTAAAGGAGTCAGCCAGGCCTGTAAAAAGTTTAGAACTCCCCATGCTACCAGGAATAATGTAAAAGGTTTTAAAGCGTAATCTCGTAATTTTAAAGTCATTTTTCTGCCAGAATAAATTCAATTTTCTAATCGGTTTCCAAAATCCTTTTAGCAGTCTCTTTAATTTCATTGAACCTCGACTCCTCCATCCTGGCTCCTACAATTTCGATTACTTTACCCGCCATCAGGGAACCTAATAATCCGCATTTCCCAAGATTCAGTCCGTTTGCATATCCGTAAAGAAATCCTGAAGCATAAAGATCACCTGCTCCGGTTGTATCTTTCAGGTTTACCTGGACAGTACCAATTTTAACGATCTCCTCACCCCGCTTAACCCACGAACCTTCGCTACCCACTTTAATAACAGTTACTTCACAGAACTGTGACATATAATCTAATGCCTTCCCCGGTTCCAGTCCCGTGAAGGATCTGGCTTCCTCTTCATTAGCAAATACAATATCAACATATTTTTCGACTATTTCTTTAAAATCCGCCAGGTTGGATTCGACTACATTGTAACTAGCCAGATCAAGTGCAATCTTCATATTTCCCTTTTCAGCTATCTGGCAGGCTTTTTCAACCAAAGATTTGTTGATGATTAAGTAACCTTCCAGGTAAAGAATATCGTATCCGTTAAAGAGTTCCGGATCAAGGTCTGTGGCCTGAAGTTCAACTGCAGCTCCAAGGTGAGTAGCAAATGTTCTTTCTGAATCCGGAGAAATGAGAGCTACTGCGGTACCGGTAATTGAATCTTGTCTGAACAACATGGTTTCTATTCCGGCATGCTTCATATCTTTTTCAAAAAAATCACCCAATTCATCTTTCCCGATTGATCCAATAAATCCCGTTTTTACACCAAGCATTGCAAGTCCATGTATTGTGTTTGCTGCTGATCCTCCCGCAGTAAGGTTTCTGTTAAGGTGCACAGTTTCAGACTTTATTATATCGGATTTTATTCTATCAACCAGCTGCATACTGCCTTTAGGTAAAGAGAACTTCTCCAGCATATTATCCTCATCAACCATTGTCATTATATCGACCAATGCATTGCCAATACCAAGGATTTGTTTCATTATAAAAAATTTTTTCAAAGATATTGCTTAATTCACTAAAAGCCCTTACTTTTGGCCTGCTTAAATTTAGCACGTTCATTGAATATTATTCCACTTCAGTAGCCGGGTTAGTCAAAGCAACACCTGTTTTTTGCAATTCATCCACAAGCCATCCAGGTTAACAAGTGACAAAAAAATAATCCTCAGTAGCTCAGTTGGTTAGAGCATCTGACTGTTAATCAGAGGGTCGCTGGTTCGAGTCCAGCCTGGGGAGCAGAGATAACAAATAAAGCCCTGATATATAACTATATCGTTGAGTCTTCCAAGATCACAGCTTTGTAGGATGATAAAGTGAGCCAGGAATACAAAAAACTTTGTACAAACAAATCAAGCACCAGAGGAATACAGAACATTAAAATATTCTGCAAGCCTTATGATGATTTTCGCATCTATTTCAATTTGTTGCTGCGCTTCTTTCCAGTTTCTTTGTTCAATAGCCTCGCGAATGCCCGGTATTGTTTTTACGCCATAACCAGTATAATATCCGGGTGCGTACAAGGTATGTTTATACCATGCTCTGCGTGGTAGTCCTGTTTCATTCAATAACTGTTGTTCGGCCCTGTAAAGTGATTGATTAAAAGCTACGCTAATGCTGTTTGTCTTAATATTGTTTTGAAAAACAACATTTAAGCTATCTACACTCTTTTTTAATTGTTGTAATGCATTTTGCAAGGGTGAAAAATCAAGAAATGGCACTTCAGGTTTCACATGTGGAACGATATATCCTTTTGTTGGATCTTCACCCACAGCATAACCCCCGGAATAAATAATCTGATTTTCTAATTCTGTAGTTTCACGGCTTGTCTGCAAAAGAGTTATCAGCTCCTTTGAATATGCGTCAATAGTTTTAAACAAATGCGTGAAATCAAAAGGCAATTCATCTGCATCAGACATTCGTAAAATGGCATGCCCTGCAGTTTCAGCAAGAGTCACACCATATTGAAATCCGGGGTCTTTAAACTTTTCATATAAACTATATGAATCATAGATAGAATGATATTCACCACCATCGTCTTCTCCACCAAATCCGAGGTTCAATGAGGGAATTCCTGCATGTTGGATAAAAGAAGAATAATCCGAACCGGAACCCATCCCATTTAGTTTTAATTCTTTTTCATCCCAGATCCTTTTCTTTGCTTCCGCACTCTTCGCTGATATAACTTCATGAGCTCTTTTTCTTTCAAAAATACTTACCTTAGTTTGCGGGTCAATTACCTGTTTTGCAATTTCATCCATGAAAGGTTCCAACGCTTGGGACCCTTCAACAGAAAGGAAACCACGACCATTACCATCGGAATTAATGTAAACTACAGCCTTTTCTTTTAATTCTTTTTCATGTTCTTCAACCCATTCAGTGGAACCAAGCAAGCCTGGTTCTTCTCCGTCCCAGGCACAATAAACGATAGTTCTATTTGGTTTCCACCCTGTTTTTAACATACTGCCTATCGATTTAGCCTCTTCCAACATTTCTGCCTGCCCGCTAATGGGATCTGCAGCGCCATTCACCCAGGCATCGTGGTGATTGCCGCGTATCACCCATTCGTCAGGAAATTTAGAACCTTGAATTTTCGCGATCACATCATAACATGGTACAATATCCCAATTAAAAGCAACCTTTAAATGCACTTTTGTTTTACCCGGCCCGGTATGATATGCAAACGATAAACCGCCATGCCATTCGGCAGGAGCTATGGGCCCGTCAAGGGCTTCAAGCAATGGTGCCGCATCATGGTAACTGATGGGTAATACAGGAATCCTTAAAAGACTTGGTGCTTGTAACCTGTCTAATCTTTTTGCATCTTTTGTTGCGCCAATTCCTGGGGTTAAAGGATCACCGGGATAAGTTGACATATCGATTACAGACCCTCTTTGTACACCATATTCGTTTCTGAAAGCACCTTTCGGATACACATCTCCACGGAAATATCCATCATCGGCCGGGTCGCTGTAAATGATACAGCCAATGGCTCCATGTTCCTGCGCTACTTTAGGTTTTATACCTCTCCAGCTATGACCGTACTTTGCAATTACAATTTTCCCCTTTACATCAATACCCATCTTATCCAATATCTCATAATCCTCAGGCAGGCCATAATTTACAAATACCAGTTCAGAGGTGACATCACCATCGGCACTATAGGCATTATAGGTGGGTAATTGTCCTGTCTGGCCTGATGTGGCATCTTCTTTCAGCGCAGGTTCTTTTAATATTGCTTTATAAGTTTTGGGCGAAGTCATCTCAAGTATCCTTGTTTTAGGAGTTGGAAACAACACATAAAAGGTTTCAATTTTTGCATCCCATCCCCATTTATCAAACAGGCTCAAAATATAATCAGCATTTTCCTTATCTGCGGGAGAACTTATGTGGTGTGGTTCCGCGGAAAGCTTTTTAATTGTTTCACCGATATTGGCTTTGCTTAGATTTTTGTCAAATGCAGATTCAAGGCTCAGTTCCTTATCAATATTCTTTTCATAGAAGCCGGTCATTTTTTTAGTTTGAACAATTGAAGATTGCAAAATAAAAAACATTAGAATGGTAATCAGGGATTTATTCATCGTGAGAAATTTAATTATTATTAAAAAAGAACTAATTTCCCGGAGCTAAGGATAATTGTGGAATCAAAATACTAAGGTAAAAAGAACATTGTGAATTCAAAATTATTTTTCTGGTTACAAATAGCTGTATATGATCTGTTAACAATTAAATGCTGTTAACCATTACTCACAAAAATCATATTTTTAAGATAGCTTGTAATTAGTATCAATTCAGTCCCTAATGTAATCGGCTGTTCATTATCTCTATTAATCTTTACCAATTCTCTAATCGGTAAAGCAGTTAATGGTATGTTTTTCGTGATCTTATCCGTTAAATCTTTATATTCCTCTTTTGCGTCCATTAGCACGGAATTTTTTCTTTGCCTTGTCTATAACGTCCTGGGGTTTACTTATAGTCAACCGGCCTGCCGACTTTGCCAGACGAAGCCAAAGGGGAAGTCTGAAGGCAACCGAAGAGCACTTTAGTGCGCCGAGCTCGGCGCAGCCAATTAACTATAACGTTAGTTAATGTTTTGCTCCTTCATCGTTTGTAGATTATCAATTGTGTTGAATTATCCTTGATAAGAATTTAATGCCCATATTGAAATTATTAATCCTACAAGAATAATTACCAATCGAATTTTGTTATAAAATAGCCATTTTTGAACAAGAACCTTTAATTTCTCAGACTCATATTGTTTCGACTCAAAGTAAACATTGATAGGTCTGAATATTGTGAAAACGGAAATCGTGACTCCTGCAACAATTATTAAATCCGCTGCAACTAAAGTACGAATTAGTCCACCGGAATTCCAAACAAAAAATAGTGTAATGATACAAGCAAAAATTGATGTGAATATTGCAGGAGCAAAATAGTGAGTGTTGTTCCCCTTATGGTAAAAGTGGCTGTAACGGTTAATGTCCTCCACCGTGCCTGATGACCAATTGGGAACGTTTGTGATAATGTTGTTGTTAATGAGTTGGATTTTATTATCTTGTCAGTATAATTGTCACAGTTAATATAAAGCTTGCATTGCACTCATGGCCTGAACGCTAACGGGAGCCTTGTAGAGGAAGGTTGTGGCACCCGGTGCAGCCCGGCTTAGCAATATCCAGATAATTTTGTATGAGTTGTCCCCATAGGTAAGAATGCTATGGCGTAGTATTTGCAATCAGGGTGCGTGAGGGCTATTTACCCCACCCGGCTGTTATGGGCTGGTTTAGTTTTCTGTAATGCAATTAATGATTGTAGGTTAATTCATGTATGATCTACAAAATTTTTTTGCCGGTGAAAATTTTACTACTTTATTGTATATCAGTTTAACTGTTCTAAGGTATTCAAAAACTGATGTTAAATCTTCATCGGTCATTTTACCATACATCGTCCAGGGCATAATGGAATTGAAATCTCCCGGCTTTATCATGGTATTCAATGTTAAAGAATCAGAATGCGAATGAAAATAATAGAGGAATGCTTCTTTATTCCATGGACCTATTCCAGTTTCCTGATCGGGAGAAATATTGCTAGAACGGACGATTGAGCCGTCAGGGAAAGGAAATTCTCTTCCGCCACCGAATTCTGTTCCTTCAATCAAGTTCCCTTTGTTAACTTTGGTGTGGCACTCTATGCATCCCGAAGCGGTCACAATATATTTTCCGTAATTAACAACATCCGTTTTTACAGGTTTCTTTGAGAGATGAGCTTTTTCGGGAATTGTGTTGATGAGAAAATTCATGGGAAAATCTGAGGACGATTTAGTAACATCATTTTTAATTGGCTTCAGGGTGCGAATGTATGCTATTATCGATTTTATATCTTCTTCATCTATTTGTCCATAATAACGAAAAGGCATTACGGGAAACAATGCTTTACCTTCTTTATCAACTCCCGTTGTGATAACTCGAAAAAGTTCTCCATCAGCATAACGGCTGATGCCTGAGGGAGTAATGTTTTTTGCGTAATATGTTCCGGGAAAACCATATTTCTGGTCGAAAAGATCACCTCCCATTCCAATAGTTCCCTCAGCTGGAGGACCAGAAAATCTTGACCAGTCGCGTCTCGAGTGACAATCAATACAAACTGTTACATGGTAAGCAAGATATTCCCCGAGTGCAAGGCGTTCGGGTGTGGCATCTATCTTTATATCTGGAGCGGACCCAACATTTGGCATAGCGATTTTAATGTATAACAATCCATCTGCTATGAATATTACAATTATTATTATTAACCAAATTAAAATCTTTTTTACTTTTTTTATTCAGTTGAATTTTTAAATTTTCCTACTTGTTTGAATTTTAGAGGTCGCCCAGTTTTTAAATTGGCAACGGGTCCTCATATTTCAATTTCAAATTTTTAATATCGCATTTAAGACTATTAAAATTATACCTTAGTTTTACCGAAAGCAAATCTATTTTACTCTTCCCAAAGTTCCAGACTAAAAAGTTTCATAGTCAATATATTCACAAATAAACAGTTAGTATATAGTACTACATTTACATGCAGGTTCAATATGCGACATAAGGAGAGTAACCCGAACACTTTTTAACCTGGTTAATTATCCATAAGGCATCGAATGGAAAAGCCACATTGCATATTGGTAGGGCTCCCTGAAACATCGTTGAAACCGGTATTAATTTCACGATTCACAGCGAGTACTGCATCGTTGTTTAATCTGTCTATCATTTCCGTAGCCGACCACCAGCAATCGATGTCGCCAATACTTGCGAACGAACCATTCATGTGACGGTTGCCACTCGGAATAGCTGTAAAACCGCTGCTATTATTACTTGATTGGTCATTACCTACATTACCTGCAGTTGGGTCTATAGTCCAGCCCGATGTATCTGCCATTGATTTGCCTATGTCTTCTCCGCTGCCTTCGTAACCATAACCGTTGTTTGTAAGGTATTCCGTTAAATTTGTCCAGTCGGCATCGGTAGGAACATGCCAGCCATTTGGGCATAATTTATTTGTACTAACTGTATACCAATTATACAAAGCACCATAAACTTCTTTATTTGCAATATCATTATTATACCAGCAGCAGGCAGGTGTAGATAATGCTGCCCATTCAGCATTGTCAGTAACCAGTGGTATGTCTGTATTATCATCGTATTTGGTTGTTTTCAGGTTCTCTACCGCCCATATCTGGGAGCCAATGGTTACAGTGTGGTAAACATTACCGTCAGCATCTCTTATGAGGTTATCATCACTCTTCTTACATGATTGAATCAATAAGATTAATAGGATTACTCCAGAAATTCTAAATAAATTTTTCATATGAGATCATATTATGATTAACTTTCTCAAAATATGAACATTACCAAATTTACAATTTGTTTAAACAAAATGCAACTTTATATTAAAAACCATCCACCCAAGAATTGACTCAGATGGATGGAATATACTTTAAACTTTAAGAGATCAACTTGAACACCTATGAAAATTCTTTTGAATATCCTTCAATGTGCTACGATATTATTACTTCAATATTTTGTCTTTTATAGTAAATATTTGAATGAAAATTATTTCCCTCCGAATAAATATGCAACAGAGAATCCGATCACCTTGATTTTCATTTCCGTATTATCGGTTGTTGTCGGAGACAAGTTTGCCAGGCCTAATCCATAATTGGCAGATATAAGGAGGTTTGCAATTTCTACACCAGCTCCAACATTTAAGCCGAAATCTAATGGTTTTATATCGTCAGATTCTTTTGTACCGAAAATTATGTTGTCAGATACACCGCCCCCTTTAATCTTTCCACCTATACCATAGGCGACATATGGGCCGGCATTAAGAAATAATTTTGCAGCACCTAAATCAAATTTATACACTACATTAACTGGAATTTCAATGAAGCTTGGGGTAATTTCATATTCTTCCGCAACTTGAAGAAAAGTAATAGAGTACTTTGAACCTTTGGTAGAATATAATACAGCCGGCTGCAAACTAAGATTGTCCGATAAAGTAATTTCAGAAACTACACCAACATTAAAACCCACAACTGTTTTAGGATCATAACTCACCCCACCACTTTTTAATGTCATTGTAGATAAATTAAGGCCCACTTTGGGACCAAATTTTATCTGAGCTTGCATGTTCGTAACTGCAAACATTAAACAGATTGCCAATACAAATTTTAGGATGTTCTTCATTTAAGTAATTTTTAGTAAGTCTACTCGTAAAGCTTTTCAACATTCGCTCCGTACTCTTTAATGGATTTTCCGGATACTCCAATAGAATAAATATTCCTAAAGGATTATTTTTAAAGTTTAGTCAAGTTGTGGTATTGTCAGTATTTAGTAGATACAATGTTAAAAGATGTAAATGAACTTTGTGGAACACAAGTTATGCAATAATTATAATACAAGTATAATTTATTTTAATCCAACCACCAAGGAATAGACCCAGAATGATAGAATTTATTTAACCTAAGGGAGCAACCCGAACACCTCTTTACATGGTTAATTATCTTTGATACAGTGAACAGAATAACCATTCTTCTTCAGGCTGAAGATTCTGAGAACATCGCTGCCAGAACAGCCCATTGTACGACACCATGCAGCTGTTGCAACGTTTTCTGTAGCCGACCACCAGAAACCGAAGAAGCCAACATTGGCGAACGCTCCATGGTTGTTACGGTAGCCACTCGGAAGAGCTGTAAAACCACTTTCGTTGGTTGCTCCGGTATTAGGCTTTTCCCAGTGGGTTGTACCTTTTTCTCTTAGTTTTCCACCAGCAACACTTTCACCTCCCAAATAGGTTGTGAGTGTTGTCCATTCTGCATCAGTAGGTACATGCCAACCTCCGGGGCATAATTTATTTGTATTAACTGTGTACCAATTATACAAAGCACCGTACGTATTTTTATTGGCAGTTGCATCTTTATTATACCAGCAATATGCAGGTGTGGTTAGTGCTCCCCATGCCATTTCATCTGTAACCAATGGTATGGCTGTGCCATCATTATACTTTGTGGTTTTCAGATTCTCTGCCATCCAAACCTGTTTGCCAATGGTTACAGTTTTGTAAACATTGCCGTCAATGTCTTTCGCGGTCTGTGCCTGTAGTCCATTTAACCCTATACAAAACAAGGTTACTGCAAATAATTTTACATTTTTGTGTTGCATTTTTGTTCTCCCTTTTTAATTTTTGTCCTTTAGCTTTCATAATTCACTGGTTCAAAGTTATTAGATTTAATTATAACCAGTGGTCTTAAATCCAGGTAGTATTATACAATGGCCTCAAAGCGATATGCCATCTACCCCAAAACAACTTTCACGATATGTTCTTTACCATCACCAAATACACGAATCAGATTCGATTTTTGAGGTTTATTATCAACTACGACTTCCTTAACCCCTTTCGATTTTCCACCAGGATTTACAACTTCAATATGGTAAGTTGCACCCCTGAACTTACGGGTTGCTTTAAACCCTTTCCAATCTGTTGGAATACACGGATCAATTAAGAGTCCATCATAATCAGGACGAATCCCCAATATATACTGTGAGATAGCATAGAAGTTCCAGGAGGCTGTCCCTGTCAGCCATGAGTTTTTAGCTTCGCCGGGTTTAAAAGCATCTTTCCCGGCTACCATCTGAGCATAAACATAGGGTTCTGTCTTATGCAGATCGCTGATCTCTTCCAGGTATGAAGGACATATTTTCCGGTAATATTCCCAGGCACGGTTTCCATTGCCAACCACTGTTTCCCCGATCATGATCCATGGATTATTGTGGCAGAAAACACCTGCATTTTCTTTGTAACCAGCAGGATACGACGATATTTCGCCATATTCAATATAGTATCTGGTAAATGCCGGATTATTTAGTACTATCCCATGTTGACAGTCTAACCTTTCCTTTACTGCGTTGAGTGCTTTGGTACATAGTCCTTCTTCTTTGCCAATACCGGCCATTGTGCACCATCCATTCGATTCTATAAATATTTTAGCTTCTTCATTTTCATGGCTGCCAATTTTGCGGCCATAATAGTCATAAGCCCTTATAAACCATTCTCCATCCCACCCATGTTTCTTTATAATATCTACCATAGTATTTACATGCTTTTGAGCACGTTTAACCTCGTCATTTTTCCCTAGTTTTTTACACAGATCAACATAATCACGACCATAGACCACGAATAAACCTGCAATCATAACAGACTCAGCCTTAGAACCTTCAGTTTTATTCTCCGTGGTCTGGAAAGATTCATTCGGATCGTTCGAGAAACAGTTCAGATTGAGACAATCGTTCCAATCGGCGCGGCCAATGAGAGGAAGGCCATGGGGACCAAGGTTGTTTACAACATGATCGAATGAAACAGTAAGGTGGTCGAATAAACTACGTGCAACAGATATTTCATTATCGAACGGTACCATTTCATTTAAAATACCAAAATCGCCGGTTTCTTTAATATAGCTAATTGTTCCAAGGATCAGCCACATAGGATCATCATTGAAACCACCACCAATATCGTTATTACCACGTTTGTTAAGCGGTTGGTATTGGTGGTAGCAACCACCATCAGGAAATTGAGTAGAAGCTATATCGATAATTCGTTCCCGAGCACGCTCCGGAATCTGATGAACAAAACCGGTCAGGTCCTGATTGGAATCGCGGAAACCCATTCCACGGCCAATACCTGATTCGAAGAAAGAAGCTGAACGCGAGCAGCAGAAGGTAATCATACACTGGTACTGGTTCCAAATGTTTACCATCCGATCCAGTTTTTCGTCGCCCGAGTTTACAGAGTAGATACTTAACAGATTATCCCAGTATTTGCGGAGATCGGCAAGTGCAGCATCAACTTTAGCCGTAGTATTAAACTTAGCAATGGTTTCTTTTGCCTTCTTCTTATTGATAATATTTTTTGACTCCCATTTTTCATCCTCCTTGTTTTCTACATATCCTAAAACGTAGATGAAATCTTTTGACTCACCCGGTTTCAATTCGACTTCAATAAAGTGTGAAGCAATTGGAGACCAGCCATGAGCTTCGGTATTACGTGGTTTGCCTTCAGCTACCACCTGTGGCTCATCAAAACCATTATATAAGCCGAAAAACGACTCACGATCCGTATCAAACCCCTGAATAGGAACATTCACAGAGTAATAGGCATAATGATCGCGTCTTTCCTTATATTCGGTTTTATGATAGATGACTGACCCCTCTATTTCAACTTCTCCTGTAGAAAAATTCCGCTGGAAATTTTCCATATCAGATGCAGCGTTCCATAGGCACCACTCTAAAAATGAAAAAACCTTAAGTTTTTTAGTTGTGTTTGAATTATTAGTTAAAGTAAGTTTTTGAACTTCAGCCCATGTTTTCAGAGGTACAAAATAAAGAATATTGGCAGTGATCCCGTTTTTATTGCCTTTTATATTGGTGTAGTTCATCCCGTGCCGGCATTCATAATTATCGAGCTCAGTTTTGCAGGGTTTCCATCCCGGTGACCAGATATTATCGCCATCCTTAATATAGAAATATTTACCGCCACTATCCATCGGTACATTGTTGTACCTGTACCGTGTAATGCGACGGAATTTAGCATCTTTATAAAAAGTATATCCCCCTGCAGAATTTGAAATAAGCGAGAAGAAATCTTCGTTGCCAAGGTAATTGATCCATGGCCATGGAGTACGCGGATTAGTGATCACATATTCGCGGTTTTTATCATCAAAGTAACCGTATTTCATATTTATATAATTTATATTTTGATTTGATTATTGCTGACTTTGTTGAGCTCTGGCTCTTCTATTGTTTAATTCAGTTGTAATTTCATCCATTTTCCTCTGGTTTAACGGATAGAGTGTCATTACACCGGCTGCAATAAGGGCAATAATTGTCGGTATCCAACTCATTAGCATAATGATACCCGGAACTGCGCCCTGAATGGCTGCTGTATCCTGTCCATTGTAATTAAAAGCTGCTAACACAAATCCAATGATTGCACCGGCTATGCCGCCTCCAAATTTGGTTGCAAAAGAACCGGCAGAGTAAACGAGTCCGGTAGCTCTTCGTCCATTCCTGAATTCCGAGTAATCGGCAGCATCGCCAAGCATAGCAAAAAAGAGCGTTGGGAAAATAGCAGCTCCAAACTCAGAGATGATACCTATAGTGAAAATGGCTGATATATTTTCCGGACTGCAAAAAACAAGTAATGCATTTACAATACCGGAAAAAATCAGGGCATAAATGAACAAATTGCGTTTGCCCAGGCGTTTGCCCAGGGGAGATGTTATCATAGCACCTGCAATTGAAGCCAGCATTAATCCAACCATGTAAGAAGCTGCCAGCAATTGATTGTGCAAATAGTGGCTAAAATAGATTACTACAATACCTTGCTTAATTGAATTGTAAACATTGAATAACAAACCGATGATAAGAAGGATGATCCAGGGCCTGTTTCTGACAAGATCTTTCAGGTCCTTGCCCAGGTTGGTTTTTTGTTCTTTAGGAGGTTGAACGCGTTCCCTTGTGGTAGCGAAAGTTACCATCAGGAACAGAGATAAGAAGACCGATAAAAGATAAATGGAATGACTATAGCCTCTCTTCTGATCAATAATGGTTATTTGTTTGGCCTCAAGGTTTTCTTCACCGGATACTATAAATGAGTATTTTTTCTGGGCTTCCATCGAAAAGCTTTTGCCCTGAGTAGGGAGGTTAAGACTGTCGGTTAATTCGAAATTGGCCCAGGTGAACATAGCAATTCCATTCCTGGTCTTGATATTTACATTTTTAACATCCTTATTGGTTGATACTGTTACTTCATACTTTTTTGCATCAAGCTTATTGATATCAATTGACGGATTGATATTGCCAAAGTGTACAACTAAAAACAACAAAGCTCCCTGAACCACTATACCACCAGTAAATGCTCCAACCATACGATACGAACCCAGACTGGTGCGTTCCTTGTCGTCGCTGGTCATTACAGCCATTAATGCACCGTAGGGGATATTATTCGCTGTGTAAATAATAAAAAATACCAGATAGGTGGAATAGGCATAAATTATTTTCCCAGTCGGATCCAGGTTAGGGGTTGTAAACAGCAACGATAATGTCACTCCTAAAGGAATGGCTGTCCATAATATCCAGGGACGAAATTTGCCATATTTAGAATTTGTTCTGTCGCAGATAACACCCATTATAACATCGATAATTCCATCACCGAACCTGGCAATTAACATGAGTAATCCCACAGCGGCAGGATTTAATCCAAAAACATCCGTGTAAAAAATAAATAAGAAAGTAGCCACTCCGCGCCAGGCTATATTTGCAGCCCCGTCTCCAAGTGCATACCCGATTTTTTCTTTTAATGCCAGTTTTTCCACAGTTTACGGTTTTAGAAGTTATTACACAAAGTAACACAAAGAAGTAGAATACTTTAATTAAATTTGTGATAATTTAATTTATATCTAATTTAATAATTGTCTCATAAAAGGATAGAAAATCCCATTAAAATTCTTCATATTTAATGAAAACATCAAGACGCGATTTTATAAGATTCTCTGCATTAGCGGGAGTTTCTCTTTTAATAAGACCATTTAATGTATTTAGCGTTGTTTCCGAAGCAGGTAAATTCCTTGAGAAGATAGGGATATCAACGACCATCACAAATAATGGAATCCTTGCAGCTGCAGGTTATTCATTTGTTGAAGAAAATGTGAGAGAGTTTCTTGTCCCGGCAGAACCCGAAGCCGTCTTTGAACAAAAACTTGCACTTTTAAAGGAATCCAGGCTTCCTGTTGATGCCTGCAACTCTTTTCTTCCGGGTAATCTGAAATGTGTCGGTCCGTCTCCTGCTCATGAGGAGATATTAAAATTTGGTGAGATTGCGTTTCGCAGAGCCCGGATGGCCGGCATTAAGACAATTGTTTTTGGTAGCGGAGGTGCAAGATCAATTCCCGAAGGTTTCTCAAGAGAAGAAGCTAAACAGCAATTCATTTCAATCTGCAGGCAGCTTGCTCCTTTTGCACAGAAATATGATGTGGTAATATCACTTGAACCGTTGAATACCAAAGAGTGCAACTTCATAAATTCAGTTGCTGAAGGAGGTGAGATTGTTGAGACTGTAAATCACGAAAATTTCAGATTGCTGGCTGATATCTATCACATGCTTATGGAAAACGAGAGTCCGGCAAATATTACAAAATATGGCCATCTGCTTTATCATACTCATATTGCCGAAAAAACAGGACGCACGGCTCCGGGAGTCAATAATGAGGATTTTACACCATACTTCAAAGTTTTGAAAAATGTGAATTATGAGGGACGGATGACAATTGAGTGTTTATGGAAAAACCTTGAAGAACAGGCTGCTACAGCACTTTCTGTTATGAGAAACCAGATAGCATCGGTATGACATTGGGTTAAAAATTTAAAAATAGCCAGCAGATCTCGCGGATTAACACGGATACAATCTGTGGAAATCAGCGCTATCTGCGGGAAGATCTTTTTTAATAGCTTTGTTTTGAGTATTATTTTACTAAAAGATTCACTTTCAGTTTGAATTCGTCATAAATGGTTTTGTCTCCAAGGTTATCGAAAAAAGAACCCGAACCATAACGAATATTATATTTCGTGCGGTCAACTACAATGTTTGCAAAAAACCATATGCCGTCGTCTTTTTTCTGCATGGCAGCTTTAAATTCAATCGGGTTTGTTACATCTTTGATAGTGAGTGTGCCACTTACTACTCCAGTACCTTTATCGAACGGAGTACTTCCCGTAATAATAAGTTTTGCAACAGGGAATTTCATAACTCCAAAAAAATCATCAGATTTCAGATGACCAATGAGTTGTTGATTATTTTCAGACTCTTTAAGAGACGCCATGTCGATGTTGAACTCACCAGACAAGATCTTATTCTCCTGCCAGTTAAGCCAACCCGATCGTAAGTTAATAGTACCGGTGTGCTGACCCATAACTTTTTCACCTAACCATAATAATTTGGTTTTTGCTGTGTCGGCAGTTAATTTACTCTGTGCTCCGACATTTACTATAAATAAAACTGATACCGTCAATAATAGTAGAGCTCTTTTCATTTTAATAAATTTAGAATTTACTATTAAACGTTAGAATTCGTCCTTTTGTTCAATCTTCATCAAATATTCTTTATGACTTCCTGTTTCCTTTAGTAATGAGATGGCTGTTGATGTATTCAACAAAAATGATTTCAGAGCTTGTGGATATTTAGACCTCCACTGATTTCAAATACCATTCCTGTGGAAAAATTCCAATCTCCTCTGGAGATTGATGCAACAGCTTTACCGATATCGTCAGGTAATCCCCATCTTTTTTGCGGAATAAATCCTTCGCTTATAAGTTTGTCGTATTTATCTTTGGTTTTTGCTGTCATATCGGTCTGAATAACACCCGGACGAACTTCGAAGACAAGGATTCCCTCACGGGAGAGCCTGTCAGCAAAAACTGTTGAAGCCATACTTAGTCCGGATTTTGAAATGCAATATTCTGCCCTGTTTGTCGAAGATCTGACAGCAGAAACTGATGTCATAAAAACAATAACAGGCTTATAACCAGTTATCTTTTGTTTAAGCCAGATCATCTCCCTGGCAATCTTTTGTGCAAAGAAAACTGGCCCTTTCAGATTTATATTCAGAACCCTTTCATAGCTTTCCTCGGTCATGTCCAGAACATCATTCCTCTGAAGTGGTGCTACTCCTGCATTATTAACCAGAACATCTATCCTCCCGTATCTTTCAAGGATATTTGAAACGACCTCCTTCTGGTAACTTGTACATGAGATATCGAGACCAATAGGAAAAAACTGAGCGCCTCTTTTTTCAACTTCCGGACCAAGGTTTCCCATTCCTTCGCTATCGGCACAACGGGCTATTGCGGCAATATCATACCCTTCGGCTGCTAAAGCGATTGCAACCGACCTGCCTATTCCTCTGCTGGCACCTGTAATTACAGCTACAGGCTTGTCATTCATATGTAAAGAGTATAATCAGGTTTCTCAGTAAATTAGGGTTTAAAGGTAATGATTTGCCCGACTTTGTCAACAATCGAAGCAAATATCTTCAATATATTATTTCCAGACTTTTTCAAACCACAGATCCTGCTTAGGTATTTCACTCACTTCTGCCATATTAATTCAGTACAATTTTAGGTACGGACCGATACACATTTGCCAATTAAATCTATCTGCAAGTTTCTTTATCCGACCTGAAATAATTCCACACGCATAATTTGTTTTTAAGATTAAACCTTTTCACAACGTTTCAATTCATAGTGTAACGGAAAACCTTTTGCTATTTTTTATTTGTATTGTAAAAGATTAGTATCCTGATTCTACCCATTTTTTATAGATTTGTGAATAAATATCATTATTGCTTGCTATTCACGACGACAGCGAGATATTAACTATGAGTCTTCAAAGGAATACACTAATCTGTCAAAGTAGAATTAAAATAAAATGAAAACACGAAGCTATTTAAAAGAGTCTCTTCGTAGGAGAAAAGCTAGAAGAGTTACGCAGGAATATCCAGCTAAAATCGATTCATTTGATTTAAAGGATGAAGGAAAAGTAGATTTTGCTAATTGGGATAACCCCCTAATTAGTCCTTTATTAATTAATCAGGAGATGATTGATTTTTTTAAGAAGTTCATTAAAAAAGGAGATTTAGTAATAGATATTGGTGCTAATATAGGCGACACTACTGTTCTTATGGCTTTAGCAGCGGGTAGTTTTGGTATCACGTTAGGATTTGAACCTAATCCTTATGTTTATAAAATATTAGAAAAAAATGCTTCTCTCAATAAAGAAAAGCAAAATATTGTTCCTCTCCCTTATGCTATAACTCTTAAAGAAGAAGAATTTTATTATATATCATCAGAAGCATCGTTTGCCAATGGAGGTATTTCTCCGACAAAAAATAGTGCACATGGAAAATTCATCTACCCGGATAAAATTAAAGGAGTTAATTTGCAAGTACTTCTCGAACAGAAATATAAGGATAAGCTTAAAAATCTCTCCTTCATTAAAATTGATACGGAAGGATACGATAGAGAAATTATAAAATCAATATCCGATTTAATTGAAAGATATAAACCTGCGATAGTTGCGGAGAGTTTTAAGTATAGTACTCCCGAAGAAAAAGTAGAGTTGTATGATGTGATTAAACAACATAAGTATGATATTTTCTATTTTGAAGACTTTAACATAAATGCCAGAATAATTAAACTAGAGAAAAGTAATGATATAACTAACTGGGAAAAAACCATTAATATTTATGCAGTTCCAATTATCACAAATAAGCAATATAAATAAATGCAGATGATAATAATTTTGAAGTGAAACAAATAATAAAAAGACAAACTCAAACCTCTCCCACACTTTTTTAGCTGTCGGAAAACATTTATTCCCTCTTAAATTCGAAATAGTTAAGACATTATAGGTTTAACTATGGAATGATCCTATAATTCTTATACTCGAACATTCTGTAACCAAAATTTTTTTCCACCGAATAAAGCAGGTAATCTTTAAGATTGAATTGAATTTTTTTTTCATCGAGTTGAACGTGCCAGTTTAACCTGTTCACTAAATCCTTCATAACTTTCGGGTGTGTGCCTTTGAATAAACTCACAGCATCAATTGCTGAGTAGTCAAAAATATTTGCTTTATTTAATTCTTCTTCAAGTTTTTCACCGGTAAAATAAAGTGTCTTAAAAGTTCTTATTTTAGATTTAATAGTTTCGGGGGGGCGAACCCAGCCATAATGGTAAATGTATGCATCTATATGTTTTACATTAAGCTTTCGATTGTTAATCCTAAAGCCTTGTGCATCTTTATATGATCTGATACGTTTGTCATTTTTAATCACCCTGATTTCACGGCGATACCAAGTCCTGCTGACACCTACGTAGTCGAATGTACCCCAAAAATGCAGGTAGTTGAAAAGCAAACCTTCCACATCAGGTTGATCAACCCTTCGTTCCATTTCTCTCAGAATAACCGGATGAAACTTTTCATGAACCACTTCATCAGCCTGAATGTAGAAACACCAGTCGATATCATCAGGAATTGCATCCATAGCCTTGTTGGTTTCCATGGCAAGAACACGGCCTCCTATCTTGAGTGTATCGTCCCACACAGTTTCGATAATGGTTATTTTTTCATCATTGATACTTTTAATCAAGTCAAGAGTTCCATCGTCTGAGTTACCAACTGCAACTACCATCCGGTCACAAAGTGGCAGGATCGATTTAATTGATTCCACTACAGGATAACCATATTTATTGGCATTCCTAACTATGGTAAAACCGCAAACTTTCATTTTCGCTTCTTTATATGTTGAGAATTACTTTAACAATGAATAATAGAGTTTCATACAGGTATTGGCAATAACATCATCCTTAAAATTATTGGCATAATCTGCACCAATGGTTATCATTTTATCTTTAAGTTCCTTACTATTGACTACATTATGAATAGCTTCGCCAATTTTTCCCGGGCTGTAGGGATCCACGTAATAACTTCCGGGTCCGGCTGCTTCAGCAAAACACCCGCCTTTACTCGTGATAACAGGAGTTCTTGAAACCAATGCCTCGAGAAGTGGTAGCCCAAACCCTTCGAAAAACGAGGGATATATGAAGCATTCTGCATTTTGGTAGAAGACGGGTAATTCAAGATTTGAGATATGCTCGGCGAATATTATATTATTAATTTTATGAGTAGTAATATAGTTTAGAACGTGTTTGTAGTAAAGATCGACCTTTCGGCCAATAACAACAAGTGGAATGTTGATATTTGTGATATGCATTGCCTTAATTATACCAAATAAATTTTTGCGTTCCTCAATGGTTCCAACATATAATAGATATCTCTCCGGCAAGTTATATTTCGTTCTGACTTCCTGAAGGAACTTTTTGCTGTAATTATTCCAAAAATAAGGGTTACAGCCCTGATAAATCACAGATATCTTATCGGGAGATATATTAAGGTACTTGACCAAGTCGTTTTTGGTTTGTTTACTTATAGAAACAATATGGTCAGAAACTCGGCATGCATGAATTAATTTTCTATAATAAATTTTTGCATCAATCCATTTGTAAAACTCAGGGAATCTCAAGAAGATCAGATCATGAACTGTAACTATTGACTTCACTCCGGTTTTTTCGATACCGAGAGGCATCTCCTGGCTTAGCCCATGAAATATTTCCAGTTTTTGCCGTTTTATGTCGTTTATCATGTACTTTCTGCGCCAAAGTGGATTGATCAATTTGAAAAAAGCCAAGTTTGGCTCAATCAAATTATACTGTTCTTCATTCTCCATCATAAACCGATTTTTTGTTTTAGGTGTAAAAAGGTAATAGGAGTTTTCAGGGTGGTTTTTTGCAAGAGCAAATAAAAAGTTACGGCTATAATTTCCTAATCCACTATAATTGAAAAAGGCTCGTTTGGCATCAAACCCGATTGAAATTGGCTTTGATTCTTCTTCATTGTCGTTGATTTGATTTGTTTTGGTGATGTTAACATGATGTTCTGTTTCCCATCTTGATTGTTTTTCCTGGATATAAAGCTTTCTAAGTTTTATGTATTTCAGGAAGCATGTGGTAGCAAGAAGCCTACTCACAACAAGTCCATCGTACCCATCAATAAACCCGCCCCTTAAAAAATATGAATAAAAGAACCTCCATAAGGGACTAAACAGGAGTTTTTTTGCATTAACTTTGATCCCTTGTTTAAAATATTCATTTGCCAATAAAGTTGAATACTTGTTCATCTTTTCAACACTCTCCTCATAACTAGCATAGAGCCAATGGAGTAAATCTCCTTTCAGATATTTTACACTTCCAGGATTATCAAGGATTACCGTTTCGTGAATGTTTAATCCACCCCAGTGAGCTTTCTTTCTGTTGAAAAGACGGATTTTACGTTCAGGGAACAAGTTGGCGCGATAAATCCACCTGCCACAATAACTATTTAACCTGTTAAATTTATAGCCATCGTATCTTAAATCTTGCTTTATTGCAAGAATAGATTTCTCTAATCCGGGAGAAATTTCCTCATCAGCATCCAACGATAGTACATAATCGAAAGAAACTTGTGTCAATGCAAAATTTTTCTGATCTCTATATCCATTAAAAGGATGTTCGATATATCGAGCTCCAAGCGTTCTGCAAATTTCTGGCGTTTTATCGGTAGAAAGTGAATCGACAACAACAATCTCATCTGCTACTTCTGCAACCGATCTAATACATTGCTCAATATATTTTTCTTCGTTAAAAGTTATTATTACAGCTGATATCTTAGACATGAATACAGTTTTGTATGGTTCAAAGGTATTTCTTTTGTTGGTATCATAGCAATACAAAATAATGACTTAAGGAGCTTTTATAGATGAATTTGAAATATGTTTGTTGCACGTTGCTTGTTGCTTGATGATCGTTTTGCGTTTAGGGTTTGGGGTTTAGCGTACTTGTTTCCCCATCACCCACTCCCCCAGTCTCGTCTTCTCCCATTCCCCCCCTCTCCTTTTCTCCCACTCTTTCTTCATCCTCCTCCATCCATTCATAAACAGGCTTTTGAGGACCTTTATTCCTAAACCAGATTGCAAGAACAACACCTGAAAAAAAACCCAACATATGCGACTCCCAGGAAACATTTCGGTATACTCCGGGAAATAGGCCCCATATCATTGATCCATAAAGAAAAACTATAAGCAGTGATAAAGCAATGAGTCTGAAGTACCTGCGTATTATACCGCTAAAAAAGAGAAATGATGCCAGACCATAAACTATTCCGCTTGCTCCGATATGCCAGGCATCTCTGCCAGCAATCCAGACCAGGAATCCGGTAAAAAAGAATGTCCAGATAAAAACTTTTAATGCTACTTCTGAATAAAAATAAAAAAGGGCCACTGAAAGAAAAAAAAGTGGTAAAGAATTATTGAAAAGGTGAGTAAAATCAGCGTGAATAAAAGGAGAAAAAAAAATTCCAGTCAAACCGTGAACTGTCAGTGGATAAATTCCAAAACCGGAAAGATCTATTTCAAAAAGCACTTCAATAATCTTCACCAACCACATTAAGAAAACAAATATTCCCGGAATGATCATACTCAAAAGCAGTTTCTTCCTGTAAAAGGCACCTTCTTTTTTTATATCTGAGATGGGTTTTGACATGGTAAAAGCTGGTGCTGGTTGCTCGTTTCTCGTTTCTCGTTAATGGTTGTTTGTTGCCCGGTATTTGCATAAACTAAATTATTGGCAGCATAATTGCTGAGGAGAAAAGCGACGAAGCAATCCCTCTCTCCCATCATCAGTCTCTCTCCGGAAACACAATGCCAGCTGCCTGCCTTATCCTGTCAAGTGTGTTCATCAGGTCGCGGCTGAAAGAGTGAGGAACTACATCACTCTGGAGTTTCCCTTCATCAAGACAATTCATTACCTCTGTTGCTTCGAACTGGTAACCCATTCCATCCGGTAAAAGCGAATATTCCTTATTTTCTTTGCCATCCATAGCAACGATAAGTCGTTGTGACATATCTCGTCTACGCGAGAAAAAAAGATTACCGTTCTCACATAGCAAGTCACATCCTATCCTTCCGGCAGTGCGGAATGAGCTGTAGAGAGTTGCCATACGACCGTCATTATAACCGAATATTATACTTACAGAATCTTCCGATCCCGTCTCTGCAAATGAAGCTTTTGCGATTACCTCCGAAGGAACCCCTATAAAGTACAAAGCATCTATTACCGGATATATTCCTATATCGAGGAGAGAACCGCCTCCAAGATTTAGATTGAATTTTCTGTCGATGGGGTCAAAAGGAGGCTTAAATGAAAAACAGGCGTTAAGATGGACAATTTTCCCCGGTTCGCCCCCTTGAAGAATCTCTTTTGTTTTCTGGTAAATTGGCTGGAAAGGCGGCCATAATGCTTCCATAAGAAACACCTTTTGTTTTGCAGCTTCCTTTATCATCTCTTCCATTTCGCGACTGTTCAATGCAAATGCTTTTTCACAGATAACTGCCTTTTTATGTTTCAGGCACAGCAAAGTATGTTCGTGATGATATGAATGTGGGGAAGCTATATAAACGACTTCCAGATCAGGATCTGAAGCCAGTTCTTCATAACTGCCATAATACTTTTTAAATCCAAATTCATCTGCGAACTTTTTTGCCCTTTTTAGATCCCTGGAACCAACTGCATATAATTCAACATTCCTCAGTAATTTAAGTCCCTCTGTAAATTTTGCTGACATTTTTCCGGGAGCCAGGATGCCCCATTTATATTTCTTCTTCATACTCTTAAAATATTTTGATAAATATAGGAATTAGTTAGCTATTTTGGCACCCAACCCCCCTGAAAGGGGCTAATTCGTTCCATTCCGTTTTCGCCTCCACCCTCTAATTTTTTCAACACCCCCCTAATACTCGATACTCAAGTGTAATTCAACTGGATACCACTGAATTAATCCCCTTTTAGGGGGAAGTCCCGCTTCGGCGGGATAGGGGGTTTTACTCGGCGATAGGGACCCCCTTGTTGCCATCCCTGCAGTCAGGCTTCTCGCTAAAACAGCCCACTGGGCTGTTTCTTAACGCTCGTCCCCCTGAAAGGGGGAAAAAAACTGTCTTTTAAACCTGTTTTTTCTCCCCCACCGGGGGAGATGTCATCCGCCAGTTGGCGGATGACAGAGGGGTCCAAATCCCAGAAATAAAAGTCATTAAATGAAACTTAAAAAAAGTTAAAAAAATATTCAACTTTTATCTTCCTGATTATCTTCCACTTAAAAAATATTTTAAAAAATAAATGATTTTTTTAGTACTAGGTATTGCATAGTATATAATTAAATATATATCTTTGCATTGTCATGTTACATGTATCAAACAGTAGTAAATTATAAATGGTAGTAAAAAATAAACAGAACTATGAAAATCACTGTAAGCATTAATCTCGGCGGATATTCTTTCAACATCGACGAAGACGCCTATGCCGAACTTAAAATGTATCTCAAGAATCTTGAGCTTCACTTTGCCGGAGAAGAGAGTTCATCCGAGATCCTTTCAGATATTGAGACCCGAATGGCAGAAATATTCCGAACTAAACTTACCAACTTTAAACAGGTAATAAACATTGATGATGTTCGTCAGGTTATATCAGTGTTAGGAACTCCTGAAGATATTTCTGACAACGAAGGACCAACAGCACGCGAAAAGTTTTCCTCACCCGGTTATCACCGGATGTACCGCGATACCGACCATAGAGTTATTGGAGGGGTTTGTGCAGGAATAGCAGCCTATTGGGATATTGAACTCTGGCTTGTCAGGCTGATTTTCTTTGCACTTGCAATGATGGGAGTAGGAATTCTGATTTATCTCATTTTATATATCGTTATCCCCGAGGCAAAAACAACTGCTGAGAAAATTGAAATGAAAGGGAACCCTGTCAATATCCACAATATCAAAGATTCCGTAAAAAAAGAATTTGATACTGTCAGGAAGAATATGAAACTATAGCAGATAGTTAATTTAAAATATTTGAAGTGTAACCTCTTAAAATTACATATCATGGATTTAGAAAATAATAAAGCTCAAATGCGCAAAGGGATACTGGAGTATTGCATCCTGTCGGTTCTCTCCAGGAATTCCTGTTATGCAAGCGACATAATAAAAGAACTTAAAGAAGCAGAGGTAATTGTGGTTGAAGGCACCCTTTATCCGCTTCTTACGAGGCAAAAAAATGCCGGATTGCTTAGCTATCGCTGGGAAGAATCGCAGCAAGGCCCCCCCCGCAAATATTATGAACTTACTGAAACAGGCCGCACTTACCTTGTCGATCTCGATAAATCGTGGCTGGAGCTTGTCGAATCCGTCAATCGCATCAGAACCAGATAACCTAATATTAACCATATAAAACTGACAATAATGGACAAGACAATAAATATAAATATCGCTGGTACTCTGTTTCAGATTGACGATGAGGCATTCCGGATACTTCGTGATTATCTTAAGGCGATTAATAACCGCTTTAGAAATGTTGAAGGCGGACATGAAACAACTGAAGATATCGAATCGCGTATTGCAGAAATATTTCAGTCACAGAGAGGTTTGGCCGGAGTTATTACGAAGCAGAATGTAGAGGCGATGATATCAATAATAGGCAAACCGGAAGATTTTGAAAATAATGAGCCTGTGGAAGAAGTCCCTGTTTACCATTCCATGAAAAAAAGAATGTACCGCAATCCCGACGATTCAATTATCAGCGGTGTTTGCGGTGGTATCGGGACCTATATGAATACCGATCCTGTTTTATTCAGGATCCTGTTTATACTTTCAGCAATGTTCGGCATAGGACTTTTCGTTTATCTCGCTTTGTGGATTGCACTTCCTGTTGCCAGAACAGATTCTCAAAAAAGAGAAATGTACGGCAATTCATATCATACAGACAAGTCGCAGGGAAGACAAAATGGGGGCGTTCAAACTACAACTACAAGCGTACCTTTGTACACAAAGGGATATAATAACACCTCCAGGGTTGGAAACGCCATCGATGAAGTTTTCAGGGCAATTGGAAGAGTGTGCTATATCATATTGAGAATCTTACTGATAATCATAGGCATGGTGCTTGTGTTGACAGGATTTCTTTTCATTTTATGTTTTGTACTGGTCTTTGTTTTCGGGGTATTCTCAATTGATTCTTCAGGCGTTAACCTGGTCTACTTCTTCGATTTTCTGAATTATATTGTAAAACCAGCAGCTGTTCCATGGATAATTATATTGACTTCCATAGCCTTAATATTACCAATGCTGGCTCTTATTTACTGGGGAGTCAAAATGATTTTCTGGTTCAAAGTGAAAGATGGTGTTGTCAGTCTTGCTGGCCTGGTCTTATGGGTAATGACCATTGCAGCGCTTGCTATAACCCTTTTCAATGATGGAATCAGTTTTGCTCAAACAGGTAAAACTTCAGCAGTAACTGTCCTGCCAGATTCACCTGATACTCTTTATATAATGACAGATCATAAAATTGCCGACCTTAAATTTGAGAAGGAATTTTCTCTTCCACATGAAGAATATACGGTTTTTATTAATGACGAAAAGAAAGAATTGTATATCCGTCCTTATTTATCTGTGGACAGATCATATAATAAGGCAACAAGAGTTGAAGTTAGAAAACGTTCATCAGGTCGCACAGAGATTGATGCTATGAAAAAATCTGAAGAATTGCAGTTCAATTATAATATTAATGGCGATACACTCCATCTTGATGAATATTTTACAATACCTGCAGAACGCAAATGGTCGGCCGATAATATTGGTATAAACCTTTATGTTCCGAAAGGTACTATTCTGAAATTCGAAAAAGATTCCAGGATTATTCTTCACACGTCATTCAAAAATGAATATGACGAATATTCTGAATCCCGATGGGAATCTGTTAGCAGTTTATGGGTTATGACAGATGATGGGCTCGATCCCATTGCTGAAAACACTGTTAAACAAAAATAATTCCTTGTTTTTCATTCCTGATATCTTCGATGACATCCGGTATCCGTTCTGTGGTACCGGATTTTTTTTGAAACTGATTTATATCATCCCCCTGGGGAGTGTCTAAAAAGTCAGTTGAAAAAGTCCCTCCCTCCTGGTGGAGTGGTTTGGAGAGAGGTAGAAAAAAGAAATGGCTGGAGAATGGATTAAAAGTTTTTTTAGCAAAGGTTAATAATTTTTTAAACCTAACTTTTTAGTTGTAATATAATAATCCGTTGTGTAACTTTGTTTTCATTTTGATAAACTAACCATCTGACCATCCATGAAAAGAATACTAATTTTAATTGCTTTTGCAATAACTTTTTTCAGTGCATTTTCACAGGAAAAAACTAATCAGACTGACACCTTACGAAAAGATGCCTTAAATGTTTTTATGGATGCCAGTGATTTCTTTAAGAAAGAGATCCCATTCATTAATTATGTAAGAGATATTAAGGTCGCAGATGTTTACATTATCACAACTGAGGAAAGTACCGGTTCCGGTGGTTATGTTTCTACCTTCTTTATTGTTGGCCAGGGAAAGTACAAAGGTATGGCAGATACTCTGAAATGCAGCTTCAGTCCTGATGAAACTGATGACAACCGGAGAGCCCAGCAAGTAAAAACTCTGAAGCTGGGACTGATGAGATATGTTGCCAAAACTCCTCTGGCACAATTCATGAACATTAATTTCAGCCAACCTCTGTCAGAAACTGTTTCATCAGATAAATGGAACAGCTGGGTTTACAGCGCAAGTATGTATGCCTCCTCTTATGGACAAAAATCTTACAATTATACTTATATGGACGGCACCCTATCTGCAAACAGGATAACTGAAAAATCGAAGTTTGAATCAAGTATCAGTCTTGATCTGCAAACTAATAAAAACGTTTATATAGATACAATTTACAGGAGCACTATCCGCGATGAATATTTATATCTCAGGTATGTAAAGAGTATTAATGATCACTGGTCAGCAGGAGGTTTAACAAACATTCAGACATCGAGCTACAGCAACTATGATCTGTCTGTGAGGATTATGCCGGGAATTGAATATGACATATTTCCTTATTCACAATCAACCCGTCGTCAGTTAAGACTTTTATACAATGTTGGGCTTGAGATAAATAATTATTCTGAAGAGACCACACTGAACAAATTTAAGGAGACACTTGCAAAACAGTCCTTCTCTTTAAATTTGTCGATAATTCAGAAATGGGGTTCAGTAAATTCATCACTTACCTGGAATAATTATTTTTTCGATTGTTCCTATAATAACCTTCGCCTTTATATGAGTGCTAACCTGAGGATAGTAAAAGGGCTTTCTTTCAACATGAGTGGAAGTTTCGCTTTTGTCCATGATCAGATATCGCTCCCGCTTGGAGTATCAACCCTCGAGGATGTACTGCTTCAACGAAAAATGCAGGCAACAGATTATTCTTATTCTACCTATTTTGGATTCACTTATACATTCGGTTCCATTTATAATAATGTAGTAAACCCGAGGTTTGGGAACTGATTATCAACACATAATTCAACAATGCTGAATTAATCTTACTAAAGGAAATACCCAGTTGTTCCCAATATCTCTTTTTCAATAATTAAATCCGATCCTGTATCACTCCATGATCGGATTTATCTTTTCTGATCTCCCTAAAAAAAGAGATGATTGTATAGCCTGTTATATTTAATTTTTATTTAATTTTAATATGAAAAGTGAAAGCAGAGGTCGGGCTCATTGTATAATATCAGTTTGTTTTTCAGCATGTTGACTGAATTTTACCAGTGTGACTGACGTGACGGAAGTATAATTTGAATTTTGATTCCACCCTGAAAAGTTGCAAAAATGCAATTGCCATTAGGACTGAAAGACGTTGCGGAGACTCTTCCTTCAAAAAATGCAGAGCGCTGTTTTATTTGCAGATAAAAATTTGTCTTTATGGTCAGAGGTGAAGAGCACCGTAATTTTTAAAAAAGTTATATTTATATTTGAGAATATTTTAAAGCTTACAGTATGAAAAAGTCAATTTTATTTTTACTGGCAATTTGCATTTTTTTTGGAAATCCGGTTAATGCACAGGTTGGCCGATTATTTAATAAGGTTACAAAATCTGTGACAAATGATCCTGCCGGAAACTCCAAAGCGTCATCCAATACTGCAAAACAAGAGCCTGAGCCAAAATGTGCATGCGAGCAACCTGAACTTGTATTTGATCTTGGAGGAAACCTAAAACTCATGTATTCGGAGATATCTATCAGTGTAAAAGACGATGGATCCATTCTTGTTAAGGACATGGTTAAAAGTGACTTTTATATTGTTAAGAACGGCGCCACACAGGGACCGATCAAAGCGGGAGATCCGAGATTAGCAGGATTTGATAATATGAATGATGCTGATGCAGACAAGGTAACAACATCATGGGCCAATAACGAATACATTAGCAAATCAGATGAAAAATACCTGATAAAATTCGGAGGGAAAAGCTATGGCCCTTATGGCGAGATCAGCGAATTCATAGTAACAAAATCGAAGGATAAGTTTGCTGCAATGGTGGTTGAAAATGTTCCCGTAAGTGAAGCCGAAGGAAAGAAGATGGAGGAAGCTATAAAAAATGCAAAAACCGACCAGGAGAAAATGGACCTTTCAATGAAATATTCTCAGGAAATGATGCAAAAAATGCAGAAGGGAGGCGGTCCGACGAGTATGATGTCTAAACTTGTTACCAACATACCAAATGCAAACTTCGATCCTATGAAGGCAGGCGGAGGTAAATTAAACGGGAATATTAAATATGATGATATCCTTATTACATCCTATGATAAAATTATTGATCTCCAGATGAAGACTGTACTGACTCTTAAGCAAGATGCCATCGGCGTAAAAGATTTGTTCGTCAATACTGCCAACACCAAATATGCATTTTATATCTACGGTACACTTACATTCAGTGATAACACATCTTGTTCGGAGGTTTTTAATCCACACCTTATAAAAGTGAGCGGGCAGGTTTACCTTGCTTATATGTATTATTCTCCAAAGAAGAATGCAATTATGCAGTGTAAAATACCGTTCTAGACCTGAATAAAAAAATAAAATCCACTTAACCGCAAATTCCGATAGTTATCGGAACGCAAAGGTCGCAAAGGACAAAATAAAAAGGTTTTGAGTGAGGATAATATCTATTTTTCTTCTTTTTACAGGATTTTTGAAATCCTCCTTGTCTCAACCAATTAACTATCAGGATCTTTTTGGTGACGACTGGAAAAAGGCTCAGGCTTTTGAAAGGGACAACAGAAGCTGGATGGAACCTATTCTTGCCAAAGATCATATCTCATATCCGCTGGCAATTGCAATTGTTTTCCCCGAGCTGGTCCGATATTCAGCTCTGCGTGATAAGATGGAGATCACGTTGCTTAAGGCTCTTTATGTTAATATGGGTGAGGATTATGCCAACTTTTCAATAGGACAATTCCAGATGAAACCATCTTTCGCCGAGATTATAAGAGAACAGGCCCCTTTTGCAATGAAACGCCGATCGGAGATTACATTCAAAAACAGATCGGATTTTGATGATATTAAAGATTTCAGGAAATCGATTGTATCAGATCTTGAAGATCCAAAGACTCAGATTAATTACCTGGTGGCATTTATCAAAATCTGCGAAAAGAGTTATAAAACCGACCGGAAAGACGAAGTTGCAAGGTTGAAATTTATTGCCACAGCATACAATTATGGCATTGACAAAAGTGCAGTCCAGATAGAATCAATGATCGATAAGAAATTCTTTAATACAAAGCTATTTAAAACTGAGAATTATTCATATGCTGACGTTTCGTTATTCTGGTATGAACAATTCCTTGCTGGTAAATAATTAAATCTCTCGAAAATTTATTATCTTTCTCTGTTTTCTTCAATGTGCTATTATTTTTCTCGTTGCGAGTATGAAAAAGAAGATTATTCTCAGACGGATATTCCATCGTAATGAATGGAGGTATGCTATTATTTTCGATTATGATAAAAATCTGACCGGGCTCGTAAGAGCCGTCAACAATGTAACCTGGAGTCAGACTAACCGATGCTGGTATGCCGGAGCGGATGAAACGACTCTAAAGCAAATATTAACCGTGTTCAGAGAATCGGCAGATATCGATATTTCTGCAATTGTTTCAGGGGAACAGGAAAA
Source organism: Bacteroidales bacterium (assembly GCA_049512815.1). GTDB lineage: Bacteria > Bacteroidota > Bacteroidia > Bacteroidales > VadinHA17 > LD21. The sequence continues at coordinate 10,158 of JBEKWS010000026.1, read as the reverse complement.
GCCGGCTTCCGAACCTGAAATTCTTAGTAGTAAGCCGGATGAAGACATTGTAATGCCCCCTCCTGTTCGTAAAGTAAAAACAACTGCAATAAAAAAGACCATTTCTCAATCAACAGAGGGATACTCTCCGGTCCTTTTTACGATCAGCGAACCAGACGGGCGTCTGGTTATTAAGTTCACCGGTCGGTATGATAAGGAATGGATAAGGGAATTAAATGAATTCGGAAGGCCTTATTATGATGCTACGCGGAATGAGTGGTTACTAAAATGGACACAACTCACTGTTGATTCATTATCCGACTATTTTTCAACGAGGGGTGTTGAAGTAATTGTGAAGAAGAGGGAAGTTTCCGGCGTATTAAAAGAGTTGCGCGATGAACAGAGCCTGGAGGTACGGAATAATATTCTGGGGGAAGGGGCAATTAAAAGCATTGATATGGTTCGAAGGTATCTTGAGGAGAAGCGATACAGTAAACGAACCATCGGGTCCTATCTGGCACATCTTGAATTATTTTTCAAATATTTTCATGACAAAGATCCATCTGACATTAAAGAGGAGGATATTTCCGGATTTATAGATGATCATATAATAAGATTAGGGTATTCTGCTTCGTATCAGAATCTTATAATCTCTTCTATAAAGATATATTTCAGTTTATGTGGATCGAAAAGGTTTAACCCGGATTCAGTTGGAAGGCCCCGTCGCAGCAGGGCATTGCCTAAGGTTTTATCGAAAGAGGAAGTAATGAAGATTTTCGGTGCCACCAGGAACACCAAACATAAACTGATATTATGGCTGATATATTCCTGTGGTTTACGTCGCAGCGAGGTGATCAATATTAAGCTGACTGATCTTGATACTGACAGGGGTATTCTTCATATACGTGAAGGTAAAGGTAATGCTGACCGGATAGTCCCGATTCCCAAGAAAGTCTGGGAGAAGATCGGAACTTACATAAAAGGATATGATCCAGTTACTTATCTTTTTGAGGGTCAGACGGGAAGTAAGTATTCAGTTGAGAGTGTATATTCTGTTTTCAAACAGTCGATGAAGCGGGCCGGCATACATAAGGACGTAGGTGTACACTGTCTGAGGCATAGTTATGCCACTCATCTTCATGAAAGCGGTCTCGATATCAGGTATATTCAGGAATTGCTTGGTCATAAAAGTACACGGACAACTGAGATCTACACCCATGTAAGCCGACGGAATCTGTTTGCGATAAGGAGCCCGATTGAGGATATGGAATTGGATTAGAAGATTCAAAAACATACTTCTATCTAACCATAAAATGAACAAACATGCAATTTTTATACTTTTATAAACGAGTTATGTTTAAGCGGGCTTCGCATACCGGGACAAATTCGCCTTAAGATCAAGTCTTTATCCGTCGTGACAGATTCCGCCTAAACATAACCGAACAAATCCAATTTGCTATAAATCGTGACAAATCCTGCCTGCTCATCGGGACTCACTTATCTGGACAGTTTTATCGTGACACTTAGATTTCTTCCATCTATCGGGACTCTGCATAGACTACAAATCAAAATTATTGTCAACGGATTATATTAAAATAGCAAATAACTATTATTTTTAGTAAATAAACTACATAATATAGTTTGTAAACTAAATATAATAGTTATATTTGCATAAATAACTACTACGTCATGAAACATTTGACTAATCGTGAAGAAGAAATTATGGAAATATTTTGGGGTAAATGTTCCATATTTGTCAAAGACATAATCGAACAGCTTGCTGGTCCAAAACCCCACTATAACACAATTTCGACCATTGTACGTGGTTTGGAGGAAAAGGGTTTTGTCGGTCACGAGCAGTTTGGAAACACCTATCGTTACTTTGCTCTCATCTCACGTGAGGAGTTCAGCAAAAACTCCATTAAAAACCTCGTGAGCAAATATTTTAATACCTCATATGCTTCGGTTGTATCCATGTTTGTGGAAGAAAATAAAATTTCAACCGAAGAGATTCAGGAGTTAATACGTCAGGCTAAATCCCGTAAAAACAAAAAAAATGAATAACTGGTTATTGTTCCTTCTAAAATCGACAATAAGTATAAGTCTTTTATACTTATTCTTCCGGTTACTGATGCGGAAAGAATCATTTTTTAAACTAAGCCGAATGACATTGCTATTTATCGTGCTGACTTCTACAATTATTCCTTTCATAACATTACCACAACCAATTTATTCTGGATTACCAATTAAGGTTGCTCCCATTTTCCAAAACAATACAATTATTGAAAAGACTGCTCAACCAAGTGGAATTCCAGCAGCAATAAACTCAACTGAACCAACTTCAGATACTTTACAACCTATAGTTATTTCAACAAAAACAATCTTATTAGTCGTTTATCTGGCTGGAGTCTTTATTTCACTCCTATTACTGGTCTTTCGTATTAGTTCGGTTTTAATGTTGTTTAGAAAATCCAGAAAGACAGTACTGAATGGAATACGCATAATGATCGTAAATGATGATATTCCTGCTTTTTCATTCAAACGACATATTCTGATTTCACAACAAGATTATGAAACCAATTCGGAAGCAATCCTAACACACGAATTATCTCACATCAATCAGGGACACTTTTACGATCTTTTTCTTATGGAAATGGTTAAAATCATCTACTGGTTCAATCCGCTTGTTTACCGTATAGATAGCGATATGAAAGAAATTCACGAATTTCAAGCCGATGAACACACGCTTAACTCAGGCATCGATGCAACTAAATATCAATTGCTTATTATTCAAAAATGTGTCGGACATAAACAGTTCGCACTTGCTAACAGTTTTAATCATTGTCAAATTAAAAACAGAATTACTATGATCAACAAATCAAAAACCAACAAAGCATGGTGTTGGAAGGTGGCGACCTTTCTACCACTGCTTGCCCTGTTGCTGATGGCTTTCGGCAAAAGGGGTGAAATTGTACCTGAAAAGATAATGTTACCGGAGAAAATTCTAGCTCAGACACTAAATTTTCAGAAACAAGATAGCACCAGTCATAATATGTTTACAGATAAAGTGACTGGGAAAACAGCATTTGTTTTAGCTGATGTGATGCCGCGATATCCGGGAGGTGACCATGAACTTTTAAATTTCATCTCAAGAAATATTCAATACCCTGAAAAAGCACTGGCAGAAAAGATTGAGGGTAAAGTTATAATAAGGTTTATTGTCACCAAAGAAGGGAAAACTGATAATGTAACAGTTATTAAAGGAATACATACCCTACTTGACGCTGAATCTGTCAGAATAGCAAATATGCTTACCGGATGGAAACCAGGAATGAACAATGGGAAGGCAGTAGATGTGTGGTATGTGATTCCTGTTAAATTTGAACTTCCGGGAAAACCTAATTAATGTAGTTATGAATGTATCCAATAATGCCTCACATTGTTGGTGTATACTACAAGATGATAGTTTACCAAGGTCACTATCTGTTCTATCAAGATAAAAAAGCTGTCGGCTTTGGTGCGTCTCCATTGCCGGCAGCTTCAATCATTGTCAAATATTGTATCGCTACAACAAGACAAAATTAGGAATTTAACCCGAGAGACGATCCTTTTATAGCAAATTTCTCAGTCTCATCGAGACAGGGCATTCCCTCCGAGACAAAACAAACGTGACAATTTCGTTACCATTGACAAATTTGTTTGGACTGACAGTTTTAAAACCCCGCCTAAAACATAACAAGCGGGTATAAGCAAAAAGACTTGTCACAATTTTTGCTCGCCACCTCGACAGTTTTATCGTGACACAAAACTTATCGTCCTTTTACCAGTTTCGTAAAACCGGCTCTGGACAAATCCTGCAACCGGGACAATTTTATCTTTCGCCGGGACTGGCAAAAATTGCGCCATGGTGGCTTGCCCACCGGGACAGTTTTCTGGCTAAAGTACCGGGACTCGTAACGGTGGGCTTCGCCACCAACGCTTTCTGCTCATACCCGCTGGCCGTTAGGTGCCATTCCTAGTAACTAGCATGATATTCGAAAATAAAGACAGAAGCTACTTAGGTTATCAGGACTATTTCGAGTCCGATTTCGAATTCTATGACAGGACCTCCAATCCAGAATTTTCAATTGTGAGACAAATGATTAACAATTGGGCGCAATCCTATCCAGAAAAAGATTTAATTAGCATCAGACAAAGAATAAAAAATGAGTTCTCAGCAGTATTTTACGAGCTAATTATATACACAATTTTTAAAAAACTTGGATTCTCATTAGAACCTCATCCAAATCTGAATGATACTGACACTAAACCCGATTTTTTTGCAACCAAAAATGACTTCGAACTTTTTATCGAAGCTAAAATAACATCAGAATACAAGAAATCAAATCAGATTGAAACCAGTATATATCAGAGCCTTACCAAGATTAGAAATAGTGGTTTTATGCTCCTCATTGAATCATTAGAACTTAAAAATGGGAAACAACCTCCATTGAAAAAAATAAGACAAACTATTGAAAAGGAGCTTAATAAACTAGATCCTGATGGTCTTGGTTCGGATCTTGACAAATACCCAAAGCTGAAGTATTCTGATCAATCCATAGAAATTGAAATCATACCTTGTCCTAAAAAACCAGATTATAGAAAATCAAACGAATTTGTAAGTATCGAATCATATCCAATTCAGACTAGATGGGGTGGATCAACTAGCACTTTTAAAAGGGCAATTTTTAAAAAATCTGGTAAATACAAGGACCTTGGAAAGCCATTAATTATTGCTCTTAATTTTATTAGCCCTTGGGGTATGTACGAAAATGAAATTATTGATGCCCTATTTGGATCATTTAAAACCACCTTCAATTTTAGAAACAATGAAGCTTACCATTTCAGGCTAAAAGATGCAGTTTTTAATGGACCAAATGGTCCTCAGTGTACAAGAATAAGTGGAGTAATCATTACCTCAGTAAATCCTTTTAATTTACATAATACAAATATCCTTTTATATCATAATCCCTACGCCAAATATCCAATTAAACTTGACTCTCTATTAATTCCACAAAAATTTGTGGCTGAGAACGGAATTCTAACATTCAACGACGGACTAAGTATAGATGAGATATTAAAAAAATAAGAACAGCACCTAATAAAGAGGACTTCATGTGGCATGTAGTGCCAAGCATGAAGTCTCACGTTGCTCTAAATCCGGTCACCTGACCTTTTTCTATGTACTTACAACCGTTATTCCTGTTCCATGAGTAGCCTAATTTCAGGCCGGTTTGGTGGTTTTTGGGTTATATGTTGGTGTTTTTTTACATTTTCATTCGTTTTTCGTTTCTCAATACACTGGGTATACTCGTTTTCGGATGATTTCTTAACTTTTTGGGCATACTCTTCCCATCCCGGCAAAACGGGTAGTTTAAAATGTCCATAATCAGCACGATAATATATTTGTTGCATATAGAACATTTGTTGGTGCACGGATCTTGGGAAGCAATTCTATAGTATGCATGAACCCTGTTTTACACACCGGGCACAGGTTGTAATTAAACCCCGTAATTCGTACAATGCGTTCCTGTCTGGTTTCAGTGACCTTTGTCTCCGGCTTTTTTACAAGCAACGATCTAACCCTGTCTTTTTGCTTTGTGCTCAGCAAACCGAAATGCCTGATCTTTACAAACCGCTTGGGCAGAATATGCAGGCAAAAACGGCGCAGGAACTCAACCCCTGATAATGTTGTGGGTTTTACTTTGCTGTCGTCCCTATAATCCTTATAAAAGAAAGTGACCCCTGAATCGGAGACGTTTATAATACGATGATTACTGATAGCAACCCGATGAGAGTACTGGCCAAGATATTTAACAATTTGCTGTGCATTGCCAAAGGGTGGCTTGCAATACACTACCCATGGTTTTTTCCAGACATCATCCAGAAGTGACTGATACTTCGGTAATTGGTTGCTGAGGTTGAGCTGAAGTTTGAGTTTTCTGAGCAATATGCTTCGGAACGTGGGACTAAGCATAAGCACCGGGTACAGGTATTTACCTTGTTTGATAATCCGCTTCATGTTCCCGGTTAACGTCAATCCTGCAGCCGGAACGATACAATGGATGTGTGGGTGTAAACTCAGGTTTTGTCCCCAGGTATGTAATACACAAATGGCTCCGCTCTCAACCCCATATCTGGTGTAACCAAATTGCAGCAATACGCTCCATACACACTCAAAGAGGGTTTTATAAAACTGGTTGCTTTCGAGCAAACATATCTGGTTTAATTCTTCGGGAACCGTAAAAACAATATGGAAGTACTTAACATCAAGTGCATCATTCATCCGGTCCTCTACCCAGAGAGCCTGTTTTGCACCCTGACATTTAGGGCAATGACGATTACCACAACTATTATAACTTATCCTCTGTTCCCCACAGCAATCGCAAAAATCAATATGCCCACCCAAAGCTGAAGTCCTGCATTTATGAATGGCATCGAGGTTTCGCACGATATAACTGTTAGGCTGACACTCATTAATATATTGCTGTCCAAACCAATCTATGATCTGGGCAACCTCAAACTGAGGGCGCTGCACTATTTCTGAGGGTACAATGTATCCAGCGGACTATGTGCAGATGTTAAGGGACACTGGGCAACATGCAGATAGATCATTGTTGTCTCAATTTTGGCATGGCCAAGCAGTTTCTTGATGATTAAGATATTTAATCCATCTTCGAGCAAATGGGTTGCATAACTATGACGAAGGGTGTGAAGAGAGACTTCTTTTTTAATATCGGTTTTTTTCAGAGCCTCCCGCATTACCCAACTAAGGCCTTTGCTGCTGTACCGGCCATCGGAGTCCTTACCATTAAGCGGAGTATATTAAAGTGAGAGCTATCCTGTGCTTTAACAATGTTGGCGCTTTAAACAGTTGGCGCAGCTCCTCACGGTTCAATATTACAGGTAGTTTTGCTTCTTTTTTAAGGGATGGCAGGTTAATGGCCCTTTTGGTTTGTCCGATATGACGATAATAGTAACGCAGACCATATATAGCATGTTTAAAACTGCTTCGTGAAGGAGATTTTGGACTCAGAGCAAGAGTAGTCAGGTACCCGTTGATATCATCTTCAGAGAGATCTTCAGGGAGCTTGTTAAACTCCAGGCTGATAAGAGCAATCTGCCGGATGTAGTTATCGAGGGTACTTTGACTCTGACCCCTCAGGATAGTTTGCTGTTGTAATGTGTTAAATACTTTCCGGAAGCCATCAACAGTTTGGATAGCTCGTTCGACAGTTGTAAATTCGCTTTTTTTTCTCATGATACTGGACATTAAAATTATTCACGTAATTTTTAGGGAGCTCAATCTCCCGTTCAGTATCATTTTACTATTTTTATTTTAAATAAAGCTATCCCACCCCCAAAAATGGGGTGGGATTTAGTGCAACACGGACGGTTTAATTAATTGCCTTCCGCAGCCCGGACTAATTCGTAATCGCCCCAAAAGTCTATGCGAGAAAACTTTCACCCACTTATAAAATTTTGTTGCACCCGGACTGATCCTACAACCGAGACAAAGTCAATAGGGCTGCCGGCTGACGCGCATGTGTCATGCCTGCCTGCCGGCAGGCAGGGTTTTTGCAAACTCCACCTAGACTATTTTATCGTGACCAGACAACTTTCGTACACTTATCGGGACTTGGTACCGGCTAGACAACTTCATCATGACCAGTGGGTACTCGTCCGTCTACCAGGACTGGCAAAAACCACGCCATCGCGACGCTGACGGCAACTCAATTAAACCGCCGGGCCGTCAGACTGTCTAATAACCTGCTCGTTTAATTATGAACCAGGAACAATACATTTTCAGGAATTGTTTAATGTGTTAACAACCAAAGCTATATTATTCTCAGCCCCTTATTAAATCAGTTTATTTTAATCATTTTTTATCGACAAAAATGGTTATTAGACAGACTCCCGTTAGGTGGCATAGCATGGCCTCCTACTCACGAACAAACAAAAAAATCTTGCCGAATAGCATGCATCATGACAATTAAATAACTACTTCCTAATGAATTGGTTTTTATAGAAACTCTGAAAAAAATACAGGTTTGCCCCCGTAGCAAGAAGACTCCCACAGGCTACCCTTCGCAAACCTTTACTTCTCTACCTCCAAGACAAAAATATGCTACGTCACGGTTTAAAAAATATTTTCTGACCAATAACTAATTCATTGACTCGAAAAGATATTCAGAAATGTATCGGACTATGCTGAGCAAGAGACTTCCGATTATTTATATTTAATTAATAGTCTCAAATTGTAATTAAATCTATCTGATAAAATAAAATTGACTTTGGCTTAAACAGGGTGTAACTTTGCTAACAGGTTTGTTATTTGATTATTAACAAGAAGTTTTATTATTAATATTAACCTTAAATCAAATCAGGATGAAAAGAATTGTCGTTTTCTTAAGTTCCATTGCCATTTTATTTGGCTGTAACAGAGCGCCCAATGTAAATGTTAAGGCCGAAGAGGATGCAATCCGCAAACTCGAAGCCGACTGGACTGTATTAAACCAGAAGAGAGATATTGCAAAAGTCATGGAAATGTACGCACCAGATGCTATGATCATGACCCCCGGTCAGAACGTTACTACTGGTCTTGAAACGATCCGGAAACAATTTGAATCCATGTTTGCTGATACAAGTATACTTTGGGATACATTTTCGTGGACAAGTGAAAAGGTTGAGGTATCTGCCTCAGGAGATCTTGCATATATTAAGGGTTCAAACACGATGAAAGTGAAAACGCTTAATGGTATTATCGAAGAAGCAGACAAAGGAGTTGATGTCTGGAGAAAGATCGATGGGAAATGGAAAGCTGTACTAACAATCTGGAATAGCAATAAATAATAAACCGCAAAATTCTTATCTGAAATTCAGAATCTGTCCAGTCATGATCTTAATAATGTTGACTAGACGAATTTTGCTTTTAAAAATATCATTTTGAAAACTCTGACTCCACTGGCAGAAATGGAGCATCTATGACAGGAAAAGAAATTGCCATTGGATAGCATAGTTCACCCAAAATGAGGAAAAGAGAATTTTATCATATAGCTCTTTTATAATGACAAAGCTCTCCTGTTGCAGGAAGGTTTGTTAGTCACTTTTTGGAAATGATTAAAAATTGCTACGACCACCTAACACGGACAAATTTAAATAATATTCTTCTTTTATAAACTTCTTAAAAAATCCTATAAAATCACGCTGCTATATGTGGTCAGTATTATTATCTGCCGCAATCACTTGTCATTTTTTAAAGGTAAGGGTGCGTAAGCTAAAGTTTGTAATCTATTGCCACATGCCGTGTTTTGCGCTATCCCTCATTGATATTGATCATATAGGTTTTTCTTGTTATGCAACTCCCGTTACATAAGGTTGTCTGTTTTTCATTACATATCTTATTCTGTTTAATAGTTTTCGTGCTACCTTGATTATGACTTTATGTCCTTTGTTGTTTATAATATGTTTCTGATAATATTGCATGAGAGCAGGATCCATCCGGATTGCCTGCCAGGAAGATTCTATAAGCATAGTCCGAAGGAATGAATTGCAACGGAAGGTTATTCCCCCGGTATGAATTGTCTCTCCACTCTCTCTTACCCTGGGGATCAACCCTACAAAACTGCTCAGATGATCAATATGAGGAAAACGGTTAATATCACCCAGTTCTGTTATTAAAGCTGATGAGGTCAGAGGACCTATCCCTGATATCGATTTTAACAATGAATAAAGTTCATTGTCATACTCACGGATCCTTTGTCTGATCAGTCGGCTCAGGGTCAGCAATTGTTCTCTGTGATACTCGTATGAGCGAATAAGATTTGAAAATGCATCCTGTCCGCTCAGTGTCTTCATCTTTATCTGCTTTAACCACGATAAAAACTTTAATGTCCATTGGTTATTATCGAATTCAGGAGGGATTGGTTCCCCGTAATATTGAAGAAAGCTTTTTATCCTGTTTTTGCTTCTTCTCAGATCACGCATTAAATAAAATCTTGTTCTGTTCAAACTCCGGAGTTCTTCAAGATCCCGATCAAAAATATGAATTCCTCTCAGTGATCCTTTTTCCAGACCTCTGGCAATCTTTCGGCTGTCAATCGGATCGCGCTTCTGTAACTTATCTTTCTGGCTTGTAGG
>JBEKWS010000025.1:0-66104 GCA_049512815.1 Bacteroidales bacterium | reverse complement strand
ATAACGTTATTATACAAGCTCCGCTCCATTACATCGATATATTTAGCATCGCCATGAAGCAGAAACATTCTGTAATTCCAATATACATTAGCTATGGCAGCGCAGGTTTCATTATAGGCGGTTAGATTAGGAAGTTCGTAATTTTCACTAAACCGTTCACCATCGGGCACAGCTCCAATGCCGCCAGTGATATAAAACTTTTTGGAAACCATATTGTCCCAAATCTTATCTATGGCATTTATATAATCCTTGTTCCCGGTTAATGCAGCAACATCTGCCACGCCTGAATATAAATAACCTGCCCGAACAGCATGCCCTACCGCTTCATCCTGTTGAACAACAGGTGCCTGGTCCTGAAAATAACTTCTTTTAGGATCGAGCTTTTTACCCCTGCAATCGATGAAAAACTTGGCTAAGTCAAGATATTTCCGCTCATTGGTAATTCGATATAGGTGCACCAATCCCATTTCCACAATTTCGTGCCCGGGAGCATCGTTTCGTTTACCGGGTCCAAAAACGCTTACCAGCAAATCGGCATTTTTAAATCAGATATTTTTCGCTGCCGTTTTTTAGGTTGGTAGATGTAAAAACATAGGCAAAACCGCTCTCAAAGGGATCGGTGTAAACCCTGTATTCGTTGTCAACTTTTACACAAGAAGGACCTTCGTCGCCGGTTGAGGGCATAATTGGACCAAACTCTTCGCCCCAGGCACCTTCGGGAGTTTTGGCCACCCGGTAAAAGTTGTTGGGTACACCGATGTTATCGTCCTTTTACCTATGTTTGACGACCAGAAGATCATTAACTGGTTTTTCAGTTCGTCGAAGAATATTTCAGGAGCCCAACAGTTACCAATGCTATCGACGCCAGCCGCAATGTCTTTCCCTGCCCAACCGGTTGTCCAAACTACACGATAAATGCCATCAGCGCCTTTGTGAATGCTTGGATCGCGCATTAAATTTTGCGAACCGACATGTGGAATTAATACAGGTTGACCGTTATTTAACTGTTCCCATTGATATCCATCTGTACTTAAAGCAAGGTACATTCCTTTATCCTGGCCAAGGAAATAGGGAAACAAAAGAATTTTTTTGCCTTTTGGTCAATACTGCTTTTGGTATGATTTCCTTCGCTGACAAGCATTTTAGGGGCTGTGTCCTGAGAAAAAATGCTAAACGACCAAAACAATACAATAGTTGTAAGAATAAGTATTCTCATCCGTATATAATTTGTTTTTTAAGGCCGTATGGAACTCGCATGTGAAGTATTCATCCGTGTTTGTGTTTAACGAATATGTTCATTTCATAAGATAAGTTTTTGAATCCTGGGTTTTTAGAATTTACATCATTTTGAAAAACTAAAGTTTACATTCTTACTTATTGGTTAGTTCTATTCGCACTTTTGTTATTTGTTATCTATTTCGTAATGAAACCAGTCCACATCTACAAAGCCTTTATCTTCCTTTGCGTTAAAGTTGAATATTCCAATACGATCACCGCGGTAATTGCCCCATGTTAATTGGTAAATATCACCAAAAGGGATGAAAGTCTTACCATCGGTGCTATATGCGTAACTGTTAATACCCTCATAGCCCCATATCGATTTCAGCCATATAGAGTTACCAACAATTCGAATACAAGTGGTGTCTTTTCCATTGTTATCGTATACCAATGTTCTAATGCCATCAGTTTGTTTAACACCAAAAGTGCTATATGTTGATGCGTAATGGCATAATCCGGCATATTGGCCATTAGCCATACCACTAATATCTATTTTTGTTGTTGCTTCATTTCTTGTTGTACGCATACTGCGCTGTGTGAGGGTATTGCCTGCCCTGAAAATTAAATTTCGATTATCTGAAGGATTGATAGGTGTAAAAGCATACAGACGAAGAAATCCGTAATGTTCAGTAAGCGACCATTTTTCTTTTCGGGGCTGATAGTTCCATTCCCACTGCACTGGCAGTGTGGTTGCATTAAACTCGTCATCCGTCTGAATTTTTAGAGGTGTACGGCTATCTATAATTGGCTTTTTGTCACGCCAAACCATATTGCCAATTGTGTCAGAACCTACTTTGCCTATTATTGGCCATCCTTTAATCCAGGTAACCGGCAATAGACTGACAACGCGTCCTTCCCAACTCCCGGTGCCATGATGGGTTAAGAAATGCCATTCGCCCGTTACGGTCTGTAAAAGTCCTTGATTAGGTTCCCTGTCCTTTTTAGGGTCAACATGGTTTAATTGTTTAATTTCCCAGGGACCATAAATGTTTTTCGAACGCTCCATCATGATCACGCGGCCTTCGCTGTTCACTTCACTGAAGAAGTGGTAGTAAAGTCCATTGATTTTATATAGCTTGTTGGATTCGCTTCCGTGTGACTGGTGGATGATAGAGTCAGATTCCATGATCAGTCTTTTCCCGTCGGGAGTCATTTTGAACAGATGAATGTTGTACTTTTTATTGTTTTTCGGGTCGAGGGCAAAGTTGGTAGCAATAAAATACAATTGCCCATCGTCGTCACAAAACGAACAGCAATCGTTCCATCCGTTAACTTTCCATATCTGGTGAAGAGGCTTCCAGGGACCGGCAGGATTGGTGGCAGAACTCATGAAGAATCCATCGTCGGGTGTACCGAAATAGACCCAGAATTTATTCTTATAATATCGTATTGAGCCTGCCCAAATGCCTCTGCCGTAGCAATTCGTCTTGTCCCAGTTAAGCTCGGGGCTTATGCGGGTAAGGTCGTTTGCCACGTGGCTAATACTTTCCCAGTTGACAAGATCTTTGGAATGAAGCACCACCATACCTGGAGAGTATTGAAAGGTTGAAGAAATGGCATAGTAATCCTTTAGACGGAATGAATGTTCTTCCCGTTCCCATTGCCGATCCGGGCAAAACAACCGAAGCAGCCAGGCGAGGATCGCGGTTTTTGTATGGGTCCTGATCATTATAACCTGAACCTGCATCAGTAATTGGCAAACCATTGGTCATGTAATACGAGTTAATCAAATCGCCAGTGACACTTGGTGTTGGCCATTCGGCAAACGATGTGGCAGTAGTTGGCCACGACTGTGGACGAAGATCTTTCTGGTATTGGATATCGAAAATTACTTCTTTGTTGTTTTCGTTCTCTTCTTTAAACAAACCTTCGTAATCAGCAAATAATCCATAAGCGCCTAAGTCCATAACTGCTTTAGCTGCAGTAGCTGCTTCTGCCCACTTTTCATTATAGAGCAATGTCTTTGCTTTGTAGGCAAGGGCAGCGCCTTTAGTTACACGACCAACATCTGAATCTGAATAGGAGGCAGGAAGATTAGCGGCGGCAAAGTCCAAATCGGTAAGAATGGTTTGAAGCACCTGACTTTCCGGGTTTTAAACCGGATGGCCGCACTGGCATGGTTGGCTTTAAGTTCCGAAATTCCAGCAACCAGAGCGGAGTCACTCCAGACCGAACTTTCGGCAAATGCTTTATCAAACCTGATCACAAAATAGTTCTTGAAATTCTCGGGAACGCCACCACTGTTTTGGGTGGTGTATCCAATCACTTTATTTTCTGAAGGAATAATTTTGATGTATGAACCCTTGTCGAACGCATCGATCATGACCCATGATTTTTCGTTTTCAGGAAAAGTGAAGCGGAACATCGCGGCGCGTTCTGTAGGTGTAATTTCTGTGGTCACATCGTAGTCGGCAAGGTAAACACTGTAATAGTATGGTTTTACGGTTTCCGCCTTATGAGAGAACCAACTGGCGCGTTTTTCCCCGGTAATTTTCAGTTCCCCGGTCATCGGGAAAAGCGAAAACTGGCCGTAATCGTTGATCCACGGACTGGGCTGGTGTGTTTGCTTGAAGCCCTGAATATGTGTTGCATCGTAGGCATACACCCAGCCGTCGCCCATTTTGGCGGTTTGCGGCGTCCAGAAATTCATTCCCCAGGGCATGGCAATGGCCGGGTAGGTGTTTCCGTTCGACAACGATTAATTGGAATCGGAGCCCATAAGCGGATTGACGTAATCTACTATAGAAAGGGTCTGGCCAAAAGAATAATTTGTTAAAAGGTAAATCAGCAGAATTGAAAAAAAATTGGTTTTCATGGGCAGTATTTGTTTGGTTTAAGAATTGACGGATAAAAAATTGTTTTAAGACGCAAACATTAAACCACTAAATTGTTTTATCATGCAAAAATTTCAATGACGAACATGGATTTAATAACTTTTTTGAAAATATAAACTATAAGGTTATTATATCAATTTCAGCATACCCTATATTATTGTCACCCTTTGTATTACTCAATGCCTGCAGTTTAATATAGCGTGCTTTTTCAGCGGCAAACTTTTTGATTTGCCACAACGAGTTGTTTCTGATGTTGGCAAATTCACCTTCATCAACCAATTTCCAGTCTTTATTATCCTGCGAAACAAAGAACTGATAGGTAGTAATGATACCAGGATTCCACAAACACTGGTCAGGAAGGTATCTGAAACCTGACAAGTTCAATACACTTCCCAAATCAATCACCAGGTCAGCCGGCAACTTCGTACCCCTTGGCTGGTGCCATGTGGTCGATGCGTTTCCATCAAGCAAATTGTCTGCCCTTTGATCTTCAATACCAACTATCTTCCAGTCTTTCCGGGGGATATCGAATTTTTCCTGGCTCACAGGGCTGTTTTTCCCGGTAACAGCATCGTATGAGATTGCTTTAACCTCTACTTTGCCATCTATGGAAACAGGAGCGGTATATTTTTTCGATTTTGCAGTTGGGATGCTACCTTCAAGCGTGTAATAGATTTCGGATTCTTTATCTGCCGGGGTAATAATTATTTCGCCCGACTTATTTCTCATTACAGATGGAGAGGTCAACAATTGCGCTGCATTGTAAATCCCGATGTTAGAAATTACCGGACAACTTTTTGAATCGGTAATGGTGAAACGTACTTGTGTTGCTTTAACAGTCGGGAAACGGAGGATTCGTTTATATCCGATAGTCGTTTCTTTTGCCAGCTCTTTCCAGGTTCCATCAACCAAAGCTTCCACTGTAAAAGCTTTCACTCGCTGTCCTAGCCGAATATATTCTTGCGCCATAAAACGGTTGAAGGTAGTTGGTTTGCCCAAATCGATAGTCAGTGAAGCTGTAACCACATCATCATCAGTAGTCCAATACGTGTTTTTATCGCTGTCTATTGCTTTATCTGCACCAAAATCTTTACTGTTGCCACGAACATTGGATGCACTCGCTTTTTTCTGTTCAACCAGGTTTACAGCAAACGCTTCCTTTACTGCTTTGCCAAATTCAAGCGCTGCTTTTTCGTCATTGGGATGAATTAAACCATTTGGCATAATCGGGAAATTAAGCAGCAATGTACCGTTTCGTCCAATCGAATTGTAGTAAGTGTCCATTAGTTGAGGTAATGTTTTTACCTTGGTGTCTTCGCTGGGATGATAAAACCACTCTGGACGGATGGACGTATTCACTTCGCCGGGAACCCACGAATTCCCGTTTTCCACACCATAACGCAACATATTTTCAGGCACATCGCCTGTTGCATTCAATAAACTCCAGTTTGTTTCGCCAACATAGCCTGATTCAGTTCCAACCCAGCGCAAATCAGCCCGATCTCCTCCGTCGTTCCAGATTACAATATTAGGTTGTAGTTTTCGAACGAGTTTGTATGTATTAATCCAGTCATAATAGGTGGTACGGTCAATTTTACGTGTTTCATTGGCTCCACCGTAATATCCATCACCTCCATTGGCCCCGTCGAACCAAACTTCGAAAATTTCGCCATAATTGGTGAGGAGTTCGGTGAGCTGATTACGAAAATAGGTGATGTATTCCGGTTTCCCGTAATCCTTGCTATTCCTGTCCCATGGTGACAAATAGATGCCTAATTTCAGGCCATATTCCTTACAGGCATCGGCCATTTCGCGAACCATATCGCCCTTGCCATTTTTCCATGAAGCATTTTTTACCGAATACTCGGTATATTTAGAAGGCCAGAGGCAAAAACCACAGTGGTGCTTTGCTGTAATTATGATACCTTTCATACCTGCTTCTTTGCAAATACGCGCCCACTGACGACAATCAGCTTTTTCAGGATTAAACAGCTTTACATCTTCATTTCCATATCCCCACGACTGATCGGTATAGGTATTTAATGAGAAATGAACAAACGCATAATATTCCATTTCCTGCCATCTTAGCTGGTTTTCGCTTGGAACAGGGCCATAAGGCGCAGGGGCTTTGGTCTGCTTACATCCTGTAAAGATTATACTTGCTGTAAGAATTATTCCGAATAAAAAATATCTAGTCATATTTTTGAATTTATTTAGTTTATCTCATTTTTTTTGCTTTGGAATTAATAGACTTACTAGGGTATTTACTTCCTACCACTGGTTTGAACGACTTGGATATTTTATCTGTTCCTGTAAAATCGGCAGCATAAAAAATGAATTATTAAAATCCTTAAGGATTATAAAAATCTATTTATTAATCATTTAGCAGATACTGATAATTTCTGGACATAGACTATTACAATTTTGACACTCTAACTTTAAATTGATTCTGAATAAGTGGCAAGAAGTAAATGCCCTAATAGACTTATTTCACGTTAAGAACCACTTCATCACTGTT
Source organism: Bacteroidales bacterium (assembly GCA_049512815.1). Classification (GTDB taxonomy): domain Bacteria; phylum Bacteroidota; class Bacteroidia; order Bacteroidales; family VadinHA17; genus LD21. Next base: position 59,474 of record JBEKWS010000025.1, on the reverse strand, counting down.
GAGACCATCGGAAGAAGCTTTTAACCTGATTTCTCCGGCTTGTTTACCTGTTTGCACCAAGACCATACAATATCCGTTAAAAGCCATCCGCTGGCTGGCTTTATCGGATTCATGGCTACTGGGATTGCCGTTGCCGGTACCAATTATCTTTCCAGGTCCTTCAATCGAAAATTTTACAAGATTATCAGCGGTTGGCACAACCCGGCCTTTAGCATCTTTAACAGCCACACGTATTACGGCCACATCCCAGCCATCGGCTTTGAGAGTGTTACAATCGCTGTTCAAATCAACCTGTGAAGGGGCGGTAGAAGTTTCAACAACATCTTTGGTAACTAATTTCCCTTTGTTATATCCCCCTGCTTCCAATTTCCCAGGTTGATAAACAAGATCCCATTCGAGCTTTTCGAAAGGAACTGTCTTCTTCTTTCTCATACTTTTGCCATTTAAAAACAACTCAACTTCTTCACAATTTGTGTAACATTGAACGCTAATAAGTTTCCCTTCTTTTCCCGGCCAGTTCCAGTGGGGGAAGATGTGAACGACCGGTTCATTCGTCCATGCTGCTTTGTAAGCGTAATACCCATCTTTGGGAAAACCGCAAATATCCATAAACCCGAAATGCGAAGTAATGCAGGGCCACCTGAAAGGAGTTGGTTCACCCCTGTAATCGAACCCTGTCCAGACAAATGTTCCACCAAGGAATGGATATTTGACAATATCGGCCCAGTCTTCACCAGGGAATGGCCCCCAGTTGGGCTGCCATTTCTTGAGGTTTGAAACATAGCCCTTTTCCCAATTGTCCTCATATTCCCCACGTGTTGAGACGAAACTTGTAGATTCGGTACAAAACTGTACCCGATCAGGATATTTTTCATGGTCTTTCACATACGCCATTCCCTTATCACCATAATTGTAGCCCACGACATCCAGCACATCATTATACCCACCATCGTTACGGCCATGGTTCATCGCGGCAGTCACAGGACGTGTAGGATCAATTTTATGGGTTGTTTCAACCATTGTTTCCAGGATCCTGGTACCTGTTACAGTTCCCTGGATCCATTCCTCGTTTTCCATGCTCCACATAAATATCGAAGGATGGTTGCGATCACGGTTCAACATGGCTTTCAAATCGTTTAAGCCTTCTTCAGAACTTGATAAATGGCGGTTTTCATCCAGGACGAGCATACCAAGGCAGTCGCATATATCCAGCAGTTCTGGTGTGGGCGGATGATGGGCGCTACGGTAGCCATTGCTTCCCATTTCTTTCAGCAACTTTATTTTATACTCATTTATTTTATCCGGCAGGGCAACTCCAACGCCCGCAAAATCCTGATGATTGCAGGTTCCTTTTACCGGATATAGTTTTCCGTTGAGGAAGACCCCGTTGCGTTTGATTTCAATAGTCCTCACTCCAAACGTGGTTTTGTAGGTATCAACAATATTTCCGCTGTCCAAAACGTCGGTCATGACTTTGTAGAGGTGCGGTGTTTCGGGCGCCCAAAGTAACGGTTTCTGAATTTTTCCTTCCTGAGATATCTCAGTTTGGCCAAAGGGTTCAATTAATTGGGTAGTAGTTTTTGTATCCAGCACAACTCCTTTATTGTCCACTATTTTTGAAACCAATTTAACATTCTTTGCCGTTTCATTCTCATTTTTCAGCGTTGTTTTTATACTTACTGTAGCTTCTTCAGGAGATACAGAAGGAGTGGTAACATAAGTTCCGAAACGCGCTACATGAATCCAGTTGGTTTTAATAAGCCAAACGTGCCTGTAAATGCCGCCACCTTCATACCACCAACCTTCAGGTTCACGGGCATCAACCTTCACCAATATGACATTTTTGCCTGCATTCCCGTAACACAGAACATCCGTCAGATCGTAATTTGAAGGCGTATAGCCACTTTGGTGATGTCCTAAAAGATGGCCATTAACCCAAACAGTACAATTCCTGAAAACCCCTTCAAACTCGACGGATATTTTTCGCCCATTATCCGTTTCCGGTATCTCAAATTCTTTTCGATAAAAACCAATACCTGTTGGCAAATACCCGTTAGCCGCCGGTTGATTACCCAAGTCGTCGTCATGAACAAAAGTACTTTCCACAACCCAATCGTGCGGAAGATTTACTTCTTTCCAATCGCGTGGGTAAAACACTTTGGCGCTTTTAACATCCGTGTAGTCAATGATGGTATCTTTGTTTGTAATAACTTTCACATTCACATCGGTCAACCCACCCTGACCACCAGCTTGCACCACACGCTTCATAGCTATGTTGCCTTTGTGGAACTGCCAGTTAAAATCAAAATTTTCTTTGATCCGTTTGCCTGATGTTGCCGGTTGCAAATCCTGTGAGTTCCCATTTACCCAAAATAACAACAGAGTTAATGCGACACTCAAAAACATTACTAGTCCGTTATTCTTTAGCTTCATTGATTTAAAATTATGGCATGACCGCCTTGTTCAACTCAACGGCAAGGATTGTCACGTCTTTGTCGGTCTGTTTAAAACCTTTTAGGACGGTTTCGCCGTTACTTTTTTGCCTGAAGGAAATCGTGTTGCCATCGGTTACTGAATAAGCTCGTATAACCTTCTGATCTTTATTTACTGCTGGAAGGACAAAATCTTCCCCTTTAAACCCGTTTAACAGATAGATGTAAATGGTTTTATTTTTATAAGCAAAGCCATATTCTCCGTCCTTAGGATTCCAGGGGCCGCCGCGGGTGCCATAAACGGCATTCCCCACCTGCCGGAGCCATTGTCCGGTCTGCCTTAAAACATTGGCTTCAACATCGGTTATTTTTCCATGCCGGTCGGGGCCAACATTCAGGAGCAAAGCCATGTTACGGATTACACAATCGGCCAGCATTCGTTTGACGCCGCCACAACTAATCACTTTGGCAGAATCGTTGTGTGCCGGAGTGTAACCCCAACCCGGCGCCATGGTCATACATTTTTCCCAAACGTCCTCGTTCCGTATTGGGCCGGTAACGGGCTGGCCTCCTTCTTCCGATTTAATATCTCCATACCAGCCGCTTCGTGAGTTCACAATGACATCAGGCTGATATTTCCGGACAATTCCTATCAATCCCAATGGTTTGCCGGTTTCTTTATCCCGATCCTGAAAACAGGGACAAACCGGCCATTCATTCGCAGGATTGAGAAACTTTCCGGATTCCCAGAAATAAGCGCCGTCGGCATCGCTTCCCTGCTGACCAAGCCATCCTCCATCCCAAAAAATCAGATCAATTTTGCCGTAGTTGGTCATCAGTTCCTTTACCTGGCAATAGAGCTCATTTTTCATCTCTCTTGCATTTTCCTTATGTGACGGGTCGGTGGTATAACCAAATTTATTCGGTTTGCAATCTGTTCCCGAAACATCGTAATACCCGGGATAGCGCCAATTGATCAGCGTTTTATATAGGCCAACTTTCAAATTGTGTTTCCGGCAGGCATCAACATATTCTTTTACAAAATCGCGGTTGAGCGTTTGCTTGCTGGTAAAGGCATCGGGAGCTTTACTGTTGAACAGGGCATAGCCGTCGTGGTGCATGGTTACCATGCACATATATTTCATGCCTGCATCTTTAGCAAGTCGGGCCCAGTCGTCAGCATTAAATTTGTCGGCGGCAAAATACTGATCACCGCTCTCAGGATAGGCAAGCTTCCTGTATTCGTCAGGCAAGATCCCATTATTTTCCTGATACCATTCGCCTTTGCCCGGACCGGAATACAGTCCCCAGTGGATAAACATTCCAAACTTGTCGTCCAGCAGCCATTGCATTTTGGAGTCAGGCTGCTGCGAAATACCCAAGTCGGTTTTCGGGATTCTTGGGGCAAGTTGTTTGATGCCCGTGTCTTTTGTTGGAGTATATTGGCCCAGGTATTCGATATTTAAATCATCGGTCCAGGCCCTGTTTTTTGCTGTGTTCTCCGGATTTTGGATTTCGATGATTGCAGTTGATTGTTCGGAACTGGTTACGAATTTCAGTTCAACCTTTTTCCAGTTGGCCAAAGCGCTGGCTGTACCGGTGTTATGCTCGCCCAAACCGTTCACGCTGAGCCGGACTTCATCAGACCCGCTTTCGGTTTTTAGCCATCCGGAGAGTTTATAACTTGATGAGGGATTCAATTTTACATTTGCCTGAACAATAGTTCCTGAGCTTAGTTCCAGAGCCTGATTTCCGGAATGGGCATTTGATTTTAACAATACTGCTCCGTTGCCGATTACCTCCCACGGTTTTATCGACGAACCTTCAAAATTGGAGTTTCTGAGTTGTACTGCGGGTTCCTGTGACATGACAGCCATGGCGCCCAAAGTCAACCCAATTAATAAAAACAGTTTTAGGAATGTTGGTTTTTTCATTTAGGTTATTGATTAGTAGATTCATTTTATAATTATCCTAATTTTTTTAAGGATATCACTTACCGGAATATTGCGATTACCATTGTCGCAAACTTCCATGAGGATGCCACTTCGAGTCAAAATAAGCTAATAATTTGTATATGCCACCAATAAAAGTCACCTTCAAAATTGTTATATATTTACATTTTATAGCTTTCTCCTCCATTGAAAAACACCTAAAATGCCGCATTGAAAATACATGAACCTTCTTTATCTACTTCAGTCACAGTTCGTAAACGTACTCATAACGGAAGGAAGAACACAAGTAAAGTTCAGATCCCGCCAACGAAGTTGTCTAGCAGATAAAATGATATTGGTAGTTATACAAACGAAGTCTTTTTCATATCTAATTGGAATTGTCTTTGAATTATAGCTTCCAATATGACGTACCAATTAAGATTAATTGCCTTTTGAGAATTCTATTTAGAAAAACCCCAAGATTCAATAAACTATAGAATTGACATTCAAGATAAAGATGTACCTCCCCGGAAAGGAGAAGTACACCATATCTTTAAAGATTTCTTTAACTGCTACCAGCCCGGATTCTGAACCAAATTTGGATTTAAAGTTAACTGGTCGGTCGGAAGAGGATCTAAATATAATTTATCATTCCATTTACGAGCCATGGTTGAATAAATTTGGAGCAAATTCTTTGATTTTCCATCCCAATCATTCAGGCTGTAAAGCGCTCTGGTACTGAACGGATTTGTGCCTCCATTGTACTTGGTATATCGGGCAACGACCCCATCAGTTACAGTAAGTCCAAGCATCGTTTTGGGATTCTCGATTAGTTTACCTGCATTCCAACGACATATATCATCCCAGCGGAAACCTTCGAATGCCAGCTCAATACGCCGCTCTCTCCTTATTTCGTAAATAATCGGTGAAACCGGATAGCCATAACGAGGGCTTCCATTCACGGTGGCCAAAGGATCTGCCGGAGGATTGAGGCTTAATCTGCCCATTGTAAATTTACCTGGCTCATCCAAACGGGCCCTTAGTTTGTTTATTGAATTGTCAAGATCTATTTGAGTCAACGTTCCAAGTTCGGCTTTTGCTTCAGCGTAAATCAATAATACCTCGGCGTACCTGAAAACATACCAATCATAAGTGGTATGGGCCGCTTCGTTTTGATCAGGTTCAGGAGTACGAAATTTGAATGCCATGTAACCCGTCGGGCATTGACTAACGGCGATAGGGGTAACTGGATAGCTGATTGGTTTGAAGCCATCAAGATAGTAAGGCATGAATTTATTATCAACCATATTCCGCAGTCGTGGGTCACGATTGGCCATTTCCATCTGAAGTGAATCGTCGCCTTGATATAATGGACTCAAAGCAATGGGGTTACCGTCAACACATAAAAAATCTTCAATAAAATCCTTGCTGATCCCTATTCCTGTTTCGTTTACTGTTCTGGACACACCTTGCATAAGCAAATCTTTTTTATAAATCTGGGGCATTACACATTCTTTATTGGTAGTTAAGTCTTCCTGAATAAATTGTTGCTTATAATATAACGGATAACCGTCAAACATGTAAAGAGCATTGCCCCTTTCGATATCATAATTACCTGAATTCATAACTGTTGTTGCAGATTCAACCGCTTTTGTCAAATAGGGTTCCCATCCGGATAAGTTGCGGTATTTTAACCATGTTCCTTCATACAGGCAAACACGGGCTAACATCTGAAGTGCTGCATATTTATGTAACCGACCAGCCTCTACTTCCGACGGGTCTTTCAAATTATTCACAGCAAAGTCAAGATCTTCAATTATCTTATCGATTACTAATTTTTGCGGGTCACGCGCTTTTTGTAAAAGTTCGTTATCAGTCGTAGTCAGGTCTTTTTCGATCCACGGAACATCGCCAAAACGTTTCACTTTATTGAAATACTCGTTCGCCCTGAAAAAACGTATTTCGCCAACGTATTGATTGATCACAGCAACATCACCTTCGACGGTTTGGTAATGCGACAAAAAGTAATTTACGTTCCTAATATTTGTCCAATCGCCTGAACTCCAACCACCACCGCTACCCGGAACAGTCATGTTATTGAACAACCGGTTGTCAGGAGAATTCGGCACCATATTATCCGTGGTAACGTCCAGTGTTGAGCGTGTTCTGTCAGGAGCAGACAACGTGGTATAAAACTGGTTGGCAAAAAGCTTAAGGTCATCAGTCTTTTTCCAGTAATTCAAATCGGTAATAGCGTCTTCCGGCACGGTATTGATAACTTCGCATGAATAAAATGCAGTTAGCAATAAGACAAAAATGATATATATTTTTATTTTCATTTCAATAATAGTTAAAGATTTAGAAAGTGAGGCTTAATCCAACAGAATATGATTTCGGAACGGGATAATTCATCAGATTTTGACTTTCCGGATCATACAATTTGCTAAGTTTTGTCAGAGTCATTATATTCTGGCCAGTAAAATAAATGCGCGCTTTACTTAATGCAGCTTTCTTTGTCCATCTTTCAGGAAGAGTATATCCTAAAGAGATTTGTTTCAAACGAAGATACGCGCCATTTTGCAGGTAAAGTGTTGTTGCTTCCCTATTCCCGTGTCCTCCATCGATATAGGGTCGTGGAAGAAAAGCATTCTTGTTATCCTCTGTCCAATAATCCAATGCTGCTTTCATCGGTACGTCCCATTCGTTGTTTATACCAAAAAAACGACTATCATCTGTCCATAAGTCACGTTTAGCGGTACCCTGTAAAAACAGACTTACATCGAAACCTTTCCATGAAGCATTTGCCTGTAAACCATACTGATATCTTGGGGTGTTGTTCCCAATAATACGTTTGTCACCATGATCTGCCAAAGTATTTGTTCCAAATGAGATTTCATTATCATTGTTCAGATTGACATATTTTATATCTCCGGGGTTCCACGTTCCTCCATAGATTTTTGTTTGCGATGGAGAACTAGCAATTTCTGCCGTGCTTTGAAATAAACCAGAGGCTTCATATCCCCAGATTTCCCCAATTTTTTGCCCTACATAATGAGTGCCTAAATCACCTGTAGGATTATCAAACTTGGTAATTTCGGACTGAGCGTCCGATATATTGAACGTAACTTGGTATGAAAAATCCTTGATTTTATCTTTCCATGTTACAACTGACTCCCATCCGTAAGTCTTCAGATCAGCGGCATTTTCATTTGGGACACCGGTTCCAAGAACTGCCGGAAGGGGCTCTCCCGTGGTTAACATCCCAATGGTATTGCGTTGAAATACATCAATCGAGAAGTTCAGCTTATTTTTTATGAGGCCCAAATCAAGACCAATATTTCCCTGGTTTACTTTTTCCCAAGTAAATGAAGGACTGATTAATGAACCAGAGGCGATACTAACAGGTAAAACCCCTCCAAGCATATATTGGGTAGAAGAAGTAATGTTGTAATTCGAGATGTAAGGGAAATTACCGGTAACATTCTGATTTCCCAATGAACCATAAGAAACTCTCAGTTTTGCATCGTTGAAAATGTGTTTAATACCTGTCCAGAAATTTTCCTCCGACATACGCCAGGCTCCTGAAACCGATGGGAAGAAAGCATAACGATCATTTTTTGGAAACTTGGAAGAGCCGTCGTACCTTCCATTAACTTCGATTAGATATTTCCCTGCATAATCATAATTAAAGCGTGAAAAAATGCCCTGAGTTCCCCAGCTTGTAATACTTTCATCAACATAAATCGCCCCTGTTGCCCTGTTTATTACAGGCAGGTCATTATTAATCAGGTTCTCTCTCTTGGCTGAACCCCATTTGTATTTCTTCTCTTCCTGATTATAACCTACCAACAATTTCAGATTGTGTTTTCCAAAACTCTTTGCATAATCGACATAAGCATTGATTGCGGTGTAATAATCTAACTCATTTTCTAATGTCACTGAGTTTGGATTTACCCAAGGATAGATATTAGATTTTCCTGGTTCTGCCCACAGTTCGGTAAACAGACGTACAGATTTTTCTCTATTCCACGAATAAGGATTAAATGTAAAATCTCCTTTAATAGAAAGTCCTTTGATTGGATGGATATCAAGATTACCTGTTAACCAAAGATCATTGACCTTTCGTTGATCATGTCCTCCTTCGGCAGAAACTGCAAAAGGATTGGTAAAACTCCCTTGTCCTGCCCAGGTTCCATCAGGGTGCCTTACCGGCATTAATGGCCGCAGGTCGTTTTTCAACTGACCGCCGTATGCAGTAATACCTGACCAACCAGTACTTCCGCTGGAAGGATGATCCTCAAAAGAATAGGTGTATTTCACCCGCGTTGAAACAGTAAGCCAATCCAATACATCTGTATCAAGAGCAACATTAACATTATGCCTATTATATTGGTCGTCATAAGCCCTAAGAAATCCCTCCTGGTGCATATATCCATAAGAAATGTAATATCTCGATTTTTCAGTTCCTCCGGAAAGGCTGGAATTGATTTGCTTCAATGCCCCACTCTTATATAATTCCTTCGCCCAGTTTGTGTTACCACAATATCTGTATTTACCGTCGGTATCAATGTCAGGGTCGTAATAAACCGGTAAATTATTTTTAGGGTCATCATAATATTTCTTTGTATAGTCCATTAAACGTTGATCAAAATAATTACTCCCACCCGCATTAACACTGGCTGTATTCATATAGTTGACATACTGCCAGCTATCAACATACTCAGGTATATTAGTCGCCTCAGTAGTTGATAATGAACTTGTAACATTCAAGGTTGGTCGCTGTTCTTTTTTACCTTTTTTAGTTGTAATCAATACTACTCCATAAGCAGCCCGGGCGCCATAAATGGCTGCCGATGCAGCATCTTTTAATACAGATACACTTTCCACATCATCCGGATTTAATAAATTTGGATCCTGAACAACACCATCGACGAGGATTAAAGGATCTCCGCCGTTTAACGAAGTATATCCCCTAATATTAAAAGAAGCTCCCAGCCCCGGGGCATAATTTGACTGTGTAACCAGCAAATTTGGGATAACTCCCTGAAGTCCTTGTCCAATATTTGTAATCGGACGGTTTTCAAGCACATCACCTTTAACAGCTGAAACTGCACCAGAAAGATTAACTTTTCGTTGCGTTCCATAACCAACCACTACTACTTCCTCCAGACCAATTGCCGACTCAGCCATAGTTACATTGATCTGGGTTAATGTCCCGATAGTGATTTCCTGGGATTCCATCCCTATAAATGTGAATGTCAGGCTCTTGCCTCCCTGGGGAACTTCAATACTGTATTTACCGGAAATATCGGTTATTGTTCCCTGAGTTGTCCCGGTAATAACAACGTTTACACCAGGAAGAGGTGTACCATTCTTGTCGGTAACAGTACCGGTTATTCTATTTTGCTGTGGTTGTGACACTTCTGTCAAATAATCCGGAGCAAGAATGATCTTGCGGTCAAAGATTGTATACTTTACATCGGTGCCGGCAAATAGATTATCCAGTATCACATTAATTAATTGGTCATTTGCAGTGATGCTGACTTTACGTTCGGTGTCGAGCAGTTTTTCGTTGTAAAGGAAGAAGAATTCGCTTTCCTGTTCAATTTTGTCAAGAACTTTAGTTAGTTCCGTATCTGAAAAATTTATGGAAAGCCTGGTTTTCTGAGAATAGGTGTCAATAGCGTGTGCTTGAAGGACTCCTATAAATAATAGAATTAAAGCATTACGCATAATTTTTAGTGTTTTTTTCAGAGAACGATAAAACAATTCCCTAAAAGGTTTGTTTTTTTTCATAGATTTGTAAAGTTTTTAAGTTAAAAAATATCGAATGATGTTTTTTCGGGAAATCGTTGACGCGATTTCCTTTTTTTATCTTCTTTCTTTATGGTCCTTTGGTTGTTATCATAGCTTTTAGGTTTTAGGGTTTACAAAATCACTTTTTCAGATGAATTATTACTTCTTCTTTTTTGTAAGTTCCATCTTGCATCAGCTCACGCGGAGTAATTCTATATCTGATGGGAGAGGTCATGCTTAAGCACCGGAGCACCTCTTCGAGTGTGTCGTCCAGAAAAGTTGCACGGAAAGAATATTTTTCAAGCTCACTGTCGGCGAGAATAATCTTTACGTTATACCACCGTTCAATACGACGGGCCACTTCGGCCATAGGATCACTCCTGAATACCAGCTTGCCTTCTGTCCATGCACTGTACTTTGCCGGATCGGTAACCGACTTGCTGATATTCCCGTTCTGAAAAACCAACCTTTCAGATGGTACCATCGTCACCTTTTCATCACCTTTATTATCCTGAAACTCCACACTACCCTTCTGAAGTACTACCTCGACATAATTTTCTGCCGGGTAAGCGCTAACGTTGAAGTTAGTGCCCAGCACCTTTACCGTTGAATTACAGGTATTTATTTCAAAGGGGTGATCTTCATCGCGGTTCACTTCAAGCCATGCTTCACCTTTAAGTTTAACCTGACGGTTGTTGGTAAAAGGAAGTGTATAGCTGAGTTTTGAACCGCTGTTGAGCATACCGGTAGTACCGTCGGGCAGATTGAAGGAGACCCGTGCACCCAATGGTGCATATATCGTGGAACTAACCAACTGGTCGGTTGTTGACTTACCATGATTGCCCAGGTAACTAAAAACCAGACCTCCTGCAATCAATAATGGTAAAAGCAAAATGGCGGCAGCGTTCATATAAATCCGAATTAATTTCTGCCGAGGTTTCTGCTTTTTCAAAGTCTCATTTTTTCGGATTATATGGTGAACACGGTCGAGCAGGTGGCTGAGATTAACCTCAACTGGTGTAGAATCCCTGAGCATTAGGTCCCAGTCATTTTTAAGCAAGTGTCGCAGGGTAAAGTTATCCTCTCCGTTTAAAAATTGAGATTCCACCCAGGCTTTTTCATTATCGTTAGCCTGTCCATTAATAAATCGCTCAATATTTTCTGAATCGTTTTCTTTAGACATATTTATTCTTAGTTACTATTATGAGAAAAATGATTTTCCTGGTTTTTGAATTTGTATTATACTCTTAAGTAAGGTGAATCTCATGTGAAAATGCGTTTATTTCAAAGGATGATAATTTTTTATTATTGAAATTATCTCAAAGTGAATATAACGCGCTGCTTAAAAAATTTATTACAGAAGAAATATCGATCTTTGATTTTTTACGATGAAGTGTGTTGTTTGTTGAAAAACTGACAGGTATTACAGAATACGCCTATTTATAATATCTGCAAGTACCTGTCAGTAACCCAAATTAATCTACCAACTAACTTTCCAAATGAACTATTATAATCTTATTTGATCTGACTCTAATTAATTTCTTCTTTAAAATAGTTATCTCAATCTTTACCTTTCTCACTTTGGTTTATATTATATCCGCAAGTAAAATAAATCTCATACGGAAAATGCAGTTTTTTTATCGAAAGATTTTATTTCGTTGATAGGATTATCGAAACGAGCTTATAACACACTGTTTTAAAGCTGATTAAAAAAATACTCCAGACATGATATTTTAGGACGAAATATGAAATTATTGGTTCAAAGGAAAAACAGCGAAAAAAACAGCACAACCGGTAAGTTATCCTTATGCAACCGGCTACGGATAAATTTAAGGGCTTCTGATATATAATTGTCAACGGTACCGGGTGAGAGACCAACTTCTTCGGCTATCTCCTTTGTTGATTTGTTTTCCTGCCGGCTTTTCAGAAAAATGGTTTTTTGTCTTTCAGGGAGTTTGTCAACGATTTGTTGTACCCGTTTCAGAACAGACTGGTAGTCGATACTATCTTCTATTTCAGAAGAAGCCTGAGATTTTTCATACAGGGTGTCGTCGATGAATTTTTGCCAGTAATTCCTTTTTCGGAAAAGTTTACAAATATCGTTGTACGCTATTGTAAAAAGATATGATTTGAACGAAGATTCTTTTTTAAGGTTTCTATAGTTTTCCCACAACTTAAGAAAAACTGATTGAACCAGTTCCTCGGCCTCTGTTGTGGATCTGAGATATTTTAATCCAAAGGCGTAGAGTTTCCCTGAATACTTTTCGTATATCAGGTCGAAGGCTTCCACATCACCTTTTTGAAGCCTTTCAACCAATTCAATATCGCCAGGAAACAACTTCAATGTGGCTCTTATTTGGTTAGTTTGATGTAAAGATATCTTTTAATACTACAATTTTCGAAATCTCAAGCTTAAGTTATTATTGCTATAGGATTAAACCGGTTGCTTATTGCTCATTTAGCATTTAGCGCTAAATTGAATTATTAATTCCCCTATTAATCGTAAATTAGTGCTGAATAAGAAAACATTTTTAAATCCCCTTGTGAGCAATCGGATATCAAATCTCACAAGAACAAACATAAAAATGGAAAACTCAGACAAAGAAAAAATTGAACGGATAATTAAAACCAGGAAAAAAGCTCATTCATTCTATTCCGGAAAATCAAAAGGATACCAGTCTTTCATAGACATGGAACAAAAGACTTATAAGGACGGGAAACTGAGTAAACTGCAAAAAGAGTTGATTGCAATAGGTATTTCAATAGTGACAGACTGTGAATCCTGTATGGAATGACATATTAAACAGGCTCTTGACGATGGAGCAACAGAAGATGAAATAATTGAATCTGTTGAAGATGGAATTGAAATGAGTGGAGGGAAAGGTACAATGAGGACTCAGCCCAATCTCGCAAGATCGACTGGTTAATATCCATTTATTACGGTCTCAAGTAATTGATTTCTTAAATTTCTAAATCCTGGCTCATTTAGTTCGGGATAAGGGAAACTGAATCACGAAATCAATTGAATAAGGTGTTCATTTCAAGTCCCTGATGATAGAATCAGCTTGTTTCACAGTAAATTCCTTGTTATATAAAACACCATGGATACCCTGAATCTGACTTCCTTCCTTAAGGTTATCGGTATCCAACGGACCGAAGCCAATTTCTTCGATTAATTTACCAATCTTTGTTTTGGCATTTCTATCGTTACCAGCTATTGGGATGACCCTTCTTTCTTCCAATGGAAGATTGATGTTGCCATTTTCTGCCAGATGTTTATACCAGATCGTGTTGAATGCTTTTATAACAACACCTCCAATAAAGTGTTCCATAACTTTAGTACTTGGAATTTCATTAACCAAATCATAAAATGACCCATCTGCCTTATAGGGGTTAGTCGTGTCAACAATAATTTTTCCTGAAACATTGAATACAGGAAGAGAGTCTATTGTTCTCCAATGAATAGAAAGAATTATTATATCGCTGTAAGCTATGGCTCCCTCTAAATTTACCGGATGCAATTTACTTCCTAATTCATCAACAAAATTTTGTAATGAAGCAGGCCCTCTGGAGTTTGTCAGGGCTACCTCGTTACCTGATTTCACTAATAAACGTGCAAGATTACCGCCGATATGACCTGCACCTATAATCGAAATTTTCATATTCTATTTATTTTTTAATAGTTGCCAATTTTAAATATCAAGAAAAATCCTGCAATTCTTATGATCTAAGTGAATCCTTCCCATGCTATTTAATCTACAGGCTTGCCATATCATTGTCAAACCTATAATGTACATCACCATTTAGCATTCTTTCATAAGCGACATATTCTTTTGTCTCAATCATACTATTATAATTATTAATAAAACATAGTACGTTTTAATATGTTCATTTAAATAAATCAGATGACTCTGCTAAGCATCGGACTAGCTCGGCGAACCCAAAAGAGTTGCTCGATAAGATAAAGCCGGTCCCTCAGTTAAGTGTTTCTTTTACCTGTCAAATTTTATTACTTTTGGTATCTGGTAAAATTTAATTTGATTATCAATATGGATACCAATTCAGATCCGGTATATTCAAGAAATGTCATTGAATTTGTGGCTATTGCAAATGAATTCTGCAAATATGCGGAACATGCCTCTGAACTGAAAGGTGATGAGTTACTGAAGATTCTGCAACGTATTCTGCCTTTATTGTACCTGAAGGCCTCTCTTTTGCCCCAATTTAGTCCTTTTTTTGAAGATAGTAATGAGAAATTCGTTACAGAATCAGACTGGACCGGAATTAATGAAACTCTTAAAGAAAAATTCGGAACAGCTAACGATTACCTTGAGGTATTCGATGAAAAAATAAATGATTCGGAAGGACCTGTTGTATCAAGTATTTCCGAAAATTTGGCAGATATTTACCAGGATATGAAAGACTTTCTTCTTCTTTACCAGACAGGTACGGGAGAGGTTATGAATGATGCCGTTTGGGAATGCAGAATGAACTTTGAAAACTTCTGGGGTCAGAAACTGGTAAATTCAATGAGAGCTATTCATAAGTTTATCTACTCCGGAGAGGAGATTGGAAAAGTTGAAAAGAAGGTTGATGAAAATGATGAAAACAGAAATACCTCAGACTGGTTCATTACAAGAAGACAAAAGGATTTAAGGGAAGAAAGTGAATAATATGTACAAGGAGAATATTACAGTTGAGGAACTTGCGAAACGTGAGCTCTCATGGTTTAAAGGTGAAATAGTTTTAGTGGACAATCTTGAAACTTTTTATGAGGTTTTTCCAAGGCTTCTTGAATCCGAACTCCTTGGTTTTGATACTGAGACCAGGCCAACATTCAAAAAAGGAAGAAAAAATGTAGTTTCTCTTATCCAGCTTTCAACAGGAGAACTGGCATGTCTCTTCCGCATCAATAAAATGGGTATACCTGATGAATTGGTTAATCTTTTATCCGATCCTTCTGTAATAAAAGCAGGTGTAGCAGTACATGATGATATCAGATTTTTAAAAGGGGTCAAAAAATTTACCCCGGGCGGATTCGTTGATCTGCAGGCTTTTGTTAAAGATTTTGGCATTCAGAGTTCGGGATTGAAAAAGCTTGCAGCTATTGTTCTTGGGTTCAGGATATCCAAGCGCCAGCAGGTAACCGACTGGGAAGCAGAGCAACTTACTGAAGCCCAGCTGATATATGCCGCAACTGATGCATGGGTTTGTCATCAGATTTATAAAAAGCTGATCAACGGATATGAGAAGATTATTTAAAAAAAATCCATTAACCGCAAAGCATGCTAAGAAGCGCAAAGTACATAAAGATATAATTCTGTATTTCAGTTCTTTGCGATCTTTGGTTTGAAACCTTTGCGACCTTTGCGTTTAAAAAGAAAGCATATTAGAGAATTCAAAATAAAGTGGAACGAGTTAAGATAGTATTGAAATCAGGCAAAGAGCAGTCAATCCGCCGGTTTCATCCCTGGGTATTCTCGGGTGCAATTAAGAAAATGTATGGTAATCCTGTTGAAGGAGATCTGGTGGATGTATATGATAATAAAGATACTTTTCTGGCAGTGGGCCACTATCAACCCAGCTCAATTGCAGTAAAGATATTATCGTTTGTTCAGGAAACACCCGATATAAGCTTTTTCAGGGAAAAGATAAAACTTGCAATTTCTTACAGGAGAGTCCTTAATATTATCGATAATACTCAGATTAATGTTTTCAGGATTATTCATGGAGAGGGTGATGGTTTACCGGGTCTGATAGTTGATTTCTATAATGGCGTTGTTGTGATGCAGATGCATTCATTAGGCTTTTACAGGATCAGAAAGGAAATTGCCTTAATCCTGACTGAATTGATGGATGATCGTATTATTGCAGTTTATGATAAAAGTGAAGGTACAATTCCCCATATGTCCGGTGTGACGGCTACAAATGAGTTTCTATATGGTAATTCTGACCCGGTCATTGTTACAGAAAATGGTTATAAGTTTAAAATTGACTGGACAACAGGCCAGAAAACCGGATTCTTCATTGACCAGAGAGAGAACAGGAAACTGCTCGAAAAATATACCGAAGGAAGATCTGTATTAAATATGTTCGGCTACACAGGAGGATTTTCAGTCTATGCAATGAAAAACGCAGCAGTTGTTCATACAGTCGACAGTTCCTTCCCGGCCATTGAACTTGCAAATGAAAATATCAAACTAAATTATGGAGATGATAATAGACATGAATCATTTCAGGTTGATGCATTTGATTATCTGAATCATATAAAAGACCAGTACGACCTGATAATACTTGATCCCCCAGCATTTGCGAAGCATAACAAAGTTCTGGCAAATGCTTTGCAGGGATATAAAAGGCTGAATATAAAGGCGATTGAACAGATTAAACCGGGTGGAATTATATTTACTTTCTCGTGCTCCCAGGTTGTAACAAAAGAGAATTTCAGAAAATCGGTTTTTGCAGCTGCTGCCAATACCGGCCGTAGCGTCAGAATATTGCATCAGATGTGTCAGCCACCCGACCATCCTGTAAATATTTACCACCCCGAAAGCGAATATCTGAAAGGTTTAGTTATTTATGTTGAATAATGATATTATGAACACAAACAGGAATATTGTACTTGTTGCCAGGAAACTCGGACTCCACGAATGGCAAGTCGAAAATACTATCCGACTGATGGATGAAGCAGCAACCATCCCGTTTATCAGCAGGTACAGGAAAGAGATGACCGGCAGTCTTGATGAAGTCCAGCTGATGCATATCAAAGAAGAATACGATCGATTGAAAGAGTTAGATGCCCGCAAAGAAGCAATTATAAAATCAATTGAGGAACAGGAAAAAATGACTCCTGAGCTCAGGCAGAAAATTGATGATGCAGTTATAATGGCTGAGCTGGAGGACATTTATCTTCCCTACAGACCAAAGAGGCGCACACGTGCAACAATTGCAAGGGAAAAAGGACTTGAACCTCTTGCGGTCCTCATTATGGATCAGAAGGAGAATGATCCGGCACATATAGCTGAAGGCTTTCTGAATGACGACGTTGCAACTGTTGATGATGCTATTGCCGGTGCCTCTGATATTATAGCAGAATGGATAAATGAGGATGAACAGGCAAGGAAACAACTCAGATATCTGTTCGATAAGGAGGCTGTTGTTTATACAAAAGTTGTTAAGGGAAAAGAAGCAGAAGGTATCAAATACAGTGATTATTATAACTGGTCGGAGCCTCTTAGAAAGTGTCCTTCTCACAGACTTCTGGCCATGAGAAGGGGAGAAGAAGAAGGTTTCCTTCGGTTGTCAGTAGAACCTGATGAAGAACACGCTCTCGATATGCTGAATTCCATCTTTATAAAAGGAAGGAATGCATCATCTGATATTGTCACTGATGCAGTAAAAGACAGCTGGAAAAGGCTACTTTCATCTTCCATGGAGACGGAATTCAGGAATATTTCCAAGGAAAAAGCAGACATCGAGGCAATTACAGTTTTCGCTGAGAACCTTCGTCAGCTGCTTCTCGGATCGCCGCTGGGTGAGAAAAACGTTCTGGCGATTGATCCTGGTTTCAGGACCGGGTGTAAAGTTGTTTGTCTCGACAGGCAGGGCAATTTTATACATAATGAGACAATTTACCCCCATCCTCCTCAGAATGAAACTGCAATGTCGATAAAAAAGATACTTTCACTGGTCAATGCTTATAAGATTGAAGCTATTGCGATCGGCAACGGAACCGCAAGCCGGGAAACGGAAGATTTTATTAAATGGATCAAGTTCGAGAATGACATTCAGGTTTTTGTTGTAAGCGAAGCCGGAGCTTCAATCTACTCTGCTTCAAAGATTGCACGTGATGAATTTCCCGATTATGATGTAACAGTTCGTGGTGCGATATCTATCGGAAGAAGACTTATGGATCCGCTCGCAGAGCTCGTCAAAATCGATCCCAAATCAATAGGAGTGGGTCAGTATCAGCACGATGTAGATCAACAAAAACTTCAGAAATCGCTCGATGATGTAGTCATGAGCTGTGTCAATGCTGTCGGAGTGGAGGTGAACACAGCAAGTAAGCACCTGCTGACTTATGTATCGGGTCTTGGACCGCAGCTTGCCCAGAACATTATTGATTACAGAACTGAAAACGGGCCATTCAGAGCACGCAAGGAGCTTCTTAAAGTGAAAAGAATGGGAGAAAAGGCATTTGAACAATCTGCAGGTTTCCTGAGGATCCGGAATGCAGAGAATCCACTCGATTCAAGCGCAGTTCACCCCGAAAGTTATCACGTTGTGGAAAGAATGTCAAAGGACCTTGGTTGTGAAGTGAAGGAATTGATTACCAATGAAACTAAACGAAAAGAGATTAAGCTGGAACGTTATGTGAACCCTGTTACCGGACTTCCGACGCTGAAAGATATTATTGATGAACTGGCAAAACCGGGACGTGATCCAAGATCAAAAATTAAAGAGTTCAGCTTCGCTGATGTGCATACCATGGAAGATCTGATTGAAGGAATAGTCATTCCTGGTATTGTAACAAATATTACAAAATTTGGAGCCTTTGTCGATATCGGAATCAAACAGGACGGTCTCGTGCACATATCAAATATGAGCAGAACCTATGTCACCGATCCATCAATGGTTGTGAAGCTACATCAGCATGTAATGGTAAAAGTAGTCGCAGTTGATATTGAAAGAAAACGGATTCAGCTGTCGATGAAAGATGTAGACCAGAAAAAAACGTAGGGAATTAAAACGTGCAGGGACCTGGTAAATTATTGTAGAGACAGGCCTCAGACCTGTCTCTTCATATTTCTACATATTTCAATTTATATCAATTTATTTCATTTCGTTTTTTACATCCTTGGTCCCTGGTCTGCATTCGGCTGCTGTTTCATCACCGGTTTTCCCGGTAATTTTGCATTACGCATTGCTGCGTTATAAACAAATGATGCCGTGATTACTGCATTCTGTTTAAGATCCGCCATCACAAGTCGTTCATAGGTATCCATTACCGAGTGATAACCACGTTCATATTCGATATTGTCCTGTATAAACTGAAATCCGGGCAGACCGACCCTGTCAAATGAAAGATGATCAGTGCCGGAAGTGTTTCTTATAGTGATAGTTGAACAACCCATATCTTCAAAAGGCTTTAACCACTCTTCAAATATTGGTCTTACCAGTTCGTTTTCCTGCATATATATACCACGGTATTTTCCCGAACCGTTATCCATGTTAAAATATGCTGCAAACTTATCATAGTCTGGTTTATGTTCTTTTGTTCCAGGATCGACAAGATATTTCTCAACATAACCCGATGATCCAAATAAACCCTGTTCCTCTCCACCCCATAAAGCTATTCTGATTGTTCTGCGAGGGGCAATGTCAAGGTTTTTGAGGATACGGAGAGCTTCGAGCATTACGATACACCCAGATCCATTATCTGCCGCTCCGGTTCCACCGTTCCATGAATCAATGTGTGCACCCAGAAGGACTATTTCATTTTTAAGAAGTTTATCGGTACCTGGTATTTCACCTATCACATTATAAACAGTCGGACTGTTAAAGAATTTATTCTGTATTTCAATCTCCATTTCAACAGGAATATTATGTTGTAACAGGCGTACCATTCTGCCGTGATCTTCAATTGGAAGATTCAACTCGGCAATTGGTTCTTTATCGCCCGATTTATAGTTAGCGCCATTTGATCTTGGAACATTAAAAGTTCCGGAACTATTCAGGATCACAGCAGCACCTTCAGTTTTAAGGAAGTCAGATATTTTTAATCGTAAAGCCCTTTGAGCCATCATTGCAGCACGGTCAACAGGTGGCCTTCTCGGTGTGTTAGCAGAAGAGGCCATTGTCAGGTCTTTTAATTGTGTATCAGTCAGGCGGCTTGCAAGAGGTTCAAAACTAACCTCATAAGTAGCAGTAGACGGCATCAGTACTATCTTCCCGGTAATTTTTCCTTTGTATTTAACGAGATCACTATCTGCCTTAACATCCAGATAAACAACTTCACTTTTAACCAAACCGTTTGTACTTCCTGACCATGCGATCGGATTGCATGCAAAGTTTGAATAATATGGTGCAGTCATTGCTGCATATGTCTTGAGGTTGTCCCATCCACCACGAGTGAAATCCTTTGCAACTTCGATCCTTACATTCTGAAAGCCAAACTCTTCCATTTTCTTTTTTGCCCACTCATTTGCATGATTGTATCCGGTGGATGCAGTAAGTCGCGGACCTATAAAATCAGTAAGCCAGAAGGCTAAATCCTCAACACTTGAATTCTTTAAACCTTCCTGTTTGATTTTATAAATCATACTGAGGTCAACATTTTGGCTCTGCGACATTAACCATGTCGGGAGAAAGAGCAGAAACAATAAGGCAATTGAACTTTTCTTTATTTTCATTGATTTATTATTAAGGTTTGTAATCACATGTTTCAAATGTAGATAAAAATGAAACCCATTATCAGTACATGACAATATGATTTAACAATAATTAACTTTGGAGTCAGAAATCCATTAACCGCAAAGAACGCGAAGTTAAAGCAAAGCACGCAAAGATACAGGGAGGGGATTTTTAACCTACTTTTGCAATTTAACTTTTAACTTTTGACTTATTTATGATTTATCCGGAAAATTTTGAAAATAAGATAGGTTTTGACAGGATACGTAATCTGCTGAGCGAAAAATGTCTCAGTCCTATGGGCCTCGAGAATGTGAACGGAATCAAGTTCATTGATGACTTCGAACAATTATCTCACATATTATCTGCAACATACGAATTTCAGCAGTTACTGATCTTTGAGGACTTTTTCCCTTCAGAACACTACTATAAGATTTCTGATTGTCTGAACAAGATTAGGATCGAAGGTACATTTCCGGAAGTACAGGAGGTATTTGATCTTAAACGTACACTCGAAACAGTTAAAACAATTCTGAATTTCTTCAGGAACAAAGATGCCGCAAAGTATCCTGTTCTGCGTTCGATGTGCAGTTCAGTTAAAACTTATCCTTATGTACTTGAGGCAATTGACAGAATTATTGACAAACGCGGAATTATTAAGGATAATGCTTCCACCCGGTTAAAAGAGATAAGATCTGAGCTTATCGGAAAAAACATTCATGTAACCAAAAGGCTGAATGCAATTCTTAAACAGGCACAGTCTGAAGGAATCGTTGATTCGGATACTTCAGTTTCCGTAAGAAACGGCAGAGGCGTAATCCCTGTAAGCTCCTATGATAAAAGAAAGATCAGGGGCCTCATTCATGATCAGTCAGCTTCAGGAAAAACAGTTTTTATTGAACCGGAGGAGATTGTTGAAATAAACAATGATATCATTGAGCTTGAATATGAGGAAAAAAGGGAAATAGTAAGGATTCTGACAGCATTTGCAGACAATGTCAGACCCTATATCGACGATCTGCTTGAGTCAAATTTATTCCTGGGTGAAATCGATTTTATACGATCAAAGGCACTTCTTGGTAACCATCTTCATTCAATCAAACCGATTCTGGCAAATAAGCCGTTTCTGATGTGGAAAAGGGCGATACATCCCTTGCTCTCACTTACATTTGAGAAGTCTGCCGGAAGAAAAGTGGTTCCTCTTGAAATTGTTCTTGATGAAAAAAACAGAATATTATTGATCTCCGGTCCTAATGCCGGGGGTAAGTCCGTATGCCTTAAAACGGTAGGACTGCTTCAATATATGCTGCAATGCGGCCTTACAATCCCTGTTGCACAAGGATCAGAAACGGGGATCTTTAAAAATATTTTAATTGATATTGGTGATGAACAAAGTATTGATAATGATTTAAGTACTTATAGTTCTCATCTTATTAATATGAAATACTTCATAAAAAACGGTAGTGATAAGACACTGATTCTAATTGATGAATTCGGCACAGGTACGGAACCGATGCTTGGCGGTTCTATTGCCGAAGCCATCCTTGGTGAGTTGAACAGAAAGAAAGTATTTGGAGTGATCACAACACATTATACTAATCTTAAGCACTTCGCATCCATGACTGATGGAGTAGTAAATGGCGCAATGGCTTTTGACAACCATCTCATGCAGCCTCTGTTTCAGCTTACAATTGGTAAACCCGGAAGCTCGTTTGCATTTGAAATAGCCAGAAAAATCGGTCTTCCAGAAGAGATACTCGAAGTAGCTTCAGGAAAAGCAGGAGTAAAAAATATTAACTATGACAGGCATCTTAAGGATATTGCAAGAGATAAGCGATATTGGGAAACAAAGCGGCAGAGTATCAGGCAACAGGAGAAAAGATTAGAGGAATTAATGGCTGAATATGAAAAGGAGCTTTCAGGTGCCAAGACACTCAGAAAAGAGATCATTACAAAAGCTAAAGACGAGGCACACCAATTGCTTAAAGAATCTAACAGGATGATTGAGAGTACCATCCGACAGATTAAAGAGACACAGGCAGAAAAAGAAAAAACAAAAGATATCAGGCAGCACCTTGAGGAATTTAAAAATGTAGTTTTAGAGGATACAAAGCCTTTAGAGACTGAATCGGAAGAGAAGATTGCCATATTGGGTAAAAAAGCGAAAAAGATTAAACTGGAACCTGAAACCCCCAAGGAAAAAAATTTATCTGCTGAAGCTAAGGTACATCCGCTTAAACCGGGAGATGCAGTCAGGATGATTGATACCCAGGCTGCAGGTGAAATAATTGAGATAAAAGATAAGATGGCTCAGGTTGAAACAGGGAGTCTGAGATTTTTTGTCCCGCTTGACAAAATTGAGAGAATAACCAGATCTGATCTGAAAAAGAGCCTCAGGGCTAATCAGGTTTACAGGGAAAATGATCCCGGCATTATTCAACGCAATATTAATTTTAAACCTGAAATCGATATTCGTGGTGTAAGGGGAGAGGAGGCCATTAACCTGGTCCGGGACCTAATCGATAATGCACTCATTGTGCAACATCGCAATCTCAGGATTCTGCATGGAAAGGGAAACGGGATACTTAGGCAGCTTGTAAGGCAATATCTTTCCACAGTTGATATTGTAAAATCCTTCCGCGACGAACATGTTGAATTTGGAGGGTCAGGGATTACGGTTGTGGAGATGGATTTTTAAATGAAAGACAAAAGATAAAAGTCACAAGACATAAGTTACTTAGCGACCTTTGCGAAAGCTTTGCGATCTTTGTGGTTAATGGATTTCAAACTATAAAAAACTCAAACCATAAGCTCATGAAACCAAAACTGATAATTCTTTCTTCATTTTTGATATTTGTTTTAGCGCTTTTTTCCTGTAAAACTGATACAAAACATACCTCCGGTCAACCTAAGATTGCTTCTGTAGAAAAACAGGAATGGGCAATTGTGATTCATGGCGGTGCAGGTGGAATGACAAGAGAGAATCTTACTCCTGAGCTGGATAAGGAATACAGGCAATCATTAGCTCAGGCAATGAACACGGGCAGGAAAATACTTGCTGACGGCGGATCAGCCCTTGATGCAATTGAACAGACAATTAAGGTTATGGAAGATAATCCTCTCTTCAATGCCGGTAAGGGTGCTGTTTTCACTCATGATGGCAAAAATGAACTTGATGCGGCTATAATGGATGGATCCAACCTTGCTGCCGGTTCTGTAGCTTGTGTTACAGATATTAAGAATCCTATCGCTGCTGCCAGAAGAGTCATGACAAATTCCCCGCACGTTATGTTAACCGGAACAGGTGCTTCGCAATTTGCTAAAGAACAGGGACTTGAAATAGTCCCACCATCATATTTTTATACTGAAAAGCGATTTAACGAATTACAGGAAATATTAAAAAGAGAAAAGAATGGCACAGTCGGATGTTGTGCACTAGATAAAAACGGAAACCTTGCTGCAGGTACGTCAACAGGTGGTATGGCAAATAAACGATACAACAGAATAGGGGACTCTCCGATAATCGGAGCGGGTACTTATGCAAATAACAATACATGTGCTGTTTCCGGAACAGGTCATGGTGAGTATTTTATCAGGTGGACTGTTGCACATGATATTTCGGCATTAATGGAATATAAAGGCCTTTCACTCAGGGAGGCATCTGAACTTGTTGTAAATGAAAAACTTGTGAAAGCAGGAGGTAGCGGAGGGGTAATATGTGTTGATAAGTCAGGTAATGTATCAATGCCTTTTAATTCTTCGGGTATGTTCAGAGGATTTGCCACCGCGGATGGGAAAGAAGGGATTTTTATCTATAAAGATGAAGATAAAAGGCAAAAGTAAAAAGTAAAAAGGCAAAAGAGGAACGACCGTTAAGAAATTGCCCCGTGGGCAATTTTAGGGAGGAGCCAGACTGCAGGGGTGGCAAAAGGCAAAAGCAAGAAGGCAAAAGCAATGGAATTAAGCATTAATCGGAGATGATATAAAAAATTCCCTCCCTGAAGATAATATTATAAACAGTTCCTTATTAATACAGTTTTACCGTACCATAAGATGCAAGTATCTTAATTCTTGAAGACGGAGACTCTTCTTTTCCGATTGTGCCTGATACCTCATTTGAATTATTCTCAACAATGCGTCTTTGATTTTTAAAATTATCTTCATTGTATTTCAATCCACCGTAGGTTACCTTGGCATCGAGTTTGTAGCTAGCCGATTCATCAATTCCAAGTTTTACGCCCATATAATGTGTTTCTACGTCAAGCGATTCAAAACCTGCCGGAATATGATCTATTGAAAATGAACCGTAACTGCCGCTAAAAGTGAGTTTTTTTGTCAGTTCACCGATGTTAACTCCCGTGTATCCATCTTCAAGAACCAGATTATTAATCTTATCAATCTTTAGATTGTCATATTTGCTTTCGCCTA
This sequence comes from Bacteroidales bacterium, assembly GCA_049512815.1. Classification (GTDB taxonomy): domain Bacteria; phylum Bacteroidota; class Bacteroidia; order Bacteroidales; family VadinHA17; genus LD21. The sequence goes on along the minus strand of JBEKWS010000025.1, from coordinate 34,477 downwards.
CAATTGAACTGGTTTCACCAAGGGATAGCTTTGAATATTTACTATCAAGAAGAAGTGCCTGACTTTTTGTTATCTCCATACTGCCGACATATCTTTCAGTCAGATCCAGCCATCCAGTTTCATCAATAGTTCCTTTTCCGTATGCCAGGGTAAGTTTGCTTAGAGGTTTTACATTTCCTCTGGTTAATTTTCCGGCTGTAATGTTTCCATATTTGATATCCAGATTCATTAATCCGTGAAGTTCATCGATATCGGTATTCCCATATTTGTTTGCCAGCGTCAGATCCGTTCCGACAGGCATTTTTATATTATAATCTATCCTGAATTTTCTTGAATCACCCCAGCCTGTAAAGTTGAATCCTTCATCAATTACGGTTTTTGCTGAAATCAGGTTGTCGCTTTCCGAAAACTGAACATTAATATAGTCCAGTAGCTTCTGTGCCTTTTCTTTATTTGGCATTTCTACAGTTACCTTCACATCGATGATGATCTGGTCCTTATCCCAGCTCTGAATCGCTACATCTCCGTACTTGTTATTGATTTCAAGTGCTTTTGTTCCTGCTGCATACTCCTTATGAAATTCCTTGGTTATCTCCTGTGCTGGTAGTGTGAAAGATATAAGGAAAAGTGATATGAAGAGGAGCATTCCTTGTTTATAAATTGACTTTTTCATTTTCCTTTTTATTTTGGTTATCATTTCTGATTGTTTTAAGCTGATTTACTATATAAGACATAACTTCTAGTTTAGTCTGATAATGTTCTATCATGGCATTAATTATTCGTTCATCATTAGGATTTGCTTTGAGTTCTTTTTGCAGAGACACATATGTTGAATCCATACTTTTCATCTCCCTCATGAGCATCGTTTTTTGCACAGGATTATTTTTCAGATCCACATTTACGATTTCCCCTTCCATAAGGTTAACCTGGTGTACGTAATAGTTTTCAACCTCTTTGTATTGAGGAGAGACCTGTCCAAGTGTCATCCTGCTGCTTCCGGTACGGATAAAATGGTCCCATGTCCAGAGCGAAGAGAGGGTAATCAACAAGGTTACTACTGCTGCTCTTAACATGTAAGGGACAATACTCCTTTTAATTGTACTGACCTGAAATCTTTTTTCAAGTTTCCTGTTAAATCTTTCTAAATGACCTGTCGAAGGTTCTGCATCTTCGAAGAAATCTTTATTGTTCCTGATTATGTCTTCTATATATTTCATAACTGCTGATTTTTTCATTTTCCTTTTAATTCTCCTATGAGTTTCTGTTTTGCCCTTGAAAGTTGTGATCGTGATGTACTGCTGTTGATAGACAATATTTCAGCAATTTCATCGTGATCGTAACCTTCGAGCAGGTAGAGAGAGAGAATCACTCTGTATCCATCCGGAAGTCTTTCAATGGCCTCTTTAACCTCTTCAACCCTGACATCAATCTCCTCATTTCTGACTGAATCTTCCCCGCTTTCATCTCTTATACCAACATGTGACTCAATATCTTCAAAGACCGCTTTTCTTTTGTTCAGGGCATCAAGTGACCGGTTAACTACTATTTTTTTGAGCCAGGCACCGAAACTTACTGTTCCTGAATAAGTATCAATTTTTTCAAAGGCCGCCAGGAATGATTCCTGCATTATGTCTTCGGCTTCCATTGTGTCATTTACAATTCTCAAACTTGTATTGTACATTGATTTGTAATACAACTTGTAGATCTGGAACTGCGCTTTCTGGTCGCCATCTTTACACCCGTCCAAAAGATCCTGGTGTAGATTTCTGAATGCCGCTTCTACATTTGCCATCTTAACGTAAAGACTATTTTTTATATGTGTTGCTGCACCCACTTTCTATCAATTTTCTAATCAATAGACGTGGTAAAATTTTTAATGCTGCACTCAATTTAAGAAATTTTAAATAAAACTTCAGAATAAGTTAAGAATTATTCCCTGGGTCACCTGCCCGCTCGAGTAATTTAACTCAGAACCAAATAAGCTGTGTGGTATAGAAAATACCAGGAGAAGTACGAATGACGCAAGTATTGTATAGACTGGCTTGTCTGATTTTCTGTTCATATATACAGCAATAATCCAGAATATTAAAGCAATAAGTGTCTTGTTGTCAGTTAAGTCCCATCCAAATGGGACGCCTGTCCAAAAATTGCCGAATGCAAAATACTGAACTATAGGGCCAAGTACAATACCACCTGCTATGAAAAGTATTACGGTCCATAGAGCGTATTTTTTATACAAAGGATATTTTATTGCTGCCATTAACCCAGCAAGTGTGGAAAAAAGCATTGCAACAAACATTAAAAGTATATGAGGAATCAAAACAAATCCCGGCACATTACCTTTGAATCTTATAACTACCGGACTGTCTTTGAGATATGTTTGCGAACCATTCAAATCGGTAATTTCAATATAGTATTGTAATTTACCGGCAACAGGTTGTTGTGGAACGTCAGCAAAGAATCCTCCGTGTTTTGGATCGGTTCTGTATGAAAACTCTGCAACCTGATATTCGCCATCAGACTTGTACCTTTTAAAGAAAAGCTTAGCCCTGATATTAGAATCGTTCAGATCAAGTCTGACTTCAGATTTTTCATTAAGAGTAAGGCTTCGTGCAAGCTTTAATTCGTGAACAGCATTATTAACCGTAACATTTATTCGCTTTGGATAGGTAGGTCCGGTCATACGCTGATAGATTGCAGCAGTAATTGTAATCAGAAATGCCAGAATCCATAAGATAAATTTTTTCATTTTGAAGATATTAATGTCAGATATTGTCTTTGACGTACTTTTCTTTATAATTGTATCACTAAAACCACTTTTTTATCATTTCGCAGCACTTCAACGCTTATTGTCTGACCATGTTTAAGCTGACCCATTCTGAACATATAATCATAAATGTTATTCACCTGTTTCCCGTTTACGAATGTAATAATATCACCTTTTTTCATTCCTCCAAGTGCAGCAGGCTTTCCGGGATCTACTGCATCAACTCGTAATCCGTTTTTAATAACTCCTGCGAAATCGGGCATAATGCCAAGGGTAACTCCTTTTCCTCTTCGATATCTGACAGTCTCCACTTTAGGACCTGCCTCCTTAAACTGTAGTCTGGAATCAGATGATACAAGTTCCTCAGCAACATTATATATCAGTGAGGAAACTCTCACCATACCGCTAAAATTTATTTTATTATAAGTATCAGTCGGAATATGGTAATCGAGATGAGCGCCTGTAAAATAAAACAGAACAGGAATATTCTTGCCATAGAATGAAGAGTGATCTGAGGGTCCATAACCTTCTTCCGAAAGGGTTAATTTTATCACGGAGGTATCGCTTTTTGAATAAATCAGTTGTTTTAAACCTGTAGCAGTTCCTACTCCGGATATCTGCAGATTATTTGTTTCATTTAATCTGCCAACCATATCCAGATTAATCATCGCATTTACCTTGGAAAGATTTATGCCGGGATCATCAACAAAATGTTTTGAACCCAAAAGTCCTTCTTCCTCTCCGCTAAAGGAGAGACATAAAATGCTTCTCCTGTGACTTCTTTTTGTTTTTGCAAATTTTTTGGCAAGTTCAAGCATCATAGCAACACCGGATGCATTATCATCGGCACCATGATGAATACCGATTGTGTCTAATGCCCTGCTTCCGGAACCAGGTCCTCCCATTCCAAGATGATCAAAATGGGCGCCGAGAATCACATATTCATCTTTAAGCTTTGGGTCTTCACCCGGAAGCAACATTACAACATTTCTTGTATTTGCCAACTCCCTGACAATTTCAGCTTTCCCATTCACAGTAACCTTTGTAGAGAATGAATATGGTTTTCTCGCGTCATTAAGTTTTTTCTCAAGAGCGGCTATCGTATTCTTTGATTTTGATAAAATAATATCAGCTACCTCTTTCTTAATTCTCAAAGCAGGGATATCAACTGAATAGCCTTCTAAGTTAAGTGATTCAAAAGTATCCTGAGGATCAAATACAGGACCTGAAACCATCAGGACCCCTGTAGCTCCCATATCTTTTGCCAAAAGTGCTTTATCCCTGTCTGCACTAAATGGAATAAACGGACTTTTGGTATTTTCAGGTTCAGGGTCACCACGGAGGATCATTACCCATTTTCCTTTTACATCAACACCATTATAGTCATTCCATTTCAGGCTGTCACCGTTAATGTTGAATCCGTATCCGGCAAAAGCAACCTCTGATTCCATTCCTGCATTTGAACTGAAAGCAAATGGCATAAAGTCTTTATCAAGAGTATAGTTTATTCCGTTGACCGACAGAGAATTGGATTTACCTGCCAGAACTCTTTTTGTCACTTTAAACCTCTGTAATCCATCTCCTGAAAGAGGGATCAGACCATAGGAGATAAGTTTGTTTTTTATATACTCTGCAGCCAGACTATCGCCGGGTGAGCCAGTCAGTCTTCCTTTAAGGGAATCTGATGCAAGATATTTAATATGGCCCTGAAGTTCTTTGATTGTGACTTCACGGTTTCCATTACATGAAAACAGAAAGAGAATTATCAGAACAGGAAAGGTTCGTATGATATATTTCAATGAAACAATTTTTTTCATAATGAGTGTTTTTCTTTATTCAAAGAGTTTAAATGCTTCTTTAATTAATCCTATAGCTTCCATGAGTTGCTTTTCTGTGATTATGAGGGGAGGAGCAAAGCGGATTATATGATTATGTGTAGGTTTCGCAATGAGCCCCTTATCTTTCATAACCAGACAAACATCCCAGGCTTCCTTCCCGTTTTTTGGTTTTATAATGACCGCATTTAAAAGACCTTTTCCTCGAACAAGTTCAACCATATCCGACTTGATCCTTTGGAATTCTTCACGAAATATCTTACCAAGACGATCAGCGTTTTCAGCTAGTTTTTCATTTTTAACAACTTCAAGTGCTGCAACAGCTACTTTGGCAGCCAGTGGATTACCCCCGAATGTTGATCCATGCTCTCCCGGTTTGATTGTAAGCATAATCTCATCATCAGCAAGCACTGCAGAAACAGGTAAGACACCACCTGACAAAGCTTTACCAAGGATAAGTATGTCAGGACGAACTCCTTCATGATCGCATGCAAGTAATTTACCTGTACGGGCAATTCCTGTCTGGACTTCATCGGCAATAAAAAGAACATTTTTTGATTTGCACAGATCATACGATTTTTTAAGATAACCATCATCAGGAACAAAAACACCTGCTTCCCCCTGGATCGGTTCAACAAGAAAACCCGCGACATCGGGGTCTTTAAGAGCATTTTCAAGAGCCTTTAAGTCATTATATGGTATAATTATAAAGCCCGGAGTGAAAGGTCCGTAATCATTCCTCGCATCAGGATCAGTGGACATTGATATGATTGAGATTGTCCGTCCATGGAAATTCCCCTCGCACACAATAATCTTTGCATTGTTCTCTTTTGTGCCCTTTTTCTTATATGCCCATTTGCGGCAGAGTTTCAGAGCTGTTTCATCAGCTTCGGCACCGGAATTCATAGGTAACACCTTGTCGTATTTAAAATATTTTGTAATATATTCTTCATATTCGCCAAGAACTGAATTATAAAATGCCCTTGAAGTAAGTGTAAGTTTTGTTGCCTGATCTGTTAATGCTTTAATAATTGCGGGATGGCAGTGACCCTGATTCACTGCTGAATAGGCCGATAAGAAATCAAAATATCTTTTTCCTTCAACATCCCAGACAAATGGCCCTTCACCTCTTTCAAGAACTACAGGAAGAGGATGATAATTATGAGCACCAAATTTGTCTTCCCGTTTGATATAATCCTGAGTATTCATGTTATTGATTATTAGATAGATAATTAATTACAGTTTTGACTACAAGTTTAATAAAGGTTTTGATAATTTACAAGTCGTAAATAATGTTGGGATATAGATTGCTTCGCTTTGCTCGCAATGTCACTGCATACGAGGTAGTTTAGTTACGGGATTGCACCAAACTTGATAAAAGACACCGGTTAATTTCGAGTAACGAAGTGACGACGCAATCTGTAACTCACATTTATTTGGCTTCATTGCTTAGCTTCTTCCTCATCTGCCAGCAGCTCAGGTCTTAATCGCCTTGTTCTTTCTTCTGACTGTTCATGTCTCCAATTTTCAACTTTTGCTGTGTGGCCGGAAAGAAGTATTTCAGGTACTTTCCATCCATTAAAATCGGCGGGTCTTGTATATACGGGTGGTGCCAGAAGATCATCCTGAAAGGAGTCGGAAAGTGCAGATTGTTCATCGGACATAGCTCCCGGGATAAGCCTTACGATTGCATCGGTAATTGTAGCTGCGGGTAATTCACCTCCTGAAAGTACATAGTCACCTATAGATATTTCCCTGGTTATCAGATAATCGCGAATTCTTTGATCTACTCCCTTATAATGACCTGCCAGAATTATTATATTATTCTTAAGCGAAAGCTGGTTAGCCATTTTCTGGTTAAATTTTTCTCCGTCGGGGGAAGTATAGATTATTTCATCATATTCTCTCATACTTTTGAGCTTTTCAATAGCCTTATAGACAGGTTCTATCATCATTACCATGCCTGCACCTCCTCCGAAGGCATAATCATCTACACTTTTATATTTATCATTCGTAAAATCACGAAGATTAATAATATTTATCTCCACCAGCTTTTTCTCCTTTGCCCTTTTTAACATTGAATGATTCAATGGGCTCTCGAGCAACTCCGGCAGAACAGTAATAATATCAATTCTCATCTATTTTTTTTGTAAAAATACAAAGAATATATATAGGCACAAAGGCTTAAAGGCACACCGGAACAACGGTATAAAGGCTTAAAGGTGTGAAGGGTTATATACCCCCAACCCCCTTGAAGGGGGGCTAATACTCTGTATATAAGTATAATTACACTTAATTCCACAAAATAAGTTCCCCTTTAAGGGAGATGTCCCGTTTAAGCGGGACTGAGAGGCCAATGTCTTATAATAAATCCCTTTAGGGTAAAGTTCCACTTCAGCGGACAGGGGTTCACCATCTTGCCGGATTATTATATTCGATTACATTTGTGCAATGGAATGTCGCGTAAATTGTGGAGCCTGTTGTGTTGTCTTGTCAATATCTTCCCCTTTGCCCGGAATGGCTCACGGTAAAGCGGCAGGAGTGAAGTGCATTCATCTTCTGGATGATTACAGATGTTCTATTTACAATGACCCCGGTAAACCAAAAGTTTGTTCTGATTTTAATGCTGAGCCGGAATTTTGCGGGTCCAACAGGGAAGAAGCGATGGCGATATTAGACTCACTATCAGTTGGCTCACCAACCCCCCTAAAGGGGGGCTAATCCTCTGGATATTAGCATAATTACTCTTAAAACCACAGAATTAGTCCCCATTTAGGGGGATGACCGCGAAGCGGCCAGGGGGCAATTATTTTCCAGAACTATATACAATTTTGCCCCCCGTAATAGTATAATCCACCTTCGTCTTCATGATCTCGTTTTCAGGAATTATGAACAGATTTTTATCTACTATTACAATATCCGCCAGATAACCGGTTTTGATCATCCCTTTCCGGTTTTCCATAAACTGAGCATATGCTGAACCTAGAGTGTAATATTTTATTGCCTCTTCCATTTTAATCTTTTGCTCAGAATGCCAGCCTTCTCCTTCTTCGCCGAGCCTGTCTTTACGGGTAACTGAAGCATAAAGTCCCTCCATCGGGTTAAGTGGTTCAACCTGATAATCAGTACCAAAAGCCAGCATTGCACCGGCATCAGCCAGACTTTTCCAGGCATAGGCACCTTTAGCTCTTTCAGTGCCAATACGTTTTTCACAGAATTTCTTGTCAGAAATGCAATGAGTAGGTTGCATTGAGGCTATCACTCCAAGTTTAGCAAACCGTGGAATATCAGAATTACGAAGCGTTTGTGCATGTTCAATCCGGTGACGACTGTCGCGTTTGCCATTTACCTGGAGTGCCTTTTCAAATGCGTTGAGTGCCCAGTTATTTCCTTTATCACCAATTGCGTGAACGCCTATCTGGAATCCTAACTTATCGGCAGTAATGATCATTTTCTCCATCTCTTCATATGGCATCAATGCAAGTCCGGAGGTCGAAGGATTATCGGTAAATGGTTCAAACATTAGTGCTGTTCCTGATCCAAGAGTGCCATCCATAAAAGCTTTCAGATATCCGAATCTGATCCAATTGCCCTCTTTTGGATACTGTTTTTCAAGAATAAGATATTTTTTAAGCAGAACGGTATCACCACTTAGCGATTTTCCAATATCGATCCGACTGGTAAGTTCGCCATCTTTCTGAAGTTTTTCATATGCTTCGAAATCTGCACTGCCGGGCACCTGAATACTGGTAACTCCAAGTTCACGGGCTTCTTTCATGGCAAGCAGATAGCCCTGCCATAACCTGGCATTTTCTTCTTCAACAGTTCTTTCCGGTTTAACTTCTCCGGTTTTAATCAAATCTACAGCATTTTCCTTTATTATTCCTGTAGGTTCACCTGTTACAGGATCTTTTTGTATCACACCACCAAAAGGATCAGGAGTATTTTTAGTAATGCCTGATGCTTTAAGCACAAAATAATTTACAAGAACTGAATGTCCGTCCGCCCTATTAAGCATAACCGGATTATTTGGAGAAACTTTATCTAAAAGCTCTTTTGTGGGCCATTGCTTATCAATGAACATCTCATGTTCCCAATGCCCACCACTAATCAGTTCCCCTGGTCTGGACCTGGCAACCTGTGCTTTAACTTTTTCGGTTATGACAGAAGCGTCAGTAGTATAGCGGAGTTCAATATAATCCGGATTAAGAGGACCGAAGTGCACATGAGCATCATTAAAACCCGGAATTACAAGCTTTCCCTCGGCATCAATAACTTTTGTGGATCCCTTCTCTATCATCGCCGATATTTTTGACATTGTACCAACAGCAATTATGTATTCACCTTTGACTGCAATGGCTTCGGCTGTCGGATTGTCTTTATCAATTGTGAGAACCTTCCCGTTTATAATTACCAGGTCGGCTTTTTCTTTTTGAGTAGATGAGCCAGTTATTATCATGGTTATTATTGATAATGAGATAATTATGTTTTTCATTAGTTTTTGTTTTTGCTATGGAAATGTAATAATATTTATTTGTAATTGTATTTAGGGGTTGTCTAAAAAGCACTTTGTGACCTTCATGAAAACCTTTGAGTACCTTTGTAATAAAAATTAATTCATTGAAACACAAAGGATCACAAAGTATGACACAAAGTAACACTAAGGAAAAACAAGAGAGATAATGTCTCTTTAAACACGCTCATTGTAAAAATAATTTAACTTCTCTTTAAGAATTTTATTGATTTTTGATGATGTATGCTGTTATAAAACAGGTAATTTCGCAAAAACAATTGATTATGAACATTGTGTTAATTGGTTATGGAAGAATGGGTCACGAAATTGAGTCCATAGCCGTCAAACGGGAGCATTTTATCAGACTTATTGTAGATCAGGATAATGCGAATGATCTGAATAGCGTTAATCTTAATGGGATTGATGTTGCAATTGAGTTTTCTTCACCCAATGCAGCGTTTAATAATATAGTTAAATGTCTCAGTGAGAAGGTTCCTGTTGTATCCGGTACAACTGGCTGGCTTGAAAACTACAATGAGGTTGTGGAAGTGTGTAAAAAGAATAATTCAGCTTTTATTCACTCTTCAAATTTCAGCATAGGTGTTAATCTGCTTTTCAGGCTTAATACTGAACTGGCAAAACAAATGGAGCATTACCATGATTATAGTGTTTCAATTGAAGAAATTCATCATACAAAAAAACTTGATGCACCAAGTGGTACTGCAATAACAATTGCTGAAGGAATTGTCAGGCAGCATTCATCTTATAAGAATTGGTGTTTTGAGAAGGATAAAACCATTGATTGTATTCCAATCCGTTCTCTTCGCGAGGGTTTGATTCCCGGAACACACACAGTCACCTGGGATTCAGACATTGACACTATAAGTCTGAAGCATGAAGCCAAAAACAGGAAAGGATTAGCTTTGGGAGCAGTTGTAGCTGCTGAATTCATTCATTCTAAGAAGGGGATATTTACCATGAAAGATGTTATGGGATTCTGATTTCTTACTTAACTTCTACCTATAAGTCAAATTAATCATGGAAAAAATCTTTCAAAGGAAAAACATAAAATTTTTTATTGTTGCAATTCTTTATATACTGGTAGTAATCTGGATTGGAAATTTCTGGTTTTTGATAGGTTTAGGAGTAATTTATGATTTGTATGTCTCGGGGAAAGTTAACTGGACCTTCTGGAAAAAGAGAGAAGGGGAGAACAGCGCTTTTATTGAATGGCTGGATGCTTTAATATTTGCTGTGATCGTTGTTACTCTGATAAATATTTTCCTGTTCCAGAATTATAAGATTCCAACAGGATCTATGGAAAAATCATTATTAATTGGTGATCGTCTGTTTGTCAGTAAGTTGGCTTATGGTCCCAGAATGCCTAATACGCCAATTGCATTTCCGTTTACTCAAAACACTTTGCCACTGACAAAGAGTAAATCCTGGTCTAATCTGGTTGTATTGCCATATAAACATCTCGCTGGTTGGGGTAAGGTAAAGAATAATGATCAGGTTGTTTTTAATTTTCCTGAAGGTGATACTGTGGTAATAGAGGATCAGGTAACGAGCTACTATGAAATTGTGAGAAATACGGCCCAGTCAATGAATGAAAGAGATCATTATTTGAAAAATGCAATAAAACCAAAAGAATATTATCTTAATATGGCACGAAAAGATGTATGGGCGAAAAATCATATCATTTATCGGCCCGTTGACAGAAGGGATAATTATATAAAAAGGTGCATTGGTATTCCGGGAGATACGATAACTATCAGATCAGGAGATCTTTATGTCAATGGAAAACTTATCCATGAGAACCATACTCAGCAGACTGACTATATTGTGCAGACTAATGGGAATACAATAAATCCAAAAGCATTTGAACGTCTCAAAATTTCCAGGACGGACCAGACGATGCTTGCCAGTTCAACATATTTATTACCGCTTACGAGGGTTAATGCAGAAGCCATTTCAAAGTTCTCTAATGTTACAAAAGTGACTCCTGTATTTGGAAAATCCGGAGAATTTTCTCCTCAGATTTTTCCACATGATCCTTCTTTCAGATGGAATGAGGATAACTTTGGCCCGTTGTGGATACCTGCCAAGGGTTTGGTAGTAAAACTCGATACCGGTAATCTTTGCTTGTACGAACGTATAATTGATGTTTATGAACAGAATGATTTAAGGATTGATGGCAGCATTATATATATAAATAATGTCCCGGCCGATAGTTATACATTTAAAATGAACTATTACTGGATGATGGGAGATAACCGGCATAAATCTTTTGATTCCAGATACTGGGGCTTTGTTCCGGAAGATCATATTGTCGGTAAACCGATGTTCGTATGGCTTTCAACTGACAAGGAATTATCAGGCCTGAAGAAGATCAGACTGGGCAGGATATTCCAGAAAGCATGATAATGTTGTGTCAGTTTCATATGCATTAACTTGATGCCAAAAACATGCAATTGGTCACCCCCTGTTGATTGTAAAACACATATTGTTCAATCGAAGGAGGAATATTCACAATCAATTATTTATTAGGTTTCTGATAATTATTTCTATTTTTACCGGCTCAATAAAACAGTTTTATTATGGATGAACTTTTTACAAAAAAAAATATAAGATTTGCAATTGTTGCAATTTTTTATATTCTTGTAGTAATCTGGATTGGTAATTACTGGTTCCTGATCGGGTTAGCTGTTATCTACGATTTATATATCAGTGAGAAAGTTAACTGGACATTCTGGAAAAAACGAAAGGGCGAGAACAGTGCTTTTATTGAATGGATTGATGCCCTGATATTTGCTGTTATTGCTGTTTCTCTAATAAATATTTTCCTTTTTCAGAATTATAGAATTCCGACTCCATCCATGGAGAAATCATTACTCGTAGGTGATCATCTTTTTGTAAGCAAACTAGCATATGGGCCCAGAATGCCGAATACTCCAATTGCTTTTCCTTTTACACAACATACTATGCCGCTCACCAAAAGCAGATCATGGTCTAATCTGATTATCTGGCCTTATAAACGTCTGTTTGGAGCAGGTAAAGTAAAAAATAACGATCCGATTGTTTTCAATTTCCCTGCCGGAGATACTGTTGTTGTAGAAGAACAAACTACCAGCTATTATGAGATAGTGAGAAGGAGGGCCAGAGAGATTAAAGATATGGATGGTGGCACTGTACAAAAGCCTGACAATTACTATCTTCAGATGGTGAGAAAAGAAATTTGGAATAAATATACTGTAATATACCGGCCGGTTGACAGAAGAGATAACTATGTGAAAAGGTGTATCGGTATTCCGGGCGATACTGTAACGATCAGGTCAGGAGTGCTTTATGTTAACGGTAGAATTGTTCCTGATAATAATACTCAACAAACGACTTATTTTGTCCATACAAACGGAACCACTATCAACCCGAAAGCTTTTGAACGTCTTGATATATCCAAATCTGATCAGAACATGATTTCCGGATCAGATTATCTTCTGCCACTTACAAAAGCAAACGCTGAGGCGATCTCCAGGTTCACAAATGTTTCAGAAGTATCACCAGTCTATACAAGTAAAAATAAATTTGAACCGCATATCTTTCCATATAATCCTGCTTATGGTTGGAATGAAGATAATTATGGTCCGATTTGGATGCCTGTCAAAGGTGCAACTGTAAAACTCGATACATCAAATCTTTGTCTGTATGAGCGTATAATTGATGTATATGAAAAAAATAGTCTGAGGGTTGACGGGGGTAATATTTATATAAATAGTACACTGGCTACCAGTTATACTTTTAAAATGAATTATTACTGGATGATGGGAGATAACCGTCATAATTCTGCAGATTCAAGATATTGGGGCTTTGTTCCTGAGGATCATATTGTGGGTAAACCAAAATTCATCTGGTTATCCCTCGATAAGGAGGGAAAAGGTCTGAAAAGTATAAGATGGAGCAGAATGTTTATGAAGGCGAGGTAAAAAAAAGGGACACGCTCTGGCATGTCCCTTTTCATATAATAAGATTTCCTTATTTAACAGTCTCCACGATTGCTTTAAAAGCATCAGGGTGGTTCATTGCAAGGTCGGCAAGAGTTTTCCTGTTAAGGCCAATCCCTTTTTTATCCAATTTACCGATAAATTCAGAATAACTCATATCATACTGACGAACACCTGCGTTAATCCTTTGAATCCATAAAGCCCTGAAAAGGCCTTTCTTTTTCTTCCTGTCACGGTATGCATACCCCATACCCTTGTCGAGGGTATTCTTTGCAACTGTTATTACATTTCTTCTTGATCCGAAGTTTCCTTTTGTCAGCTTAAGAACCTTTTTCCTTCTTGCCCTTGAAGCGACTGAATTTACTGATCTTGGCATAACTCATTTTTTTTGAATGTCAGCGGTCCGATAAAAGACTCTTATGTGCTGAACAATCTGTTAATACTGTAATTAATTTTATCAATACGTTCAACAACTATTTCATTGCGAGCAACAGCTTAACATTTTTAAGATCTGTTTTATGAACCAGACCGGCATAAGTAAGATTTCTCTTACGTTTGGTTGCTTTTTTTGTCAGGATGTGGCTTTTAAACGCGTGTTTACGCTTGATCTTTCCTGTTCCGGTCAGAGAAAATCTCTTCTTTGCACCCGGATTCGTTTTCATTTTTGGCATTTTTCTCTATCGAATATATTAAAAAACTATTTTTTCTTTTTTGGTGAAAAAGATACAATCATCCTTTTGCCTTCAAGCCTGGGAAGCTGTTCAACTTTTCCATATTCTTCGAGGTCATTGGCAAACCTTAATAATAACACCTCCCCCTGCTCCTTGAATAAGATTGATCTTCCTTTAAAGAACACATAAGCTCTTACTTTTGCACCCTCTTCGAGGAATCTCATTGCATGTTTAAGCTTAAAATTATAATCATGATCATCAGTGTTCGGGCCAAACCTTATCTCTTTCACGACCACTTTTGATGCTTTAGCTTTAATTTCTTTCTGCTTTTTCTTCTGCTGATAAAGAAATTTCTGATAATCAACAATTCTACAAACAGGGGGATCTGCATTGGGAGAAATTTCAACTAAGTCCAGTTCCAGGGTATCTGCAAGCCTGAGAGCATCCTGAATACTCATTACATCTGCTTCTATTTCTTCACCGACTACTCTGACCACTTTTGCAGTGATCCTGTTGTTGATTTTGTGAGCCGGCTGGGTAACCCTTGCCGGGCTTCGCCTGATTGGTAAAGCTATAGTTCTTTCCTCCTTATTTTTGTTAATACTAAAATTACTTATCGTGCATTAAAATGCGGTTTCCTTTTTGATTTCAGAGTTAATAAAACTTACAAATTCTTCGATTTTCATGCTCCCTTTATCGCCTTCTCCCTGCTTCCTGACAGCAATAGTTTCGTTTTCAACCTCTTTTTCACCGATAATAAGAAGGTAGGGAATCCTCTTTAATTCATTATCCCTGATCTTCTTACCTATCTTTTCGCTTCTATCGTCAATTAGTGTGCAAATATCGGAATTATTTAGAATTTCCAAAACTTTTCCTGCATAATCATTGAATTTTTCACTTATTGGTAGAATGACTGCTTTTTCAGGCGCAAGCCAGAGCGGGAATTTACCGGCAGTATTTTCAATTAATACTGCAACAAATCTTTCCATCGATCCGAAGATTGTCCGGTGAATCATTACCGGCCGGTGTTTCTGGTTGTCACTACCGTTGTATGTAAGATCAAACCTTTCGGGAAGGTTGTAATCAACCTGAATAGTGCCTAACTGCCATTTTCTTCCGATAGCATCTTTTACCATGAAATCGAGTTTTGGGCCATAGAACGCTGCCTCTCCGATGACTACAGTTGTCTCAAGCTTTTTCTCTGCTGCTACCTCAATAATATCACGCTCAGCTCTTTCCCAGTTCTCATCTGAACCAATATACTTCTGCTTGTTATCCGGATCACGCAACGAAACCTGAGCAGTAAAGTCATTGAAATTAAGGATCTTAAATATATATAATATAAGGTCGATAATGCTTTTAAACTCTTCTCTTAATTGATCGGGTCTGCAAAAGTGATGAGCATCATCCTGGGTAAAACTTCTCACCCTTGTAAGTCCGTGCAACACACCGCTCTGTTCATATCTGTAAACTGTTCCGAACTCTGCCATTCTAAGCGGCAGATCTTTATAGGAGTGGGGTGTAGCATTATAGATCTCACAATGATGAGGGCAGTTCATTGGCTTAAGCATAAACTGTTCACCTTCCTGTGGAGTTGAAATTGGCCGGAAGGAATCCGCACCATATTTTTCAAAATGGCCTGAAGTCTTATACAGGTTTACGTTTCCAATATGTGGAGTTGTAACAATTATATATCCTCTTTTCCTCAGTTCCTTAGTAAGAAAATTAATGAGATTCTGTCTGATGTCGGACCCTCTCGGGAGCCATAACGGAAGACCCATTCCTACTTTTGAAGAGAATGTGAATAATTCAAGTTCTTTCCCGATTCTGCGGTGATCCCTTCTTTTTGCCTCTTCAAGAAAAACCAGATAATCATCGAGAAGTTTCTGTTTCGGAAATGTGATGCCATAAATCCTTGTCAGCATCTTGCGATTCTCATTACCTCGCCAATAGGCACCGGCAACACTTAACAGTTTTATAGCTTTTAAAGGTTCAGTCGAAGGAAGATGTGGTCCCCTGCAGAGATCAGTAAAATTACCCTGGGTATATAATGTTATAGTTCCGTCTTCAAGTTCGCTTATAAGTTCAGTTTTATATTCATCACCCTTTTTTGAGAAAAAATCAAGAGCCTCTTTCTTGCTGATATCTAGTCTGCTGTATGTTAGATTCTTAGCAGCCAGCTCCTTCATTTTATTCTCAATTGTCTGGAGGTCAGCCTCGGTGATTACAACCCCATTCCCGGGATCTACATCATAGTAGAAACCATTCTCAATTGCTGGACCAATTCCAAATTTCATGCCCGGATATAATGACTCCAAAGCTTCAGCCATCAGGTGTGCCGAAGAGTGCCATAATGCAAGTTTTGCTTCAGCGTCTTCCCACTTATGAAGCTTCAGTTTAGCATCACTGTTAATAGGTCTGGTAAGATCCCATATCTCACCGTTTACGGTGGCAGCATATATCTCTTTAGCCAGCCGGGGACTTATCTGTTCCGCCACTTCAAGACTGCTGATTCCTTTATTATATTCTCGTGCCGATCCGTCAGGAAAAGTTATCTTAATCATTCTGAACACCTCTTTTTATTGGAGTGCAAAGATAATAAAATTTTTAATTTATGTGTTTAAAAATTGAGACAGGGACGCGCCATGCATGTCCCTGTGATCGAAATCCAATAAACATGGTATAACTATTTCATGTTATGATCCTGCCGTAGATGAAATATATATTTAATAATCAAAGAATTGTAAGGATTGCAGGCCCTGCCCTATGTGGCCACGCCATGGCGTGTCCCTACGATCATCAACATACAGAAATGCAGGGTCATGCCATGGCATGACCCTGCGATGGAAGAATTATATAATTAATAATCAATGAATTATAAGAATTGAAGGCCATGTCCGATAAGGACAAGCCATGGCGTGTCCCTACATCAAACCTCGTATATGGGTAGGATAATGCCATGGCATTATCCTGTGATCGCAATCCAATAAACATGGTATAACTATTCCATGTTATGATCCTGTCGTAGATGAAATATATAATTAATAATCAAATAATTGTAAGGATTGCAGGCCCTGCCCGATGTGGCCACGCCATGGCGTGGCCCTACAATCGACCATATGTGATAAGGTATGGTAATGCCATGGCATGACCCTACCACCCAGGAAGGAATCAAATCAAAATATTAATCAATTTTCCAAACCAGTAAAAAATTCTGTTCCGGTTATTATTAACCAATATAAATCATCGGTAAAAAGATGGTGTAACAAAAACAGATTCGATCATTTTCAATGGCAACCTCGTTTTTATGACCAGATTTTGCATAATGAAAATTCAATCGATAAGATCAGGGAATATATTTATAATAACTCAAAAAATTGGACTGAAGACGAATTATATAATTTATAATCAAGGAATTATATGGATTATAAGCCATGCCCGTTAGGCCACGCCATGGCGTGGCCCTACAATCGATCATATGTGATAAGGTAGGGTAATGCCATGGCATTACCCATACGATTCATGAAATATGTAATTAATAATCAAAGAATTGTAGGGATTGCAGGCCCTGCCAGATGCGGCCACGCCATGGTGTGGCCCTACAAACACCACCATATAATATTGTAGGATCATGCCATGGCATGACCCTATTATTTCAATATATTATTCAGTTCCTTTTTAATAATTTCAGTCCACACTGCATATCCTTTTTCAGTAAGGTGTAATTTATCATCTCTGAATAATTCATCTCTCGGGAATCCGTTCTCATTCAGAAAAGCAAAATCAGTCCTTATGAAGTATGTATTCTTCTGATTTTCACAAATCTCTTTGATAAGACTGTTAGCTTTTTGAATCTCCGGCCAGACATTCCATCGAGAAGCTGTTGGTGTGACCGCAATCCAGAAAACCGGTGTCGACGAATGCTTTTTACGAATAGTTTTAAGAACATTCCTGAATAATGCCGTAACCTCAGGAGGTGTTTTGTCATGATCCGATCCTGTTATATCATTGGCAATGAATAAAACGATTGCCTTGCATTGATGAGGATCAAAGATCCGGCCCGCATAAACAGCAAAATCACTCAGTTTTGCCCCTCCATATCCTCGCTGAATCACATGATATGGAGACATATCTTTTTCCAAAGTGGTCCAGAATTTTATGCTTGAACTTCCTGCAAAAAGAATTGCATCTTCTTTATATATTTCACTTCTATCTAGTTGTTCAAATTTCTGAATATCTTTTTCCCATATTTTAACCTCCGGGAGATTCTGGTACTTACTTACGGGAGAACAGGATAGTAAAGAAACTGAAATCAACAAAAGTAGAAACCTGCGCATGTTGTATGGTTTTAGCTCTAATCAAAAATACGATTTAATTATTAAAAAAATGTAAAAGTAAGTCTGTGAAAAACTTGCCACTTAACTTTTAAATATTATAATTTATTTTACAAAAAAAAAGTTACGTTTGTAATAATTATACCTCGATCCCAAACTTTCAAATAAGCCAGATGTTAAAAAACCGGTTATTTATCACAAAACCACTTCCTCAGTTATTCAGTGAGTCTCAGGAGTCAGGTGGTTTAAAAAGAACTCTTACACCACTGAATCTTACGACATTAGGAATCGGAGCCATTATTGGTGCGGGTATTTTTGTACTTACAGGTCAGGCTGCAGCCCAGTATGCCGGTCCTGGTATTGTTTTATCTTTTATCATTTCAGGTCTTGCCTGCGGTTTTGCTGGTTTGTGTTATGCCGAATTTGCTTCGATGATTCCTATTGCAGGAAGTGCATATACCTATTCATATGCAACTCTTGGAGAATTTCTGGCCTGGATCATCGGCTGGGACCTCATACTTGAGTACCTTTTTGCTGCATCAACGGTAGCAGTTGGATGGTCTGGTTATGTTGTCAGCTTTCTGAAAGACCTTCATATTTTTATTCCGCCTCAGTTTTCAGGAGCTGTGGGATCAGTTCTGGTTAATGTCCCGGATTTAGGATGGAAGCCTCTGACAGGTACCTTTGCACAGACCCTGGCTAATACTGGTGTTCAGGTTGATTCATTAGCTCATATAACCTGTGTTTTGAATTTACCGGCAATGTTTATAGTTGCACTTTTAACAACTCTGCTGGTGATAGGTATCCGCGAATCAGCTAATTTTAATAATGTTATGGTAATTACCAAAGTATCGGTTATTGTTTTGTTTATTGCGATTGGATTCATGTTTGTCAAAGCTGTTAACTGGCACCCTTTCATTCCTGTCAATAAAGTTGAAGCTGCTCCGATATCCCAATACGGATCTTTGTGGGGCTGGTTGAAAGCCTATACTCATGAGTTTGGCAAATTTGGTATAAGCGGAGTTCTGCGAGGTGCCGGCGTTATTTTCTTTGCATATATAGGTTTCGATGCTGTTTCCACTGCAGCGCAGGAGGCAAAAAATCCTCAGCGCGATATGCCGATAGGCATCCTGGGATCTCTCGGAATTTCAACAGTTTTATATATTCTCGTGGCAATAGTACTTACGGGTATTGTAAGTTACACCACTTTAAATGTAGCTGATCCTGTTGCTGTTGGTGTTGATGCCATGGGCAAGGGGATGTTTTGGCTTAGACCAATTGTGAAGATTGCTGCTATTGCCGGATTAAGTTCTGTTATTCTTGTAATGCTTATGGGACAACCAAGAATCTTCTACTCTATGTCAAAAGATGGCTTGCTTCCTCCTGTTTTCTCAAGGGTTCATCCCAGGTTTAAGACTCCGTATATAAGTACTATTATTACAGGCACAGTTGCTATGATTATTGCAGGAATCCTTCCGATCAGTATACTTGGCGAGTTGGTTTCAATTGGAACATTACTTGCTTTTATTATAGTTTGTCTAAGTGTTTGGGTATTAAGAAAATCGAAGCCTGACATCAAACGTCCGTTTAAAACACCATGGGTTCCCCTGGTTCCAATTCTTGGCGCTTCAATATGTTTTCTGCAGATGGCATCCTTACCGCTTGATACATGGTTGAGGCTGGTTATCTGGATGGCTATCGGATTCTGTATCTATTTCTTTTATGGAGTGAAACATAGTAAGATCAGACAGAGTACACCGAAAGAATAAGTTTTAAAAGTATATAGGAAATTAACCACCCTGTCCACGCTAAAGCATGGCCACCCCTCCTTGAAAAGGGGGGAAGAATGAAGATAATCAATACATTAACTCTCTCCTCCTTTTGAAGGAGGAGTACCCCGAAGGGGAGAGGTGGTTGATTTTTTTTAGAGCAATTTTCTAATTTTAATTCAAATCTCGTCCGAAAATACTGCCTTTGGCAGATCCCTGAGATTATATCTTGAGGCCATTACTTCTCCATATGCTCCAGCTGACCTGATTGCAATTATGTCGCCTCTATGGGTTTCAGGCAGCTCGATATATTTTGCGAAGGTATCTGAAGATTCACATACTGGTCCGACAACATCATAACGGTAAATATTTCCTGTTGATGTTAGGTTTTCAATTTTATGGTAAGCCTGGTAAAGAGCCGGTCGTATCAGGTCAGTCATTCCTGCATCTATAATGGCAAATGTAGTTTTGCTGCCATTTTTAATAAACAGGACTTTTGAAATCAGACTGCCACACTGTCCTGTGATTGAACGTCCGGGTTCAATATGGAGCTCTTGTCCGGGAAGTAGATCAATGAATTCATTGAGTAATGAGAAATACTCCTGGAAATTCGGATTTTTTTCAGGATTTTCATAATCAATTCCCAGTCCCCCACCTACATTGATGATCTCTAAATTGACATTGAGAGAAGAAAGCTGTTCCTGTAATTCATTAATGCGGGCACATAAACTTTTAAAAACCGACATCTTTGCTATCTGAGAACCAATATGAAAATGCATCCCTATCAGCCTGATATTTTTCAAATTTGATAAATTTTTTATTATATCTTCAATCTCCCGAGTGTTTATTCCGAACTTGCTCTCTTCAATGCCAGTAGTTATATACTTATGCGTATGAGCATCGATATTAGGGTTGATTCTTAAAGCTATCTGTGCAGTTTTGTTTTGTTTTGCAGCTAACTGATCAATAACTTCAATTTCCTGAAAGGATTCACAGTTGAAACAAGAAATACTGGTTTTAAGTGCAGCTTCGATATCCTTATCAGTTTTACCTACACCTGCAAATACGATTTCTGAAGGATTGAAACCTGCGGTAATCGCCGCGGCTATTTCATTGAAACTGACACAGTCGGCTCCGAAGCCATAGGAACATATGATTTTAAGGATCCTGGGATTTGAGTTAGCCTTTACTGCATAATGTACTTTATATCGGGCGTTGTCTGACTCTTTTTTTAAAATATCCAGAGTATATCTTAAAACATCTAGGTCATAGTAATAAAAAGGAGTCTCAATTTTTCTGAGTTTTTCAACAGTTTTTTTATTAATCATTTCTCTAATTAAAAAGATGTTTACTGAGTAATCTTAAAGCTTCAATTTTGTTTGATGTATCAATCAGAAGAGAGATACTGTTCGGGCTTCCGCCATATGAGATCATCTTGAGAGGTATGGTGTTCAATGCTTCAAATATTTCAGGTGCAGAACCTGTCCGTTCTGTGCGGAAATCCCCAACAATACATACAATTGTCTGATTCTCTTCAACTTCCACATTTCCGAGTTCTTTCAGGTCTTTTGCTATCTGTTTAATAAACTGAGGATTATCAATTGTGATTGATACTGCAACTTCTGATGTAGTGATCATATCGATTGGTGTCCTGTAAGCTTCAAAGATCTCAAATACTTTACGAAGGAACCCGTAAGCCATTAACATCCTGTCAGATCTGATCCTTAAAACCGATATTCCGTCTTTTGCGGCAACGGCTTTATAATCCTGAAGAATTGATCTAGATGTGATCAGAGTACCAATATCTTCCGGTTCCATAGTGTTCTTAAGTCTGACTGGAATATTC
This sequence comes from Bacteroidales bacterium, assembly GCA_049512815.1. Taxonomy (GTDB): domain Bacteria; phylum Bacteroidota; class Bacteroidia; order Bacteroidales; family VadinHA17; genus LD21. The sequence goes on along the minus strand of JBEKWS010000025.1, from coordinate 12,741 downwards.
TTTTCATGCGCAGGATTAACACTTGAAGGATGAAGTATCTTTGCACCGAAATAGGCAAGTTCGGCTGCTTCATCGAAAGATAATTCACGTATCACCTGAGTGTTCTCAACAAATCGTGGATCGTTATTATGAAACCCGTTTATATCGGTCCATATCTGAATTTCTGATGCGTTAACAGCTGCTCCAATCAAAGATGCTGTAAAATCACTGCCACCACGTTTCAGATTATCAATCTCTCCGTATGCATTTCTGCAAATGAATCCTTGAGTTATAATAATTTTTTCTGATAAATAGTTTTTTAGTTCTCTTTCTATATTTTCTGCAATATAGAATGTGTCAGGTTCTCCGTCTTTATCGATACGCATAAAACACAGAGCCGGCAAAAGAATTGACTTGATATTCCTTTCCTGAAGCAAAAGATGAAATAATGAAGTGGATATAAGTTCTCCCTGTGCCAGAATAGCTTTTTCCTGAAGTTTGGTAAATACCCTGAGTGTAAAATTCCTGATATATTCAAAATGAGAATCAATCAGTTCGTGTCCCGATCTTTTATAAGCTTCTGTGACAAAAAGCTCCTCAACTACCTGATGATATTTTGATCTCAGATTATCATTTTTAACCAATGCCTCATTAATATTGTCGGCATATAGCAGATCGGTTATCTCTACAAGTCTGTTTGTAGTTCCGGCCATGGCCGACAAAACAACGATCTTTCCCTCATCATCATTTATTAAGGGTATCAGCGCTTTCATCCTTTCGGGATTTCCCACTGAAGTTCCCCCGAATTTCATAATTTTCATATAAGTAATTTATTAAAAAAAAACCTGCATAGTTTTGCAGGTCCCTATATATTTTATTGTATAAAACTTCCATATAAAGATAATAAAGACCTGTAATCCAGATGCCTAATACACCATAAAAGCCTTTTTATCTGTTTATTCATAAGGTTATCATCAGGGAGCAAAAATATACTTTTAATTAATAAAGAATATTTAATTGGTATATTTTTTGTTAACATATATAATAATTAATAGTTTAAATTGAAATTATCTAAAATGAAGAAAACTCTTTTTTTAATACTGGTAACTTTGGTTGCAATGCAGACAGTTGGATTCAGCCAGAAAAAAAAGGAGAGGAATGGCTTAAAAGCTGACACTCTTTTCGCAGATAGCCTGGAGTATAGATTAATTGTTCTGGATCCGGGTTTTGAAACATGGCTCCTAACCAGACCTTCAAAGGATTTTTACTCAAATGAGTACTATGCTCAAAAAAACCGTCAATATGTTTCAGAATGGAACCTAAGGTATTTAACATTACTTAATATTGGTTTGTACGATAATTATATAGATTTTAATCCAAATACTGATTATGGGATTGATATTAATTACAAACTCTACTACTATTTCAAGTATTTTGAAGAGACAAATCATATAAAACTTCTAAACTTTGAAAGGTGACCAGGCTACTGATTAACTGTTGCTTGTTGTTAGTTGTTTGTTGCTTGTTCCGCTCTTTTGACAACCCGGCAACCAGCAACAAATGATTTAGAACCTTTTTGAATCTTTTTTCTTATATTTCATTTTTATTTATATTTTTGCAGCCGCTATCTTTTCCCGCCCAGATGGCGAAATTGGTAGACGCGCTAGTTTCAGGGACTAGTATCAGTAATGATGTGCAGGTTCGAGTCCTGTTCTGGGCACAAAAATGGCGCAACGCGCAGAGCACAGACCGCAGGGTAAGAAACCCTGATCTCCTGGCCCTGAGCCTTGAGCTATTTCGCCCAGATGGTGAAATTGGTAGACACGCCAGCTTGAGGGGCTGGTGCCGGTTACGGTGTGCAAGTTCGAGTCTTGTTCTGGGCACCAATCAAAACGCAAACTGTTAAAATACTCACTTTGCGTTTTTTTGTTTTAATTTTCCGAAAAATAGCTAATGTTTCATATCAAAATTTGGTAAATTTATATAGTCAAATTTTAATGGATATGAGAAAATTTTATCATTTGTTGATTTTTTCTACGGTCTTTGCTATTGTTTCTTCTGCGCAGGAGCCTGATGGTTCGGTGAAATTATTTACAATCTATCCTGGTTATTTGGTTACCAACGCAGGTGATACTGTAAAAGGATATCTTATGCTTAAGAATAAGATCTCTAACCAGGGGAAGGTCTTCTTTTTTAAAACTCCCGATTCAAAGGACCCTGTAAAATACAAACCAAACAATATTAAAGCTTATAAGGTTGCTAACCGTTTCTATGAACGTATGAAATATTCCCCGGAATATACTACCATGCGTTATTGTTTTCTTCTACGGACAACTGAGGGTGCAATAAATATTTATAAAGCTTATTATGATGATAAGAAACGGATAAAGATTGACGAAAACGACATCTGGAATTCAAAATTGATTTTAGTTTCAGTGAATCTGAACTCAAGGAACAAATACTCGGATGCAGGAAAGGAGAAGATTTGCAAGATTTCGGATCACTGGAGTACTTAATGAAATTTAAAAAGAAAATGAGCGAGTACCTGTCCGATTGTACTGAAATTTCAAAAAAGATAGCCAGCAAGGAGGAAGGGTATGTCTATGGCAATCTTGAAAAAATAATTGCCGAATACAATTCCTGGTATCTGAAAACCCATAAATAAATTGAAGGTAAACGGTCCATGGTTTACAGTTCGCAGGTAAATGCCTTTCATTCTGCACCTTGCACCCTGCGCTTACTTCTTTATCGAATCATAAATCGCCTGAAGTATCTGCGACCTGATATTCATATTATACAACTCCTCATTTTTTCGGGTAGGATAAACCCGGTTACAGAGGAAAACATAAGTTATATCATATGCAGGATCGACCCACACAAATGTCCCGGTATAGCCTGAGTGGCCAAAACTCGCCGGTGAAGCACTTTTTGCGGGATAGGAATCTTTTTGAGACAATTCAGAATTATTTAATAAAGGTTTATCAAATCCCAGTCCACGTCGGTTATTATTCTCCGGAAACTGAACTCTTGTGTATTCTTTTATAACATCTTTGCCAATTAGTTGTTCTCCGCCATATTCTCCCATCCTGCGGTAGAGTTCCATAAGTTTCATGAGGTCGTTTGCCGTTGAAAATAGCCCTGCATGTCCCGAAATTCCACCTAACATTGCCGCAGCCTCGTCATGAACTGTCCCATGCAATAATTGTTTCCTGAAAAGAGAGTCGTATTCAGTCGGAACAATCCTGCTCAAAGGGAATTTTTTATAAGGATTAAACCCCATTTCAAAAGCTCCGATTTTTTTATATATACTGTCAGTCACATAATCATACCATTTTTCTCCCGCTAATTTTTCAATTATTTCAGGAGCAATTATAAATGTTAGATCTGAATAGACATATTTCTTTTCTCCAAGGGGACTCTTTTTTATCTCATTGAACATCTTCTTAGTGTAATTCTTATTAATATATAGTCCCTGTGCCACTTCAAGAGAATACTTCTTATCATATTGATAATCAAAAATATTATGCCTGAATTTTCCATTTTTTTTAATTGTCTCTTTCCAGAAAGGTATATAAGGTATAAGCCCGGCCTGATGAGTCAGAAAATCTCTCATTACAATCTTTCCTTTGTTGGTTTTTTTGAAATCGGGTAGATAGAAACCCAAAGTCTTATCAGGAGAGAACTTTCCTTCAGTGTTAAGTAACATTAATCCGGCTAAAGTGGAAGAAATCTTTGTAACCGATGCGAGATCATATATATCATCTTCCCGAACGGCTATGCGGTTGTCATATGTCTGAAAACCATAAGCTTTCAGGAATACTACGACTCCTTTTCTGGCAGCCATAACAACACATCCTGGAAATGCCTTAGCCGTAAGCCCCGCATCAACTATAGAGTCAATTTTAGTGTTAAGAATTTCGGACGACATACCCACACTTTCCGGTAATCCATATTGAAGCCTGAGATTCCCGGGAGTTATAATTCCAAAATCAGAAGGCCATTTATCATTTATTGTAACAGGAAGTAAACCCCGGGCACCGATACCTCCGAAAACGAGCTGGGCTGAAAGATCTTCTGTGTATTCATTCTCCTGGTATGCCAGTATGAGCCCATTTGCATTCCGAAGAATTTTTAATTTATCAATTCCGTACGGGCTGCCAAACCATGTTATTATTGTTTTGTTATTTACGATTAGCTTTTCAAGGAAATTGTTCAGACCAGGTTTTATTCCGAATCCCAGATTTGGTCTTTGATCAAGACCAAAAACTCCGGCAATTACAATATTGTACTCTGAAAGTTTTTTTAACAGTTTATTACAAGCTGCAGAATCGGAAGGATCAATGAAAAAGTGATCAGCAGGATAATAGTCTGTAATTCTTTTCTGAAATGTACAGAGACATCTCCTGTTAATTGCAATCGTAGCAATTTTAATATTCTTCAGGTTTTTTACCGGTAGAATATCCTGATTATTATTAAGGACAGTTAAAGCATTTGCGTATAGTTCCCGTATTAATACTTTAGATGTCATTGGAGATAACTCATTGTCAATGTTCTCTTTATAAATTGTTTGAATCATATTTAACCCCGACCAGTACTTTAGAGCCAACACTTTCCTGCACTTAAGGGCCATATCGTCATAAGTTAATTTTTTTGAAGAGATATAATTCCTGGTTTCACGTATTGTTGCCTCCACATCTGTAACAAACTCAGCAACATCGTTTCCAGCCTCAAGAGCTTTGGCATCGGCCTCGCCAGGCTTAAAATATTTTGTCACTGCCTTCATCATCATTGCATCTGTAACCACTAATCCTCTGAATCCGAGTTCATTCTTCAGAAGGTCATTAATAATAACATGAGAAAGGGTAGAGGGAAGGCCGGTTGTTGTATCGAGTTGTGGTAGATTAAGATGGGCAACCATTATGCTTCCTATTCCTTCTCCAATCAGTTTCCGGAAGGGGTATAGCTCAACACTGTCAAGTCTTGTCCGTGAATGATTAATTAAGGGCAATTCAAGATGTGAATCAACATTTGTATCACCATGTCCTGGAAAATGTTTACCTGTTGCTAAAATACCATTGTCCTGCAACCCCTTCATATACATAATGCTTTTTGATGTTACCTTTTCCCTGTTTTCACCAAATGAACGATAGTTGATTACAGGGTTCTGAGCATTGACATTGATGTCCAGAACAGGTGCGAAGTTCATCTGTATTCCGAGTCGTTTTAACTGCGATGCCACAGCTTTACCAAACTGATAAATGAGCGAATCATTTTGTATTGCACCTAATGTCATTTGATAAGGAAACTTATCAACATTTTCAATTCTCATACCGACTCCCCATTCCGCATCAAGTGAAATAAGCAGTGGCACTTTCGAAATTTTCTGGTAATAATTGGTTAATTCTGCCTGTTTTGCAGCTGTTCCCTGGAAGAAAACAATACCACCAACTCCATATTTTCTGATAATATCACTTACCTCAACTTCATGAGAAACATCCATGTTCGAATAACCGGCAATCCAGATGCATTGAGCTATCTGTTGGTCAATTGTAAGAGTTTTCATAACCGAATCGACCCATGGATGGTTCATATATTTAAGAAACGGAGGATCTGATTGTTGAGCAGCTATTTCATGAATTGATAAAAACGCAATTGCAGGTAGAATTAAAGTTTTTATCGATTTTATTATGCTCATGATAATGTGCATTTTAAATAGCAAATAAACAGACAATATGAATTAGGATTCTTTTCAAAAGTAGCAATTATAATCGGCTTAAATTATTATTTTTACCAGTTATTATCTGGCTTAATAGATGGCAAAAAGCAGTGGCAGGCTGGTTTCTCTTGATATCTTCAGGGGATTAACAGTAGCTTTTATGATTATCGTTAACAATCCCGGGAGTTGGGAATTTGTTTATCCTCCGTTGAAGCATTCTAAATGGAATGGTTGTACTCCAACGGACCTCGTCTTCCCGTTTTTCCTTTTCATTGCAGGAATGTCAACATATTATTCTCTTAAAAAATTCGGGAATGAGATTAATGGAAGTTCTATTTTTAGGATATTCAGGCGCATGGTGACGATATTTGCTGTTGGATTGTTCCTTACAATCTTTCCATACTTTGGAAGGGATTATTCAACACTCAGGATAATGGGAGTCCTGCAGCGAATAGCTCTGGCCTATGGCATAGGTGCAATGATATGTCTTGCAGTCAGACGTGAATATCTGTGGATTGTTATTGCAGTTCTTCTACTCCTTTACTGGGGAATATTAGCTTTTTTCGGTGGTGCTGATCCTTACAGTCTTGAAGGTAATTTTGCCCTGAAAGCAGACCTTATTATCATGGGTAAAAACCATCTTTATAAAGGATTTGGAATTCCATTTGAGCCTGAAGGATTACTTGGAACAATTCCCTCAGTATGTACTGTTATTATCGGCTATTTTGTCGGAGCGATGGCAGGGAAGGGTTCGGCAAGCGGAAAGACTGTTATTAAGATCATCCTTTTAGGTATGGCAGCTGTTGGTCTGGGATATTTATGGAGTATGATTTTCCCTATTAATAAGCCTTTATGGACAAGTTCATATGTTTTATACACAGCTGGTATAGCAATGGGTGTCCTGGCTATAATCTTTCTGATATCTGATGTTCTTAAATTCCAGTTATGGGGAACATTCTTCCTGGTGTTTGGCACAAATGCGCTTTTTTCATATTTTCTTGCCGGGATATGGACTAAGATGCTGTTATTCATTCAGATACAATCAGGTACAGATAAAGTCAGTCTTTACGGTTGGTTTTATGATAAGGTATGTGTTCCAATAGCCGGCAACTTTAATGGCAGTCTGATGTTTGCTGTCATACAGATGCTGCTGATTTGGTGTGTAGCATTGATCCTCTACCGGAAGAAGATTATGATCAGATTATAAAGATGAAAGACAAAAGTAAAAAGTAAAAAGATAAAAGTAAAAAAAGAACTGTCACAGAGCAGCACTGAGCAGCACTGAGTTGCACAGAGAATAAGAACAAAACGCGAAACAAGAAACGAGGAACGAGGAACAAAATGAGTGAAATTGATGTTATATCCAGAAGTTACAAAGAATTATTTGGAGATTCTGAGATTAAAATAAATGCCTTGCCAAAATCCGGCTCAGACAGAAAATATTTTAGAATTTATGCAGATAATAAGAGCCTTATCGGGGCATATAATCCAAATCTTGAAGAAAATGAAGCTTTTATCGGATTTACTGAACATTTCATTTCAAAGGGACTTCCTGTTCCGGAGATTTTCGGATATTTGCCTGAGAAATTCATCTATTTTCTTAAGGATCTTGGTGATATAAACCTGTTTACATGGCTTCAGCAAAAGCAAACCGGTGCAGGTTTTGATATTAAAGCTGAGGATATGTATCGTACTATTCTTGACAAACTGATCCATTTCCAGATAAAAGGTATAGATGGACTGAATCTGGATCTCTGTTATCCGCACAGAAGCTTCGACAGACAATCGATGATGTGGGACATGAATTATTTTAAATACATGTTTCTTAAGCTTGTCGCAGTTCCTTTTAATGAACGGAGGTTGGAATTCGATTTTAATTTACTTGCGGATTTTCTTCTTGAAACCGGACAGGAATATTTTCTCTATAGGGATTTCCAGTCGGCAAATGTTATGATAGTTAAAGGAGAACCGTGGTTCATTGATTACCAGGGTGGAAGAAAAGGGGCTCCTCAGTACGATGTTGCGTCCCTTCTGTACGATGCAAAGGCTCATATTCCAGAAAAGTCACGACAGAAACTTCTTGATTATCATATATATAATTTCTGTTCAGAATCGGGAGAGAGCAGGGCACAATTCAAAGGATATTTTGCCGGTTTCAGTATGATCAGGCTTATGCAGGCGCTGGGAGCATTCGGATTCAGAGGATTATATGAAAAGAAACCGACATTTACAGTGAGCATAGTTCCTGCAGTTAAACTCTTAATTCAATTAATTGATTCAGAACAACTTCCGGTTTTACTTTCTGAGTTATTTCAGACGGTCAGGTCAATACCTGGTCTCCCGATTTATAATGAATTAGAACTTGGAAAGTCAGTTGATTGAAAGACAAAAGACAAAGACAAAAGAAAAAAGGAAAATGTTTTACCTCAACTGCAGGCCGTATAACGAAAACCGCAAACCTCATTATAATAGTAAGTAAATAACCCGTTTAACAGTTCTTTAGAAAGTCAAAACATGAAAGCAATGATATTTGCAGCAGGATTAGGGAAACGACTTGGAAAGATTACTGAAAATATTCCTAAGGCTCTTGTTGAGATAAATGGAAAGACAGCTCTTCAAATAGCTGTAGAGAAATGTTCTGTTCATGGATTTAATGACATAATAATAAATGTGCACTCTTTTGCAGATATGGTTGAAGATGAGATTACAAGACTCAATAAACTGGGATTCCGGATCTCTGTTTCTGATGAGAGAGATATGCTTCTTGAAACCGGTGGGGGACTATATAAAGCAAGAGGATTCTTTGATAACTCCCCTTTCCTTATTTATAATGTAGATATAATTTCAGATCTGGATCTTTCAGCTCTGTACAATTACCATCTTGAAAAAAAAGGACTTGCTACATTATCAGTTAGAAACCGTCAGGGAAACAGATTTTACCTCGTTGATAAATCAGGAATGATAAGGGGTTGGCGAAACAAAGCTACTGGTGAGCAAATACTTGTTGGGACTACTTCTGATGAACTTACAGAAATCGCTTTTTCCAGCATGCATGTTGTTGAACCTAAGATATTTAATTATATGCATGAAGGTGTTTATACTATGACAACTCTTTATCTTCAGCTCGCCGCAGAACACAATATCTATACATTCAGGGATGATAATGGCTATTGGGGTGATATTGGAACCCCTGAAAGTCTGGAAAAAATAAGGAAGCTATTTTTAAGGAAGTAATAGTTGTTCTTTGGTTCTCGTTTCTAGTTTCTCGGTTCTCGGATTGGTCCTCAACTGCAAATTTAAGCACAGTATACCGTCATTATTTTGCATGAGATAAGTTCATTGATTGGTCATTTTAATATCTTATATTTGGACCAAGATAGTTGATGATATGTTAATGTATTTTTATTAATTCTAAATCATTGAATATCTAATTATAACTTGACTAACCTATTGATAATAATGATTATATGGGAAAGGTATTAGTTATCGGTGCCGGTGGAGTAGGAACAGTTGTAGTTCATAAAATGGCTTCTCTGCCACAGGTTTTTACTGAAATTATACTGGCAAGCCGGACAAAATCCAAGTGCGATACCATAGCCGAAAGAATTGGAGAAGATCGGATAAAAACTGCTCAGGTTGATGCTGATAATGTTCCACAACTGGTTGAATTAATCAGATTATTTAAACCTGATATTGTTGTGAATGTTGCTTTACCTTACCAGGATCTACATATAATGGATGCATGTCTTGATACTGGTGTTGCATATCTTGATACAGCTAACTATGAACCCCTGGAAGAGGCGAAATACGCATATAGCTGGCAGTGGGCTTATATCAACAAATTTAAAAAAGCTGGTATTACTGCGATTCTTGGGTGCGGTTTCGACCCTGGTGTGACTTCAATTTTCACAGCTTATGCTGTTAAACATCATTTTGATGAAATACATTATCTTGACATTGTTGATTGCAATGCCGGCGATCATGGTAAACCTTTTGCCACGAATTTCAATCCTGAGATTAATATCAGGGAGGTGACTCAGGAAGGTAAATACTGGGAAAATGGTAAATGGATCATGACGAAACCGCATAAAATTCATAAACCAATAAATTATCCCGGGATTGGTCTGAAAGAATCGTATTTGATTTATCATGAGGAACTGGAATCGCTTGTCAAGAATTATCCCACTCTTAAAAGGGCAAGGTTTTGGATGACATTTGGACAGGAATATCTTACGCATCTGCGTGTAATTCAAAATATCGGGATGGCCGGAATCAAACCTGTCATGTTTGAAGGAAGAGAGATAATCCCTATTCAGTTTTTGAAAGCTGTTTTACCAGATCCCGGTAAACTGGGAGAAAACTATAAAGGCCAGACATCTATCGGATGTCGAATAAAAGGAATTAAGAACGGGAAAGAAAAAACATATTATATTTACAATAATTGTAGTCATGAAGCAGCTTATGCCGAGACAGGAGCTCAGGGAGTTAGCTATACAACCGGGGTGCCAGCTGCAATTGGTGCCATGATGTATCTGCAGGGAATCTGGAAGAAACCGGGTGTATTCAATGTTGAAGAGTTTGATCCCGATCCGTTTATGGCTGAATTGAACCATCTTGGTTTACCATGGGTAGAGTTGCATGATGTAGATTTGGAACTTTAATATGAATGCACAGAGCTCAGAGCACAGAGCACAGAGCGCAGGTCAAGAAGGTAAAAAAAGCACAAGGGAGAGTGGGAGAATATGAGAACGGTGTGATTTCTTTGTGACCTTTGCGACAAATTCGTGTCCTTTGCGGTTAAAGGATTTCAAAATGATGATTAAATGTCGATAGATTATACAAAAATACCCTCCCCCTGTTACGTAATTGACGAAGAACGATTCCGTAAGAACCTAAGTTTAATTAAACAGGTATCTGAGAAGTCAGGTGCTGAAATTATCCTGGCCTTTAAAGGATTTGCGATGTGGGGAGTTTTTCCTATTCTCAGGGAATATATTTCAGGTGGCGCTGCAAGTTCAGTTGATGAAGCACATCTTTGTTTTGAAGAGATTGGATCTCTGGCACATACATATTCTCCAGTTTATAAAACCAGTGAATTTGAATCGATTTTGAAATACAGTTCTCACATCACTTTTAATTCTTTAAACCAATTCAGTAAGTTTTCAAAGGAATTGAAAAATTATTCGAAAGATATCTCAGCAGGATTAAGAATAAATCCTGAATTTTCCGAAGTTATTCATGGGTTATATAATCCATGTTTTCCAGGATCAAGACTTGGTGTGATTTCTGATGATCTTAGGAATGGTTTACCTGAAGGGATTGAGGGGCTTCATTTTCATGTTCTTTTTGAATCTGATTCTTATGCACTCGAAAAAGTTCTTCAGGTTGTTGAGAGTAAATTCGGAAAATTCTTTCCTCAGTTGAAGTGGATCAATATGGGTGGTGGACATCTTATTACAAGAAAAGACTATAATACTGATCATCTGATAAAAATCCTTAAACAATTTCGTGAGAAATCCCGTCTTGATATAATACTTGAACCCGGAAGTGCTATTGCCTGGGAAACAGGAGAACTGGTTGCGACAGTTGAAGATGTCGTAGAAAATCAGGGAATTAAGACTGCAATTCTTGATGTCTCTTTTACTGCACATATGCCTGATTGCCTTGAGATGCCTTATAAGCCCAAAATAGACGGTGCTTCTGATCCGGTACCCGGAAAACCAACATACAGAATTGGGGGAAACTCGTGTTTGTCAGGAGATGTCATGGGTGAATGGTCCTTCGAAAAAAAACTTATCCCTGGAGACAGGATTATATTTTTAGATATGATCCACTATACTATGGTTAAAACAACAACATTTAACGGTGTGCATCATCCCTCAATCGGCATCTGGACAAAGGCTGGCCAATTCAGATTAATCAGGGAATTTGGTTATGAAGATTATAAAAACAGGTTGTCTTGACGGAGTTGCCTTAAAAATCAACCACCTCCCCCCTTCGGGGTACTCCTCCTTCAAAAGGAGGAGAGAGTTAATGTATTGATTATCTTCATTCTCCCCTCCTTTTCAAGGAGGGGTGTCATCCGCCAGCTGGCGTATGACGGGGTGGTTAATTACATTTTTTAAACACCTTTATTTCTTTCTGTTAATTGTTATATCAGTAACAAACATTTTATCTGTGACGATAACAGCGTTAACAATTTTTTCAGCCACTTCCGCCGGGTCCATAAAACTTCTTATGTCACGGTTTTGTCCTGGAATTTTCCAAAAATCTGTTCTCATGCCCCCTGGATATACTGCAATAATGTTTCGTTTTGTTCCTTTTAATTCTGTCCTGAGTGCCTCTGTATAACCTCTTGCCCCCCATTTCGCGGCACAATAAATTGTTTCTTCGGCTCTTCCTAACAAAGCTGAAGTTGACATTATATTAACAATTGTAAGTTCTTCTTCTTCAGGTGTTAATCTAAGTATTTCAGAGGTGAGAAGTATCATTCCCTTCAGATTGGCTTCAAATACCCTGTCGATTAAAGCCGACGTAGAGGCAAGAGCTTTTGTGAAGAGTCCTATACCGGCATTATTGAAAAGATATTCCACTGAAAGCGAGTTCCTGGTCAGAAATTCACCAACCTTTCTGACCTCCTCTTCCTTACCGATATTACAGATTAACGATTCTGCTGAAGAGTTCTTCGAAAATTTTTTAAGTCTGGTCGAAGCATCAACAAGCTTTTCACTGTTTCGGCCCAGAATAAGAACATTTTTTCCTGATTTAATAAGTAGATCGGCAATTTCCAATCCAAGGCCACTAGCACCTCCGCTGATTATAGATATCTTTTTCATCCTAATATTTTTATTCTTTTCAAATATATCTATTATTCCCGAACTGGGTAATCTGATTACTTAATAGGATTTTTACCCCCTTCCCTCTCGATAGCTCCTAAAATCCGCATGTCGGGTTTTTGAAAGTTTTTTTATTAAGATTTCTACAATTTTAATTGATTCAGATGATACAATTTAGCAAAAAGCATAAATGGTGATCAGGTTTTTACT
>JBEKWS010000024.1:0-71678 GCA_049512815.1 Bacteroidales bacterium | reverse complement strand
CTTCATAATCCTACTGATGCACCACAAACAGTAACCTACACGATAGTACCAATCAGTCCGACTGGATGTTCGGCAGGACCAGGTAAGATAGTAGTTATCACAGTCAATCCAACGCCACAGGTAGTGCCAAGCACCCTGACACAGACAATCTGTAATGATGGTACAATAAGTGTTACATTAGGTAGTCCAAGTACTTTTACAAGTGGATTGATCACTTTTAATTATACGGTAGTGGCCACCGGCGGGGTTACCGGATTTACGACACCGGTTACAGGGTTACCAAAGGATCATCTCATATCCGATGTACTCCATAATCCCACCAATACACCTCAGACGGTTACTTATACAATAGTACCGATTAGTCCAACTGGCTGCGCAGCAGGACCGAGCAAGATTGTAGTTATCACAGTCAATCCAACGCCACAGGTAGTTCCAAGCACCCTGACACAGACAATCTGTAATGATGGTACGACAAATGTCATACTTGGAAGCCCAAGTACGTTTACCAGTGGTTTGATCACTTTTAATTATACGGTAGTGGCCACCGGCGGAGTAACCGGATTTACAACACCGGTTACAGGGTTGGCAAAGGATCATATAATATCTGATGTACTTCATAATCCAACTGATGCACCACAGACGGTAACCTACACTATAGTACCAATAAGTCCGACGGGCTGTTCGGCAGGGCCGAGCAAGATTATAGTTATCACCGTTAACCCGACACCACAGATAGTTCCAAGTACACTGACCCAGACAATCTGCAATGATGGTACGACAAATGTCATACTTGGAAGCTCAAGTACGTTTACAAGTGGTTTGATCACGTTTAATTATACGGTAGTGGCCACCGGCGGGGTTACCGGATTTACAACACCGGTTACAGGGTTGCCAAAGGATCATGTCATATCCGATGTACTTTATAATCCAACTGATGCACCACAGACAGTCACCTACACGATAGTACCGATAAGTCCGACGGGCTGTTCGGCAGGACCAGGCAAGATAGTAGTTATCACAATCAACCCGACACCGCAGGTAGTACCGAGCACGTTGGCGCAACCTATATGTAATAATGGTACAACAAGTGTAGTGTTAGGCAGTCCTAGTACTTTTTCAAGTGGTTTGATCACGTTTAATTATACGGTAGTGGCCACCGGCGGGGTTACAGGATTTACAACACCAGTTACAGGATTACCAAAGGATTATGTCATATCTGATGTACTCCATAATCCCACCAATACACCACAGACGGTTACTTATACGATAGTACCGATTAGTCCGACGGGCTGCGCAGCAGGGCCGAGCAAGATAGTAGTTATAACAGTCGACCCGACACCACAGGTAATACCTAGTACACTGTCACAGACAATTTGTAATGATGGCACAACAAATGTCATATTATACAGCCCAAGTATTTTTAGCAGTGGGGTGATTACTTTTAATTATACGGTAGTAGCCACCGGCGGAGTTACCGGGTTTACTACACCTGTGACAGGATTATCGAATAACTATGTAATATCCGATGTACTGCATAATCCAACCGATGCACCTCAGACAGTTACATACAAGATAATACCAATAAGCCCAATAGGTTGTGCACCCGATCCTGTGGAGATAGTAGTGATCACAGTTAATCCGACGCCCAGGATTTTCCCTATACCTGCTAGTATCGTCCAGTGTGATAGCTTGACAACTTATATCCGGTTACAGAGTCCTAGCGTATTTACCAGCGGACTTATCACATTTAAATACGCTGTCACCACTACGGGAGCAGTGACAGGATTTACTACACCTCTAAGTGGATTGCCAAATAATCAAATCATTGCCGACAAGTTGATTAATAATACGGATCACTTCCAGATCGTTACATATAGAGTAGTACCTGTCAGTCCCACAGGTTGTATAGATGGTCCTGCACTGAGTATTACTGTAACGGTCAATCCGACACCCCGTGTTGTCCCAATTAATCTTAACCCTGCTATTTGTTATGCCGGAACACCTTTGGCTCCGGTAAATACTCAAATTGTCCTGACATCTCCGACAGTTATGACATCAGGTGCAATGAGGTTTGATTATACTGTAAGCGTTACAGGCGGACCCGGAGTTGTAATTGGAAATACTACCCCGGCAATTAACCAGCTGCCTGGTTATACAATCAACTTCCCCTATCAGAATAATTCGGATACCTTACAGTCAGTTTATTATTCAATTACGCCCAAGGTTGATAATGCTATTTGTATTCCAGGGAGAATCGTTGTAAGTGAAGTAAAAGTACATGCCCGGCCTCTTCAGAGTTTTATAGTTACCAAACCACTGACATGTTCAGGAGGTGCAGGTCTTGCAGCACTAGGAGCAGTGATTTCAAAAGGAGCTAACCCTTATCAGGTTGTATGGGATGGACCGGTAGGATATCATAAGGTTGATTCATTGAAGATTGCCAATCTTTCGAGCGGTAAGTATGTTATAAAAGTGACGGATAATCTTGGCTGTTCCAGCAAAGACTCCATAAGTATCGTTCCAGTTACAGCGAGAGCATATATATCTGCTGATGTGATACCCCCTGGTAATTACAATATTAGTTGTATTGGTTCGACAGACGGAACAATCCTTGTCTCAGCTACCGGTGGAATTACTCCTCCATATAATTATTGGGTTGTCAGAAATGATGTTGATACTTTATATAGTGGGATATTCACCAATAATCTAAATCTCTCAGATCCAACAACATACAGGTTTTATAATAATCTTGGTGCTGCGAGCTATACACTCATTATCGAAGATGTAAATAAATGCGAAAATCTATATAAGATAGTTTTCAAAGTACCTCCTCCGGTAGTAGTCGATATTCATAAAGTAACTTATGCAGGGAATTATAATATCTCATGTAAAGGCTATAATGACGGATCTGCCTGGGTTCAGACTATTTCAGGTGGTCGCGGAGGTTATACCTACAGGTGGTACACATTCAATGGAAATATTCCTGGCCTGGTAAATACCAACCGGATAGATAATCTGACCGCAGGGACCTATTTCCTGGAGATAAAGGATGTTTTAAGCTGTGTTACAATTGCAAGTATTGAAATCACTGAGCCAGATGGTATGCAATTATCAGGTTATCAATTGTCTAAATCTTCTGATGGCAACTTCAATATTTCATGCAATGGAGGTAATGATGGGTCTATTGCGTTGACTGTCTCCGGAGGATCAGGTAATTACATCTATTCATGGTCGAACGGAGCAACTACAAAAGATATCTCCGGTTTAAAAGCAGGAGTATATACCTGTAGCGTCCTGGACTTGAATGGTTGTGTTCTGACTCCTTCACCGTCATTTACTCTTACTGAACCAACGCTTCTTGTTATAAACTCCCCAACAATCTCTGTTTCAGCAGATGGAGCCTATAATATTAATTGTTATGGAACCAATACCGGTTGGATTAACATCACGGTTTCAGGGGGAAGTTTGGGGAAATATAAATATAATTGGAGTACAACAAACGGATCAGGAGTAATTAATGGACAGAAAGATCAACCTGCCCTTACTGCCGGGACTTATCATCTTGTTGTTGCCGATTCAAATAACTGTGTCACCACAAAAGATATAACTCTGACCCAGCCTCCAGTTTACCTTACACAACTTACTGCAACAAATATTACCTGTCTATCTCCGGGATTTAATAATGGGTCAATTAACCTGATAGTATCAGGCGGTGTTGCACCATATTCCTATTTATGGTCGAATGGAGCAATAACTGAAGATATTGCAGGTCTTACAGAGGGATATTATAGGGTAACTGTTACAGATTTTAACGGGTGTATTAAACTTGATTCTGTAAGAGTTGATCTGCCTCCTCCTATAAACTATAATAAAAACATGTCTGATTATAATGGTTATAATATAAGCTGCAATGATATGGCCAATGGTTCCATCCAAATTGATCCAACTAGTGGATCGGCTCCTTTCGTTTACACCTGGACAGGACCAAATGGATTCACTTCAACAACTAAAGATATTTCAGACCTAAAAGCCGGAACATATCATTTGTTGATCACCGACGGTAGGGAATGTAAGGCTATGGAAACTATTAATCTTATAGAGCCAGGAAAACTTGGAATGACTTTAGACTTATCAGTTAGCGTTGCAGGTGGGTTTAATATTAACTGTACAGGTGATAGTACAGGTTATATTGATATCGAACCGTTTAATCAGGTAAAAACAGTTAATTACCTTTGGGCCGATGGTATTTTTGGTAAAAAAAGGACCAATCTTCCTGCTGGCGATTATACTATTATTATTACCGATGCAAATAATTGCCATGCCAGTGCAACAATTGCACTGACAGAGCCGGATTCACTGAAACTCGCCTTCGAAATAACCCAGCCAATTTGCCCTGACAAACCTGATGGGGGAATAAGAACAATCGTTACCGGAGGAGTAAGGGGTGGGGATTATTCATATAGATGGTCAGATAATTCAACCGGCAGAAACTTATCAAATATTACAAAAGGCTTTTATAAAGTTAGTGTTACAGATATGAACGGATGTTTAATTAAAGACTCTGCTAATGTTGAACCGATAAACGAAACCTGTCTCATAATTCCAAATGCAATATCACCGAACGGTGATCTGATAAATGATGTCTGGAATATTGGGATGATTGAGTTATATCCGCAAATGGAAGTAAAGATTTTTAACAGATGGGGTGAAAGTATCTGGAGGTCAGAAAAAGGATATCCGAAACCATGGGACGGAACGAGCAACGGCTCTACTCTTCCGATTGACTCTTATCATTATATTATTGATTTGCATAACGGAACTAAACCACTTGTCGGTAATGTGACTATAGTAAGATAAATTTAAATATTTTTCAACTCTTGTGAGAAGACCGGCTTTCATATTATTATTGTTTCTGATTAGCAACCTGGCTTTTGGACAGCAATTACCATTATATAGCCAGTACCTTTACAATAAATTTTTAATTAATCCGGCTGTGGCAGGAAGCGATGGGTATACCAGTGTAAGCTTGACTGCAAGAGAACAATGGGTTGGTTATTCCGGAGCACCCAGAACCTTTTCTTTCAGTTGGCAGACAAGAATGCTCAAAAAAGGTTTTGTAATAAAGCAAAGCAAGGGAAACAGACCAAAGTCCGATGGGAAGGTTGGTCTTGGAGGATATGTATTCAGTGATAAAAATGGACTGATTCAAAGGACTGGATTCCAGGTTGCTTATGCATATCATATGTGGCTCCAACATAGTACACAACTATCTTTTGGGCTTGCTCTAACTGGTTATTATTACAAGATTGATGAAACGCAGATACATTTTGAAGACCCGAATGAGCCATGGCTAAACAATAATCTTCGCCGCGGAATATTTGTCCCTGATGTGACTTTTGGGGCATATCTTCTTAATGCGAATTATAGCTTTGGTTTCTCTGCAGATCAGCTTTCCGAAGCTTCAGCAAAAATCGGAGGTTCTGCTTATAAAAATTTTAGAATGAGCAGACAGTATTATCTTTTCGGATCATATGATTTTAGCCAGGGAACTAATACAATAATCCAGCCTTCATTTCTTTTAAAAATGTCGGAACAACTTAAACCTCAGGCTGATCTAGGTGCAACATACATCTATAATCAAGGTTTCTGGGCCGGACTGGCTTACCGGACAAGCGGTGCCTTAATTGCGAACATTGGTGTTAAATACCTGAATATATTTTTTGGATATGCATATGATTACACTCTTCAGGAAATTCAAAGTATTACCTATGGAACACACGAAATAACAGTCGCCCTTAAGTTTGGGGATAATTCCAGAAGATATCGCTGGCTCGATCGCTATTAATTTGGATTCCTCATTTATTAGCCTGGTGGAGGGTTAATTCGGAATCATGAAGCCCATTTCGGCCACACTGAGTGGAGATTCCTCATTTCGCTACGCTTCATTCGGAATTCCGAGCGAAAGCGAGTAATCTCCATATCACTATACTGTACCCATATAAAGTTCTTTCATTTCTGCTCCTGCAAAGGATCTCTATTTATTAGTTTTATAAACCGGTTTTCTCAAAATATAAATCAAGGAGCTGCTCTTTTCTCTTTTGAAAACCGACAAACAAGCAAAGATAATTGCCTTTGACATTCCTTTCATAAAGGGGAAGACTGAACCTTTATATTTTTCACTCATCTGGGAAATATAGAAGACGTCAAGAGGAAGTATCCTGAGATTTTCTAAAGTGAATCCCGCTTTTTCAGAAAAAACCCTGAAAGTAGTTGGATTGAAATGCCATAAATGCCGTGGGACATCATAGGCAGCCCAAAAAGGGCCATAATATTTTGAATCATATGAGCTGCAATTAGGCAAAGCAGTTACGCATATTCCACCGGGTTTTAATAAACGGTAAATTTCATATGCATATTTATACGGATCATAGAAATGTTCAAGTACATGCCATAGGGTGATACAATCAAAGCTGTTTGTCTCTAATGTCGATAATTTAGCAGGGGATGTAATTTCTAATCCAAAATATGATATAGAGAAATTACGGGCCCTTTCGTTAATTTCTATTCCTTTTACCAGCCAGCCGGCTTCTTTCATAGTTCCGGCAAAATGACCGCTCCCACTGCCTATGTCAAGTATTGTTCCCTTCTTCAGGCCGGTGATTTTCTTAATGAGCTTTTCCTTTTTGCGTAACATAACATTCCTTGCTAAATGGTAAAGCTTATTGGAAAAACCCTTTGAGGTGTCACTGTGTGATATATAATTGTCCGATTCGTAAAACTTACCTATTTCAGTTTCTTCAGGGTAATCCTGTGTAAATACGAAATCACAAGCTGAACATTTAAATATTGAATAATCCTCTTTACTGATAAAATGGTCCCTGCATCTGAATTGCAAACTTATTTTTTCAGAAGAACAAAGAGGGCATACATTATGATGCACCATACTATTCAGGCTTAGATTTTATCTTATTTTTTGCCAGAAAATAAACAATGCACAAAAGGATCAATAATATAGAACTTGCCAATGAAATTTTATTTCCAACATAATAAGAAGCAGGCTTAAAAACGAATTTTATTTCATGATTTCCGGCCGGAACAATCATTCCTCTTAGGACCCAATCAGTACGGAAATATTTACTCTCTTTTCCGTCAATATAACTCTTCCATCCTGCAGGGTAATAAATTTCTGAAAAGATTGCAAGCTTATCTTCCCTTGCAGAGTATTTATATAGTAACTCATCAGGTTGATATGAAACAAGTTCTATCTTTTCATTTTCCTGAACGGGGAAGGATGATTTTGTTATCTGATCCTTAAAAGTATTATTGATTATTGCCTCTTTTGAAGGATTAAATGAGTTCATCAATGAAATCTCTTTGTTGGCATTTTCGACTATCACCGGTTTTTCAACAAACCAGGCATTCCCAAGAGCGTTTGGATTTATTAAAGGAAGGGACCCGGGATTATAAATTACATATTTGGTATTGAGCATATTCAGAGAAGGAAGTGGAGTGTTATTGAATATCAGTTGAAGATCCTCAACCGATTTTGCTTTGTTGGCAGTTGCTTCAAACAGATTAATACCAGGATAAATTGATGTATCAATGAGTTCCTGGTATCTCTCCATTTTAGCGCCATGGTAACCACCTATGGATTTATGAAAATATGATGTGGGTGAATTATCATTAAATGTAGAAGCAGCAAGATTAAGTACCCTAAATAGCGATGGGTCTTTAAGGATAAATACATCAGCAACTGTAGGTGTAAAAGCTTTTTGAATTACAGCAGGTCTTTCAAACCGGTCAGCATCCAGGTATCTTTTGTCTACAGTCCAAAGATCAACAATTATCAGCAGTGCAATTATAAGAATTGCATAACCCTTCCTGAGTTTATCAAAAATAAATCCGAGGATCACACCTGCTGAAAGTAGAACAAACACAAGCGATCTGAGAGCATCACTTCTGAGCAGATCTTTTCTGTCGGTTATCATTGCACTTTTGAGCCATTCAGGATATGAAATCTCATACTGTCCAAGGAAAGAACCCGCAATTCCCGGTATAATGATAACCAGTAAGATAAATCCGCAGGTGATCCCTGCAGCGATTTTTAGGCCTTTAAGTATATCATTTTTTGAAGTAGTACCATTGAAAATATCCCTTAATGCAAGGAATCCTAAAAGGGGAATACAAAACTCGGAAATTACAAGAATCATTGTCACTGCCCTGAACTTGTTATATCCCGGGAAATATTCAATAAACAGGTTTGAGAGGGGCATGAAATTTTTCCCCCATGCAAGCATTACTGATAAAACAGTAGCAGCCAGCAACCACCACTTTTCAGGGCCTTTTATCAGAATCAGCCCGAGAACAAATAGAAAAAAAACTATTACGCCGACATAGTGTGGCCCATCAGTGCCTGGTTGAGTTCCCCAGTATTTCTGGAGCTTATTGGCTTCGGACTGTGCATTTCTCTGACTTAATGCCTTAAATGTTTCCGAATCACGTTCAAATGGATGACTTGAACCTCCTTTATAATTTGGAATAAGGAGATTTAATGTCTCATCAACTCCATAACTCCAGAAGGTAATGTAATCCTTATTCAATCCTGAAGTACTATTTTTATTATTTATTGTCAGATCAGATTTTCCCCTGCTTGAATATTTTCCATACTCATAAGTAGTATAAAGGCTTGCGAAGTTTATACCGATAGCAATGACAAAAGGTATTATCAGTAAAGCAGATGTTTTTAGGAATTTTATTACAGATTTGTTTTTAAATGCATATACAAATTCAACAATTCCGAATATCAGGAGACAGATCAGTCCATAATAGGTAATCTGCGGATGATTTGCCTGAATTTCAAGAGTCAGGAAAAAAGCTGTGAGCAAAGCTCCTTTTAATGCATCATGCCTGTAAGCGTAATAAATCCCACCTATCACCGGAGCCATATATGCCAGTGCAATTGCCTGTGTATTGTGACCCGCGCCAAGGATCTGAAAAAAGAACGATGAAAGGCTATATGCGATTGCTCCGGCTATGGCCAGCCATGGATCAACACCAAAGATCAACAGGAGAATGTAAAATCCCAGCATCGATAGAAATAATACTGAGACTGGCATTTTAAACATCATAAGAAATCTATCAGTATTTTTAATCAGGTTTCCGGGATATTTGGTAGAAATAAGATATGCAGGCATACCGCTGAAAATCGAATTTGTCCATAACGGCTCCCGTCCGTTCTTTTCACGAAAATCCTGGATCTCTTTAGAGTTAATTTTAGAAACTGTTGAATCGTTGGCTTTCAATATTTTGCCTTCAAGGACAGGGTAAAAATATACGAAAGAAACAACAGTGAACAGCAGTATCGCAATCAGATGTGGCAGAATGGGTTTGATTTTATTTTTTATTTGCATTGCAATGTTTTTAAGGTTACTGACACGAAAAAACAAAATTATGTATTTACCTGAATTAATTGATTTATTCTAACTGCAAAGTACGCGAAGCCCACTTCTGCTATCGCGACGGTGAGTAAAAACGCAAAGTACACAAAGCAAAACCATCTCTTTCAGTTCTTTGCGACCTTTGCATTTAATGGTTTTTATTACTTTATAACTCATCGGTTATTCCTTTTAAAGAATTCAGATTGCTTTTTAAGTTTTTAATTTTTGACCATTTGACAATAAAACCTCTGATCGACTGTAATTCAACAGGCTCGTAGAATTTGAACAGATGAAGGATAAAAGGGAAACTTATCAGACACCCGGTCTTAATGATCAGTCTTGGGAGCACATCAAGGCTATTTATCAGCAGACTGGAAAAGGATAATACCGCACCGGTGATGATCATTAGCGTTATTTTTCCCATCTCATAAGGCACGTAAAATACTTTCTGAGAATAGAAGTAGCATGCATACCAATAAATAAACTGTGACAAAAGAGTAGCCAAAGCAGCTCCCATAATATCCCAAACCGGTATTAACAGAAAATTAAGGACAAGGCTTAAGATTGTTGAGATAACGACTATGATTCCTATAATCCTGGTTTTTTTTGCAATATGTAACCCATAAACTGTAACTTCCTTCATATTTGTAAAGAATATTGACAGTGACAGCACCGGAATAATGATTACTGCATCCCAATAGGCTTTTGATGTAGCAATAACTTTAATAATTTCAAATGAAAACAATGAAATCCCTATTATGCCAAACATTACAATATATGAAGAGTATAGAAGAACCTTTGAATAAAATCTTTTATTGTCAGGCGAATCGATCCTTTTTATCATCATTGGGCCGAGTGCCAGCTTTATTGAATCAACGAAAACCAGGTTCAGAACACTCTTAATCTTGAAGGCAAGGGTATAAAGAGCTACTGATTTAAGCACGGTTAATGAATTAAGTGAAAATCTGTCTATGACAGTAAGGAGAGCGGCGGAAATATTGGCGAACAATAATGGGAAACCGTAGACACTCATTGACTTGAAAATGTTCATATCAATAAATATCCGGGAATTCTTAATGGTGTATCCCAGAAGAATAAGGACAATAAGCGAATTGCCTATCACCTGGGCAAGATAGATTCCTTCAAGTCCCATCTTTTTTGAAAGAATAAAATAGAGGGTCAGTGACAAAACAGAAATCAGTTTAAACAGGTTTGTAACTGAATAGAGTACGGATCTTGACTGGAGGCGCATCAACGTATTGATAATATTATTTACTGACTGAATACCTGATGCCAGAATTACAAGGGTTATTACTTTTGCCCAGTCAGTTTTTGAGAATATCAAATTTGACAGGGTGCCGGAAAGGGGAATCAGTACCAGACAAAATAAAACTGAAACAATAAGCTGCGTCGAAAGAGCCATAAAGAAAATCCCTTTCTGATTATCCCTGTGGTCTTTATCCCAGAACCATCTTGTAAGACTCTGTGGTAGCCCTGACGCCAACATTGATGTTAATACGACGGCACAAATCTCAAGGATTCCAAGTACTCCGAACTGATCAGTTGAAAAGAACTTCTGATCAGTATAGATTGGTATAAGTAATAATCCTACAATTTTAACTGCTATGTTTCCAACGCCATAGACTATGGTGTCTTTTAATGATATCTTTATTGACTTAAGCATATCAAAAACTAATCAGTAATATGTTTATAAGTTTATATTACCAGATATAATTATTGTATTAAAATAATAAAAAGGATATTTCGCCTCTATTCCTGCAATCTTTTGAATCTTTCTCTTTATTAAATCTCGGATATTAAGACTTTGCAGATTTGAATAACTTATTTTTTCAGGATTATATCCTGCCGATACCAGTACTTTCGAGATAGTATAAGGTGTGAACCAGAACCTGTGGTCTGAATTTATTACTTCCCGAAAATTCATCATATTCTCAAACTGTCGTTTGTTGTATATACTTGGAACTGTAATAATAAATTTGCTGACATTTTTCCCGTATTTTATTTTGAACACTTTCAGAAAATTCACAGGATCATCGAGATGTTCAATTATCTCACCGAAAACAACATAATCCCATCTTCTTTCACTTATATTGTCAAAAATATCAGTTAAAATGTCACCATGATAAACATTCTTATACCCTAATTTATTCTTTATAAATTCAATACTCTCTTTATCAATATCAATTCCGAAACAGCTTTTTGCATTTTCACTTATTAATTTATGCAGCCAGATGTTGTTCCTGATCTTTCCATTAATGACCTGAATATGATCTGAGCAACCGATATGGATGACATCTTTATTTTTGATGATTTCGGTTATTGCTGTCTCACGGGATATAACATTATGATGTGTTTTCCGGATATCCACTGTCAGACTTGTCTGAAAAGCATCTCCTTTAAGATATTTTAAAATGTCCGGTTCTATCTTCATAATTTAACTGTTGGCGCTATTATTTAACTGTGGCGAAGATACTATTTACTCTCATTATAAAATCCCGATAGTTTACAGAAGCATTAAAATTCATTTCCCAGTTTGAGTAAGCATTCTTTCTGAATTTTAGTTCTTCTTCCACAGAAAGGTTCAGAAAAAACTCAATATTCTTAGTCAGGTCAAGAATTTTAAAATCGGCAGGTAAAAGAATTCCTGTTCCTTCAACAACAAGTTCTTTTACGCCTCCCACATCGGTGGCAATAACCGGAATACCAAAGCTTAGTGCTTCCATAATACTCACTGGAACTCCTTCAGTTGAACTCGTGTTAATGAAGAGATCTATTTTGTTACTGCAATAATATTGAAGTAATTCCTTATTGAGATAATGCCCCATAAAGGAATAATCTATTCTATCAAGTGGTCCAAGTTTATTTTCAGCAAGTGCTTCCAATTCATTTCTAAGTATACCGTCACCAAAATGAAGCCATAAAATATTTTTATCAGATTTAACAATTGCAAGAGAATTAATTATCCTGTCAATTCTTTTAAGAGGGATTAAGTTTGAGCAGGAAACGACTAAATATTTATCCTGTTCCTTAGCTGTTATTCCTTTAGAATCAGGTTTTTCAACTCCAAGGTAAGACACAATAAAATTTGGACTTTTCACTTTAAGCTTTTCCTCAAAGTATTTCTGACCTTGGGTTGACACAAAAAATATTGCGTTCAGATTCGATGATGAAAACTTCAAAAGTGCCAGATACCCGGATTTGGTTTTTTCTTCATAAATATCGCTGCCATGCGCCCGTGAAATTTTAATACTATCCCTATATTTAAGCATTGCGATTGCATGAGCCCCTGTTTTTAACCAGTATGAGTAGAAGACGATATTCTCATTTATACCTTCTTCAGTTAATTTTCTCTGAATAAAATTTTTTAACTCAAAAGCCTTGATTATTCTTTTAAAAAGAATCAATAATTTCTTTATTGTAAATGGATCATGGATACTTCTCCTGAATAGTGCTTCTTCTTTGATCAATTCTTTGATAACTCCGCAATTTTGGAATACGAGAACCGGGAAGAAAAGGTAGCCGGAGAATGAGGTTGAAGTATTGTATCTGAAGATTTTATATTCGTCAGGGATGCTCCTCGTTTTTTCAAGCGTTACATTCAGTGAAATGATTATTACCTTTTCAAAACCGGTACTGACAATTGGCAATTCTGTTTCAAGGAAAGGTTCTCCCTTCCCAAATGGAAATTGCGAAGTAATTAATACCAGTGTTTTCATTTAAACAGAAACTTCAAGTTCATTTCAGAATACTATCCAGACTTTGGCAAATTGTTTTTATGACATTTTAACAAAAATGAGTTTTATTTAATTTTTTGTGATTCTAAATCGTGGTAAAAAGTAATAAGTTTCTTTTTCACTTTCTCAGTATTATAATAATTGACAATGGCATTGAAACCGTTGTTTCCAAGTTCAATTCTCAGATCCTCATTATCCACCAGGGTGATGATAGCTTCAACCAGTTCCTTTCTGTTCCTGTAAATAATGCCACAATTATGCTTTTCAATTAATTTTTGCTGGGGT
The DNA here is from genome assembly GCA_049512815.1 of Bacteroidales bacterium. Lineage (GTDB taxonomy): Bacteria > Bacteroidota > Bacteroidia > Bacteroidales > VadinHA17 > LD21. Next base: position 58,201 of record JBEKWS010000024.1, on the reverse strand, counting down.
CTGCAATCAGAAGCTATGACCGGCTTATGACCAAGCATGTAGTCAAATATTTTATTTGCCACTCCCGATTCATGTTGAGGGTTCTTATGAAATGGAGCAATACATATATCGCTTATATCCAGATATGAAGGAAGTTCAGAAATGTCAATCCAGGGCAAATGAATTATTAATCCTGTTTTAGCAGATTCCAGGATATTGTAAAACCTTCTTTCATCTTTTTTGTCCACTGGACCGATTAGAAGAAATGTTACTTTATGTCCATTTTCAATGATTTCATTAAATGCTGAAAGAGCATCAAAGATTCCTCTTCTTTCTGCTATAACTCCAAAATAGAAAATGATCGGCGCTCCTTTTTTAAAGGGGATTATTTCTCTGTTTACTCTGAAAGAATTCATTTGAAGAAGATCAGGGACATTAGGTAAAGCACAAAAACTGGTCTCTGAAAAATACGGATATCTAGATATAAGATCATCTCTGAATTCTTCACTGAGTACAATAAATTTATCTGAATAGCCCAAATAATCTTTTTCTTTTTTCTGCCATTTATCTGGTCTTGAGATCATGTTCCTCAGAAGCCCTTTAGTCCAGTTATAAGTAGTAACGGCAAACGGGTAATTTTCATGCAGATCCAGGATCATTGGAATAGTCTTTCCCGTTTTTTTAATCCCATTTCTGGCAGCTCTGGCCATATAAAGATCATGGACATGCAGGGCCTCTATGTTATTGAGTATAATGAATTTTTTTATCCACGAGGACCAGAGCCATTCATAGACAGGAAGAGAGTTCAGGATAAAGAATAAAATATTTTTAAGCTTTTTTCTGATATTTATCCTGGTAATGTCAATACCAGTGATAGTGCTGTAAGTCTTACTGTTAAATCCAAAACATAAGATGAAGATCTCATACCCGCCTTCCTTAAGGATTTCTACCTCCCTGAGAACACGTTTATCATTATTTAGTTCATTATCAACAACAACTCCAACCTTCATATTTAAGTTATTATAGTTTCTCAAGCAGGGAAACTACTTTTCTGGTCAATTCTCTTCTGCTGAAAACTTTTAAAGGGATCTTTTCGATAATAGAATTATCTGAGGTTAGTTTTAATAAATAATCAAGCACTCCATTAGAATCCTTATAAGAAAACGTAGTTCCATGGCCGGTTTCTCTCAATATTCCGGCAGCATCACCATCATCCGGGCCAAGACAAATAATTGGTTTCCCGGCTGCGATGTACTCAAAAAGTTTTCCTGTGATGATGCTTCTGTTACTTTGATGGTCGGGTATGATAAGTAATAGAATAGTAGATTCGAGCATGTATTTTAAGGCAGCAGCGTGTTCAACATACGGGATAAACTCCACAACCGAATTACTGGTTTTTGCCTGTATAATATCTTTTTGTTTTGAAGATACTGTACCAATAAACCTTAATATGAAATCATTCCCTCTTTTCTTAAAGACTTGAAGGGCCTCAAGGAATCTATCAATCGGGTAGACATCAGAAAGAGTACCCATATACGAAATTGTAAATAATGCTGGCATTGAAGTTTTGAGATTGTTAAAATCATCCTCATCAAAACCATTTGGTATAACCTCTGTCTTGTTTTCTATTTCTTCTACTTTTAATGAAAGGAGAGTTTTCAGCGAAGCTCCAACAGTTATTATTTTGTCGGCTTTTTTCAGAACGCTTTTTTCCATTCTCAGGTCGATCCTTTTTGAAATAAATGTCGGATAGAACTGTTTGTAATAATAAATGTCGGTCCATGGATCACGCAGGTCTGCAATCCATTTTATCCCGGGATATTTCTTTTTGATCTTTAATCCGATAAGCTGTGTCGAATGAGGCGGACTGGTTGTAATAATATGTCTTATTTCTTCGGTATCAATTAACTCACAGGCTTTTTTAAAAGCATATTTGTTCCAGCCTTTTCTCGGATCAGGAAGAAAAAAATTGCCTCTGATGAAACGAAGTATCTTTCCTTTAAGTGTATTATCTACACTATTTGCAAAACCTGCTGATGGTATTTTGGATTTATCCTTTTTATAAATACTGAAATAGTTTGTTGCAGGAGTTGAGTAAACTTTTACTGAAGATGGCAAATCCTCTTTTAGCGAAAAATCCGTAACCGGGTATGCAGCATATTCCGGATCGACTGTAAGTATAATTGGTTCCCAGCCAAATTCCGGGAGGTATTTCGAGAATTTGAGCCATCGCTGTACCCCGGCTCCTCCACTTGGAGGCCAGTAGTATGTGATTATGAGAACCTTATTCATCTTAAAGCTTCTTTAATAAGCTCTGAAGAGATACCTTTTCTTTTATTATTTCCTTTAGTTGTTTGATACTAACTCTTTCCTGAGCCATAGAGTCACGATACCTAATCGTAACACACTTATCTTCAAGGGTCTGATGATCAATGGTTATACAATATGGTGTACCGATTGCATCCTGGCGTCTGTATCGTCTGCCGATAGAGTCTTTATCGTCATACTGACAGTTAAAATCAAATTTAAGATCATGAATAATTTTTTCGGCAACCTCAGCGAGTCCGTCTTTTTTTACCAGAGGCATCACAGCCAGTTTAACAGGAGCAAGATATGAAGGAAGCCTGAGTACAACACGGATATCGGAGCTGCCGTCATCTTTTTTTAATTTCTCCTCCAAGTATGATGCAGAGATAACCTGGAGAAACATTCGGTCAACACCAATTGATGTTTCAATGACATAAGGGATATACGATTCACTTTTTTCAGGATCGAAGTACTGCATTTTTTTACCGCTGTATTCCTGGTGCTGTTTCAGGTCATAGTCAGTTCTGGAATGTATTCCTTCAACCTCTTTAAACCCAAATGGGAATTTATATTCGATATCTGTTGCAGCATTTGCATAATGGGCAAGTTTTACATGGTCGTGGAAGCGATAATTCTCACTTCCGAAACCAAGTGCCTGGTGCCACTTCATACGTATTTCTTTCCATTTTTTAAACCATTCAAGTTCGCTCCCGGGCTGTACAAAGAACTGCATCTCCATTTGTTCAAATTCTCTCATCCGAAAAATAAATTGTCTGGCAACTATTTCATTTCGGAATGCTTTTCCTATCTGGGCGATCCCAAAAGGTATTTTCATCCTTCCTGTTTTTTGAACATTGAGAAAATTGACAAAGATCCCCTGAGCAGTTTCGGGCCGGAGATAAATTTTATTTGCCCCCTCTCCAGTCGACCCGATTTCTGTTGTAAACATCAGGTTAAACTGCCTTACATCGGTCCAGTTACGGGTACCTGATATCGGGCAGACAATCTCATTATCAATAATAATCTGTTTTAATTCAACCAGGTTTGTTTCATTAAGAGCTTTTGAAAACCGGGCGTTTAACTCATCTATTTTAGACTGATTAGCCAAAACCCGGGGGTTTGTCTCCCTGAATTTTTTTTCATCGAAAGCCCCGCCAAACCTTTCCCTGGCCTTATCCACCTCTTTGGTTATCTTATCATCGATCTTTGCAAGATGTTCCTCAATAAGTACATCTGCCCTGTACCTTTTTTTCGAATCCTTGTTATCTATGAGCGGATCATTAAATGCGTCCACATGGCCCGAAGCTTTCCAGATTGTCGGGTGCATAAATATTGCTGAATCGAGACCAACTACATTATCGTTAAGCAGGACCATACTGTCCCACCAGTATTTTTTGATATTATTTTTCAGTTCAACTCCATACTGACCGTAATCATATACTGCACTTAACCCGTCGTAGATCTCACTTGATGGAAAAACATATCCATATTCCTTGCAATGGGCAACCAGCTTTTTAAAATTATCTTCCTGAGCCATAATTGTTTTATTTTACTTTAGAGGAAGACAAAAGTAATTCAAAATGTTGTGTTATACAATTTCTTGAGTTGACAGATTCCTTTCGTTCAAGATGGACCCATAATTTGAATCTTACCATATTTTATTACCTCTTCCCCCTGAGGGGGTGTTGAAAAAGTAGAACCAACCACCCCGTCATGACCCTTCGGGTATGAGCCTACGCGCAACCTGGCTCCTTCACTAAAATAGCCCACCGGGCTATTTTTAAACGTTCGGCCCCCTTTCAAAAGGAGGGGAAACTATTATATATGATATTATAACTTTCTCCTCCTTGTGAAGGAGTAGTACCCCGACGGTACGTCGGGGGGAGGTGGTGGGCTTTTTAGACACCCCCAAACAAACATATTTAAAGTTTCTTATCCACTCCCTCCTGGGGGAGGGGTTGGGGAGAGGCGGATTTCAAAGCGATTGGGGGGTATTCAATTAATCTATTTGTATCTTTGCACGTTGTTTCCTATGATGAACTAATGAAGAAGAGAACAGATTTTCTGGTAATAGGTTCAGGAATTGCCGGTCTGACATTTGCGCTTAAGGCAGCCAGGTTTGGAAAAGTGTCCGTTGTTACCAAAGCAAGTCTTGAGGATTCAAATACCAGGTACGCACAAGGTGGCATCGCTTCTGTATTCAGTGAACCCGATAATTTTGAGAAACACATAAAGGATACTCTGATTGCAGGTGACGGTTTCTGCAATGAGGAAGTGGTAAGAATGGTCGTTCAGGAGGCTCCTGACAGAATAAAAGATCTGATTGAATTAGGCGTCTCATTTGACAGGAAAGAAGACGGATCATATGATCTTGCAAAGGAGGGAGGGCACACAGAATTCAGAATCCTTCATCATAAAGATAAAACTGGTGAGGCCATCCAAAAAACACTTGTTGAACAGGTGAGAAGAGATCCAAACATTGAAATACTTGAACAACACTTTGCTATTGAGATACTTACTCAACATCACCTTGGAGATGTATTAAAAAAGAATAATCCGGATATTAAATGTTTTGGTGCTTATGTTGCTGATCTTGATAACCAGAAAGTCATTACATTCCTTTCAAAAGTAACTGTAATCGCAACAGGAGGAATGGGGAATGTTTATATGACAACAACTAATCCGGAAATAGCAACCGGCGATGGTGTAGCTATGGTTTACAGAGCCAAGGGTACTATTGAAAACATGGAGTTTATTCAGTTTCATCCAACTTCATTATGGGATCCGAATATACGGCCATCATTTCTTATTACAGAAGCATTACGTGGATTTGGTGCTGTTCTTAAAAACATGGCCGGTGAGAAATTCATGAAAAGGTATGACAGTCGTGGATCGCTTGCTCCGAGGGATATTGTTGCGAGGGCTATTGATAATGAAATGAAAATATGGGGTGATGATCATGTATGGCTCGACTGCACTCATCTGAATCCGGAAGGATTGAAGGACCATTTCCCGAATGTTTATGAGCATTGTCTCGCACGCGGTATTGACATTACAAAAGATATGATACCTGTTGTTCCGGCTGCTCATTACTCATGCGGCGGTATTAAAGTTGATATGGATGGACAGAGTAATATAAACAGACTATATGCTTTGGGCGAAGTTTCATCTACAGGTTTGCATGGGGCTAACAGGCTGGCTTCCAATTCGCTGATTGAAGCTGCAGTTTATTCTCACAGGGCTGCTATGCATTCAGGAATCCGTCTTGTTGATCTGACTTATGAGGAAAAAATTCCTGATTGGGACTATAAAGGAACAACCCACTTGGAGGAGATGATTCTTGTTACCCAGAATTACAAGGAAGTTCAGATGATAATGAGTAATTATGTCGGAATCGTAAGGTCAGACCTTCGACTCGAGAGAGCCCTGGTTCGTCTTGAAATAATTTATAAAGAAACCGAAAGCCTGTATAAGCGGTCTCTAATTTCAAAAAAGATCTGCGAATTGAGAAATCTTATTAATGTGGGATATATTATTATAAAAATGGCTAAGAACAGACAGGAAAGCATAGGTCTGCATTATTCGATTGATCATCCCAAGAGGACCAGCTCTGAATTCTGATGATAGAATTACCATGAACCATCTTGAATCAACATTTACCGGCAAAAACAATTTCTGGAGATATATTGTTATGATTGCAGCAATTCTTATTGCTGCCAATACGATTGGTGCTCTGCCACTGCTTTTATCGATGGCAATAAAATCAACTTCAAATCCTGAAGTGTTTTCCCAGATTGCTGCCAATCCAAATGATTTTAGCGTAATTGGCCTCAACCCTAATACAGGGCTGGTCATGATGCTATTCCCATTCGTTACAGGATTAATAGCTTTTATCCTGTTGATTAAACCTTTAAACAACCGGACACTTAAAATGACAATAAACGGTACAGAAAGAATCAGATGGGACAGATTTTTTATATCAGCATTTGTATGGCTTGTACTTTCTGCTCTCTATTTGTTCTTCTATCTAAAACTTGATCCTGCGAACTTCACTCTGAATAATAGGACTACTTCTCTTATCATTCTTTTAGTTGTTTCAGTGTTGTTTATTCCATTTCAGGCAGCTTTCGAAGAGGTGCTTTTCAGAGGCTATCTTATGCAGGGATTCACAGCAATGGTTAATAAAAGGTGGTTCCCACTGATAATGACCTCGGTTTTTTTTGGACTTATGCATGCGTTCAATCCTGAAGTAAAGGAATATGGGTTCATGACAATGATGCCTCAGTATATTATTTTTGGGTTAATTTTTGGTGTTGTTACTATCCTTGATGATGGGATTGAGGCATCTATGGGAGCACATACTGCAAATAATGCTTTCGTGTGTATAATGGTCACAAACAAATCTTCAGCTTTGCAAGCACCGGCACTTTTTCAACAGCAAAACATTTACCCATGGACCGAATTCGCAGGGCTTATCTTGTCAGGAATTGTTTTTATTCTGATCCTGAAAATAATTTTCAAATGGGATAGTTTCTATTTACTTTTCAGAAAAGTGAGGCCTGAAAAAATACGAAATCAAGTTCCATAAACTGACGTTTTATCATCCGTTCTGAAATCACCCCATTTTTGTCGGATCTCATTAAAGATTGTTCTGATTTCGTCAACATCAACAGTTGTTAATAATTTAAGACGTGTTTCCTTAAAATGAGGCAATCCTTTAAAGTAATTGGATAAATGGCGTCGCATTTCATATATGGCTCTTTTTCCATCTTTAAATTCCATGGATTTTTCAAGATGAAATAGTGCAAGATCGGTTTTCTCATTTACAGATGGTTCAGGTAAGAGCTCCCCTGTGTTAAGGTAATGCCTTATATCGCGAAAAATCCATGGTCTTCCCACAGTTGCACGACCAATCATTATACCATCAACACCATACCTGCTAAACATCTCCTTTGCTTTAACAGGGCCGTCAATATCACCATTGCCGATTATCGGGATTTTCATTCTCTGGTTGTTTTTTACTGCACCTATCAGAGTCCAATCAGCAGTGCCTTTATAAAGCTGGGCTCTTGTTCTGCCATGTATTGTCAAAGCCTGAATACCCACGTCCTGCAAACGCTCTGCAATCTCAACTATGTTTTTGCTGTCATCATCCCATCCAAGCCTGGTCTTAACTGTGACTGGAAGCTTCACAGCTTTAACAATGGCTTCAGTCATTTCAATCATAAAGGGTACGTTACGGAGTATCCCGGCTCCGGCGCCCCTGTTGGCAATTTTTTTTACAGGGCAACCGAAATTGATATCGATTAATTCAGGTTTTGCCTCTTCTGCAATGCGAGCTGCCTCAACCATTGCATCAATTAAATGCCCATAAAGCTGAATACCGATTGGTCTTTCAAAATCATAGATATCAAGCTTTCTGACACTTTTCTGACCGTCCCGGATAAGTCCGTCTGAAGATATGAATTCAGTATATATAAAATCCGCCCCATTCATTTTGCATACCAACCTGAAGGAAGGATCTGTAATGTCTTCCAAAGGAGCTAAGAATAAGGGATTCTCGCCTAACAATATATTGCCTATTTTCAAGAATGTTTAATTTTAGTTCTTAAATAATATCTTTAACTTTTTTACCACAAAGAGGCACAAAGGCTGTCACAAAGTAATACAAAGGAAAGAACACTTTAATTCGTGGATGTTTAAGTGATTGCAAAATTAATAAAATGGGCGACAAACAGAGCCGTTTCAGATTATACAGGGGATCACCTATTTATCAGCTTTTTGTGTCATTGCTGATAATTATAGGTATTGGTTTTACTCTGTCGATCATTCTTATTCTTGCAGGTATGTTGATTTTCGGTGCCGACCTAACGGTGCTTGAAAAACCAGCCGCTGCGATAAGTGATAACGACTTTGCATTTCTGAGGTACCTTTTAATAATACAGGACCTTTCACTTCTTATCATTCCTTCAATTATTATTCTGGTACTTATGAAATCTGAAACTGCAGCCGGGCTGACCGAATTTAAAATGCCACAATTGAAGGAGATTGGTCTTGTTGTTATTCTTACCTTTTGTATATTCCCTGTTACAAGTTTTACCGGACAAATTAACTCTGCTATGCATCTTACGGATTGGCTTTCAGGCGTTGAACGCTGGATGACAGAAAAAGAAGAAAAGGCTAACAGCTTAATCGATTTGTTAATTACTTCAAATACTTTTTGGGTAATGATACTTAACCTGTTAATGATTGCTTTGTTGCCGGCGATTGGTGAAGAGCTGATTTTCAGGGGGGTATTTCAGAAGATCTTTTATAAGCTTTTCAGATCAGGGCATCTGGCAATATGGTTTACTGCTTTTATATTCAGTGCTTTGCATATACAGTTTTTTGGATTTGTTCCAAGATTCATTCTCGGGTTGGTATTTGGTTATCTCTTTTTCTGGAGCGGTACACTGTGGCTGCCTGTAATTTCTCATTTTGTCAATAATGCATTTCCAGTAGTTTTAGCTTACCTGCAGGGTCTGGAGAAATTAAATGCACCTGTTGATGTTCCTTTGTGGAAACAGGCAACCGTACTTCCTCTACCGGTAATAATAAGTCTGGTACTATTATTATATTTCAGGAATAAAAGTAAAAATGATGGTTGGTCGAAAGTAAATAAACGACAGTTATCTTAAAGCAAATTGAAATTATATCTGACTCTGAGGCTCTTCTATCTTTATTTTGTTAAGTTCGCCTTTCCTGTAGAAATAGACTAGTCCATATTCCTCACTCAATATCTTTCTGCTCTCTTCGGGAAATGAGTTGTGGGTGTTTTCAACCTCATTCCATAATTGAAGAATTATTTCATCAGCTTCTTTTCGAAGTTTGTTGTTCTTTTCAATATAATCGGATGTCCTTTTTGTAAGTGTATTATGATAATTCCAGGCTTCAATAAAGTTTTCAAATCTGACTTTTACGACTGCGATTGTAGGGTTTGTTATTGGACTTCCTCCCTTTTTTATTCTGAACGCCTCACCATCTATGATCCTTCTTCCCCAGCTCATTAATTCGTTTTCAGTATTGAGCGAGGGAACAGTTGACTCATCTGTTGCAAGTCCGAAGTAAGCCCTTGTTTCGGCAGGCAGTTCACCACGGAATATCGCCATATTCATTACTCTGATAAAGTGAGTAAGATATATCCGTGCTTTCCTTAATATTTCATTGTAGTCCTTGCTTTTCTTATTTTGAGAAGCCAAAGCCTGACGGTATAACTGGAAGTTATGATCGAATTGAGGCAAAAACTTCTGAAGGCGGACAATTGTTTTTGATGAAAATGCCAGTTTATTTGGTGGAAGCTCTTTTCCCTTTTCAAGAGCAGTCCTCATCGCCTTTATTCGGGCAGTGTCGGTGTTGGGTAGTCTTCTGTATGGCATAGTCAGGTCAGAATGTTAATAAAATGTTGATAACAGATGCGAATATAACAATATTTTGTTAATAACCAAGGCTATTCGCATTTAATTCAATTCATTATTAAAATGTTTAATTTTTAAATAATCGATTTTTACTGTTTAAAACTTTTTCACATATAATATTATACACATATGAATTGATAATGTTCCAATTGGAGAAGTTAATACAAATAAATATTATTTAAACAATATTGGAATATAGTCTATGAGTAGTAATTTAGTAGATTCTATTTTGTAACTAATAAATGTGAACATGTTCAAAAGTGAAATATATATTTATAGGAGAGAGGAACTCCACAAAAATATCAAATCTGGACTCGCCCTCTTCATCGGTAATGTTGAGGCACCGATGAATTATCCTGATAACACCTACCATTTCAGGCAAGACAGCGATTTTCTGTATTTCTTTGGACTTGACAACCCGGGATATGTCGGATTAATGGATTTCGATTCAGGTGTGGATCGTATTTTCGCCAATAACATCGACATGGAAGACATCATATGGATGGGTCCCCAGCCGAGAGTAAAGGAGCTTGCCCTGAGATGTGGAGTCAGTAACACTGCACCAATGGCTAAGCTTGAAGATACTATTAAAGATGCTCTTTCAAAAAAAAGAAAGATCCATTTTCTTCCTCCCTATCGTGGAGAGACGAAGATGACCCTTGGTTCGCTTCTTAAAGAAAATCCCTGCCAGATGAAAACACTTGCCTCAGTTGAGCTGATAAAAGCAGTTATTTCAATGAGATCAATTAAGGAAAAGGTTGAAATTGATGAAATTGAAAAGGCAGTGGATATTGCATACGAGATGCATGTTACTGCTATGAAGATGTGCAAGGAGGGTGTTAATGAGCAGGATATTTTCGGAACAATTGAAGGTATAGCTCTGTCAAAAGGAGGAGGAACTTCATTTCCTGTAATACTAAGCATTAACGGGCAGACTCTTCACAACCATACTCATGGTAATATCCTGAAGAAAGGCAGGATGATGGTTACTGATGCCGGTGCTGAAACAAACCTTCACTACGCATCTGATATAACACGCACCACTCCGGTCGGGGGAAAATTCACTCAGAAGCAAAAAGACATTTATGAAATTGTGCTGAAAGCCAATACAGAGGCCATAAAGGCAACTTGTCCGGGAATTTCAAATCGTGATCTGCATTTTATGGCTTGCAAAATCATAACATCGGAGATGAAAAATTTAGGATTGATGAAGGGTGATATTGATGAGGCAGTTACAGCCGGAGCTCATGCTCTTTTCATGCCTCATGGTCTTGGGCATATGATGGGTCTCGATGTTCACGATATGGAAGCGCTGGGAGAAAACTTTATAGGCTATAATGATGAAGTAAAACGAAGCGAACAGTTTGGTACTGCATTCCTGCGTTTTGCCCTGCCCTACAAACCAGGTCATGTTTTTACAGTTGAGCCCGGATGCTATTTTATTCCCGAACTCATCGAAAAGTGGAAATCAGAGAGAAAGTTCAATGAGTTTATCAATTACGACAAAATAGGTGGTTACATGTCAATCGGAGGAATACGTATCGAAGACAATGTTCTTATAACTGATAACGGACATAAAGTTCTTGGAAAACCAATACCAAAAACAGTAAAGGAGGTAGAATCAATTTGTTCCTAATGCTGATTTCCCTCTTTGGCTCTCTGTGAGTTCTCTGTGGCTCTCTGTATAACAAAAGGAAGAACTATTACAGAGTTACCAGAGAAGGCACAGAGTAGCAAAAAAACTTCAATATCATGGATCGTCTTTTTGCCATAAGTGATATTCATGGTTGTTTTAAGCCATTTTATGAGCTTGTTGTTAATACTATTAACCTGAAAAAATCGGACCAGCTAATACTGCTTGGCGATTATATTGATCGTGGAGATCAGAGCAAAGAAGTTATAGATTTCATAATTGATCTTTATAAAGAAGGCTTCAATATTACTTCCCTTACAGGGAATCATGAAGTGATGTTGTCTAATGTTTATCATGATCCGGATTTTTTACCATTATGGTTAATGAATGGTGGTATGTCGACCTTGTTAAGTTTTGGTATCCGGGATATCAGAGAAATTGATAACCATTATCTGGAATTTTTTACAATGTTGGAATATTATAAGATTCTTGGTAACATTGTTTTTGTACATGCCGGCTTTGATGATTTTGCAATTAATCCGTTTTCGGATAAACAGAGTATGATTTGGGATTGCAGAGTTTCTTATAATAATCCTCTTTTATCAGATAAGATAATTATCCATGGTCATCGTCCTAAACCCATTTCGTATGTTAAGAAGCTTCTCAGCGAAAAATCAAATGTAATTTCTATTGATACCGGATGCATTTATGAGAAGGAGCTGGGTTACGGAATCCTGTCGGCCCTTGAAGTAAATAGTATGACTTTGTTTTCTGTTCCGAATTAATATGCTTTGTAATATTCCCTGTTCAGCCTGGCAATATTTGCAAGTTTGATCTGTTTGGGACATTCTGCTTCACAGGCACCGGTATTTGAGCAGTTCCCAAAGCCTAATTCATCCATTTTTTTAACCATGGACCTCACTCTCTCTCTTGCCTCAATACGTCCCTGGGGCAGAAGAGCAAACTGTGAAATCTTAGCGGAAACGAACAACATTGCTGAAGCATTTTTACAGGCTGCCACACAGGCGCCGCATCCGATACAAATCGCTGAATCAAAGGCATCCTCCGATTTTTTCTTATGAACAAGAATTGAATTGGCTTCAGGAGCTGCTCCGGTATTTACAGAGATGAACCCACCTGCTATCTGAATCTTATCAAAAGCCGTTCTGTCGATAATAAGGTCTTTAATTACAGGAAACGGTTTCGCTCTCCATGGTTCAACCCAGATTATATCCCCATCTTTAAAGTATCTCATTGAAAGATGACAGGTTGTTATAGCAGGAACAGGTCCGTGTGGATGTCCGTTTATATACATCCCGCATGATCCGCAAATACCTTCACGACAGTCGTGGTCGAATGCCACCGGATCTTTATCCTCTTCAATAAGCTTCTTATTGAGGGAATCGAGCATCTCAAGGAATGACATTTCGGGAGAAACATTATCCATTTTGTAGGTTACAAAATCTCCTTTGGTTTTGGCGTTTTTCTGACGCCATATCTTGAGTGTAAGCTTCATATGCTTCTTAAGTTATTTTGTTTTGATCAATAATATTTGATCATTTTAAAAATTGCTCAATGTTCAGGGCTCAGTGCACAGAGGAAAATGTTTTTTGCTCTTGCCCTTTGCCCTGCACCCTTTGCCCTGTGTCCTACACCCTGCATCCTGCATCATTATTTATAACTTCGTACCTTCATCTCCACCTCCTCGAACTTAAGTTCTTCCTTATGGAGAATGTGAGGTTCATCTTCACCCACATATTCCCATGCAGCAACATAAGCAAACTTTTCATCGTTTCTCAGGGCTTCTCCATCAGGAGTCTGATACTCTTCTCTGAAATGTGCTCCGCACGACTCATTTCTGTTAAGCGCATCAGTAACAAGAAGCTCGGCAAGTTCAAAATAATCAGCAACTCTGCCTGCCTTTTCAAGCTCCTGGTTAAGCTCAGTAAATTTACCGGGAACATTAAGGTCTCTCCAGAATTCATCCTTAAGCACTTTAATAAGTACCAATGCTTTCTTAAGACCTTCTTCGTTTCGTACCATTCCGCAATAGTCCCACATTACCTTTCCTAAGCGTTTATGGAAAGAGGAAGCGGTTTGTTTTCCTTTTATTGATATTAGTTTATTAAGTCTTTCTATAACTGTTTTTTCAGTCTCTTCGAATTCATGTCTGTCGGTTGAGATTTTAGGAACCCGAATCTCGTCTGCCAGATAATTGTTTATTGTGTTTGGAAGAATAAAGTATCCGTCACCGGAAGCCTGCATCAGAGAACTTGCTCCGAGGCGGTTTGCTCCGTGATCGGAGAAGTTGGATTCTCCTATGGCATAAAGTCCCGGAATTGTAGTCATCAGTTCATAATCAACCCATAATCCGCCCATTGTGTAATGTCCCGCCGGGTATATGCGCATCGGCTCTTCATATGAGTCAATACCAGTGATGGTTTTATACATCTCAAAGAGGTTACCATATTTGTCCTCAATAGCTTTCTTTCCCTGTTTCTTTATTGAATCCCTGAAATCAAGATTTACAGCAAGTCCTGTTTCACCTATACCAAAACCTGCGTCGCAACGCTCCTTGGCTGCCCTTGAAGCAACATCCCTTGGTACGAGGTTTCCAAAAGCAGGGTATCTCCTTTCAAGAAAATAATCCCTTTCTTCTTCAGGAATCTCATTTGCTGGTCGTGTATCTCCTTTTGTTTTTGGAACCCAGACTCGTCCGTCATTACGGAGTGATTCAGACATGAGGGTCAGTTTTGACTGGAACTCATTCAACTGAGGAACGCAGGTAGGGTGTATCTGGACAAAACTCGGATTGGCAAAGAATGCACCTTTTTTATGTGCTTTCCATGCAGCTGAGGCATTTGAATTTACTGCAAGAGTTGAAAGATAATAAATCGTTCCATAACCTCCGGTTGCAATTACAACTGCATGTGCGGCGTGCCTTTCGATTTCGCCTGTCAGGAGGTTCCGGGCAATAATACCGCGAGCCTTTCCGTCAATTAAAACAAGATCGAGCATCTCGCGACGGGGATACATTGTTACATTCCCTTTTTTTATCTGTCTGTTCAGGGATGAATATACTCCAAGAAGGCATTGCTGACCAGTCTGCCCCTTTGAATAAAAGGTTCTTGAAACCTGGACTCCACCAAAAGATCTTGTGTCGAGCGTTCCGCCATAATCGCGTGCAAATGGCACCCCGAGAGCCGTAAAATGGTCGATAACTTCATTGCTTACTTCAGCTGCCCTGTAAACATTTGCTTCACGCGCCCTGAAGTCGCCACCCTTTATCATATCATAGAACAGACGAAAAACACTATCTCCATCGCTCTGATAGTTTTTGGCAGCATTTATACCACCTTGTGCGGCAACAGAATGTGCTCGTCTCGGAGAATCCTGATAGCAAAAGTTTTTTACACTGTATCCCAGTTCACCAAGGGCAGATGCAGCACTCGCTCCCGATAAACCGGTACCAATAACAATTATTTCAAGCTTCTTCTTGTTTGCCGGATTTACAAGTTTTACTGAATTTTTATATTTTGTCCATTTCTGTACCAGGGGACCATCTGGTATCTTTGAAATTAGTTTTTCCATAATTGTTTCTTTTCATTTCGGATTTACCTGAAAAACCTTAATGTGATTGATATAAAAGCAAAACCTGCCGGAAGCGCAATTGCATAAATCAAAGCCACAACTTTGACTACCGGGGTCCATATCCTGTGATTTAGTCCAAGTGTCTGAAAAGCTGAATAGAAGGCATGGTAAAGGTGAAACCCCAAAATAGTAAAGCAAGTGAGATAAATATAACTATATGCAGGTATCTTAAAAAGGTTATGTGCCACAGAATAAAAATCTTCAGGATTCCCTGCAACTAATCCAAGCTTGATAAAGAAAAAGTTAAAAAAATGCAGGATAAGAAAAGTGAAGATAGTAGCTCCCGTCCAGATCATGAACTTTGAGAAAAATGATACTTCCGTTTTGTTACCGCTTACATAGCCAATCGGACGTACGAGCCAGTTCTGGATCTGAAGAAAAATTCCCCACGTAATATGAATTAATATCGCTCCTATCAGAACAACCTCCGTTATTTTTATCAATGGAAATGTAGCCATGAAATGTGCTGCTTTGTTAAACGGTTCAGGATCACTCTTAAGCAACATCAGATTAATAATCAGATGAACCGGTAAGAAGGTGAGTAAGAACAAACCTGCTGATGCCATTACAAATTTCTTTGAAATTGAGGAAAATAGAACTTTACTCATTGGTTATGAACTGTTTGGAGTTTATATTTTTGTCAGGTAAAGGAAGATTAACAAAGTTAGTTTTATTAAGTCAGAATTACAATTTTGCCATTATGCTAATTATCATAGATCACCAGGAACTGTTTGGATATGGTCATTATGTGATAATTGGCTACATTTACAAAACTAAATTATTTATTAATATGTTTTTTTCGTACAGAGGAGGTAGAATTCATTATTCTGACTCAGGTAATGGAAATGTGATAGTCCTGCTGCATGGTTACCTCGAATCATCTGAAGTGTGGAATGGATTTGTTGAGAAACTAGCATCAAAAGGCAGGATCATTTCAGTGGATCTGCCTGGTCATGGTCTCTCAGATGTTTATGGAGAGGTACATACCATGGAGTTTATGGCAATAGCGATAAAGGAGTTGCTTGATAAACTGAGTATTAATAAAGCTTGTCTTATTGGTCATTCCCTCGGTGGATACGTTACTCTGGCTTTCCTCGAACTTTTTCCTGATCATCTTTACGGGTACTGCCTTTTTCACTCACAACCTTTTCCTGATCCTCCTGCAGCTCTTGAGAAAAGAATGCGAGAAATTGAAATAGTAAAAATGGGGAAGAAAAACCTTATGTACCCCGATAATGTCATAAGAATGTTTGCCCCTTCAAATCTTGATAAGTTTTCCGATGCTCTTCAAAGATCAAAAGATATTGCCTCAAGGATCCCCGGAGAAGGAATAATTGCAGTACTGAACGGGATGATGATCCGACCTTCACGTTTGTCTTTTATGGAAGAAGGAAGGATCCCGTGCCTTTGGATATTAGGGTCAATGGATAGCTACATACCCTGCGATTTAATTCAGTCAAGAGTGAAACTACCTCCTAACGCGAAGACAGTTATCCTTAAAAGATCAGGTCATTTGGGATTTATTGAAGAAGAAGAGAATTCTGCGAGAGCTATTACTGAGTTTGTAAATAAAATTTCCTGATCTTTTGCCCCCCAATCCCGCAAGGCGGAACTAATTACCTTACATTAAGAAAATTACAATTAAAAATTCAGGATTATGAGGTTGTTTCAAAAGTGGTATTAACCACCCCGTCATGACCCTTTGGGCATTGCCTCCCTGCAGACAGGCTCCTCCCTAAAATTGCCCACAGGGCAATTTCTTGACGGTCGGCCCCCTTGAATAGGAGGGGAAAGTATTGATTTACACACTTTTAATCTCTCCTCCTTTTTAAGGAGGAGTACCCTGACTGCAGGTCAGGGGGAGGTGGTTGACTTTTTTGACACACCCAAGGGGGGCTAAAGTTTACTTTTTCAGATAATCAATAGCATATTTAAGCGTGGCGTCGATCTGTTCCCAGATAGGATAGAATCCTTTATTATCCAGAATATTACGGGCAATATAAGCTTTTATCTGGGTATGAATTATCTCTCCTGATGTTTTTAATCCTGAAGGATCTTTCTTGATACCATTTGTAGCAGCAAATTGTACAAACTGATCGAGAAGGGCCTGTTTATCAAGATACTTTCCCATCTCCACAGATTCAGTATATTTCTTTAACAATTCCCTGTTGTTCTCGGTGTATTTAAGTGCAAATCTGTAGATGAAAGATCTGACTTTAAGGAAGTAAGGGGATACTCCGGAGGTATCAAAATGTACAAATTTGTCGGGCATTATGCCTCCGCCTCCATAAACTATCTTTCCGCCCGGTGTGGTAAACCTGAGAGAGTCAGAAAAATGTATGCTGTCAGAGACTTCAAATTCACCATGGGTGTATCTTTGGTTCAGATCGTCGAAATATTTTTCAAATCCATCTTTATACGGTTTTTGTATTGACCTGCCGGTAGGTGTATAATAGCGGGCTATAGTCAGCCGCATTCCCGAACCGTCAGAGAAGGGTATAGGTTCCTGGACCAATCCTTTACCAAACGATCTCCGTCCGATAATTGTTCCACGGTCGTTATCCTGGAGAGCTCCTGCAAGTATCTCACTCGCTGATGCACTCCATTCATCAATGAGAACAACCAGGTTTCCTGTTTTAAATTCTCCCTTGCCTGTAGCTCTGGCTTCATTTCGTGGCGAGGAACGTCCCTTTGTATAAACAATTAACTGCCCCTCTTTCAGGAACTGGTCCGCTACCTGAATGGCAGCTTCCATAATGCCGCCTGAATTGCCACGAAGATCGAGTATGAGACTGGTCATTCCCTGGTCTTTAAGTTCCCTGAGCCCCTTCATGAACTCATCAAAAGTCGTCATGGCAAAAGTGTTGAT
Organism: Bacteroidales bacterium; assembly: GCA_049512815.1. Classification (GTDB taxonomy): domain Bacteria; phylum Bacteroidota; class Bacteroidia; order Bacteroidales; family VadinHA17; genus LD21. Next base: position 40,308 of record JBEKWS010000024.1, on the reverse strand, counting down.
CTTAATATATCCGATATTATCATTCACCATATAATCAACATCAACGCTGTAAATCGGGATTTTATCCCTGGTTATTTCAAACGGCAGAAGCTCTTTCTGTCCGTTGCGAAGAATTTTTATTTTTACGACTGTACCCCTCGGCCCCTTAAGCATCCCCATAATTTTTTCATCAATTATATGCCTGCCTGCAACAAGAGAATCATTGACATACAGAATTTTATCTCCTGGCAGAAGACCCAGTTTTTCGGAAGGCCCTCCGGGAATGGTGCTTATAATCAGGATTGTATCGGTAAGCATACTGAAAGAGATGCCAATCCCTTCAAAATTACCCTGCAATGGTTCATTCGCACGGGCAAGATCTTTTGCCGGAATATAAACAGAATGCGGATCAAGCTTTTTAAGTATAGCAGGGATGGCGGTTTCAACCAGATCATTCCGGTTTACTGAATCAACATAGTTCGATTCAATGATATTCAGAATACTGTTTAATTTATCATTTCTTGATCTGATACTTGAATGCTGAGGTAAGACCTTTTCAGCTGGAAGATATCGTCCAATAATAACACCTAAAGCCAGTGATATTCCAAACATCAACGGAAGAAAAACACTCTTTTTTGAGTTATTGTAGTTCATAAATTTCTTTTTCGGGGTCAATATATATCAATTCTATTCCTGCACGTTTCAGAAGTTCAAGGCCATCAGTTTTATGATATCTGTTACAGTAAACAACTCTTTTTATACCTGACTGAATAATTAGTTTAGAACATTCCATACAAGGGGATGTTGTCACATAAAGAGTTGAGTCTTCACTGGAGTTATTCGACTTGGCAACTTTTGTAATGGCATTTGCTTCTGCATGAAGAACGTATGGTTTTGTAACATTATTATCATCTTCACATACGTTCTCAAATCCGGATGGGGTTCCGTTATAGCCGTCGGAAATAATCATCTTACCTTTTACAATCAAAGCTCCGACCTGCCTTCTTATGCAGTAGGAATTCTGAGCCCAGATAAGAGCCATTTCAAGATAGCGCTTATCAAATGCAATCTGTTTTTCACCATAAGGTTTCAGATCCTTTTTATCTGGCATTATATCCGGAGTTTGTATCTATTTTAAAAGGGTTCAAAGTTAATTAATTTATAATTGTTTTGCTAATAAGATTAAACCTCTGGTATTCAATGGAAATGCAACCAGAATTTATTGAATTATTTTCATTGATGTAATTATTCATATAGTCATCTTGTTATAAATTCAGATGAAAAAGTTAATTTTGGATAACTTATCAGGGTTTAACGGAAACAGAGAATTTATAAGCTGACAATATTTGCACAATCATGTTCAACACAAATAATTTACACCCGATGATAGTGCACTTTCCTATTGCGCTCATAATTGTCGGATTTATCGCCGAGGTTATTTCTCTTTTTTTCAAAAACGAAAAATGTCTTTCAAAGACAGGTTTCTATCTTATGATACTAGGAACATTAGGTGCAATTGCAGCATGGTCCACCGGCCAATTATTTACTGAAGAACCAACCCAGGGAGAGATTTTAAAGGTATTTCAGAAACACGAGAATGGTGCTCTCATAACTATGATTCTCATGATTTTTGGTTCATTCTTCAGGATATGGCTGGTTGTGCAAAAGAAAGAGGAGACTCCTTTAAGGTGGATAGCCTTTGGTTTTTATTTTCTTGCCTTTGCTGCCGTGGCCTTTACAGGATTTATGGGAGGAACCATGGTCTATGATTTTATGATGGGCCAGTAACAAAACATCCTGATTTCTTAACTACAATCATTAATCGTCAATTAGCCTCGTTTCCTTTTATCCTATGAAAGTTTCTTGATTATTTAGGATAATTGGTTAATAACATTTTGACTTTTCAACCGTTTTATCAAAATGCTGGGATTAATTTTACAGCCAGTTCTCAGTGATTGTATGAAATTAGTTTCACCTGAATACATGATTACAGAATATTTTATCTGAAAACAAAAGAAATATGAAGAAGATTTTGGCAGCTTTTCTGTTATTGATAATTTTTGCGAATTTATCCGGTCAGAGTAATTTCACCGATAAACGGGATGGGAATATTTATCGCACTATAACAATCGGAGGTGTTACCTGGATGGCAGAAAACCTCAAATATAAAGCTAAGTCAGGAGCATTCTATTTTGATAACGACTCCAACAATATTCCCGGGTATGGTGTATTATATGAATGGAAAACTGCGATGAACATTTGTCCAGTCGGATGGCGTCTCCCCTCAGGGGCCGAGTTTCAGGCTCTTATTAATCATTTTGACCAAAAAGAGACCTGGGGAAAAATAGCATCAGATCCATCTTCATTTGGGATTCAGCTCGGGGGAATGCAGGATTATGAAGGCAACTTTTCAGAAATGGACGAAAGCGGCTATTACTGGACATCAACTGAATATGATAATAATAACGCAGAATACTTCAGTTACCTGCTTATAGATGATAATCCGGTAATTGATATATCAAGGAAAGAAGATATTGCGGATATACACGGTACGGAAAAATCCAATAAATATTCTGTACGTTGCCTAAAGAATTAGTTTTTGCTGATGAGATTACTTCGTACTTTAGAGAGTTGGAAGATAATGGATCAACACGCATCTAAAAAGTCATTTGTCGCAATCAGTTTACTGAGAAAACATAATTCAAAAGGTATTAATCTTCTTACGGTAATACTTTTGATCTTAGTATTAACAGCGGGTTGTGCCACCCAACACAAGTACAGAAAGATGAAACCGATTCCCTGTCCCTGCGAAAAAGAGAATAAAAGGTGATTCTGATCTTTACTATTGTTGTTGAATCTGTCTGAATAAATCCCCAAATAAATATTTTTAAAAATAATTAACGTAATTATACGTCATATTAAAATTAAACGTATATTTACGTCAAATAAATTATACTCATGGCATATACAAAAAGTGAACTGTTCAGCCCGGAACTTCAGGTTTGCTCGACACTGTTTAAAGCGTTGGCACACCCTGCCCGGTTAGCCATTCTGAAGTATCTGGCTGAAACCAAAACCTGCATTACAGGTGACCTGGCTGATGAGTTGCCACTTGGCAGGACAACGGTAAACCAGCACCTCAAGGAATTAAAGGATGCCGGTCTGATTGAGGGTACTACGGAAGGGGTAAAAACCTGCTATTGTTTAAATCTCAAGAAAATACGGGAGTTAAAAAAGATGACAGAGAAATTTATAAATGGAATAAATATTAATGTAGATTTTGACTGTAATTAGAAAAAAATTGAAAATTAATCTATTCAATTACTATCTAATTTCATCATTTTCAAATTTTCAAATTAGTAAGTTATGAAGATATTGATTTTATGTACCGGCAATAGTTGCCGAAGTCAGATAGCACAAGGATTCCTTCAGTCGTTCGATAAAAAAATTGAAGTCCATTCAGCAGGAACTTTTCCGGCATCAAAGGTTAATTCAAATGCAGTCAAAGTGATGGGCGAAGCTGGCATTGACATCAGCAAAAACACACCTAAGAACGTCAACCAATACCTTGATGATGAGTGGGATTATGTCATAACAGTATGTGATGACGCTAATGAAACATGTCCTGTTTTCCTTGGGAAATTGAAACATCATTTGCATTTTGGTTTTGAAGATCCTTCGAATTTCAAAGGAACTGAAGAACAGATTATTAATGAGTTCCGCAGGGTCAGAGATGAAATAAAAACTGCATTTTATAAGTTTTACACCGATTCTTTAATTTAGTATGAAAGACTCTTTTTTAATCGGGGATATTCCAGTTTCAGGTGCCGTTGTTCCGCTTGTATCCACTGAACTCAATTCTGTAGATTTTATGGGTGCTGTTATGGTACGTTGGGGAATCAACCGTGATCATTACAGAGTTCACCCCGGGCTTTATGCTTTTGGTTCTCCCGGTCCGGAATCGGATGTGTTTGTGACTGCAAACTATAAACTTACATTCGATACCCTTCGTAAAAACCTTTCCGATATGGACGGATGGATATTGGTACTGGATACAAAAGGCGTCAATGTCTGGTGCGCTGCGGGGAAAGGAACATTCGGCACAAAAGAACTTGTCAGCAGGATAGGACTGGTTTCTCTTGAAAAAATTGTAAATCACAAACGGTTGATCCTGCCACAACTGAGTGCTACAGGAGTTGCTGCTCATAAGGTTAAAGAGGAGACCGGTTTTAATGTTCATTATGGCCCGGTACGTGCATCTGATATAAAGAGATTTATTAGTGACGGTTACAGAGCTGACAAGGAAATGAGGAAAGTCACATTCAGTTTTAAAGATCGGATAAAGCTTATTCCTAATGATTTAATGTATGGAAAACTTTACCTTCTGGGTGCAATGGCAGTTCTTTTTTTGATTTCAGGACTGACTGCTAATGGCCTTTCTTACAAAGATTTTTCAGGTGATGGCGGGCCAACAATTTTAAAAGTATTTCTTGCATATATTTCAGGAATTGTAATTACACCAATGTTTCTTCCATATATTCCTGCCAGATATTTTTCTTTAAAAGGATTTTATGCCGGGGTACTTGTTTTTCTTATCCTTTTATTGTTAAAACTTATGGGCAGTAATATTATTGAAATATTATCCTGGTTTCTTATTATTACAGCGATTTCCTCTTTCCTGGCGATGAATTTTACAGGTTCATCAACATTTACATCATTGTCGGGAGTTAAAAAAGAGATGAAAATATCAGTGCCCCTTCAGATAGGGTCTGCCCTATTTGGTATTATTTTACAGGTTGTCGGGAAATTTATTTAAATTAATCATATGAAAGAATTAGTATATCTTCCTGATGTTGTAACACTTAATTTGTGTGAAGATACATGCAATGGGTGTGGAATGTGTATAAAGGTATGTCCTCACGATGTATTTGAACTTTCAGAGAAGAAAGCTCATATAGTAAGGAGAGATTTTTGTATGGAATGCGGGGCGTGTTCATTGAATTGCCCGGTGCAGGCAATAACAGTTAATTCGGGTGTAGGTTGTGCTGCCGGTATTATTAATGGACTACTCAATAACACCGAGCCAACATGCGGGTGTTCCGGTGAATCCACTTGCTGTAACTAAAATAAAATTTTCAAATTATTACAATATGAAACCCAGGCTTAAATTCCTTGACAGATATCTGACTCTTTGGATATTTCTTGCAATGTTTCTCGGAGTCTTTTCCGGATATTTTTTCCCCGCAATAGCATCATTCTGGGATTCATTAAAATCTTCGCCTGAAAGCACCACCAATATTCCTATTGCCATCGGTTTAATTCTTATGATGTATCCGCCGCTAGCAAAAGTAAGATATGAAGAATTAGGTGGTGTTTTCAGGAACTTTAAAATTCTGGGCCTTTCCCTGATCCAGAACTGGATAATAGGTCCGGTTCTCATGTTTGCTCTGGCAATTATTTTCTTTAAACTATTTCCGGGGAAAGACAATTCCAACCTTCCTTATATGTATGGTATTATCATGATTGGGTTGGCCAGATGCATCGCCATGGTAATTGTTTGGAACGACCTGGCAAAAGGCGACACAGAATATTGTGCCGGGTTAGTGGCTTTTAATTCTATTTTCCAGGTCCTGTTTTTTTCAGTTTATGCGTGGATTTTTATTGCTGTTTTGCCCGGATGGTTCGGGGTGCCAACTAACTCAGTGGTAGACAATATAACAATCGGACAGATAGCTAAGAGTGTCTTTATTTATCTTGGAATACCATTTATCGCAGGGTTTCTGACCCGTTTTATCTTAATAAGAGTCAAAAGCAAGGAGTGGTATCACACCAGGTTTATTCCTAAAATTAGTCCTGTAACACTTATTGCATTGTTATTCACAATAATAGTAATGTTTTCATTGAAAGGCGAATATATTGTCAAACTGCCTTTCGAAGTGATTTTAATTGCAATTCCACTCATAATATACTTCCTGATAATGTTCCTGTTTTCCTTCTTCATGAGCAGAAGGGCAGGCGCCACTTATGAACAAACAGCAACCCTTTCATTTACTGCGGCAAGCAATAATTTTGAACTTGCCATAGCTGTTGCAATAGCTGTATTCGGGATAAACTCAGGTGAGGCATTCACTGCTGTAATTGGTCCTTTGGTTGAAGTTCCGGTTATGATCGGACTGGTAAATGTGGCTCTGTGGCTTAAGAAAAAATATTTTATACCTTTATAAATTAAACTGAAACAGTTTTAAATGTCACTTAAGCACTTATTTTAAATCATTTAATACATTGCAAAGAGATTAAATGGGAGCAAGCATTCTAACTATGTCGATTGCCGGTCTATTGGCAGGCTTCATTTTTTCAATGCCTATTGCGGGTCCTATCAGTATCCTGATTACTTCCAATGCATTCAAAGGAAGGCTGCGCTACTGTAACTTAGTGAGCATAGGGGCTTCTATTGCTGATTTTACTTATGTTTTCATTGCAGTATTCGGTTTGACAAGACTATATTCTTTGTATAAACCAGCCATCCCTTATATATTATCAGGTGGTTCCATTTTTTTTATCATCCTGGGATACAAGATTATCAGAACAAAAATCGATATTGAACATCTCGAAGATAAAAGCCATCTCACTGAAAAGATTAAAAAGAAGGAAAAAGGTGCCTTTTATACGGGGCTTATGATTAATTTTCTTAATCCGACTTTATTTATCGGAGTGCTTACTTCATCCTTTTTCGTAATTTCTTTAATAGCATCTTTGGGTTTTCATACCGGGGGGTTGGCAACTAAAATGGATCAGAATGTAAAAGAAATCAGCAATATTGAAGGTAAAAAAATAGAAAAATCACAAGGTTTAGCGATTAAACAATTTGACAAAATTCAGATGCGAATCAGTAAAGATCATCAGGAAGATCTAACCACATACCCCACATATTTTCATGTCGTTATCAGTATTTGTTATGCATTCTTCCTTTCATTCGGTAGTATAATCTGGTTCTTTCTTATGGCTTTCCTTATTGTCCGTTTCCGACGGCATATCAATGTAAATGTTATATCTGCAATAATCAAAGGTCTGGGGGTTGTTTTGTGCATAATCGGATTATACTTTGGTTACCTGGGTATCAGGATGTTTATCTCAATGTAGGATTTAAGATTCTTTTTTATTACAGTGACAATTGAATATAAATTTGCTATTTTTACCGCTGTGCGATGGGGTTCGCCTTAAACTGCTTTTCAGAGCTGATAACTCCTGGTGTTTTTAAATTTATTGGAGTTATTTATGATAAAGATTTATTTTTATTCGATTGTAACTTTTTGGTTTTTAGCGGCTCTGATATCTACTATCCTTGCAAATCGTCTGAAGATTTCAATGGCTTTATTGGAGATCATTATCGGCTCTTTAATAGGGTATGCGACATTCAAATTAAATTTAACAGGTAATCTTTCCCTTAGTTCTGACTGGATGAAGTTTTTAGCAGATACCGCTGATATAAAGCTCACCTTTCTTGTCGGCATAGTAATTACAAGTGCAGTAATCCCGACTCTGGTTGCCAATAAGTTTTTTCTTTCCAAAAATTTGCTCGAAGTGCCTATTCTGAATGATCAGCCTCCGGAAATCGGTCCGGAATACCAATAAACTTTTATTTTTATGAAATATATTTATAATTTAAATTTGAAAATTATTTAACCTTAACAAAAGTATTATGGAAATATTAGAAGTTGAAGCTCTTGAAATACTCGATTCAAGAGGAAATCCTACTGTAGAGGCTCATATTACGCTTGAGGATGGTACTACCGGCCGTGCAATGGTACCAAGTGGAGCATCAACCGGCGAGCGCGAAGCTTGCGAATTGCGCGACGGAGATAAAAAACGTTACGGCGGAAAAGGAGTGCTGAAGGCAGTTGAAAATGTAAACAAAATAATCTCTAAAGAGATTGAAGGGAAATGTTTTGTAAACCAGCGTGAACTTGATTATCTTATGATCGAGATAGATGGGACTCCTAATAAATCTAAGCTTGGTGCAAATGCAATACTTTCCGTATCAATGGCATATGCTCGTGCCGAAGCCAAGAGTGCAGGCATCCCGCTCTACCAATACCTGGGTGGAGCCAATGCATATCTGCTGCCTGTCCCGTGTCTGAACATTATTAATGGTGGAAAACATGCTGACAATAATGTTGATTTTCAGGAATTTATGATCGCACCTCACAGTGCTCCAACTTTCACTGAAGCAATCCGCATGGGGGTCGAAGTATTCCATGCTCTGAAATCAGTTCTGAAAGCCAAAGGATATAGCACCGGAGTAGGGGATGAAGGCGGTTTTGCGCCTGACCTTAAATCAAACGATGAAGCCGTTGAGGTTATACTTGAAGCCATTACAAAGGCAGGGTATAAACCAGGCACCGATGTGAGTATCTGTCTCGATCCTGCCGCAAGCGAAATGTGGGAAGATGGTAATTACAAGCTGTTTAAAAGTACTGGTAAATTAATTTCCAGCGACAACCTGATAAAACTCTGGGAGAACTGGGTAAAACAATACCCAATAATATTGATCGAAGACGGCCTTGCTGAAAACGACTGGAAAGGATGGCAAAACATGACCAAAGTTCTGGGAAGTAAAATAGAGATTGTTGGTGACGATATTTTCTGCACTAACAAAGCCATCCTTACCGAAGGTATTGCCAAAGGTGTTGCTAATTCTATACTTATTAAACTCAACCAGATAGGTACAGTTACGGAGACACTTGAAACAATTGAGCTGGCCTACAGGAATAATTATAATGCATTTGTTTCACATCGCAGCGGAGAAACACCCGATAGCTTTATTGCCGATCTTACTGTTGCAGTAAATGCAGGGCACCTTAAAACCGGCAGCGGATGCCGAGGAGAACGAATTGAAAAATTTAACCAGCTGATGAGGATAGAACACGAACTGGGTAAAAGTTCAAAATTTGCGGGTAAAAAGGCATTTAAAAACGCAAAATAGTCGGAGAGAAAAAGCCTGAATGGCACTTATGGGACATGATGGTCCGGCACATTTCAAAATTGCAGATGAAAAGCCGGACCTTGGCATTATTGTTCTATCGGAACAGGACATATATCCACCTGGATCAACAAATTATCTGAACTTCTTAATTTTGATTTTATGAAGATATGTTAAAAACCGGGGTTTTCATATTAACCCTATTCTTTTGCTCTTTGTGTCAGGCCCAGAGTGACTCAATCATCACACCTGACCATCATTTTAATCTTAAATTTTCTTACAATAGTTCTCTGATTTATCCAGGAATAAGTACAGGTATTGAGTTTCCCTTTCGACAAGTCAATGTGCAGAAATTAAAAAAGCAGACAATTGAAAAATCTTTTACTAAAAGTCGGTTTGTTGCTGCAAATCTGAACTGGTATCATCACCCTCATTTTCATGATAATTTATACCTGACTGCGGAGTGGGTAATGAGAAGGACCAGCAGCAGAGGATTTATTTCAGAGTTTTCTTTTGGGCCCGGCTTCAGCAGAACATTTCTTGGTGGAACGACTTACAGGGTAGATGATAATGGGGATATTTCTGTTATTAAACTAGCAGGCTACAATTATGCTCTTATAACAATCGGTGGAGGTTTTGGCTATGATTTTTCGCTTAAGAAGGAATTGCCATTTTCAACTTTCGCAAAGATGAACTTGATTTCTATGTTCCCCTATAACAGCACGGTATATTTTAGACCGGTCATGGAGATTGGGATTCGATGCACACCAGGAGAAATTATTAAAAAATTAGGGAAGGAATAAATTACAAAATGAAGACAAGAATGAGAATAGCATTTCTCATTGTTTTTATATTTCTTTTAGACGGGTGTCAGAAAGAGAAGATAACTTTTTCTGAAAGTGTTTCCGAAGTATTCTATGTTGAAAATGCCGGAGCTTCAATGCGTGTTCTGGTACAAGGAAATACAGCAAGCAAAACCTTCATTTTAATTATTCATGGTGGCCCGGGTGCAAGCTCATATTTCTATGACACAAAATATATCAGCCAGAATCTCGGTGATAATTTTGCAATGATATATTGGGATCAAAGAAATGCAGGAGCTTCTCAGGGGACAAGTAATGGTGGAAACCTACATCTTGATCAGATGGTTGAAGATCTGAAAAAAGTGATCCAGGTCCTTAAGTATAGATATGGACAGGATATGAGTTTATTTTTACTCGGACATAGTTTTGGTGGACTTATAGCTGTAGATTTTATAACCAGTTCAGATTATCAGAATATGATAAAAGGCCTTATAAATGTTGATGGCAGTCATAATTATCCCTTAAACGATACCCTTACAAGACAAATGTTACTTTCAGTCGGGCAATATCAGGTTTCACAAAAACGAAATGTCGAAAAATGGCAACCGATTATCAGCTATTGCATTGGCCATCAGGGCAATTTTAGCTTCGAAGAATCACAACAATTGGGAACATATGCAACTGAGGCAGAAAACTACATTGATAGCATTAAGCATATAAATATTGTTACTCAGGTATTAAAATATGCAATTACTGATAAATATCCTCTTACTGCAATGCTTAGTAATTTTCTCTATTCAGAAGATTCAAATTTTAATAAAGAACTGGCAAAAGCACAATTCTCGTCGTCGCTTTATAAAGTTACAATTCCGGTATTGGTGTTGTGGGGAAAATATGATTTCACTTGTCCGACCGGATTAGGGGAAGATTTTTATAATCGCATAAGTTCAACTGATAAGCTAATGGCCATTTCTCCTATTAGCGGACATGATATGATGTTACAGGATAAGAAATTCTTCTGTAATGAGGTGAACGCATTTATTCAGAAAAACAGATAAATTAAAGGTGGCAATTTGCTATCTTAAATAAGGATAAATTAGTGTTTGAAAATCAATATATAACATGTTAAGGATCACTTATATTCATTATAATTAATTAATGTGAGACAATGATTTTAAAACTATCACTTCTGGCAATTTTCGGAATTGCAATGGCACACCTGGAAGGTGTTGTAGTTGTTTATCTGAGAAAAGCGCTGGGGATGCTCGATTCAGAATCAAATAAGGAATCGATTGAAAAATTTCCGAAGCGTTATCTGAATATTGAGATGACCAGAGAGGCTGCTACGATTATTATGCTAGTAATAATTGCATATATTACAGACGGATCGTGGATTGAAAAAGGCATATTCTTCCTATGGACCTTTGCATTCTGGGACCTGTTCTATTATTTATCGCTCTACATTTTAATAAAATGGCCTCCCAAACTTACAACAATTGATGTTCTCTTTCTTATTCCAAAGCCATGGATTGCCCCGGTCTGGTTCCCGATAGGTGTTTCCGGTATGACAATATTTATCATAGCTGTCCTGGCCACTTTTGGGATCATTTAATCATGTCCCTGCAGTTATCATTTAAAATTATTCCGTTATTTCAAATACCGAACTTGTAAGCGGTGAAAATGAACCAACGTTCAAACCTATTTTCATAAGATAATCGCCAGTATAGCTTTTCCCGCTTTCGGAAGGGTCAAAACGCCGTCCCTCAGCTGTGATATTGATTTCCTGGATTTTATAAGTTTTAGCAGGATCAAGCCCCTGTAACCTGACACTATTGAATGTTTCACCGAATCTGGAATTGAGAGTATATGAAAAAAGAAGAGCTTTGTTTTTAGCACTGTTTACATACATCAGAACCGCCCTGTTTTCCTCATACGGAGAGACTAGCCTGTACAGATCTCCATGCCATATCAAATCGCTTAATCTTTTGTAATTAGCTATTGCATCCTGGCTGAACTTCAATTCTTTTTCAGTAAGCCCGTTTACCTGAATATCGTAACCCATTTTACCCATCATGGCAACGTCTGTTCTGAATTTGAGCGACTGTTTGCCCCAGGATGTAATATGGTTACAGACCGCGAATGACGGAAAGAAATATGAGTATCCCCATTGTATATAAACTCTTTCAAGCGGATCAGTGTCATCACTTGCCCAGAATTCAGTGAAATATCGAAGTGCCCCATAGTCAACCCTTCCTCCACCACCCGAACAAAGCATTACCGGCAGATGCGGGTATTTCTGGCGAAGTCTGTCGAGAACGTTGTAAAGATTGTTCACATAATCGATATAGAGATTTGATTGTTTATCTTTAAGATTGATTGAATATGCATTCGTCATCATCCTGTTGCAATCCCATTTGATAAAAGCAATTCCCGGATTTTTCGTCAGCATTTCATCAACTACATTGTAAACGAATTCCTGAACTTTAGGGTTCGTAAGATCGAGAACAAGCTGGTTCCGGTAATAATTCTCAGGACGGTTGGGCAGTTTCAGTATCCAGTCGGGGTGATTTTCATAGAGCTCACTTTTTGGATTGACCATTTCAGGTTCTATCCAGATACCAAATTTGACTCCTTTACTATCGGCTTCTTTGACAAGATAACCCAGGCCATCCGGAAGTTTAGCCTTATTTTCCTGCCAGTCACCTAATCCGGCACGGTCGTCATTCCTGGGATATTTATTGGCAAACCATCCATCATCGAGAAGAAATAGATCGAGCCCCATTTTTTTTGTATCATCCAGCAAACCAACTAATGTAGGCTCATTGAAACTAAAAAAGGTTGTTTCCCAATTGTTCAGGAGCGTCAAACGGGGTTTGTTCCCATCCATGATTCCATAATTGGTCGCCCAATGATGAAGGTTACGGCTTGCAAGTCCTTTTCCATGATTTGAATAAGTAAATATAAATGAGGGAGTTTTAAAAGGTTTGCCTGGCTGAATTGAATATTCAGATGCGAATGGATTTATTCCTGAAATGATACGTAAAGAACCTTTTTCATCGACTTCAAAGACGAACTGGAAATTTCCAGACCAGCCCAGGGTACCTGCAATAAGTTCACCATTATTCTCGTCAGATTTTTCATTCAGTGAAAGAAAGAACACGGGAGTCTGGTACATATGTGCCCTTGTCCCCAGTTTGCTATCCAGAATTTTAATGCCATTGGTCAGTTCGTTCTCCTGCATCTTCATCTCTTCAGCCCAGTCGCCGTGAAACTGTGTAAGCCAGTATTTATTGGCGTCAAAGTGAAGCATTGATGAAGCGTAGTTATAGATTGTCACCGGATTTGCCTCTTTCTGTGCTATCTCAACCCATTGTTCTATTACATCCTCGGCTGAATATGACTTAATATGAAGAGTAACTTCAACCGGATATTCCGGGTCTTTCAGGAGGATATTGGTAATTGTTACATTGGCATCGGTTTTTTCTATATTATGACTGACATACTTCAGTTCCAGAGATGGATTTCCGTCATTGTGTGTCATTCGGATAGCCGGTTCGAAAAGATTATCGGTACCGAAAGTAGCATAAGCCAGATGTTCAGTATTTCTTGCCAGTTTTAATTCGGATATATTATCAAGCCTTGAACCCAGGTATGCTTGATAGAGCCTTCCGTCCCTGCCACTGACTTTATAAATCAGATCAGTGTTTAAAGTTGAGACGGAAATAATAACATCCGGTTGCTGGTTGGCCTGTGGCGGCCCCATTGGAGGTTGTCCGACAGATACAGAAATGATTGTGCAAATGGAGGTGATTAAAAGTAATAGTTTTTTCATAAGTAATTAATTTTATGTTGTTTGATAAATGATGCTTTATAATATGACTATCGGTAATTATAAATAAAAGAAACCAAATTGTTTAATAATCAAATTCACTGAACATTCTTTACTTTAATCATTTCGTTTATACCAGGAGAGATTCCTCATTCCTCTGTCTCTGGCGAATTCATTCCGAGCGTTAGTGAGGAACCGAGCAAAATGCGAGCTCACCGAAGGTAATCTCCAATTTTAACCACTTTACTGTTGAATATTCCCTATACTCATTTTTATAATTCTCACCGAATATAAGAAGATTATATTTTTAAAATCTATCCAATATTGACTTATTCTTATAAATTTGAACATATTTTATTTACAAACTTACCTTTATTATTTGAAATGAAACTAACCCAAATCGTTAACAAAATACTACCTGGTATTATTATTTCCATTCTTACGGCTTCCCGATCCTATTCATCACCTTTTCCTGTACCAGATATAAACCTTCAGGATACTGTCTATACACAAAATTCTCCAAAACAACCTGTCTATACGACTACACGGCTGGTAACAGCAAAACCTGTTATAGACGGAAAGCTTGATGACGAATGCTGGAAGAAAGGCACATGGGCAGGAGACTTCCACCAATGGATTCCAAAGGAGGGGGCAAAACCCACATATCCAACCGAATTGAATATCCAATATGATGACAAGAACCTATATGTTGCTATTCGTGCACACGATGGAGAACCTGATAAAATTCTGAAAATGGCCGGTGTCCGGGATGAATTTGTCGGTGATATGGCAGGTGTGAACTTTGACAGTTATCGCGATTATCGTACTGGGTTTGAGTTTACAGTAACAGCATGGGGTCAGAAGGTTGATCTCGTATTATTCAACCCCGCGAACTGGGATTTCAACTGGAATCCTGTCTGGAAGGTAAAAACCGGTTTGGAAGATTCTGCCTGGGTGGCTGAATATGAAATTCCTCTCAGTCAATTGCGGTATAGCCGCAAAGATGAACAGGTCTGGGGAATGCATGTATGGCGTTGGATATCGCGACTTCAGGAAGAAAGCGACTGGGAGATACAAAGCAAGACCGGACCGGGGATGCTTTATAATTATGGTGAGTTGCGGGGTATTAAAGGATTAAAAAAATCACGTCGCCTGGAAATATCGCCATACACGCTGGGAGATCTGAAAACAATGCAAAAAGATCCGGAGAATCCTTTTACCGATAAGGGAAAAACCTGGGGAGGGAATGCAGGACTTGATGCTAAGATCGGTATTTCAAGTAACTTCACGGTTGACCTGACTGTTAATCCTGATTTCGGACAAGTCGAGTCCGATCCTTCAGTGATGAATTTAACGGCATTTGAAACTTTTTATGAGGAGAAGAGACCTTTCTTCCTTGAGGGACTAACAATTTTCGATTATAAATTTGACAACCAGAGCCTGTTTTATTCGAGACGCATCGGACATGCTCCTTCGCGTCCTGTTTCTCCGAATGACAATATTTTTGTGAATTCGCCGGATAAGACATCTATCCTGAGTGCGATCAAGCTAAGCGGAACAACTTCAAATGGATTTTCAGTAGGATTGATACAAAGCGTAACAGCAAATGAATTTGCAAGGCTAAGTGATAAAGACGGTAACAGAAGCAGTGTGAAAGTAGAACCGCTGACAAGTTACACGATTGCACGTTTACAGAAGGGTTATAACGCGGGTAATACAGTAATTGGCGGAATGCTGACATCTACGAATCGTGATATCGAGGATAAAAATCTTGAGACTCTCTGTACCAATTCATATACCGGAGGTCTGGATCTTTTGACCCACTGGAAAGATAAAGAGTTTTATATTGATGCAAGACTTATCGGCAGTTTTATAAATGGAAGCAAAGAGTCAGTCACTGCACTTCAGGAGTCATCTGCCCGCTATTATCAGCGGCCTGGTGCCAGCTATCTGAAATTTGATACGACAGCCACCACCCTTAGCGGATACGGAGGTAGGTTTATAATCGGAAAAGGTTCCAAAGGGTTATTGCGATACTCAACAGGAGCCACCTGGCTTTCTCCGGGTCTTGAACTGAATGACCTGGGTTATATGACCACTGCCGATGAAATAAATCAGGATAATGTGATTTCGTACGAGATAAACCAGCCTGTTACTATATTCAGTGCCTATAATATAAGCCTCGAACAGTTCAACACTTGGAACTTTAATGGCGAGTACCTTGGATCAGGTGCCAATCTTTCATTTACCTCAGTATTCAAAAACCAGTGGAGTTTTGCTGCTAATCAAATCTATCATACAAAGACTCTTGACACTAAAATTTTACGCGGAGGGTATGACCTGATAATGCCATATACAATTACCTCAACCGGTAGTTTGAAAACCGATCAGACAAAAAAAATAACATCCAGCCTGGTTTATAGTTATCAGTATACAGGTAATAATTCGGCAATAAGTTATCAGATTGAACCCGGAATGACCTATCGTCCGATTAACAACCTGAAGATAGGACTGACTGTGAATTACCTTAATAACCACGACAGGCTTCAATATGTTACTTCAACAAACTATTTATCTGAAAAAAGATATATTCTTGGTACGATTAATCAGAAAACACTCGGTCTGACATTAAGAGTAGATCTGAACCTGACCCCTGAGTTTTCAATTCAATATTATGGAAGTCCTTTTATTTCCCGTGGTAAATATTCTGAATTTAAGCGCGTCACTGATCCAAAAGCAGGATCATATAATGACCGTTTTTCTCTTTTAAATAATACCCAACTTATAGGAAATACTTATGGGCTGGACGAAAACAATGATATGGTTGCCGATTATAATATGGTTAATCCTGATTTTAACTTTCATCAGTTCCGTTCGAATCTTGTTGCAAGATGGGAGTACCGGTTAGGTTCTTTTATTTATCTGGTTTGGTCAAGCGACAGGACAGAAAATACTAGTTCCTCAGGGGCATCTCTTGCAGATTCTTACAAACAGCTGCGGAGTGTCTTTCCAAACAATATTTTTCTCATTAAATTGAATTACTGGTTTTCACTTTAATTTCTATAATAAGCAGTCCCCTTTTTCTAAATATTACCCCCTCTGATTCCCGCTTAGGCGGGATGATTGACTCCTTCCCCTGTAGAGGAAGGACGGGAAGGGGGTATAAATAAAATGGAAAATAATGGATATCATTTTCAGACCAATTGAAGAAAAAGACAATAAAGAAATTGCAGATCTTATCCGGACTGTCTTCAGGGAATTTAATATTCACAGACCCGGGACAGTTTATTTCGACCCGACTACCGATAATCTTTATAAACTTTTCAGGACACCGGGGTCAGAATACTGGATAGCTTTAGCGAAAGGGCTTATAATTGGAGGTTGCGGTGTTTATCCTACACCGGGATTGCCAGAAGGATGTGCTGAGCTGGTAAAGTTTTATTTGTCTGCATCGCAAAGAAGCAGAGGGATAGGTTGGCAGTTGATGGAAAAAACTTTCGATTCAGCAAGAAGAAATGGATATAGACAGTTATATCTTGAATCATTACCGGAATTAAGCAGGGCAATCAGTTTGTATGAAAAGGCTGGTTTTAAGTTTATCGCTGGGCCAATGGGTGATTCAGGCCATTTCGGTTGTAATATCTGGATGCTTAAAGATCTATAAAAACAAGAAATCATTCATTGCATTTTCAAGAATCATGAAGTTGTCTTAACATGGACCAACTTCATGATAGACACAAATAAAGTGTTCTGGTTACGCCTGTTCGATGAAATCTAATAGCCACATTGAAGTTACAATTTAAGCAATATAAATATCCCCTCGTAAATCTAAAATCAGCCTCTTTACAGATTGGAGACTATCTGGGTGTTAAGCAATTTTCGAACCTGAGTAACTTTGAATAAGCTTTGATCTGAAAGTTACTGTTAATTAAGTTTGGCTAATTTGGAAGAAGAATTTTTGCTAATTTTAAGTAAAAAAAATTATGTTCTGGCAATCACGTTTACCTGGCGAGCATGGACACTTGTATGATATACATGATTTCCGATTAATTCACGGAATTTTAAAAAAACATTCTGATTCCTGTCTGATAAACAACAATAAACCTTTCTGAAATGAACAACAAGAGTATCGGATCAATGGAAGTTTCGCCCATTGTAAATATCGCTGCATTAATAATAATTTTTGCAGGTGTGATTTATGCAAAATCGATCATCACGCCCTTTTTACTCGCACTTTTCATAAGTATCATTTGTGCACAACCCGTTTCCTGGCTTGAGAAAAAGAGAATACCCAGATGGCTTGCACTTATCATTGTAATATTGGGATTGATTGTACTTTTTTCCGGATTTACTTTCCTGATCGGAGGAACATTATCATCCTTTTCAAGCAACCTTTCAAAATATGAATCTACCCTTACAACGATCAACAACTCATTTATTCAGTTTTTAAATGATAAAGGTTTAAAGATCCCCCAAGATCAGATAATTAAACTTATTCAACCGGCAAAGATCCTGGAATTTACCGCAAGCGCTTTGAATAAACTTTTCAATATGATGGGTACTACCTTCCTGATCTTTATTATCATTTTATTTATTCTCATGGAATTCGGGAGTTTTTCTGTTAAAGCTAAAGCAATTCGGAGTGAATCGGATAAATCCATTTTTTATTTTTCTACCATTTTACAAAATATCCGTAACTACCTTGGGATAAAAACCTTATTATGTTTATCAACGGGATTTCTTATCTATTTAGCATTATTGATCATTGGGGTGGACTATCCTCTGCTATGGGCATTGATTGCAGGTCTGATGAATTATATTCCGAATATTGGATCCATCATCGCCACAATTCCGACAGTTCTCTTTGCCCTGGTAGAACTCGGATTAGGTGGTGCACTTTGGACTCTGGGCTCGTCTATGCTTATACATAATGTTCTTGGAAACTTTATTGAACCCAGGATCATGGGAAAAGGTTTGGGCCTGTCAACACTGGTTGTATTCCTGTCTCTTCTCTTTTGGGGATTTATACTTGGAATGGTGGGTATGTTCCTGTCAGTTCCTTTCACCATGACCATTAAAATCATCCTGGAACAGAATGAGAAAACAAAATGGATCGCAATACTTCTGGGAACACCTGCTGAAGCTAAAACCTATCTTCAAAATAGAGAATTGATTGAAAAACAGCAACATAAGAAATCAAATTTGAAGGAGACTTGAGGAAAGTATTGGGTATTTGGGATATGGCTGATCAAATAATAACTCTTATTAATTAAAAATATGAAAAACACACTCATCTATTATTTGGTTATTCTTATCCCGGTTCCTATAATGATTTGGCTGGTTTTAACTGATAAAACTTTATGTTTTGTAATTTGTTTACTCTTTTATGCATTAGTTTTTCGTCCGATAACTGATAGTTATAGATTAATTAAAAAAGAAGCTATCAGGAAAAAAGATATCTGGAAGCTATTTGTTCCATTTTATGGGAGAACAATTTACTTCAAAAAACTATATTATTACAAGTGACTTTTATTTAATAACAATGATATTAAGACGTTCACATAATTTACCCTGCCAGACGAAGTTCCCCGGTTGCCTTCGACAAGTCGTATGGTAACCAACTATTCCACAGGCGGTTATGGCCAGAATTCCGGGCGGCATATAAAATATTCTTTTAACTTTGCACCTTTGCAAATAAATAAATTTTAACCTTAAAAAAAGTGATAACACTTTATATACCGAAGCTAAATTTTAAGACAGGATTATTGTTTTTTGTTTTGTTTATTTCTGGATCTGTTTTCAGTCAATCACAGAAAGGTAAGGTTTTATCAAGTGAGACTAACTGGGCGATAGGTTATGTGAATATTGGGATTATTGGTAAGAATGTCGGCACAGTTTCGGACGAGTTTGGCAATTTCACGTTAAACCTTGACAATATATATAATAATGATTCATTACGGTTTTCAATAATTGGATATGAGGCTAAATCCTTCCTTGTACGTAATTTCAAAGAAAATTTAATAAAAAACGTATATCTAACCCCTGTACTTTATGATTTAAAGGAAGTAAAAGTGATTTATCATAGAACTAAAGGAATAAGATTAGGTACTCAGGTTCTTTCCAATTCTCTGAAATCTGGTTTTGCAAATAACAATTTAGGTTCTGAATTGGGCATAAAGGTTAATGTCAAAAACCGGGTGGAATTAAAAGACATAAATCTTAATGTGGCAGTTTGTACATTTGATTCAGTTACTTATAGATTAAATATCTATCAGTCAGTAAATAACACAGGATATAAAAATATATTAACTGAACCAATTTACATTTCTTTTTCAAAAGATAAAATCAATAATGTTATAACCTTTGATCTGACAAAATATTCAATAATAATTGAGGGTAATGTTTTAATTGCTTTAGAATTGTACAAGGATTTAGGCGAGGGAAGTTTATTATTTCACACCGAATTTTTTACTGGTTATACCTATCATAAAAAAACAAGTGAGGGCAGTTGGATTAAAGCGCCAGGAGTAATCGGGATGTATTTGAATGGTCGATATTAATAATATAGATTTGACGATTAACAAAGCTTGTCTTTAGTAATATGTTTCATGTTGGCAGAACTATTCTTTCGGCCAATTTGAGGATGTGATTTAATTGAAAAATAGGTATAAGTATGTGTGAACCCATTTTCCCGCAACCACCAGCGTAATGCTTTGGCGATTTTCCTTCTTCTGAGAAAGATTGTTCCAGTTTCATTTGATGTAATTTTATACAATGCTCTCATGGCTGTATGTTTTTGCTAATGTTTTTCACCCAGATTAAATGCTCATTTTCAAAATTTATTTTAAACATTTTATGATTAATGAAATTATTGTTTATTCGGCGAATTAGTTTTAAATGCATAGAGTATTCTGAATTTTAAGAAGCTTACATTAAACTACTTAACCGATCATGCATTGTTTTGAGATCTGAAATATGTTAATCCATTAATCTCTGTCATGTCAATAACTTTGAACCCATGTGATTCCAGAAGTCTTGAAACATCAATTTTATCAGTTTCAATCTCTATCTTTGAATCTAAATAATTAATGCGCCTTTTGGACATTCGAGAAGGCAATTTAATTCTCTTTTGAGTTCTCTTATCAGAAAAGCATCCGATAAAATTGGTTTTCGGAGATAAAACATTATATACAATGTGTAAAAAACTATCTAAATGTCTTATCAGATTAAGTTTTTTCAGATTTATTATGGTAGTTACACCTTTTAAATCGTTGCGGTCATAATAATAATTGTGCCTTGAAGAGAGTACCAGCATGTTGGGCTCATTTGCAAGACCAAGCCAATTGAGGTAATGGAAAAAGTTTTCACCACCCTCAGCAATTAGGTTATCGATAACCGAATTTTTATTGTTTCTTTCAGGAGTGACTTTATTCCCGCTGAAATTTGTCCTGACTTTTTTGTCTATAAAGATGTCGGATTTGAGTAAAATTAAAGTGTCTTCCATCATTTAATGAGTTTAAATCATAAGGTAAAAGTAGAGCTTAATAAGATTCTTGTCAAGCGTCTAAAACCCAATTAGTGAAATAATTGGATCAAATTGGTTTCTTGTTGTCTTTAAAATTTGGACGAAAAATTATCTGAATACACAGTTAACACCAAAAAAGTGTCGTTTCGTCAAAAGTTGTGTAAATTTTAGGGACAAACCTGAAAAAATCTGATTGATCAGATATCTTGAATAAATGAAAAGCAATGATAATCAGACAAATATATTAATATGAATGTGGTTATATTTTAGAAAGTTTCAAATAATTGAATTTTGACAAACAGTATATTAAAAGGGATAAAATTTCAGCACAGGTTTAAATAATTTAAATTCAACAATTTGTTCCTGACCACCAGGAGTTTATTATTTAATAAGCGTACAACAGTTAATAAAGGTGGGCATAATAATCAGGAGCAACTTGGTTGTCACTGTATTTGCAAATCACAACTTCAATTCCATATTGTATAACAGACAGATTCTCTATTATATATCATATAGTTAATGTTTCATTTAAGGTCTTTCTCAGCGAGATACAACCACTATCTTTTTTCTCATTATCTGAAGGTCAATATAATAAATTAATGTATTTCTCTCAGATTTGCATTCCAGGATGAATTTGGGATTAAAAATTGTTTTAAATATAACTGAGGTGTAATTTTGGTTGCAATGTGATCTAAGCATTCTGCCTAATGCATAAAAACACTTCGGTCCAGGTGTTCTTAAAATTCCGGTTCAAATATTTCAAATTAGATATTTAAATTTTAATATTGTTAAACTTTTTCATTTTTTGATTTGTTAAATTCTTATCTTTCAGTTATTGATTTAATAAGATAGACTTAATTCGTATTTATGAATTGCATTATAGGAACCGATAATGTAACCTGCAAACTTCTTGTAGAATTTGTGGGGAAATCTTCTTCTCTAAATCTTGTCGGAACATTCACCGATTCAGTTTCTGTCAAGAACCAATTATCAAAACGACAAGATATTGACCTTCTCTTTCTTGATATTGAGATACTAGAAATGGACTGCTTTGATTTTATCAGTAATCTCGATTATAAACCTAATATTATAGTACTATCATCCAGTGATCAATTTGCCATAAAAGCATTTGACATAAGTGTTGTTGATTATCTGCTTAAACCTATCACTTATTCAAGATTCTACAAAGCCGTTGATAAAGCAATACGGTATTATTCTCGAAACGAGGTCAGCAATAACGTTGATAATGAGATATATATCAAGAATGAATCGTCTTTAGTCAAGTTGAAACTGAAAGATATAATATATATTGAAGCTCTTGAGAATTATATTACTCTTACCACAAATAATAAGAAATTTACCATTCATTTTACTATGAAAGCGATTGAGAATCAATTACCTTCAAGGATTTTTATCAGGGTGCACAGATCATTTATAGTGAACAAGAGCATGATAAAGACCATAAAAGAAAACTCCTTGGATCTTATTGTTGGAGGTACTCTTAAAAACTTTCCAGTCGGTAAGTCATATAAGGATCTTCTTATGAACAACATAAACATGATGGCCAAATAGAATCTTCCTTCTTACAGTCTTCCATCCGTCAACTTGTCCTGCATCATTTAGAACAAACTTCGTCTTCTCACATGATACTTGAGATTAAAAGCTTATATCTTCAACTATTTTGTCCCAAAATGCATAAAAATTAAAGTCAGAAAAATCAATATTTTGTGTAACAATACCTTGTTGGGTTACTGGATCTGGTAAAAATTTACCTAACGACAGACATAAGCGGATAGAGTGAAAACAGAGGTAACTCAAAAATTGATTTTTATGACAGTTAAAGTTTTTAAATTTCTAAGGCTATATATATACTAATGTTTCTTTAACTATTTCACCTTTGTAATCTATCCCATGCAGTTTTATGCCAATACTGGATATGGCACCGTGAACAATATCTTCTATGGGGCCAAAAGCATCTATAATATCCTCAAAATCATCCATTTCATCAAATTCTTCAACAGGCAAATACAGGTGTACAATTAAAATATAATCAGGTTCTTTAATCCGGATTAGAATTTTAAATATTTTTGCCAGCCATAATATTGAGGCAGTATTGAAATACTCCAGATTGAGCCTTAAATTGGTAGTTGGCCTGGCTTTTAGAATATATTCTGTCACCCAATTCAATACAGGTTCATATAATTTTGCAGCATTTTCAGGAATTGATCTGCCAGAGAAAATAAGATCACCCGTCAATTGATTCAGATCAATTTGTGGAGTTTTTGGAGTTTGTTCTATTATTAGACTCTGAAATTCCTTCATCATGTGCTCCTTTAAGGATTTTTAACTTGTGAACCTATGTTTCAATAAAACATTAATCAAATTTATAGCTATTTTTTACAAGTTAAACAACCTTTGTCAAAAACATACTTTCAATCATCAAAAAATTTGATCGTTCATGTAAAATTACAACTACTTTTTTATCTTTATGAATATTGCGACCTCAAATTGAGAAAACAATTCCGGATGAAAATAAACCACCTATTCGGGAGCAAACCGGGTTACTTTTTAAGGTTTTTCAGAACTGACATTCCGATAGTAATTGAGCCACCCAAAAATACCATATAATTGTAAATCAATTATATAGCATTAGTCAAATATCTCTTTTTAAGGCCATTTCCAGCCATTGACAGCCACTTTCTTCTTCCCTAAAGTATTCTGATTAAAGAAACCCAACTTTGTCACAAATTGCATTAATATAGCTAATTAGAACATTTGGTATAGTTGCATTATATTCTATCTATTTATATATCAGCATATTAATTAGTCGATCCTTATGATATTCTAATATGTTGATAATTAGAATGTTAAAGTTAATAACTTATTGATATTTTGTGGTTCAGATTTCAAGGTTTTTTTAATATGCAGAAAAATCTTATAGAAAATTATGGGAAATATTTCACTTTTAACTAATCCCTATTTTAATAATAATAATATTTCTGAGCCTGACTACAACAGGGAGAAGATCTCGTACAGGGAGCCCAGTTTTAGATCGGTCAACTCAAGTTTAACGGCAGAAGTTGGCAAAAACTTTTTCCGTTACCTGAAAAGTCTTAATCTATCAAAAGAACCTGATTTATTCATACTTCCTACAAATGACCATTATTATTATGATGAAGATGATCTAAAAAGTGTCAGGACATTAATAAATCTTAAAAGATTGAATTTGATAAAAGATCTGGATACATTTTTGCATACTCTTTTTCATATTTTACCTCCTAATGTAAATTTAATAGGATGCTTTTCTGATAGCAAAACTCTTAAAGGGAATGAATTTCTCTCTGGGTTATCAACCAGATTAAATAATTTTCTGGATTCTAGGACAGATCACAATCTGGATAAAAAAGATGTTTCAAAACTTTTAGAAAAGTATGGGTTTAAGGTTATTGATATGACAGAGATGAACGAATTAACATATTTTTATTCACAAAATGTCCGTAAAACTATCGAAATTAAAGCCTGACCGATAAATAAGTCCTGAAATCTTTCTTTAAATAAAGACTACTGCAATAATCATGAGCTTCATGCTAGTTGCTATTTACAGTATTTGCAAATAAGCCTCCCAATTCCCAATCAACTTCAGTTATTGTATAATACAGTATATCAACAACATACAAAACACCAGACATCTCGTTTGAAGCCATTTCTAGCCTGTTTAAAACACTTTTATATCCCTCACTTATTCTGCATAAGGAAACTAAACAATGCATTAATTCACTTATTAACAGATAATTAGAGCTTTTGCAATTGTTGCACTGTATTCTATCTATTTATATATCAGTATATTAATTATGTAACGATGCAACCTTGGACCTTGGACCCGGGCTATTTCATTTTTATTATGTTTCAGTAGTAACGAACAAAAAAGCCTCGACATTGTTGTGTGTCAAGGCTTTATTTGTTTGAAAATGTACCCGGAGCCGGGATCGAACCGGCACAGCATTGCTACCACTGGTGTTTGAGACCAGCGCGTCTACCAATTCCGCCATCCGGGCTTTAAAAAACATGACTGCGAAAATATAAAAAACTTTTATCTTTTTTACTTTTGTTTTTTGTCTTTATCTTGTTTTCTGACAAGAATTTCTCTGATTGCCAATTCTATCCCCTCCGCATCGAATCCGCACTCCCTATATAGTTCTTCCTGTGTCCCATGCTCAACAAAATAGTCTGGAATACCTAGACGCCTTACTTCAGAGTTGTACCCATTGTCGCACATGAATTCAATTACAGCGCTTCCGAATCCTCCCTTAAGCACCCCGTCCTCAACAGTAATTATATGGTTGAATTTTTTAAAAACGGAATGGAGGACAGTTTTATCAAGAGGAGCAACAAACCTCATGTCTAAATGGGCAATTGATATGTTTTCTTTCACCAGTTTACTGACAACAGAAGCAACAACAATCCCGGGATGACCAATAGATAAAACTGCTATGTCATTACCTTCGCTTATCTGACGCGCTTTCCCTATTTCAATCTCAAGGAATGGTTTTTTCCAGTCGGTAAATATTCCACGTCCGCGCGGATAACGGATTGAGAATGGAAATCTGTTTTTCTCAAGCTGAGCGGTATACATCAGATTCCTCAGTTCAATCTCATCCATTGGAGCAGAGACTACCATATTGGGAATACTACGCATAAATGCCATATCGAAAAACCCATGATGAGTGGCTCCATCAGCCCCAACAAGACCAGCTCTGTCAACACAAAATACCACGTGCAAGTTCTGAAGTGCAACATCGTGAATTATCTGGTCGTACGCCCTCTGGATAAATGATGAATAGATATTGCAGAATGGAATCATACCCTGTGTTGCAAGCCCTGCAGAAAATGTAACAGCATGCTGTTCGGCAATGCCTACATCAAATGTTCTTTCCGGCATCTCCTTCATCATTATGTTCAGGGAGCTGCCTGTCGGCATGGCAGGAGTGATAGCCCTTATTTTATTGTTCAGTCTTGCTAGCTCAAGAATTGTTTTTCCGAACACTTCCTGGTACGAAAGTGGTTCATCTGCAACTGAAATATTGATTATCTCACCTGTTTTCTTGTCGAACTTGCCGGGAGCGTGGAATGTAGTCTGGTCCTCCTCGGCCTGTTTAAAACCTTTACCTTTAACTGTAAGGCAATGAAGTAGTTTTGGACCGGGGATTCTCTTCAGGTCCTCGAGAACTTTGGTCAGGTGCAGGACATCATGTCCGTCAATGGGACCGAAATATCTGAAATTGAGTCCTTCAAAAAGATTGCTCCTGTCTAGTATTGTGCTTTTGGCTCCGGCTTCGAGCTGGGCAGCAAGTGTTCGTGCATTTGGTCCGAGCTTCCCGAATACTCCGAGAATTTTCCATATACGATCCTTAAACCTGTTATATGTTTTACTGGTTGTGATATCGAGGAGATATTCCTTCAGAGCACCGACATTGGCATCAATTGCTATATTGTTATCGTTAAGGATCACAAGAATATCGGACTTACCAATGCCAGCATTATTGAGACCTTCGAAAGCCTGCCCGGCTGTCATGGCACCATCGCCAATGACTGCAACAACATGCCTGTTTTCTCCTTTACTACTGGCAGCAACTGCCATTCCGAGAGCTGCTGATATGGATGTTGAAGAGTGACCTGTGCCAAATGCGTCGTACTCACTCTCTGCCATCTTTGGGAAACCACTTATCCCTTTATATTTTCTGTTTGTAGAGAATTTTTCCCGCCTGCCCGTAAGAATTTTATGTCCATAAGCCTGATGTCCAACATCCCAGATAATTTTATCATATGGGGTATTGAAAACATAGTGAATGGCTACAGTTAACTCAACAACACCCAAACTGGCTCCGAGATGTCCGGGGTTATTGCATACAGCATCTATTATGAACTGCCGGAGTTCCGAACTAACCTGTACCAGGTCAGTCGGATCAAGTTTCCTGAGATCTTCAGGAGTAGATATTTTAGAGAGTAAATTCTCTTTCCTGTCCATTAGGAGATGGTTAAAAGATCTAACCTGCAAATATAACAATTATTATTCCGGAGTGTTTGCTGAAGCTTACCCGGGATTTTCTTATTTTTGTTTCGGAATTTAAATGGAAAATATAATTTTCAACTATGGGCAGATGTTATATATAAAATCAAAATGAGGTTATGAATAGATTAGTTTTATACATTCTAGGGGCTTTCGTTATATTAATGTTTTCAGTATCATGTGTTTCCGGAAAGAAGTTCAGTAGTTTGCAGGAAACAAGCAAGCAATTCATGAATGAGAGAGATGCTTTCAAGACTGACAATATCGGGCTTGAGATGCAAAATAAAGAACTTAAGGCGAAGCTTAACTCAATTGAAAAGGAGATAGATTCTGTGAAGCAGGATTTTACAGCTGCCCAGAACGAACTTGACAAGGCTGTTGAAGATTATAATAAGATCTCCTCCAAGTATAACGAATTGCAGAATGCCCAGGAGGATCTGATCAAAGGGAATGTGAAAGAGACTCAAAAATTGCTTACCGAGCTTCGGGAAGCTCAGGAAAACCTTCTGAAGAAAGAGGATCTTCTCCGTCAGCTTGAACAGAATCTAGATACCAAAAAGGCATCACTCGATAAGCTAACCTTTGAACTGGAAAAAAAGAATGCAAGAATGGCTGAACTTGAAAAAATACTTGATGCTCAGAAAAAAATTGTCCAGGATCTGAAGAACAAAGTATCTGAAGCCCTCCTCGGATTTGAAAACAACGGACTTTCAGTGACGATGAAGAATGGTAAAGTTTATGTTTCACTTGATGAAAAACTCCTGTTCAAATCGGCAAGCTGGGATATTGATGTCAATGGAAAAAATGCGTTGAAAAAACTGGCAGGAGTGCTTGAAAAAAACCAGGATATTCAGGTCATGATCGAGGGACATACCGATAATGTTCCATATAACCCGGGCAACAGCCAGTTGAAGGACAACTGGGATTTGAGTGTTAAGCGAGCAACTACGGTTATCAGAGTTCTACTCGAAGGATCAAAGATTGATCCAAAACGGTTAACTGCCTCAGGAAGGAGCCAATTCTTGCCTGTAGATGAGCGCAATACTTCAGATGCCCGTCAGAAGAACAGAAGGACTGAGATCATCCTTACTCCTGATCTGACTGAGCTGTATAATCTGATAAATAAATACTAGAATTCTATTTAACCGCAAAGGTCGCAAAGCATTTACGCAAAGGCCGCAAAGAAATCCATTATGTAATTTTCTCTGTGGCTCTCTTTGTAACAAAACAATAAGAACTTATACAGAGTTGCACAGAGTAGCACCAAGGTTCACAGAGAACTTTCCTTTGGGTTATAAATTTCATTTATTCTTTGCGATCTTATTTCTTAGACCTTTGCGACCTTTGCGGTTAATGGATTTCATCTTTTTAGATACCTCCATTATTTATATATGGCTCTTTCAGAGCCGTATGGATAAATGATTTATTTAGAGAATTCCTGCAGTTTTACATTCATATTCTTCAGAGCCTGAAGAAGGTTATCTTCAGGTCTGAGGAAATCCTGATCACCCCAGAATAATGGGTCGTAGTTTTTTATAGTCTTTGAGAATATTGAATGGATAGGGGCAAGTTCTTCCCGCTCGAACCGTGTAACATTCTTTAACTCAGTTTCGGTAATCGCCAGTTCAAAGAATACTTTAAACTGAGTATTGAAAAGTTTCTTCTTATGATTTGAAGCAAATATAAGGTCGCCTCTAACATGATTTAAAAAATATCTGCCGTTCATTTTCCGATAACTGACGGAATATTTTACCGAAAGGGGCCAGGTATTAAATCCATGTGTGGAGGTTAAAATAAAAGAATCTTTCATTTTATGGATTAACTTCGGATTGATCTCAAATTCAGCATTAAGGATGCCATAATCAACTGCATTGATATATATAGTTCCTTTAAAAAGAGGCAGATCTACATTTTCATGCTGCTCAAACTCAATTGCATAAGCTGTTTCTTCGTCGTAGGTAACAATATCTGTCATCCTGAAAGTGTAGTCAGGCATACTTTCACTGGTAAGGAAATCAAAAATATTTTTTGCCCCGTCAAGTTCAAGACATGTGCTCAGACCTGCCTTGAGCCTTATTGCAAGAGTGTCACTGCGATCTGTGTTTTCTAGTTTCCTGCTTTTATAAACTTTAATCTGGTCCCCGTAAAGAGTTCCTGAGTATGCACTTTTATAAATCTGCAATATAGCTTCAGAATAGGTCTGAAGTTCAGATTTTTTCAAAACGCCTTCCCTGTAAAAACCTGTCATTAAAGCAGGCGTGTCCCCATAATTATGTGCTAATGCAAGTCGGGTACGTGAAATGATCTCCTGCGGATTCTGATTTCTAATAATAATCTCGGGAATTGGGATGAATTCTCTCTTCATCGAAATTTTCAAATTATTTATAAGAGCCTTTTTAACAGGAATTTTTTTTCCTAAATATCCAAGATATGAGACTGAAAGAGTGTCGTTAAGGAAGTCAGGTGTGATTTTCAGACCGAAATCTCCATTATTATTTGTGACAGTTCCTTTCCCCTTGTTCATTAATGCGATTGTTGCAAAAGGTAATGGCTCGGAAGTCTCATCGTCAACGATTTTCCCGGTAATATAATTTACTTTCACCGGAGTTATTGAATCTGCAGGAAATGAATATCTTCTTTCGGTATGCGAAATGATGATATATTTATCAATTACTGAAAATACAAGGGAATCATTCTTAAGGATACTATCCAGAACGGCACTTAATTTAGTATCCCTGAAAGTCATCACCGTCTTTTTCTCCTGATCAATCAGACGGCTGTCGTATGTAAAATTATAACCTGTTTGCCTGGTAATGATGTCGAGAGCATTGCCTGTTTTAACTATACCCGCCCTGAAGGTAAATGTCGAGTCGAGAATGCTTCGCTGGCAGTCCGCTCTTTGAGGCAGGATAAAGAACAATGCAATGGCAATAAATTTGAACAATATTGAGCCATTGTACAACGACATTTTTCAATGTGAGTTATTTTTTTGAAAGATGGTAAACATTGCCATCTTTTGTATAACTCAGGTTAAAGCTAGCACAAATTAAACGAATTATTGTATCCTGTGGTTGATTGTCAATTGGTGAAGTCCATGGATTTTCAAGTATATCAGGATCATCAGCAACAATGTCCATATTATAGACTCTCTTAAGATCGTTGAATACGACACTTAGCTTTTGTCCGCTGTAATCGAGGTAACCAGTTTTCCATGAAAGGTAGTTTGGGTTACTGTTAATTGTTTTTCCTGATTTTTTTGAGTCCAATGTTCCCACATAGCCCGGGTCGAGCTGAATGGTTTGTGATCCTGAATTATCGGATACCAGGACTTTTCCTGTTTTTACAAAGACCTCTACTGCGGATTCCGTGTTACTTGTAATGACGTTGAAGGATGTTCCTACAACTTTTACTTTAGCTTTCCCGGCATCAATAATAAATGGTTTTGAAACGTCAGGGGATATTTCGAAAAAAGCTTCTCCTGCAAGCTTTACATCCCTTTTATGGTCACCAAAATTTGCTCGGTAGCTGAATTCAGAATTACGGTTTAGATAAATCTTACTTCCGTCGCGAAGAGAAACGAGGATATTCTTTTGATCAATACCTGCAATAAAAGTATATTTTTTGCTTAAATAACCTTCCTTATTCATGTAAATCGCAGCAGATCCAAGACTTAATAAAATAAGAGCAACAGCTGCAACTCTCATTAAAACAGGTCTCATAAAAATGGTTCTGGCAGGGCTTTCCTTTGTTATGAGATCATTCTCATTCAACCTTGAATAAACTTTATTCCAGGCATTATCGACATTTATTTCCTCTTTACTATTCATATTCTTTAAATCTTTCCACTGTTTCCCGATATTATTGGTATCTCCAGCCAAAAAGCGGTTGAGGGGATCTGTATTTTCACTCTTTTCATCTGAAAGGGCAGAGGCAAGTTCCTCCCATTCCTTATCATTAAATCTCTCTATCTTCTTCATCTCTTTCATTATTGTGTTAATTCTTTTCTGAATTCTTTAAGTGCCCTGCCCATATTTGATTCGACTGTTTTTACCGAGACAGATAATTTTTCAGCAATCTCAGAATATTTAAGTCCTTCAAATCTGCTCATGGAAAAAATCTTTCCGCATCTTTCGGGGAGTCTTTCCAGTATCCTTGCAACTTTTTCCTGCAGCTCTTTATAATTAAGGATGTCTGACGGGCTCTCCTGACTTTCTGATTGGTTGTAAGACATCTCTTCTGCATGCCGTTCGACAACCCTGTTATGTTCTATATAATGCAGGCATTTGTTGTGAACTGATCTGAAGAGATAACCGTTTAAAGAACTTTCAATGTTTAATTTTCCCTTATTCTGCCAGAGCCTGAAAAACAGATCCTGTACTATTTCTTCAGCAGTATCATGATCTTTTATCAGAGTCTTCGCGTATCGAACCAGGGAAACATAGGAGGATCTGAAAAGCGACTCAAATTGTCCTACATCGCCTTTTCTGATCCTCCTGATTATCTCAGTATCCCTGATCATATATCTGACCTTATTTGTTATTTTCTCTGTCGTTGAATTTTAGCTTTCTGCTAAGTCTGCGTATTGCTGATTCAATACTCTGGTCGGGTTCAATCACATTATAATCTCCCCAGAATTCCTTATCAGTAAATGCACCGACTTTATCTGAAAACACGTCTGTATACTTTATCTTATCTTTCCCAGCAAATTTAATAACTTCCTGGTCAGTACGGTCAGTTATGGCTATTTCTGACATAGTTGTATAATAAGTATGGAAGAGTTTTTTACTCCAGGCAACTTTAAATTTGACCTCAGCCCTTGAGTATTCAAAATGCCATTTGCCATTTTGTTCGCGGTATTTGGTCTTGTATGTTGCAATTTCCGGAGTAACTTTCATTCCAAGCGGTTTTTTTCTTATAAAAATTGATTGTGCTGCCTCTTTGTTTGAA
Source organism: Bacteroidales bacterium (assembly GCA_049512815.1). Lineage (GTDB taxonomy): Bacteria > Bacteroidota > Bacteroidia > Bacteroidales > VadinHA17 > LD21. The sequence goes on along the minus strand of JBEKWS010000024.1, from coordinate 8,178 downwards.
AGGTTGAATCCAAATTCAGCTTCTGTTATAGCATATGAATCCATTTCTATGTACAAACTGCCCATGAATAATGGCATTTCTACTGATGGTTTTTGAATGAAGTCTATCACATAATGAGGTTTGTTATCGATTTCAATTACACCAATAAGAGAGTAGTTATAGTCCTTCATAGCGTCTCTGGTAAGGACGGATTCAGAGTTTTTAACGATATCAAGTTCCAGTGCACTTACAGGGCCGCCCTGGAGTTTAAACAGAACTGTGTCCATTTTTTCAACGTCGGAGCTTTTTCTCCCTTTGTATATCCTTGCACCGTCAAAACGCAGATCACTGTTATAGGGTGCTTTGAAGATCTCAACCACAGCTTCTCCGATTGATACATATGTGCGGTTCTTTCTGATAGTCTCCCTATAGAATGCTGTCATAAGATTTGGAACCGACTCGTAATTTTTATCTATGTTATTGATAGCTTTTTCTACAATAGAGACAGGATCAAGAGGCTTTACAATAATCTCTTTGATCGGAATAGGAGCCGCCTCTAGTGAAATAATATTTTTGGCTCCATTGTCTTTAAGATCACTTATAGGAACTGTCTTGTTTTTATATCCCAAAAAAGAGATCTGAAGACTTTTTGAGTTTGCTGGGTCACTGATTTTAAGTGTGAATTCTCCATCGATGTTAGTTACAATTGCCACATTGGATTCTTTTACGGCAACCGTTGCAAACACCAGGGGAGCCCTGGTTTCCGAATCAATAACCTTTCCTTTGATTGTTACAAGATTCTGCTGATCACTTTTCTTTTTATTCGAAAGATTTCCGGCAGATGCAGTCTGGATCATAAAACCCAGCAGAAGAACTACTGCAATAAGCGATGTGTGTTTAAAAGTTTTCATGGCATTAATTTATTAAATTAAAATCTGATTTCATTTTGTTATCGAATACTATATTCTTTCCATTTCAACACTATGACCATTAAGCTGACATTATACCCTATATTATTGTGACTATTATTTTTCATATCTTACCCTGGATTATTTAGAAACTTTTGGATCTTTAGTGAAAATTACCCACTTTCATTTTCCCCCAAGGGAGGGCCGAGCGTTAAGAAATTGCCTAGTAGGCAATTTTAGCGAAGGAGCCCGTCTGCCGCAGAGGAACTTCCCCTCGTCGGGGAAGGGGGTTACTAAAACAGAAGGGGAAGAAAAAGCATGTTAAATCGCTATCCGAATAATGATATTGTTCAATTATTTATAAATCAATGATCGATAGTCTTATTAAACCTGTTAATCTTTTTCTGGCAGGGTACTCATATCTCAAAGGCTCAGTTACAGGTAAAGCTGATATAAAAGGTATGCCTGTTTCCATTAGTGCAGAACTGACGAATAATTGTAATCTTCACTGTCCTCAGTGTTCGTCAGGATCAGGACGAATGCAAAGGGAACACGGGTTTATGGATATTGGGTTATTTAATAAGGTTATGAAGGAACTCAGACCTTACCTATATAATATAAATCTCTATTTTCAGGGTGAACCTATGTTGCATCCTTTATTTTTCTCATTTATTGGAAATAGTAAGCCCTCGCATACTGTTGTTTCTACAAACGGTCATTACTTATCTGAGGAGAATTCGGGAAAAATTGTAAGGTCGGGATTGGATAAACTGATAATATCTCTTGACGGTATTGATCAGGAAACCTATTCCGCTTACAGGATAAATGGAATAATTGATACTGTTATTGTTGGATTAAAGAATGTAATTCATGCAAAAAAAATGCATAATTCGTCTCTAAGAATTGAGATACAATTTCTTGTGAACAGGCATAATGAGCACCAGATACAGAAGATCGGACAGTTGGCAAAAAGTGTAAATGCATCATTAAGTTTGAAATCGATGCAGATCATTGGCAAGGAGGATATAGGATCCTGGCTGCCAATTAAAGATAGGTTCAGAAGATATAAAATTAAAGATGGAGAATATATTAATAAAAATTCTTTACCTGACAGATGTGCAAGGCTTTGGTTTAATCCGGTAATAACATGGGATGGGAAAGTTATTCCCTGTTGTTTCGATAAAAATGCAGAATATGTGATGGGAGATCTTACCCGCGATTCATTCAGAGAGATCTGGGAAGGAGACAAATACAGTATTTTCAGAAAAAGTGTTTTATCGGACCGCCATTTGATAGAAATGTGCAGGAACTGTACCTCCGGGTTAAGAGGTGTAAAATATTAATTGTTAGAGTTTGTCCCGACTTAGGTCGGGAGGGGTTAGGGGGCAAAAAAAATTTTATACTGTCATCACATCTTTTTCTTTGGCAGCCATCACTTTGTCAATTTTTGTGTTAAATGAGTGTGTAAGCTCTTGTACCAAATCAACAGCTTCTTTTTCAAGATCTTCGGGAAGTCCGTCTTTAAGTAGTTGTTTCAGCTCGTCGTTTGCCCATTTCCTGGTTGTACGGATACTGATCTTGGCTGTTTCACCCTCGTTCCTTACCTGTTTAACAAGCTGATGTCTCCTTTCTTCTGTCAGAGGAGGTATATTAATTCGAATAACTTCACCATTGTTAACGGGTGTAAGTCCGATATTTGCAGCCATAATTGCTTTTTCAATTGTCCCAAGCATATTTTTTTCCCAGGGTTGTATAAGAATCGTTTTAGGATCAGGAGTATTAATATTAGATACCTGGGTCAATGGAGAATTAACTCCATAATAGTCAACTGTGATGCCATCGAGAAGAGCAGGATTAGACCTTCCGGCTCGAAGTCGGGCAAGTTCATGTTCAAGATGCTCAAGGGCTTTTTCCATTCTTTCCCTGGTTTCTTCTGTAATCAGTTCGATTTCTTCGTTCATATGATTCAGGTTAGATAGTTAAACTGTCAACGATACACATGTTTTTGTGTTATCCTGATTTTTGTTACAGGTAGAACAAAAATAGTAAAATAGCCGGAATAGCAATGTCAATTCAGTTGGTGACCAGAGTTCCGATTGCATCTCCATCTACAAGTTTATTCAGATTCCCAGGTTTATTCATGTCAAATACTACCAAAGGCATATTATTTTCCATGCACATTGTAAAAGCAGTAGAGTCCATTACTTTAAGTCTTTTATTAATCACTTCCTCAAAAGAAATTTTTTCAAATTTCTCTGCTTTGGGATCTTTTTCAGGATCGGAGTCATATACTCCATCTACCCTTGTCCCTTTAAAGAGGACATCCGCACCGATCTCAACTGCTCTCAGGGCTGCAGCAGTATCGGTAGTAAAGAAAGGATTACCTGTACCGCCGGAAAGAATGCATACTGTACCGTTTTTCATTGCCTCAAGCACTCTGTCTCTGTTATATAGTTCTCCCACCGGCTCCATCCGAATGGAAGTGAATACCTTCGCTTTGCCACCAAATCTGTTTATAGCACTTTCAAGAGCAAGACTGTTAATTATTGTTGCCAGCATACCCATCTGATCGCCTTTTACTCTGTCAAATCCTGATTCCGTACCACTCAGACCACGAAATATGTTTCCACCCCCTGCAACTATTGCCACCTCGCAACCTTTATTCACAACTTCAATTACCTGTTTTGCATATTCTTCTAAAACGGTACTGCTGATTCCCTGGTTACTTTTTCCTGAAAGTGCCTCCCCGCTCAATTTGAGTAAAATTCTTGAATATCGCATATCAATCTTTGTTAAGGTGAATCATATATATCAGTTTCATTCTCCCATCTAATAATAAGTAAGAATCAGAGCAACGAATTTAATAAATCGGATCGTAAAAAGAAGAGATAAGGATAAAAAAAAAGTGGCGCCCTGAAGCGCCACCTGATATTGAAATATGAACCTACGTATTACAAGTTAAGTGTATATCGTTTAAATTCTGTTACTGTAAGCTCTTTATTTACAGATTGCAGATATTGTCTGATAGTCATCTTGTTATCTTTCACGAAATCCTGGTTAAGCAGAGTGCTTTCTTTATAGAATTTATTGAGTTTTCCCAGGGCAATTTTCTCAAGCATCTCCTCCGGTTTCCCATCACGTCTTGCCTGTTCTTTTCCAATCTCAATTTCCTGGGCAACAACAGATTCCGGAACAAAATCCTTATCAACCGCAACCGGATTCATTGCAGCGATCTGCATTGCGACATCTTTATAAACCTGAACATCAACTCCTGATTTTGTGAAACCAACCAATGTGGCAAGCCTGTTCCCCGGGTGAATATATGCCTGAACATAAACAGCTTCGATTTTTTCGAAATATGAAAGATCAAGTTTCTCACCAATAATTCCTACATATTCAGTAACCTTATCACCAACTTTACCACCATCCATAGGAAGTGATTTGAGTTCGTCAAGGGTTGCAGGTTTCTTTGTCACTGCAACATCAAGTATTTTGTTCGCCAGAGCCATGAAGTCAGCATTCTTTGCTACAAAATCAGTTTCGCTGTTAAGAACAATTATTGCTCCGGATTTTAAATCGGAAGCTACTTTTGATAATACAACTCCTTCAGAAGCCTTCTTGTCTGCACGTTTGATAGCAATAGCCTGTCCTTTTTTACGTATAATTTCGATTGCTTTTTCAAAGTTGCCTTCAGATTCTTCTAGAGCCTTCTTACAATCCATCATTCCGGCTAAAGTAATTCTTCTCAGTTTTGCAACATCATCAGCACTTATAGCAGCCATAGTATTTTCTTTAAATTTAATAAAAAGTATTCTCTATAATTCTTCTTTGGTTTCGTCAACTACCGATATCTTCATCTTCATCTGATTCGACGACAACAGTATCGTCATCAACCTCAACCTCTTCCTCTTCTTCAACGATAGCTTCAATTATAACAGCAGGAATATCTTTTGTTTCAAGCTCTTTCCTCATTATCTTCTTATCTTTCAGCTGAGGCTCTTTGTCCTTTTCAGTTTTTCTTTCATTAAGACCTTCTTCAATTGCCTGGCAAAGGATTCCGATTATTAATGCGATCGACTTTGAAGCATCATCGTTTGCCGGAATCGGGAACTCAATATCGGACGGATCTGAATTGGTATCAACCATAGCAAAAACAGGAATTCCAAGTCTTTTTGCTTCTCTGACAGCAATATGTTCTTTAGTTACATCAACAATAAAAAGTGCTGACGGCAGTCTGGTAAGATCTATTATACTCCCGAGTGTTTTTTCAAGTTTGGCTCTCTGTCTGGTAACCTGTAATCTTTCACGTTTTGAAAGGTTCAAAAAGGTTCCATCCGTTGCCATTTTGTCGATAGATGACATCTTTTTAACTGCCTTGCGAATGGTCGGGAAGTTAGTAAGCATACCACCAGGCCAACGTTCTGTCACATAAGGCATATTAACTGCTTTGACTTTTTCGGCAACAATTTCTTTTGCCTGTTTTTTTGTAGCTACAAACAGTACTTTCTTCCCCGATTTGGCAATGTGTTTCATAGCTGAAGCTGCCTCATCTATTTTTATTACTGTTTTCTCGAGATCAATAATGTGAATGCCGTTACGCTCCATAAAAATATAGGGAGCCATAGCAGGATTCCACTTTCTTTTTAGGTGTCCGAAATGCACACCTGCATCAAGTAATTCTTTGAAATTTGTTCTTGGCATTTTTTGGTTTATTAAGTTTACATTCTTTCAATCAATTGCAAAGTAGCTCCTGTTAAGGAAGTCTTTACAATTTAGATACTAAACTTGCATCTATATCGACTGACATTTAAATTCCTAACGTTTACTGAACTGGAATCTCTTGCGGGCTTTTGGCTGACCAGATTTTTTCCGTTCAACCTCACGCGGATCGCGTGTGACAAATCCTTCAGCTTTAAGTTTTGATTTGCATTCAGAATCAATCATTATAAGCGCTCTTGTTATTCCAAGGCGGAGAGCCTCGGCCTGCCCTTTTACTCCACCACCGTCAAGGTTGACATTGATATCATACTTGTCACCGGCATTTAAGAGAACCAGCGGCTGTATCACGACATACTGAAGTGTTTCAGCGCCGAAATATTCTTTATAATCCCTGCCGTTAACAGTAATTTTACCTTTGCCATCGCTTAAATATACCCGGGCTACAGCTGCCTTCCTTCTTCCAAGAGCATTGATTGGTTCCATATCTGTTGCTTAATATTTTTAAAGTTCAATTTTTTTTGGTTTCTGCGCTTCGTGGAGATGTTCAGTTCCGGCATAAACATGCAAATTCCTATAAAGTGCACTTCCAAGCCTGTTTTTAGGCAACATGCCTTTTACAGCTTTCTCAACCAATCCTATGGGATTTTTTTTCATCAATGCTTCAGCAGTGGTAAATCTTTGGCCTCCAGGGTAACCTGTATGACGGACATATACTTTATCTGACCATTTTTCACCCGTTAAATTAATTTTTCCGGCATTGATGACAATTACGTTATCACCACAATCAACGTGAGGTGTAAAGTTGGTTTTGTGCTTTCCCCTCAGCATTGAAGCTACAACCGATGCAAGTCTTCCCAGAATCTTGCCTTCAGCATCAATAATTACCCACTCCTTGTTTACAGTAGCTTTGTTTGCTGAAACTGTTTTATAGCTTAAGGTGTTCACTTGTTCTTATTTTTTAATTGATACACTTATATCTAATGCAATTACTCCATAATTTTGAGGTCTGCAAAAATACAACATATTTCCTAAAAAAAAAGAAATCTGTATAGAAATTATTTAGGTTACGTAAAACTAGCTTATTTTTATGTTCTGTAATCGAGAAAATAGTTTTTTTGATTTTCTTCGTTTACCCCGACCCCAATGGGGAGCGAAGAAAATCAATTTACTCCCCCCGTGGATGCGGTAAACAAATTGATTTTCGAGCGAAATAGAAATTAGCAGGATAATTTTTAATAAGATAATGATTCTTTAAGAATGGAAAATGATAAATTATTTCTCCAGCGAGCAGTTGAAATCGCCTGGAATGGTATTCTGAATGGAGGAGGACCTTTTGGTGCCGTCATAATTAGGGATGGTAAGATTATTTCCGAAACTTTTAACCGGGTAATTCTGAATAATGATCCGACAGCTCATGCAGAAATACTTGTAATCAGACAAGCTGCTTCCGTTTTGCAATCTCACAAATTGGGTGATTGTACGCTTTATTCTTCGTGTGAACCATGCCCGATGTGTGTCGGAGCAATTTACTGGGCTGGAATAAAAAAAGTGGTTTATGCCTCTGACAGGAACGATGCTGAAGGAGCCGGTTTCAGTGATAAACTGATTTACAAAGAGATTATGCTTAATCCTTCAGACAGGGAAATTTCATTTCTCTATTTGACAGATGCAGGAGGAAAAGAGGTTTTCAGGAAATGGGACGAATTGGAGAACAAAATTTTTTACTGATCAGATGACTTCAGGAAAAAGACTTTCAAGAGATTTTTATATCAGGGACGTACTTGATGTGGCCCCTGAACTGCCTGGGAAAAATATAGTTGTCAGATTAAGCAATGGATCTTTAGGCAGATTCAGGGTCACGGAGGTTGAGGCTTACCGGGGAGCTGAAGATAAAGCGTGCCATGCTTTTAAAGGGAGAACCGCCAGGACCGAGATTATGTTTCACGAAGGAGGCCGGTTGTACATATATCTTATCTACGGAATGTACTGGATGCTGAATGTTGTTACAGGGGAGAAAAATAATCCTCAGGCAGTCCTGATAAGAGGGGTTGAAAATTATCCCGGACCGGGAAGATTAACGAAATCATTTGGAATAGACAAGTCATTTTATGGAGAAGATCTTGTATTATCCGAAAGAATATGGATTGAAGATCCAGGTTTAGTTTTTACGGTTAAAAATGGACCAAGGATTGGCATTGACTATGCCGGTGATTATTGGAAAACAAGACCCTGGAGATACTTTCTTTAAACCCAGGCTATCTAAAAGACCTTTTTAACAGCAAAGAACACTAAGAAGGCGCAAAGTACGCAAAGAATTCCTTTTTCTGATTCTCTCTGTGGTCCTGTGAAGTTCATTGTGGCTCTCTGTGTAACTAAGAAGATATTTAAAAAATGAAATAGTAATTATATATTGATATTTAATTCTTAGCGATCTTAAGTTTTAAGCCTTAGCGTTCCGATAGCTCCTAAAATCCGCATGTCGGGTTTTTGAAAGTTTTTTTATTAAGATTTCTACAATTTTAATTGATTCAGATGATACAATTTAGCAAAAAGCATAAATGGTGATCAGGTT
>JBEKWS010000023.1:0-72461 GCA_049512815.1 Bacteroidales bacterium | reverse complement strand
GACTCCGGATGCCGAAAAGGTTACATTTGCACTTCTCGGACTGGTCGAAGTATTGGCACTGGCAGTTGTGACTGTAAGTGTCCCATTCCCGGTTCCAGATGCTGATGATAAATTAAGCCAGGTTGCATCATCTATTACACTCCAACTTGTGTTTGAGGTAACTGATATACTACCAGTCGTACCTGAACCTGAGCCTACTGTAAGGCTTGTTGGTGAAACTGATAACGCTGGTGTGACCAGCTTTATAGCATTATTCAAATTTCCGGTTTCTAAAGTTCCTCTACCTCCTGTTGCTTCCCAAAAGTTATATAAATAAGAAATACCATCACTTGAATTACGACTAAATAATTCAGAATGAGAGTCATACAAGTCCCAATCTGAAGTCGAAAGTGGAGCATCTGTTAATACAACAATTAACAATCTAAAGTCTTTTTGAGATGTAATATTAGACGGAGAGCGAGTACCAAGTTCTGATAATATTCGAGTTTCATCGTAAGTAACTCTTGTGTTTGCTTCAAATTCGTATGTATTAATGTCGAAAGAAATAATATCTCTAAATACATCAAACGGAGTAATATTTGAAGATGGAATCATACCCATTAAATATAATTCCATTTCTGAATAAGGGACACCATTACCCCCGTTGGCCATTTGCCCAAAAGGATCTACCTTATATTTAATTGGATTACCATCAATACCTGTTTGAAGTGTACTTTGTGCAAACCCTCCCAACTGACCCCTGGTATTTCCTCCAGTAAATCCCCAATGTGATCTATAATCAGAGATTGGTGTTCCATTGAATGCGCTGGTCTGTATGCCAAAATTTGCCCATGTATGCATTAATTCATGTAATGCTGGACCATAGAGAATAAAAGTTTTCTCTGGTAAATGAATTATTGATTTTAACCTACCTGAAGAACCATAATTGCTAGTGTTGTCCATAATTGCTCTTCCAATACCGGTAATATGATTTGATGCTGGGACGCATTTACCAGAGTAAGGAATAGAGATAGGTACATTATCTTCATTTAGAACAAAAAATATAAAATCAAATTCATCATCGAATTTTTGATAGATTTCCCTCGTTAGAGTAGCCATGGGTGCAATTTGACTGAATTCATCATTATTTATCCAATTTGAATATTCCATTGGAGTCATTTCTAACGAAATAACACGCTGATTAGAATGAATAGTTATTAAATGTGTTTGGGATTTTAGGTTATTAAATGAAAATGCCAAAATTATTAAGATGACAAACGCCATTTTCATAATATCTGGGGTTAAGTTATAAAATTAAAATTATTATAATGATTCGAGGTTATATCTTTGAAGGCTAAGACCTGTTCCCAGCCAAAATAGTTGAATATATTGCTCCAAGTTTTTTACTAATATCAACAAATTTAAACCTTGTTTAGGTTAAAGTCAAGTTTATTTAGCAAAAACCTCTGATATTGCTACCAGAAGCCTAGTTGCATGGAAGGATGTGTTTAAAATCCCGCCAATACTTATATTTTATCCAAATTTAAATGTCCCGGGGCCAAAAACAAATCTTTTTGTATCTGGGAGAAGTTATTAAATACTACAAAGCTATTGTATCTTTGGTATTCTGTATTGACGTATAAATATTAATATATATAAGTTCCAGGTGACACCTTCCTTTTGCTCTTACCAGATAAGATTGCATTGCAGACATTGATTTCAAACAGGTGTCGCCTTTTTAAAACATATTGGTCAGACGACCATGAGGCGATACTTCTTCCTTTAAGCACAAGGATATGCAGCGAGACATTTCAACCAGTACCGCCTCTTTTTTTATGATTCAGTATTTTAGTAAATTTGATGAACTTGATTGTTTGTAAATAATTCATTATTAAAAGAAATGGATGAGACTATTAGTAAATTAAAGACTCCAGAGGAATGCGAGCAATTCGCAAAAAAATGCAATGAGCTTGCCAGGGAAGCCCAACGCAGAGCAATCGAACTTCGTGCCTTAACTCATGGTAATAAGAGTATAGTAGAAACAGAGTTGCTCAAAGCACTTTATGCCTACGAGGAAGTCTTATCGAAAAAGAACAAGAAAAGGACTCGTGCCTCAAGAACCTGGCAAATGATAACCCGCTATGGAATTATCGAAGCAGCACAGAGAGCAGTTAATAGAAAGATTGAGGCTATGGGTTATAAAGTATTGGTTGAAATGGGTCTTCAGGATTTGACCTTTGAGGCTGTCATTATTCGTTTTCCGGAGTCATTTAGTCAACAAATTGTAAAGCTTGCGAGATCGCGCTTAGAAGAACTGAAAAAAATCCAAGCATAATAATTCACATAATCCCTTCATTAGTAACCTTCCTGCGACCTAAGTAATTGTCATCCTTAATCTGGCGGTACTTTATATGGGCTCGATAGATTGGTGGTGTGCAACGTGTCTTTAGCCCAAGACGAATGGCATGTTTGTTGCCTTCCTTTTCCAATTCTTTCCAGGTGCCTCCCCGGGCAATAAGTTCATCCCAAAGAGATGCTAATGTTTCATGTTTCTTCCTTTTCATTGTAGATTGATTTGTTGCCATGATTTTTATTTGGGAAGAATATCATAGTTATCTTCATAATCGAATGGGGTTTTCCAGTTTAATCCCCATTGGTAGGCATCAGACTTACGTTTGACTGAGCTGATTTTATCCCTTTGCAAAGCCTCTTCCTTGTATTGATTCCAAAGTCTATTTACTGTTGCACTATCTATTATAGCCACTCTTGGCTTATCTGTCACAGGAACATATACGAATGCAAAGAAAAATTCAGGACTTATACGAGGTTCATTGAACCTCCAAAAATTTGATGTTCTCTGACCTTTTACATCAATACCGAAATGTTTAAGATTTGGACTGATGCAAAGTAAATCTTCAATCGGGAATCGGCTATCAGTAAATTGGATTGTATACCCACGGATAGCCAATTGATACATTATTAATCCCCTTGCAGCTTGTTCTGTATTATGCGGTTTCATTTTATTTATAATTCTCTGATTGCTTTTGGCAGAATTGGGCGATAAAGAATTAAATCTGTTTATACGTCTCCGTAAAAATCGTATCCGTCAGCCACTTCCTGAAGCTCTGATTATCCATGAACTGTTTAAAGAGTTCTGTATGGTCGGTCAGCATTTCTACAATTACTTTCTCTAATGCTTTATCGTGCTCTATACGGGCATTCTGAGGGTCGTTCTGCTTCATGGCATTCTGGTACGCCTTATCTGCTGAAACCTTAACTGGCAGGTCCACAGTGATGATGTTTTGGATCTTATCAACATCATTCCAGGAAATATTGCCGAACTGATCGTTAAATGATCTGATAATATTGCTTAGCCGGTCAAGTTCCGGTTCAGCTAAATGCCCTCCACCTGAGACCAGTATCGGATCTATCTCAGCATCCTCATCAGCAAGCCTTATCTTCTCTGTTTCCTGGACCTGTGCCCTGTAACTCTCCATATCTATTGACTCAAGGATCCCTTTAGCCAGATCTTCTTCTATCGGCGCCGGAAGCTTGGGTATAAGGAAATTCAGGAATATAGATAGTTTCTCCCATTGCGGATTTGAGTATGTTAATATGGATGCCAGGAAATTATATGTTCTTTCAAATGCCTTCGCTTTTCCTTTGAAATCAACCTGACCATCCTCATCAAGTTCGCTTTTGTAAATTGCCACACATGAGTCAAGAATCGGATCCAGGTTTTCCCTGCTGACCCCTGTAAGGAAAAGTCTTACAAGCTCATCTATCTGACTTTGGTTATATACCTGGTATTTGTCCAGTGTCGCTTTCAGATCATGAAGCTTGTTAGGATCTGTCTCATTGCTTAATATAGTTGTGCGGTAATAGTCGCTAAAAGCAAACTGGATCACATCCACATCATTTATGAAATCGAGTACAAACGTATCAGTCTTTAAGGGGTGGGCTCTGTTTAATCTGGAAAGGGTTTGAACTGCCTTTATACCTGATAGTTGCTTATCAACATACATTGTATGCAATAGCGGTTCGTCGTACCCTGTCTGGAACTTGTCCGCAACTATCAGGTATCGGTAGGGATCATTGATAAACTTGTCAGGGATACTTGCACTCGGAAATCCATTAATCTTCGCCTCGGTGACATTCTTCCCGTTATAATTATGGTCTCCTGAAAATGCAACTATTGCTTTGTACGGGCTTTTAATTTCAATGAGGTATGTACTCACAGCCTGATAATATTGAATAGCTCTTTCGATCCCGCTGCATACTATCATACATCTTGCCATCCCACCTATCTTATGACGTCCGATCACATGGTCAGTAAAATGATCAACCATTATCTCAGTCTTCTGCCTGATAGCATAATTGTGGGATTCCACATACCTGCGAAGCTTCTTCTTTGCCTTCTTTGTATCAAACTCCGGGTCACTTTCTATCGCCTTAATTAACTTGTAATAACTGTACACTGGTGTGTAGTTCTGTAGTACATCAAGAATAAACCCTTCCTGTATCGCCTGCTTCATAGTATAAGAGTGAAAAGGACGGTGCTTAATTACTTCTCCTTCTTTGTAAGGAACTCCGAAGATCTCAAGAGTTTTATTCTTTGGTGTGGCAGTAAACGCAAAATAGCTCGCATTTGACAGCATCCTGCGGGAGGTGATTATATTGTTTATGGCATCTTCAATATCTTCAGGCGACTCAAATAATCCATATTCGGCTGATGGTTCCGATAATACCATGTTCATCTTAGAAGCTGTTCTGCCTCCCTGGCTGGAATGGGCTTCATCAATAATGATTGCAAATTTTCTGTCGCGGTGGCTGTCTCCTATCTCATCAAGAACGAACGGGAATTTCTGGACAGTAGTTATGATTATCTTCTTACCCTGTTCAATAAACATTCGTAACTGAGCTGATCCTTCCGTAACTGCACCAACGACCGATGAAACCTGGGCAAACCTTTTTATAATGTCTCTCAACTGTTTATCGAGAACACGACGGTCAGTTACAACAATTACAGTATCAAATAGTGATGATCCTGCTTTTTCGAGACCAACTAACTGATGGACCAGCCAGCTTATAGAATTGCTTTTCCCGGAACCAGCTGAATGCTGAATCAGATAACGCTTCCCGACTCCATCTTTTGATGCAGAGGCAAGTAACTTTCTAACAACATCAAGCTGATGATAACGAGGAAAAACCTGTTCCTTTTTTACTTTGCCGGTCTTTTCGTCTTTTCTCTCAGTTATCTGCGCAAAGTTTTCAATGATGTTGGTAAGGCTCTCTTTCCGGAGAACCTCTTTCCATAGGTAATCAGTAGCCAGTCCGAAAGGATTGGGAGGATTGCCTGCTCCATCATTATAACCTATATTGAATGGCAGGAACCACGATTGCTTATCCTTGAGGTGAGTACACATCTTTACCTGGTGGTCATCAACGGCAAAGTGAACCATACACCTGCCAAACTGGAAGAGAAGCTCTTTGGAATCTCTATCACGTTTGTACTGTTGAACCGCATCATCCACGGTTTGTTTTGTCAGCTTGTTTTTTAGCTCGAATGTAATGACAGGCAATCCGTTGATGAAGATTACCATATCAAGCGCCAGCCGGGTATTATCATTGCTGTATTGCAGCTGGCGTGTGACACTGAAAATGTTCTTTTTGAACAGATCAAATGCTTTGGGGTTCTTTTCGGAAGGGGTTCCATAAAAAAGCTGCAGGTTAACGGCACCATCCTGTACTCCTGTGCGAAGGACATCAATTACACCACGTCTTACTATCTCTCCCTGGAGACGATGAAGGAATTTTGTACGGCGCGGATTGTCGGACTCAAATGAGAGCGATTCAAATGCTTTAGGTTGCGTTTCTTTTATGAATGTCGTTAGTTTTACTATGTCAATGGCATGATCACGATCATAATCAGAACTGATCCCTTGAGAATATCCTGTCTCAGTTGCAAGAGAACTGACAATTATTGATTCAAGTCCTTTTTCAGATGTGTCGGTTGGTGACATAGTAATCAGTTTTTATCACATTTTGCTCATAAGGTGCAATTTACAAATCATTATCAACAGTTGTATCATCAAGAAACTCTTCAATATCAGAAGGTTCTTCCAAATCTGTAATCATAGTGGCTTCTTCAAATTCAGAAACAATAATATTTCGCACATCAACTTTACCCGTGACAGTATCAGCTATAAGTCGTATGCGATATTCTTGAATAAGGATTAGTTCATTTTGGATTTTATTAATTGCTCCATCAATAGCATCAAGTGTTTCATTCAGTTTTGTAATGATAAGATCCTGCTCAGAAATGGTAGGTAATCCAATTTCAAAATTCTTAATAAAATCAGTTGAAATTCTTTTTTGACCAGCAGATCCAGTCATGTACTTTTCCCCAATCTTTAAGAACCAGTTAGATGATAGGATTAATCTTAAATATTTACCATCAATAAATCGCCCTGGTCTAATTGTTATAAATTCTGTTGTACCAAATCCAAATTCAGATTCAAGGTATTCAAGATACGCTCCCTTGCCATTTTCAAAGCACGGAGTTATTTTTGCGATGACAACATCACCTCTTTTGAAGTAAGAAAAACCACTTGATAGTTCTTTATAAGGTAATTTCAAACTGCAATCTACGACACCATTAGATGTGACTTTTTCCATTGGTAAAAAAACCACTGGTTCACTGGATTCTGGGTTAAAGTTAGTCTCCACCTTAGAAGGGCTAAATTTGGCTAAGTGCTTTAGCGAAAACAACATCCACTCCTCTGGTATCTTTTCAAGCCATTCTACACTTGATCCTTTATAATTCGGATACGGTTTGCCGGTTCTGACATCTATCTTACCTGTAACTGCATCATTAATAATTACCTGCTTCTGCTCTTTCAGAAGCTCAATCATTCGTTTCTTCGCCTTTATGAACTTTGCTATTTGGGAGGTTTTCCAGTCGAGGTAGCGTACGATCTGTTCCTGCTCCTTAAAATCGGGTACAGGTGTAAGGATTGAACGCATTTCTGAAAATTTAGTAGACCATAGGTCGGCAACTATTCCATGTCCAACTCTATAAAACTCTTCTTGAAATGGCTGACATTTAAGCAAATAATGTGAATACTTATTAAAATATCCTTTCGGTTTTAAGACGGTACTTATTACAGAAACAGAGCCGGTTAGAGCTGATAATCCAGATGAACCTTTTCGATCTGACCTACTATTGATAACAAAATCTCCCTCACAAACTTTCTTTCTATTATCTCCATCATTTGTCTTAGCTGCTGTTTCAAGCTGAGGAAGAATACCATTTTTTGTTACAGAAAGAGGAGGGTAATCTTTATCACTGACCTTTTCTTTCCGTTCGTTAAACATTGAACCAAGCTTTGTAATCTGCCAATTATAAGGCACTTGTCCCAGCCAATGAGTCCCAGATACTTTGTACTGTTGATATGGTTTTAGACTCATATTATAATAGATCAAAGTATTCTTTAATCCTTGCTGCCATCAGGGACCTTCGCAGAATTAGGAAATCATCAAAATCAGGAATCTGGCTATCAATCATGGCTTCAGGGATTGCATTCCGCCTCAGATTTTCTCTTAACTGGTCATGCTGTGTAATTCCTCCATATTTAATTTCCCCTCCATCACATTGTCCTCCTAATTCATTAAAGTATATTTCAGGAGATTTGTCTCCGATAGCAATATTTATTTCACTCTGAGTAAGAACAAAATTTGCAATCTGGTTGTACTTTCCTCTGTTAAGACCTTTATTCTTCAGGTAATTCCTTGGGAAGATATGATGAACATCCAACCTGTTCAACACAAGATCGCGCACAGTAATATCTCTTGAGAGGAAGCCTGTGTCATTCAGCTTTACCTGAGCCGCTTTATACACCAGGAAATACGGACTTATCGCAGATGATGTTTCCATCTGTTGAGGTAAGAGGGTTGTCCAGAACCCTTCGGACAACTGAGCCCCAATTACCGCTTCAACATAGTTTTCAAGCCCCTGTGCATCAATCTGCCTAATATCCAGGTCAAAAGCAGTTTCAGGATTACCTGAATATCTCCCTGTGATCATGCCCATTACGTACCATCTTCTTACCAGCCTTTCAATTTTGTCAGGGTGCAATTTTCCATTTCTCCCCATCAGATAAAGGATGTATGCAAAATTAACAGCATTCTGACCCCCTATAAGGTCACTGGTTATGAACCCGGCTGATCTCAATATCATTACAAACCTTTCAAAATGAGTTTGATTCATAAACTGCATTATCCCGGTTTTAAGCTTTGAAAAGGATTCCCTGGCTATTTCGTCTTCATACTGTTTAGTCTCAAAGTTTCTCCCTGAGAGCAGTGCAACCAGATCCTGCAGTTTACCACGTCTGAATTCGGAGGTGAAAGCCACCCTTAACATATCGGTATATGATGGATCATAGATGTCATCGTTAACATCTTTAATCCATGTCATTTTTGCAAAGAAATCAGATTGGGCAAATTGTTTATCCCCCTCCTTGATCTTTAAGTAAAACTCAGGGGCAACAGCTAAGTGGCAGAAATAGTCAATAGCCTTTCTAAGCATATTTCCACCATAGGTCTCATTAGCTGCGATCTTTGACATTGCAAAGTCAGCCTGAGAGAGTTCAGCCCCTGCAGAATTAACCCTTATAAATATCTCGGTTACTGTTTCAATGTCAAGATCTTCGGCAAGATCAATTATTCCTACATGATTGTTGACAATTTTCCGGAGGTTTTCCAGCACTTTTGAAATAGGTCTTATGTCTATATTCGGATTCCTTTTCGCAAAATCATCTGTAAGATCTATAAGGCTTGATTCAGGTGAAAAAACTTCGGCAATATCATATATCCAGATACTGTTTTTCTGGATAGCCGGGTTTGCAACCTCAAATTTTTCTTCGAGAGGATTGAAAGCAATCCTGATCCGGACAGTTTCATAATCTTTTGTAAGTACCTGACGACCCAACAAAGCAGCCATCAGAGCTGTAACTCTTTGCTGACCATCAATCAGTATCTTTTTACCGGCAGATAGGGATCCATCTTTAAGTTTAACTGTAGGGTTTCTCCAGACAATAAGGTAACCGATCGGATAACCCTGATATAATGAGTCAAGAAGGTTTCTCACCTTTGTTGCATCCCAAACGAATGGTCTTTGTATTTCGGGAATTGCTATTTCACCCGATTTAACCCATGTCAGGAGTGTCTCAATGGGGTGAGGTGTCACAGAATATCTCTGGGTACTCATCTTTTAATCCTTTATTATTGCGTTTAAAAGACCATCTGTTTCAGCTTCGATCTTTTTAATGTCAGCTACAATCTCTTCAAGTGTTCTCATCTGAACCGGTTTATAGAAGTATTTTGTAAAAGATACTTCGTAACCGGTCTGTGTTTTGGAGTCTTCTACCCATGCTCCAGGAGCATACGGAAGCACCTCACGCATAAAGAAAGCTTCAATACCACCATCTTCAAGAAGAGGAATCTGTTCTGTATCACGCAAGCTGGTATCGGGTTCATATTCTACCAACACCTTTTTCCCTGTAATAACCCGCTCAAAAAGACCATGCAATGGATCCGGACTTCCCTGCTTATGGATTTTCTTAATAATAGAGATGCCTGTTTCATCATTCTTTCCGGCAGCAACCATTTCTTTAATTTCCTTGATGCTGTAAACCTTATCAGGATCGATATCTTTTAGTTTAAGAGGTCTTTCTACAGTAACCTTATAATACCCAAAAGCTTCGTTGGGGAATACCTTTGACTGGTCTGTCTCTCTTGGATTAACTATCAGGTCTGTGATCTGTGTTATCTGTTCCTCGGATAACTCGCAATTTTTCTTACCCAGGTTCTTACGCAATGAGACATACATGCCTGTTGCATCAATAAGTTGCACTTTGCCTTTCCTCTCAGAAGATTTTCGGTTTGAGAGAAGCCATATATATGTCGCGATACCGGTATTGTAGAACATGCTCTCTGGTAGAGCCACTATTGCTTCCAGCCAGTCATTCTCAATGATCCACCTACGTATGTTAGATTCTCCCTGCCCTGCATCGCCGGTAAAAAGAGAGGAACCATTATGGACTTCCGCAATACGGCTGCCAAGAACCGTGCTGTTCTTCATTTTTGAAAGCTTGTTGACCAGGAAGAGCATCTGCCCGTCACTGGAACGGGTGATCATTTTGTACTCCGGATTACCGGCATATTGAATGACAAAACGTGGATCTGAAATCTCGCCTTTGCCTCCCATGCGATCCTGGTCAGTCTTCCAACTCTTGCCGTAAGGAGGGTTTGAAAGCATGAAATCGAATTCTCTGGAAGGGAAAAAGTCAGATGAAAGAGTTGAACCGAATTTCATATTCTCCGCTTCAGATCCTTCACCCTTTAACAGCAGGTCGGCTTTTGTTATAGCAAATGTTTCAGGGTTGATTTCTTGCCCATAGAGATGTATTGCTACCTCCTTATTCTGTGCCTTTGCAAGTTCGAGAAGTGTTTGTTCAGCTACCGTCAACATTCCGCCGGTCCCGCAGGCACCGTCGTACAATAAATAAGTTCCGGATTCTATTTTATCAACAACAGGAATGAAGATCATTTTTGCCATTAGCTTGATGACATCGCGTGGAGTAAAGTGTTCTCCTGCTTCCTCGTTGTTCTCCTCATTGAATCTTCTGATGAGCTCTTCAAAGATCAACCCCATTGAGTGGTTATCAAGAGCCGGAAGCCTTACATTCCCTTTAGTATCAAAGACAGGTCCAGGGCTGAGATTTATATCCGGATTAGAGAACTTTTCAATAATAGCACCAAGAATATCAGCATCAATCATAGTCGGGATCTGATTCCTGAATTTGAATTTTTCAAGGATCTCCTGCACATTAGGTGAGAATCCATCGAGATAAGACTCGAAATCAGCCTTAAGCTTTTGTTGAGAAGTTCGAGACTTAAGATCACGCAAGAGGAATGGGCTTGTGTTATAGAAAGCCTGTTTTGCAGCCTGGCAAAGGGCAGAGTGCTGATTAGCTACCTTTGCTTTGTCGAGCTGCTCCTTTAGCCTTAAAACATCTGCTTTTGTAGGTTCAAGGAGTGCGTCAATACGCCGGATGACAATCATCGGAAGAATTACGTCGCGGTATTTGCCACGCACATAAACATCGCGGAGGCAATCATCGGCTATATTCCAGATGAAGTTGACGATCATATTGTGTTGGGAAAGATCCATTAATTGCGCTTTAGGTTTTTAGACAAATTCTGTTAAAGACATCTAAGTTACACAAAACGGAGGTAACTGAGCATTAGTTTAAGACTAAAGTAGAGATATCAAATCAGAAAATGGAAATCTAAAATGCTGCTCTGTTTCGTTAAAGTAATGATTTTATCTGATAAAGGAGGGTTTATTGCGCTGCAATCTGACTCTTTAAGTAATATAAAAGATCCTCTCCTATCTTACCCGCGCCTGCTTTACCTGGTTCAGAATATTCAAATTTGAAAGGCCACTCATTAACATCTTTAAAACATACACCTGCTACTTCTTCAGGCCTAAATCGCATAAAGCAAAATTCAAGTCCTTTCCTTAATCCTTGTAATGATCTATTTAATTTATCGATTTCTGCTAAAATGCTTGTCTTTTGGAAACGTAGAATATGGGTTTGTTGCAAATTCAAGGTAAACCTTAATTTATCTTGTATTGCCTTCAAACCTTCCCTAAGATATATAACCCGACCTTCATAATAATCTACCAACTTTTGCAGCCAAACCAGGTCATCAGGCCGATCTTCAGGCCAACTTGAATCATCTATTATTTTTAAGTTAATGCTTCTCAATAAAACGCTTACAAATGTTGCACAAGTCAGTCCTGTACTATCCTTTCCCATTTTAAATTTTCCAATTGCATCAAAATGTGCTTCTTCATCAATATATATTCCGAACGGTAACGATTTATTAGTTTCAGCAATAGCTATGCATTTTGTTTTTATCAAGGTTTGCTTAGCTGTGTGTAGATTTATAAATGGTAACCACCTATATTGCTGTCTTTTGGCTAAATAACCAAACTTGGGGTTGGAATCAGATTCATTTAATAATTCTACTGGATTTCCCAGATGAAGGAAAAATGAGCCCTTCTCAGTTTTATATAATATCCCACAATGTGTATTTCCTTCACGTTCAATGCCAATAGATATGCAACAAATTTCTTCTGAATTTGAAAAATGAGAAATTGGATTCATCGCTAAAGTATAACACTTAACAAGTCTTTAGCATTATCCGGTCCTTCCAGTTCGATAAGTTTCTTTTCACACTTCTCAACAAAACTGATCCAATTCTTTAATTTAGTTTTATTAGGTGAAAGAGCATTTAATATGTGGACAATGGCATCAACTGATAATAAATCTACTTTGATACATTCTAAAAATAAGTCACAACTTTTAATATCATCTAATAACGAGATCAAAGATGTATATAAATAAACAAGAGCATGTTCTGACGATTCATTCTCTAAGATAGAGATGTAGTCAGAAAATATTTTTGATTCTTTATTAATTGTTAGAAAACCACCTTTACTATTAATGATCTCAATTATTGACGAATATCCTGTTAAGGCTTCATTCAGACTATGACTACTTCCTGTAACTACATCTGTTGGATAGTCAAAATTAATAATACTGGATAAGAAAGCTTTATATAGATTAAGAATGGCATTTGCATTTTCAAAATAATAACATTCTAAATTAATTGGTTGGTCATACGTCTTTTTCTCGCTGACATAATACCTTCCAATATTTATAGCTTTATCGCATATAACTTCATGTATTTCAGCTAATTCATTCATAATATGACTTATAAATATTATTGATAAAGGTTCAGAACTTTTAGGGAAACCTCATACCATGTCTCAAATCTTTTCAAAAGATTTACAACCTTCTCATATTGGTTTTCACTCTTTAGATCTGAATGGAAATTAAATGCAAAGTGAATGCATTGTTTTGAGGTACCTGTTACAATATCAAATAAATATGAGGGTTTAATGTCCAATTTTAACCTAAGATCATCCTCTATTTGCTTGCTTAAATATTCACCATATAAAGATTCCCCTTTTGGAAAAAAAGCAATACCTGGGTTATTAGCATTGAAGAAATACTTCCGAGATAATTCCTCATAGCCTACTTCTTCATCTGATAAAAACCAATTAAAATTTAACCCTACCCCATTCAAAGTTATAATCTCCATATTCTGAATCATTGATACGATACCTTCAGAAACAATGTTTTTAAATTTTTCAGGACTCTTAGGAGATATCTGTATCTGCTCAGGAGTGACAAGTAAAACCATATTATCCGAAATAGCCTGTACAAAAAGTGGTGTAAATGAAGAACTTTTGTCCAATGTAGAACCAAGTATTATTTTGTTGTGATCAAGCCAATATTGACTGAAATTGGCTGGATTGAAAACGCTTGGTTTTTTCGACAACAGAACAAAAGATTGTATTTTAAGTTCTTTTGTTAAAGGCATGGTGGTTGAATTTTCAATCAATTGTGAACAAATATAAGATTTTTTCAAAGATAACAAATAATGACCATAAATGGTTGTATCTTGGATCACCATGTTATCCTATCGTTGTATCAAGGTAACAATTTCAATTTATTGCATAGATTTTAAAGACATATTGTACCCCATTTGTACCTTAAATGTGTATCATACTGATAGTCAATATAAGATACTTTCTGTATCGGAAAGTAACCAGCACAAAACAAACAAATTATAAACAATTAACAACCGTGTACTAATGTGTCAGTCTTAAAGACAAAAGATTTTAAAGTGTTCCGCCAGGGAGGATGCCATGGAAACCGGCTTACGGGGTGTTTTAGCCAATACCTGAGTAACCTACAATCTTATCCTCTATCCATTTATACCAACCTTCAAGGCCATCTCCTTTTGTACATGATATTTCGAACAGAGGGATTTGAGAATTGATCTTTTTTAAATCCGTACTAAAGCTTTCGAAATTAAAATTTGTATAAGGGATCAGGTCTATCTTGTTGAGCAGAACAGCAACGGCTTCCCTGAAAAGCATGGGGTACTTGCCAGGTTTATCGTCACCCTCGGCTGTGCTTACTATTGCCAGTTTAAAGGTTTCACCAAGATCGAATTGTGACGGACAAATCAGGTTACCAACATTCTCGACAAATAGGACATCAAGGTTCTCAAGATCAAAACTATCAAGGACTTTTGAGATGCTGTAAGAGTCCAAATGGCAACCTCCTTCAGTATTGATAACAACAATTGGAATATTATATTTTTTCAAACGTTGTGCATCCCTGTCCGTTGTTATGTCACCTTCTATCACACCAATCCTGAACTTTGCTCCAATGGCTTCGCAGGTGCGTTCTAACAGAGTAGTTTTTCCGGCACCCGGTGAACTTATTATATTCACCATCAATACTTTCTTCAAGATGAGCAAATTTCTTACCTCATTTGCTTTGTCCTGGTTCCTGTCAAGGATATTCTTCATTATTTTTATTTCCATATCTACTCCCCTTCTATACTTTTAATAAATAATTCTTTCCCATTAATAATTTCGAGATCAGTTGAGTCACAAACATTGCAAGCAAAACGGTTCTCCTCCACCTGAAAATCACTTCCGCAAACTTTACATTTCATTTTTACCGGTACTATTTCTATATCTACCTCAGCATCCTGAGCAACTGAATTTTTTACTGTTTCCCTGAAAGCGAATATAAATATATCAGGAACAATCTGGACCATCTTGCCGAAAATGATATTCACTTTTGTAACCTTCGACAGGTTGGCATTTCTAGCTGTACCAAGTACAATTGCTGAAAGATCTTCTGCTATTCCAATTTCATGCATAATATAATCTAACAGATTCGGGGAAGTTGATCTCCTACCGGCATATCAAGAATACGTTTACCGCCAACAGAAGTATTTAAAACCACAAGTTCCTTTTTATCCGGAACGATCTCACCTATAATTTCTGAGTATAGTCCCAACGGATCCGATCTCAGAATGTTAAGCACCCTTGTTTCTTCACCTGCGCCCACTACAATCAAGACCTTTCCTTCATTTGCGAGATAAAAAGGATCAAAGCCCAGCATTTCGCACAATCCTTTCACAGGATCATCGACTGGAACATAAACCTCGTTAATAATGATACCAAATCCAATCATTTTGGCAAGCTCATTTAAAACTGTCGTCAACCCTCCCCTAGTAATGTCGCGCATGAAACGAATCTCGCCGCTGTTTTGGAGCACCTTGCTTATCAAATAATTAAGGGATGCACAGTCTGAAGTCACGGGGGTACTGAAATTTAGATTATTACGGGCACCAAGCACCGCTATGGCATGATTGCCAACAGGGCCATTGATAATCAGTTTATCGCCAGGCTTTACGCGTTTGCCTGTACTGATGTGCTCCAGATCAGGGTTAAGAATGCCGATGCCGGATGTTGTTATAAACAGCTTATCACATTTCCCCTTGTGAACAACTTTTGTATCTCCTGTGACGATCTTCACCCCTGCTTTCAATGCTTCATCAGCCATTGATTCTGTAATCAGAACAAGCTCATGAAGCGGAAAGCCCTCTTCAATGATAAATGAAGCTGCAATATACCTTGGATCTGCACCGGATACTGCCAGGTCATTTACTGTACCACATATAGCAAGCTTACCTATGTTACCACCCGGGAAAAAAAGAGGATCCACGACATATGAATCAGTAGTAAAGACCCGGGTAAATCCTGAATCTTTGAGAATGGCAGAATCTGTCAGGGGCTCAGCCATTCCGAATCTTCCTGCAAAAACTCTATCAATCAATTCGTGAGTCAGCTTACCACCACTGCCCTGATTCAATGAGATAAAATCCTTCATTTAATAAATCTGAATTTATACCAGTTATTGCAAGTCCCTTCATTTGAAACCATACATGCTCCCACAGGATTTTCCGGAAAGCAGATCTCTGCAAAAAGAGGACAATCCGCTGGCGTTTCTAATCCTCTAAGTATTTTCCCACAAATACAAAGATCGTTGTCTTCCTGAGAATTAATTTTTAAAGGCATTTTTTTCTCAATATTAAACTTTTCAAAATCCTTCTTCAGTGTAAGTCCACTCAATGGAATTACGCCAAAGCCTCTCCATGTTGCATCGTATGGTTCGAAAACTTCGGATAAAAGCCTCTGAGCTATAGAGTTGCCTTTTACTGTAACTGCCCTGTTATATTCAATTTCCACTTTTGAATTATTCTGGTTCACCTGTCTTATCAGCATCAGAATTGATTGTAGTATATCAACAGGTTCAAAACCTGTGACGACACAACCCAGATTAAACCTCTCAGGAATGAAGTCGAATATTGAAGAACCGGTTATTGTTGCGACATGGCCGGGGCAAATAAAGCCATCCAGGTTAACTCCTTCTTTTATTATAGCTTCCATTGCAGGAGGCATAATCTTATGTGCGCTTAACAGAAAGAAGTTATTAATATTCTGCTTTTCAGCCTGTTTAATTGTAACAGCGGTACCGGGTGCAGTTGTCTCAAAACCAATACCCAGGAAAATGACCAAGCTTTCAGGGTTCATTCTGGCGATCTCGAGTACCTCCAAACCGGAAAGAACAACCCTTATATCAGCACCTGCTGCCTTCTCTTTTTCGAGTGATGAAGCAGATCCCGGAACCCTCAGCAGATCACCGAAAGTTGTGAGTATGACCTCATTCATTTTTGAATAGGTAATTGCTTTATCAATAAAATCTGTTCCCGTAACACAAACAGGGCAACCGGGACCAGAGATTAATCTTATATTATCAGGAAGCAAAGATGGAATTCCAAACCTGTGTATTGCAGCTGTATGGCCTCCGCATACCTCCATAAAAGTATAATCGCGTGTGACAGTCTTATTAATAAGATCAGCCAGATTCATGACCAGATCTTTATTTCTGAACTCATCAATATATTTCATACGACATTATTCATTCAGAGAATTATTCATCTCTTCAAATAATCTTATAGTTTCTTCGGCCTCTTTTTCATTTACCTTCTGTATTGCAAATCCGGCATGCAACAGGATATAGTCTCCTACCCTGGCATTTTCAATCATATGCAACCCTGCCTTAAATATTGTACCCCCGGCAGACACTTCTGCCATGTTGCCGTCAATTGACACTATTTTTGCTGGTATACTCAGACACATTATTTTCTTATTTTTGAAGCAATTACTATTTGTCCCAGGGAAATTCCCCCGTCATTTGCCGGCACCAGGTGATTAGTGAAGACTTGAAACTTATTAAGGTTTAAAAGATACAAAGATTTTTCCAGAAGGTATTTATTCTGAAAGACCCCGCCGGAAAGAATGACTTTGTCCAGAGATGTTTCTTTTCTTATCTGCTTTGAGACTTCAAGGATAACCTGTGCAACTGTGTTATGAAATTTTGCTGATATTACAGAAATCTCCTGTCCTGGTAAATCTGCCAGAATTGCCTTTATTGTATCAGCAAAAATAATGGTTTTGTTTGTCTGGAACGGATAAAAGTCATATGTCTCCGCATCTATGGCAGATTCGAGCCTCAAAGGTGCTTCCGAATCGAAAGTTGCCACAGGGCAAAGTCCCAGAATTGCCGAAACGGCATCAAAAAGACGACCGGCACCCGAAGTCATTGGAGAATTTATCTTTTTGACTATCATCTCCTTAATCAGTGATAACTTCTTGTTATCAATCGAATTAAAGAGAGGTATCGATTTATAATCAAAACTATCACCGAAGTATTTGAAAATATATGAATATGCCATTCTCCAGGGTTCATCAATTGCTTTTTCACCACCCGGCATGGGAACATAATCGAAATGAGTAAAGCGCCTGAAGCTTTTCAGATCAGCGATCATGAACTCACCTCCCCAGATATTCTCATCTGAACCAAAGCCCGTTCCGTCAAGGCTAATTCCGATAATTTCCTCATCTAATCCATGCTCTGCCATACACGATGCAATATGAGCATGGTGATGCTGGACCCTGATGAGAGGTATCTTTAATTCATTTTCAACCAATTCAGCCTGCCTTGTTGAAAGGTATTGTGGATGAAGATCACAAGCTATATATTCAGGTTTAAACCTGAATATATTTGAAAATCTATCAATTGTCTCAATAAAAAAATTAAAAGTAGCAGGATTTTTAAGATCACCGATATACTGGCTCATTACTGCCTGGTTGCCTTTCCCGATGCAAAAACTGTTTTTTTGTTCGGCTCCAAACGCAAGAATGCCATCAACGTTGAATTTTAAATAGACAGGTCCTGGAACAAAGCCTCTTGAACGACGGATAAGACTTGTCTTTTGATCAATAATTCTTATAACTGAATCATCTGTCCTGTTAATTATCTGCCTGTTATAGCTCAGTAAGGAGTCAGCAACTGACATCAGTTGATTTTCTGCCTTATGGTCATCAATTATGATCGGCTCATCAGACATGTTACCACTGGTAAGTACTACTGCCGGGGTTTTAAGGATCCTGAAAATCATATAATGGACAGGCATATAGGGGAGCATTGCTCCGATTGTATTAAGTCCATTGCTCACAAATTCAGATAACATCTTCTTCTGTTTCATTATAAGGATGGGTCTGCGCCAGGATTGTATCTCTTTCTCTTCTTCCGGATCAATATAACAATACTTTTTGATTGCAGAGATATCTCTGAACATTACGGCAAAAGGTTTTGAATCCCTTTGTTTTTTTTGTCTCAATTCACTTACGGTATTATTATTCAAGGCATCACACATCAGGTGATAACCCCCGAGACCTTTAAGTGCAACAATTTTACCTGAATCTATTTGCAGAGAGACTTCTTCAAGAATCTTCTTTATTCCACTAATGTTTTTTACAGAATCTTTGTAATTATAAACAGGTCCGCATAAGTTACAGGCAATAGGCTGGGCATGAAAGCGACGATCAAGAATGTCATTATATTCTGAATTACAATTATCACACATCATGAAGCTTTTCATGGTGGTTTTTGGCCTGTCGTAAGGCAATCCTTCAATAATGGTAAACCGTGGACCGCAATTGGTACAATTAACAAAAGGATAATCAATTCTTTCAGGATCGTTTTCCATGTCTTCCAGGCAATCTTCACAGACAGCGATATCCGGACTTATTTCAGTAATCTGATTATCAATTGTTTTACTACCGGCAATTTTAAAACTGTTGTAATGATTGATTTGAGTGGCGTTTATCTCCATTGATTTAATCTGTGCTGCAGGAGGAGCATGTTGAAGGATATCATTGCCGAACTGTTCAATTGTTTTAATATCACCCTGAACTATTACAGAAACACCATCAGTTCTGTTATCTACTTCTCCAAAGAGACCGTGTTTTGCGGCCATCCTGCAGATAAAAGGGCGGAATCCAACACCCTGAACTAACCCCCTGATCAGTATTTCATATCCCTGTATAATAGCTCTAGGTTTTTAAGTCCATTAACCTTCATCTGTTTGTGAACATAATAAATCACGCTTTCAAGTTCATCGCAAAGGTTTACATTATTTATGATTACCTCAGAGGGCACTTTCAACAGTACCGGTGCAAAATTCACTATTCCTGTTATACCATGGCGAATCAGTTCATCAGCAACCTCCTGGGCAGAAATCTCCGGTACAGCAAGAATAGCCACTTTAACACGGAACCTGTCAATGATTTCTTTTAACCGGTTCATTGAATATACAGGTATACCGGACCTCATTTTCTGTTTGAAAGGATCAATATCGAAAGTGGCAACAATATTCATATGGCGCTGAACGAACTTGTTGTACTTCGATAGTGCAAGACCCATATTTCCCATGCCGATAAGGACGATATTATTGTCTTTGTTACGGTGGAATAACTTTTCCATCTTTTCAAGCAGATCACTTATGTTATATCCTCCACGTTTATTGCCCTTGATATTGAATTCAGAAAAATCTTTTCTGACCTGGTCAGAGGTAACTCCTGTTTCATTAGCAAGAGTGTAAGAAAAGACTTTTTCGACTCCCATCAGCTTCAGTCTTACAAGGCATGCCCGATAAAGAAAAATCCTTTTCAGACTGTTCTTTATAATATTTTTTGTGATTCGTTTCACATCAATTCTTTTTTATTTATTTCATTACGCAAATTAAATAATTTTTTTTAAATAAAAATAATTTTTTACGTGCCTGATATACTGTATTTTATGATTTGTCATTTTTTCTCTCATGAAAATTATACATTTTTTTATTGATTTTTATATACGTAGAATTTAATTTTATATGTGAATCTTATCACATAAAATGCAATATAAGTGCATAAAAAAGGAAGAATGGGATAAAACTTTAGAGCAGTTATTATTATCCTATACCATTTTCGCAAGTGTTGAAAATGAATTTGGCCTTGACTATGAATTGATCAGACCTATCGATATTCCAAGAATTTCCTATAACAAACCGAAACCTGCAACCCCACTTAAAAGTTTCTTTCTTCCAGTTAAAGAAAATGTAACATCTGACATAGTTGATGATAAGCCAAGAATAATTCTTGGTATCCCAAACTGCGATATTGAAGGATTATGTCTTCTGGACGAGATATACCTCGATATTGAGTTTAATGATGTTTACTACAGGAAGCGTCGTGATAACACACTACTTATAGCGTCCGATTGTTTTGGCATTCAGGAACATTGTCACTGTTTGTCATATAATATTAAGCCATATTCTGCCAAAGTTGCTGATCTGGCAGTAATTAATCTAAACGGAACAATTTTTCTGAGAATGTTATCCGGGAAGGGAGAAGATTTTGTTAAGAAAATTCCTGAAGCTCAATCACCTGGAGATAAAAATTTTATTTCGGTCGTTGAAAAGGAACAACTTGCAACTGAGACTTTGCTTACGGCGTCAAACAATGGATTACCTGATTATAAGAAAACCGGGAAACTTGTCATTGAAGAGAAAGTAGATATCTGGGAAAAATATTCTTCCCGGTGTGTTTCATGCGGCGCATGTACGACAATCTGCCCAACATGCACTTGTTTTCTTCTAATTGACAAGCCTGGTTTTGAGAAAGTAAAACAGATGGATGCCTGCCAGTATCCGGGGTTTGAAAGGGTTGCAGGAGGAGAAGATGCTTTGTTTGAACTTCACAAACGATTCAGAAACAGATATATGTGTAAATATGTCTGGAAACCGGAAAAATTCAATTCCCTCGCCTGCACGGGATGCGGAAGATGTATTGAAGCCTGTATAGGAAAGATCAATAAAAACGAATTATTCATAGAGCTCACAAAATAGCCGATAATGGCGGATTACAAGAATATATATAAACCTATTCAGGCAATGTTGACAAATGTTATTGAGGAATCACCATTGATAAAAACATTTGTACTGGTGCCTGAAGATAAATTCTCGTTTAAAACAGGTCAGTTTATTGAATTATCTGTTGATGGAATTGGTGAAGCTCCCTTTACTCCTTCTTCTTCGCCTCTTGTTACTGAAAAGCTTGAAGTCACAGTAATGAAAACAGGATATGTCACAGAGTATATGCATATGCTGAAACCCGGAGTACTTATGGGAATAAGAGGTCCGTATGGAAGGGGTTATCCTGTCGAAACATTCTTTGGCAAAGAAGTACTTATCCTGGGTGGTGGTTGCGGCCTTGCTCCCATCAGATCGCTTCTATATGCACTTGAAAGTATTAAAGATAAACTGGTAAAGGTTATCCTTTGCTATGGGTCTAAAACTCCTTCCGATTGTATCTATAAACCCCTTTTTGACCGGTTAAACAGAACTGAAAAGTTTGAAGCTTACCGTACCGTAGATAAAGCAGATGAAAACTGGGATGGTTCAGTAGGAGTTGCGACAACTCTTCTGAATAAAATTAAGATTAATATAGAGAAATCTATTGCTGTAGTCTGCGGTCCTCCTATAATGATGAAATTCGGAACCATAAGGTTACTTGAAATGGGATACAGAGATGATCAGATTTACCTGTCAATGGAAAAAAACATGTCGTGTGGCTTAGGTAAATGCGGACATTGTATGATGGGTGAATTCTTCGTTTGCAAGGACGGCCCTGTTTTTACATATAATGAAATAAAACATAATCCTGAAATATGGAAATAATGAGAATAGAGTTAAGGAAATTATCTCCTTCTTTTTTAAAATTAATAAATATCAGATCATGAAATTGACAATTGAGGAGTTGAAAAATGTCCGGTTTTTTGACAATTACAGTGATGAACAATTGAAAATATTTATCGGCATCAGCTCTAAAAAAGAATTCAAAGTAAAAGATATATTGTTCGAGCAATATGATGAGCTTACCGAGATCTTTGTTTTACTTGTTGGATGCTTATCCTTAGGAATAAGTCTCCCAAATGAAAAGAGAATCCGTCTTGGTACATTAGAGGAAGGTCAGCTCTTTTCGTGGTCTGCAGTTTTCAGCCCACATATCTCTACGGCATGGGTAATGGCCACCTGCCCTACAAAAGTCGTGGCCATTGATGCCAAAAAACTCAGTCTCGAATTTGAAAAGAAATGTGAGTTTGGATTTAAAACGATGTCAAAAATAGCCCTGACAATCTCTCAACGATTGAGTGATACAAGGTTCCAGTTGATGAACCAGTTAATTTTATAATCTATTAACAAATGTAAAAAATAGGTGATTACAGTTCTTTTTTAGAGTATATAATATGATCCGAAAGATACTGATAGATATGATTAAGCTGCGTTCTGCAATGATTGAAGACTCAACTATAGCTATACCTGAGGCCTATTTCTATCCATCATTTAATATAAACGGGTTAAAGACTATCCGCGAGCTTGCTACATTCAGGTTCACTTGCAGGAAATGCGAAGATGCCCCATGTATCAACATTTGTCCTGCTGATGCCCTGGAAAAAGATGAAGATGGGATTGTTATACGCTACACAAATCTTTGTGTTTCATGCAAATCATGTGTTACAATATGTCCTTTCGGAACAATGATGACTGATTTCTTTAAACACCACAGGAACAAAGACCTCTTCTATGATCTTAAAGATGAAAAAGAAATGGAAGAATTCGTCAAGGCTTGTCCTGCAGGAACTGTAACTATAACTAATGATGATGAGTCACCGGATAAGAATATTTATAGCCTTAATGAAAAAGTGCTTATAAAAGATTATTTATATATCACTGAAAAACAGTAAATATCAACAATATGGCAGTTAACATTTTTTATTTTCTTGTCTTCCCCGGCCTGCTCTTTACCGCAGTTATCGGAGCATTCCTTTCATGGTTCGACAGGAAAATTACTGCCAGGGTACAGTTTCGCCAGGGACCACCTGTTTTACAGCCATTTTATGATTTCTTCAAATTGTTATTGGTTAAGGAAACAATACTGCCGAAGTATGGATCTCCTTTAATATTTCTCCTTGCGCCAATCTTTGCTGTATTTGGAGCTACAATGGCAGGGGTCTTCATTCTGCTGCCCTTGCTGAATATCACGACCGGTTTCAGGGGAGATCTGCTTGTTATCTTTTACCTGCTGACAATCCCTTCATTTTCATATATTATTGGTGCACTTGCTTCCGGCAATCCTCTTGCTGCAGTCGGCGGATCAAGAGAGATGAAACTGATCCTTAGTTATGAGATGACCTTTCTCCTGTTAATTGCCGGGATTATTATGAAATGCGGGCAACAATTTGATTTGTACTCAATTATACAGACACAACATTCAGGATCTCCTTTTATCGGTAGTATTTCTGGAGTGCTTTTATTCATTGTGGGTATTTTTTGTATCCAGGCAAAACTGGCACTGGTCCCATTCGATATGCCTGAAGCAGAAGCAGAAATAACCGAAGGGATTTTTATTGAATACTCCGGTGCAGCTTATGCTTTGATAAAACTAGCAAAATATATCATGCTTTTTATCCTGCCGGCTTTTCTGGTTGCACTTTTAATGAATGGTTTCATAATTGACGGGATTCATATTTTGTGGGCAGTGTTAAAGGTTCTTGTAGTTGTACTTGCAATTACTCTGATAAGGAACACAAATCCAAGGATAAAGATCAAACAGGCTATCAATTTCTTTGTAATATGGATGAACCTGTTAGCTGTTATTGCGTTGGTACTGATTGAATTTGGCTATTAAGAGTGTGTAATAATCACGAGATGTACATTTTATCAAAAAAATATAATATTCAATTGAATTACAAATCAGAGTTGTATAGGCTATCCTATTACACACTCTAAATTCTTATATCGTGGGATTTAAAAGTTATTGCTTCAAAAAATCGCTGTGGGTCTTCCATTTTGGAGGGGCTTCCTGCAATAATTGTGATATTGAGATACTTGATTGTCTTACACCACGACACGATCTTGAACGTTTTGGTATTCTGCTGGTTGGAAGTATAAGGCATGCTGATGTACTTCTTGTTAACGGTTCTATAAATATACGTGATAAGGAGAGACTGATAGAGGTTTACAAACAGGCCCCAAAACCTATACTGGTTGTAGCAATTGGTGCTTGCGGCTGTACTGGAGGATACTTTACCGAAAGCTATACATTTGCTGGTCCGGTTGATAAAATTATTCCTGTCAATGCTTATGTCCCGGGTTGTCCACCGAAACCTGAAGCCATAATTGCCGGCATTATTAAACTTGTTAAAAACTCTTAAAGGTTATATGGAGACTGAGTTGATAATAGAAAAATTCAAAGCAGAATTCAATTCTGATATTCTTGAGATCGCTGTAAAGAATCAGAAGCGTATGATTATCACGATCAGGCCGGATTCAATAGTTAATGTTGCCGGATATTTATACAAGACAGAAGGGTTCCGGTTTATTATTGCTTCTGCTTTACATACAAAAAAAGGGTTTGAAATTCACTATCATTTCAGTAAAGATTCTCTAGGACTGGTACTTAACATACATGTTATATTGGATAAGGATAATCCACAAATTGAATCCCTTTCGAATATGTTTAATGCTTCAAACTGGATAGAAAGGGAAATGCATGAGCTTCTTGGTATCAATTTTCTTAACCACCCCAATCAGGAGAAACTAATATCGGAAGGTAACTGGGCCGAAGGTGTTTATCCATTGAGAAAGGAGTTTAAGTAATAAACGGAGACTATTTATAATGAGCAAAAAAACACTCATACCGATCGGACCATATCATCCACTTCAGGAAGAACCTGAATTATTCAAGCTTTATTGCGATGGGGAGATTGTAAAAGACATCAAATGGGAGACCGGATATAATCACCGTGGTATTGAGAAATTAAGTGAATCAAAGACTTATGAACAGATTTTTTTCCTTGTTGAACGCATATGCGGAATCTGTTCAAACTCGCATCCATTTGCGTTTGCCAATGCTGTTGAAGAGATTGCAGATATCGAGATTACAAACAGGGCAAAATATATAAGGTCAATAATCGGTGAACTTGAGCGCATACACAGTCATCTTCTCTGGGTTGGGCTGGCAGGACATTTTCTTGGTTATAATACTGTTTTTATGTGGGCATGGAAATACCGTGAACCCGTGCTTGACCTTTTTGAGATGATATCGGGAAACAGGAACAGCTATGCCATGTTTAAAGTTGGCGGTGTCAGAAGAGATATTGAAGAGACCAAAATTACTGCTATTCAGAAAATTCTGGATGATATTAAGAAAAAAACCGATTTGCTTACAGGAGCAGTAATGGATGATCCGGTAATTCACGCAAGGACCAAAGGAGTTGGCATTCTGACAAAGCAGGATATTATTGATTATGGAGCAGTAGGACCAACTGCCCGGGCATCAGGTGTGGCAATCGATGTGAGAAAAGACGATCCATATGCAGCTTATCCACTTGTTAACTGGAAAGTTATAACAGCCGAAGCCGGCGATGTTTTTGCCAAAGCAGAGGTCAGATTACTCGAGATGTACGAATCAATTTCAATCATAGAACAATGTCTCGATGGTCTTAAAAAGGAAAAAGAGGGAGATATTACAATTAAGGTTAAAGAGATTCCTGAAGGAATTGGAAATGGCCGGGCTGAAGCTCCGCGGGGTGAAGTATTCCATTTTGTGCAATCAGATGGTTCTAACTCTCCTGTCAGGCATAAAATAAGGGCTCCAAGCTATGTCAACATTGCAACATTTAAAAAATCGTGTATTGGTCAGACCATAGCTGATGCTACAATTTCACTTGCTGCCGTAGATCCATGCTATTGCTGTACCGAAAGGATGGCAGTCGCATACGACTTGAAATCAGGGGATAAGCTAATGAATGCCAATGAACTGATTAATGCTTCGGTAGAGAGGACGAATGAAATAAAGAAAACTATTAACAGTCCGCTATGAAAGAGATCATCAGCATTATAACACTGCCTATTCTGGCCGGCCTGCTGCTTTTATTCCTCCCGGAAAAAATCCGAACGTTTAAAGGTTTAGTTGCTTTGCTGGTAAGTATAGTTACCGGTTATCTGACTATTGTGATATATAGTTCCGGAAATCAGCTGTTGCGTTTCAATGAAATATATGCAGGTTCAGGATTTTCCGTTTTTGGTTTTGATCTTCTTAAGGATGCAGGCAGATACATTGTATTCAACTGTGACAGCCTGAGTAAGCTTATTGTTTTGTTTGTCAGCCTTTTTACATTTATAATTCTATTGTATTCAATTGTTTACATTAAAGCCGGAAGAGTCAGAAATTATTATCCCTATTTTTTAATAACTCTTGGTTGCTCAAATGGTGCCCTATTATCTGACAACCTGCTTTTATTCCTTGCATTCTGGGGTGCACTTGGAATAACTTTATATAAACTGATACAAGGCAATGATGAAGAAAGCTCTGCAACTGCTAAGAAAACACTTATTCTTATAGGGGCTTCCGATAGTATTATGATAATAGGTATTGCAATACTATGGAAGATAACCGGTTCGCTGAGCATGGGAGGCATATCCATACCGACTACAAATGCTTTATCAGTGGTTGCTTTCCTGGCTTTACTGACAGGCAGTTTCACAAAAGCAGGTGCTTTCCCGTTTCATACGTGGGTTCCTGATTATGCAAAGAGTGCCCCTGCCTCTTCATCCGCTTACCTTCCGGCGTCGCTAGATAAGCTTCTTGGAATATATTTTCTTGCCAGGATAACTACCAGTATGTTCATTCTGGATCAATGGATGACACTGCTCCTCCTTACAATAGGAGTCACCACAATAATAATTGCTGTTATGATGGCTCTTGTTCAGCATAATTATAAACGATTACTTGGATTTCACGCTGTTTCCCAAGTTGGATACATGATACTTGGATTTGGACTGGGCTCAGTGATCGGAGTTGCTGCCGGTCTTTTCCATATGATTAACCATGCTCTTTACAAGAGTGGTTTGTTCCTTTCTGCAGGAAGTATTGAATACCGTACTGCCAAAGAGAATATTGATGACCTTGGAGGTCTTTCCAGAGCAATGCCTGTTACATTCTTTGCATCTCTGATTTTTGCAATGTCTATTTCAGGAGTACCTCCTTTAAACGGTTTTGCCTCAAAATGGATGGTTTACCAGGGAATAATTGATTTTGGCT
The DNA here is from genome assembly GCA_049512815.1 of Bacteroidales bacterium. Taxonomy (GTDB): domain Bacteria; phylum Bacteroidota; class Bacteroidia; order Bacteroidales; family VadinHA17; genus LD21. Next base: position 44,923 of record JBEKWS010000023.1, on the reverse strand, counting down.
CCGGATCAGGGGTGGCTAATAAACTATGGGTGGTATGGTTGGGATTAGCAGTAATGGGATCTGCTCTTACTCTTGCTAGTTTCATAAAGTTCATTGGAGGAGTTTTCCTTAGTCGCCGTAAAGCTGAGTTTGAAAATGTGAAGGAAGTCCCTGCAATGATGTGGATACCATTGGTCATCCTTTCGATATTCTGTATCTTTTTTGGCGTGTTTGCCACAAACTTCGTGGTGCCAAAACTTTTTATGCCGATATCAGGTGCATTTCAGTTTAAGGGCTTCTGGAACTCATCATTTGTATCATTACTCGTTTTGATCTCAATAATACTTGGAATAATTGTATACCTGGCATCCAATCTTAAGAAATTCAGAACTGAAGACAGCTTTATCGGGGGAGAAAAAATTCAGGATCAGACCAGTTATTCTACTCCTGAATTCTATAAAACTATTAGCGAATTCCGTTTTTTTTCATGGATCTATAAGAAAGCCGAAGAACGATGGTTTGACATTTATGACCTGTCGAAACAATTTACTCTCTGGTTGAGTCACCAATTGAGTGAAGCTCATACTGGGGTACTACCTGGTTATATTATCTGGATTTTTGCAGGATTAGTTGTTATGCTACTGATTATGATATAAATATTTAAGCTGAAATGGACCTGATAATATCTATAATAGTAGGATTTATGATTTTAGGGGCATTGTTTGCTATCCATGCCAGGGATTTGCTTTCGTCAGTAATAGCTTGTGGTTTAGTAGGATATAGTTTGGTAATATGTTTTTTACTTCTGAGAGCTCCCGACCTGGCAATTGTTCAGATCGTAGTTGATACAATAACTCTGATAATAATGGTTGCGGTCGTCCTGGACAGTTCGCGGGTGGAATCATTTTCAAAACCTGACACCCAGGGGTATATTTCTGCAGCAACCGCTATTTTCCTAAGCTTGATACTTCTTTATTTTTATACTTTTTCGATTCAGTCACTTGATGTTTTGGGCAAAAGTTCTTTGCGAATGGCAAATTATTATATTGAAGGTGCTGCACAAAAAACCGGTAGTGCTAATCTTGTTACCGGTGTGGTTTTCGATTTCAGGGGTTATGATACTATGGGTGAAGCAGTTGTACTGGTAACTGCCGTACTCGGGGTATTGACAATATTAAGATTAAAAGGCAAAAAATAATTGGATTCTTTGAATATCGAACAAGGATAAACGATTTTGAATGAGGAAGAATGAAGAGGAATATCGAACAAGGATTAACGATTTTTGAATGAAGAAGAATAAAGAGGAATATCGAACAAGGATTAACGATTTTTGAATGAGAAAGAATGAAGAGGAATATCGAACAAGGATTAACGATTTAAGATTTTAGAACAAGATTAGGATAAAAGAATGGCTAAAAGTAATATGAATAAATTCGATCTTGAAGAGCGCCTGATAAATTTTGCTGTTATGATAGTTGAAATATGTGAGAATATGAAGGATACAAAAGCCTCTAATCATCTGGCGGGACAATTAATCAGATCTGGGACTTCGCCAGCTTTGAATTATGGAGAAGCTCAGAGTGGCGAATCCAGAAAAGATTTTATTCATAAAATTAAAATCGTGCTGAAAGAATTAAGAGAGAGTTTTGTATGTCTGAAGATAATTTATCGAAGCAAACTTTGTAAATCCGAAGAGAAAATGAAACTGGCAATGAATGAGAATAATGAATTAATCTCAATTTTTGTCAAAAGCTCAGAAACAGCACAGAAAAATCTTATAAATGAAATTCAAACATAAACTAATTCTTAAATCAAAAATCGTTAATCCTTGTTCTTAAATCAATTAAAGAATATATGAAAGGAATGACATTAATAGTAAAAAAGACCACCCAGCTTATTGCGGGTATGATTTTCATGTATGGAATTTATGTCATAGTACATGGTCATCTTACCCCCGGAGGAGGTTTCGCAGGGGGAGTAATTGTTGCAGGTTCGCTTATCCTGGTCACACTTTCTAATGGAAGTGATTTTCTGAAACTCGTTAAAGAAGAAGCAGGAACAACCATAATTGAAAGTTTAGCTACGATCTTGGTTATTATTGTTGCTGTTTCAGGTTTTGTTTTCGGAACCAAAATCTTTTTTAACAATTTTCTTCCGAAAGGAATTGTCGGACATCTTGTAAGCGCCGGTGTATTACCACTTTATAATATTTTTGTTGGAACTGAGGTTGCTGCATCAATATTTATAATATTTCTTTCACTAATAATCTTTAAGGAGGAGTCAAAAGAATGATTGCTTATATAATGTGTTTCATATTGTTTCTGGTCGGCTTGTACGGCGTAATAACCAGAAGAAACCTGATTAAGATTGCCGTTTCACTTTCCATCATGGAAATCAGCACCTTCCTGTTTTTTGCTCTTGTGGGTTACATCGACGGCGGAGTTGCACCAATAGTTGATCCGGCTGACCCTGTCAAAGTATATGTCGATCCGTTACCACAGGCGCTGGTGCTGACAGCAATAGTTATCGGGCTGGCAACAACTGCAATGCTTATGGCAGTTATTATACGACTTTACAGAAAGTACGGGACTTTCGATATCAGAGAAATAAAGAATCTAAGAGGATAAATTATGAATCCATTGATACCATTATTTGTTGTAACACCTCTGGCAGGAGCTTTCCTGATCATGATTATCGGAAGGTTTATAGAAGAGTTTAACAAATACTTCACCTCTCTTGTCCTTCTCTTCCTGACCTGTATCAGTTTCTATTTCCTTTTCACAACCGGAGAAAAAATATTTTTGTATAAAGTTGGAGGATGGGAACCAATAAACAGGATTCCTATCGGTATCTATATGGTTATGGATGGATTTACTGCGATCATTGTTTGCATAATAAATCTAATTGGTTTCTTATCAGCCTTTTATTCAATATCTTATATTAAAAGATATACGGCCGGAAACTATTTCTATGCTTTATTTTGTCTAATGATAGGTGGAATGAACGGAGTAGTTCTCAGTGGTGACCTTTTCAATATTTTTGTATTTCTTGAAATTTCCGTTATTTCATCCTATGCTTTAGTAGCATTCGGAGTTGAAAGTAATGAACTTGAGGCCTCATTTAAGTATCAGATACTTGGCGGACTTGCTTCATTTTTAATCCTGTTCGGGATTGGATTCATATATTGGAAAACCAAAACTCTGAATATTGCCGATATTAAAGAAGCCTTCAGCAGCGGTTGTAATAAAACAACCTATCTGTTTATTCAGATTCTATTATTAAGCGGCTTTGGTCTGAAAGCTGCCATAATTCCTTTTCATGCCTGGCTGCCTGACGCCCACTCATCCGCGCCTTCACCTATTTCAGCGATGCTGTCAGGTATATTTATTAAAGCTGTTGGAATTTATGTAATTATCAGATTATTTTTTAACATGTTCTCCATAAGTGAAGGAATGGCTGTCCTTATCACAACCCTTGGAACTCTGTCGATGGTAATTGGAGTATTCCTTGCGATCGGGCAATGGGACATTAAAAGACTACTTGCATATCACAGTATCAGCCAGATGGGTTATGTGGTAATGTCTGTTGGCATAGGGATGATCCTTATTTCAAGGGGATCAAAATCAGAAATAGCTTCACTGGCAATTGCCGGTGGAATTTTCCATCTTATCAACCATGCAGCTTTTAAAGGACTTTTATTTCTTAACGCCGGGGCAATTGAGTATACAATTGGTACCCGCAATCTTAAAGAAATGGGGGGACTGGCAAAGTTTATGCCGGCAACATCTGCAACATCTTTTGTTGCATCAATGTCTATATCAGGGGTACCACCTTTTAATGGCTTTTTCAGCAAACTGATAATAATAATTGCCGCCATTATGGCTAAGTTTTATTTGCTTGCCGTGCTTGCAGTATTAGTCAGCATTATTACTCTGGCGTCGTTTCTGAAATTTCAACGATATGCTTTCTTCAATAAATCAGATAATACTAAGAATCAGAATATCAAAGAAGTACCTTTTCCAATGGTATTCAGCATGGTTGTCCTGAGTATTATCTGCGTTCTTCTCAGTTTGCTTGTCATTCCGGGAATCAGGGATGCAATACTCACACCTGCAATAAACATTCTTACAGATCCTGTAAAATATTCAACTTCAATATTACTTCACTGATATGAGATACATTACAGTCTTTATATTATCGATGATCTTCTGGATAATGTTAACCTTCGAATTTACGATTCCCAATCTTATTGTCGGGGCAGTAGCTTCTCTCATTACTTCTGCAGCATTCACCAGGTTTTTTGTAAAAAATGTTTATAAGCTAATTCAGCCGCAGCGATATTTCTGGTTCTTTGTCTATCTGTTTGTTTTTATTTGGGAGTGTATAAAAGCTAATATAGATGTTGCTTACAGGGTACTTCATCCGGCAATGCCGATACGACCCGGTATTGTGAAGGTGAAAACCACATTAAAGTCTGATATGGCAAAAATGCTGCTTGCAAATTCGATTACTATGACTCCTGGGACTATTTCTGTAGACATTATAGATGATTACCTTTATATCCATTGGATCTTTATCAGTTCAGATGATCCTGAAGTTTACACAGGAATTATAACCGGTGCATTTGAAAAATATATTAAAAGAATAATAGAATGAACAATTGGCTTAATATACTGCTTTACATTCAGATAGGACTAAGCGGGATCTGCATGTACAGGATTATAAGGGGACCTACAATCCCGGACAGGATGGTAGGAGCTGATATTTTCGGAATACTGGTGGTCGGGATTTGTGCCATTATCTCTATTCAAACGGAAAGATCGTTTATTCTCGACATCGGAATCGCATGGATCATTCTGAGTTTCATCGGGACATTAACACTTGCCAAATATCTAACAGGTAAAAAACTAAATGAATAATATGATCAGCTTAATTTTCATAACAATCGGAATTATCTTCAATCTCCTTGGTTGTATTGGAATTATAAGGCTTCCTGATACTTACAATAGACTTCAGGCAGCAACAAAAGCTGTAACCCTGGGATGCTGCAGCATACTGCTTGGAGTAGTCTTCCATTTTGGACTGAGCGATGCAGGGACAAAAGCTCTTATTGCAATACCAATACTTTTTTTTGGGTCCACGGTTGCAGCTCATGCACTTATCAGGGGAACCTATCATTTCGGGATCAAACTTGGAGACAAAAGTGTTAAAGATGACTATAAAGATGCTGTAAAATGAGGTATCCCAAAATAAGAGAGGTTAAAGAGGCTCTTGTTTCTCTAGTTACACCAGCCTACACGTCGAAGTTCCCAAAGGAACCTCATGTTCCTTTCGAAAATTTCAGAGGCAAACCCGTTGTTGATAACGAGAATTGTGTCGGATGCGAAACATGCGCAAATGTATGTCCGCCTCAGGCAATAACATTTACTGATGATAAAGAAAAAGGAACAAGGATCATAAAGAGAGATTATGGGAAATGTATCTTTTGTGGTCAGTGCCAGGAGCATTGTATTACCGGTAAGGGAGTGAAATTATCAGATAAAATCTTTGATCTGGCAGTATTTGACAGGCAGAAAAATGTTGAATTCCAGGAAAAAGAACTCCTCATTTGTAATAGCTGCCATGCAGTAATAACAACAAAAGAGCATCTTCATTTTATGCACAGGAAACTTGGTCCGAAAGCATTTTCTTCTATCCTTAATCTTAATCTGCTGAATCAGAAATTAAAATTGGCTGAGGGACAGGATGTTGACATTGAGATCATGGATAAGCTTAAGAGAAAAGACATGTTCAATATAATCTGTCCGAACTGTCTGAGACAAATCCTTGTAACGTACTTATATAAAAATGTTTAAGGAGCTGAATAAACTACAATCTCAAAAGGATAAAAAAATACTTTTTGTCGGAATAGGTAACCTTCTTAAAATGGATGACGGTGTTGGTGTTTATATAAGCAAAAAAATAAAAGATAAAAGTAATATTTCATCACTCACAGTAGAGGCCAGTATTGAAAATTATATCGGGAAAATAAATAGCTTGAATCCTGATATACTTGTTCTTATTGATTGTGTTGACATGAAGTCAGCTGCCGGAACATTTAAATTGTTTGGAATAAACCAGATACACGATCTGACTTTCAATACGCACAATATTTCAGTCAGTCGGTTATCGGAATTCTTCAGGATGCCGGTTTATATTCTCGGGATCCAACCGGAAAAAATTGACTTTGGCGAAAATATTTCTTATCTTGTTAAGAATGTTGCAGACAGTATTATTAAACAAATAAACAAACAGGAGGTGCATCATGGCTGTAGAATACATATGTAAGATTTGCAGGGGCCATCTTAATGTTAAAACTTCAATTGTCCTTGCTGCTTCGAAACTTCACAGTTCCAAAAGAGGATTGGTTTTTTTGAATCCTGAGATCGGGAACTACACAACCACTACTCATCATTCTTTCCAGTTAAAAGAAGGTGAAGAATACATCTATAACTGCCCTATTTGTCACTCACAGTTGAATAGTACCAAGTATAAACATCTGGTAAGAATAATAATGATTGATGAGAATGGGAAGGAATACAATATTTACTTTTCAGATATTGCAGGTGAAAAGTGTACTTATAAGATCAGGGAAGATATTGTTGAAGAAAAGATTGGTCCTGATGTGAAGACTTATGATAAATATTTTGATGTACCTGAAGAATATAAGAAATATCTTTAGGATTTGAAGAATCTTTTGGGTTATTCCATTTTACTTTAAAATTACATTTCCCGTAAATTTTTATACCCTATTTGTACCTCAGTAATGGATCGACTACCAGACAGGAAAAGTATTTTCCGGTGGCTGGCCTGGTCTGTTTGCCATCAGACAAAGTATTGCATAAAATAACCTTGATTAGAAAAAATGACACTTTCATGATAGAAACGGACCCTTATGCCGGAAAATTGAAATGTAAAAATTGTGGAGTATTCCAAATGAAAGTTCTTTAGGAAGGATTCAATTTTTATGACTCGGACATTATAAATTATTCCGTTTTTACCAGCATTTTCCCCTGATTTTTTCCGCTGAACAGTCCAAGGAATGCATCAGGTAATTTATCGAAACCATCAATAACTGTCTCAGTGTATTTAAGCGCTCCATCATTCACCCACTGAGTCAACTGTTTAAGGGCTTCACCGAAACGATCACTGTAATTGCTCACAATAAAGCCTTGTAACATGACACTTCTGGTCAGAAGGTGCGGTAAAATTGAATAGCCAACTGAAGGTTTTGTGTTGTTATATTGAGAAATTTGTCCGCATAAAGCAATTCTTGCATGAAAATCAAGATTGGCAACCACAGCTTCAGTGATTTCTCCTCCTACATTATCAAAGTAAACATCTACACCTTCAGGGCAAAGCGCTGCTAACTCTTTTCTTATTGATTTTGATGTTTTATAATTTATTGTTTCATGATATCCGAATTGCTCTTTCAATAACTTGCATTTTTCATCTGAACCTGCTATTCCAATCACTCTTGATCCCTGTATCTTTGCAATCTGTCCGGCTACAATACCAACTGCTCCTGCAGCACCGGATACAACAACTGTCTCTCCTTTTTTGGGTTTACCTATTTCCATCATTCCAAAATAGGCAGTAAAGCCTGGCATTCCCAGAACGCCGAGGTAGTAGCCCGGCGGAACTTTCTGAATATCAATCTTGCGGAGGTTTTCTGCCTTTTCAATTGAATAGGTTGCCCAGGGTAGCATACCCACGACAACTTCTCCCACGAGGATTGATTTGCTTTTGCTTTCGATGACCTTTGCTACAATGCCTCCCCTGATTGATTGATCAACCTCAAATGATGCAGCGTAAGACTTTATGCTATTCATTCGGCCACGCATGTACGGATCGACAGAGATGTACCATGATTTAAGTAAAACCTCGTTTTCTTTTAATTCACCAAGTGAAATCTTTTCAAGTCTGAAATTCTGTGACGAAGGCAAACCAATGGGTCTAGATGCTAATACAAATTGCGAACTGTTCATGAACTTCTTTATTAATGATTATATAATTAAACAATTTTTCGCAACATTATGTTCAATATACCCGGAACAAACTATCTTTTGTGGAAATGAAATCCGGGAAAAGAACTTTTTCTGTTATCTTTTGTTAAACTGATCAAATGATATATCAATTTAATACTTAGGAAGTATGAAAACACAATTCTTTAATAAAAGCATCTTGATTTGTATAATTATGCTTACTGTCTCTTCAATTGGTCAAACAAAAAGCTTTCCATCGAATATCAAAGAGGAAATTGTAACCTACACTGCAGATGGTGTAACATTTAAAGGATTTATTGCTTATGATGACAATATACAAGGGAAACGGCCTGCTATTCTGGTTGTGCATGAATGGTGGGGACTGAATGACTATACAAAAATGAGGGCGCGAAAACTGGCAGAGCTGGGTTATATTGCGATGGCAGCAGATATGTTTGGTGATGGGAAAATTGCAGTAAATCCAACTGAAGCACAGGAATTTACAACTCCATTTTATAAAGATCCTACTAAGGCAAAAAGCATCCTGGATGCCGCTCTTATGAAATTAAAAGAATATTCACAGACCGATCCAAACAATATAGCAGCAATAGGTTATTGTTTTGGCGGATATGTTGCTCTTAATTATGCTAAACTTGGTGCCGCTCTGAAAGGAGTTGTAAGTTTCCATGGCGGTATTGGCGGTGCACCTGTCGACAAAAAATTATTAAAAGCAAAAATTCTGGTTTGTCAGGGAGCAAGCGATAAGTTTGTATCTCAGAAAGTTGCAGAAGACTTTAAACACCAGTTGGATTCGATAGGTGCTGACAATACCTTAAAAATTTATGCAAATGCAACGCACACATTTACTAATCCTGATGCCACAAAGATCGGTAAAGAATTTAATATGCCTATTGAATATAATGCCGATGCCGACAGAGATTCATGGAACGATATGAAAACATTTTTTGGCAGGATTTTCAAAAAATAAGCCTTACCTTTTTTCTTCATTTTCTTCCAGTAAATGGATTTTCTCTGTGAATCTCTGTGTTCCTCTGTGTCTCTCCGTGTAACTCTGTGTCTCTCCGTGTAACCATAAAATAAGAGCTAACACAGAGTTACACGGAGAACCGCAGTGTTACACAGAGTAGACTTTTCCCATTCTATCATTCTCTCATCCTCTCATTCTCCCATTGGTTTAAAGTCTTTGCTTTGATATTTTTGCAAATAATTTCCGGTTTTCGGTGTAACCATTTGTACTTTTACAAGTAATCAATATAGAGAACCAAAAATTCGAACAGTGGCAGATATTTGGGACGAATTAATAATGCAGCATGTGAAGGATGGAAATCTATCAGAGATGTCAGTCTTGTTTGAACGGTACCATCTCAGGCTGTATAATTTTTTTCTTAAACTGACCAGGAATAAAGCTATCAGCCAGGACCTTACTCAAAATTTGTTTTACAGAATGATCAAGTATAAAAATTCATATAAGAATGAACTCAGTGTCAAATCCTGGATATATCAGATGGCCAGGAATCTTCATATAGATTATTGCAAAGAGGAAAAGAGATCAGAAGAGCTCTTCCTGAAAACCGATTCTTATCCCGTAGATATAACCGATGATAACTTCGGTTTTCAGGAAGAGGATTATGAGAGACTCGAGCAGGCATTTACCGCACTTAGCAATGAACAAAAGGAAATTATTGTGCTGAGCAGGTACCAGGGATTGAAATACGAAGAAATTTCGCTAATTATAAATCAATCGGTACCTGCAATCAAAGTGGCGATGCACAGAGCCATAAAGAGGCTCCGTGGTATCTATTTTAAACAGATTTAAGACAATATATCATGAGATGTGAGGAAGTAGAAGAAAGAATGATCGATTACCTTGATAATAACCTCGATGACGGGTTACGTCAGGAAATCGAAAAGCACCTTGAAACATGTGAGAGATGCCTTGATGAACTGAGAGACTGCCAGCAGGTCATACAGCTAATTTCAAAGGAGGAAATGGAAAAACCTGATGATTCGATGCGTATCAATTTTTACCATATGCTTCATAGTCAGATTAAAAAGAGTGAGGAAAGCAATCCCTCATCAATTCGGAAACCGTCAACTCCATGGTATAACCTTAGCCAGTACAGAATTGCTGCAGGGATTGCCCTCCTTATATGTGGAACATTCATCGGCATGTTAATCCATGGCGGATTAAATAGCTCTTATGCTTCAAATGAATTAAAACAACTGCATTCGGAAGTGTCTGACCTTAAAAAAGCTACAATGTTCACAATGCTGAAGGAAGAATCTTCAAGCGACAGAATCCAGGCAGTGAGTTATGTAGATGACCTCGATACTCCTGATGAAAATGTTATTGAAGTCCTGGTTAAAACTCTTAATCATGATAAGAATGTAAATGTACGTATGGCAGCAGCTTATGCTCTTTCAAAGTTTGCCAGCCAACGTGCAGTCTGTGACTCACTTGTCAAGTCTCTTGAGCTACAGAATGATCCGATCATCCAGGTTACTCTCATAAATATACTCGTGGAGAGAAAGGAAAAAAGCGCATTAATACCAATACAGAAGATTATCGCAAATAAGAGTACATTAAAAGAAGTACGAGCCGTTGCAGAAAATAGTTTGAGAGTTCTGATCTGAGAATAATATGAAAGAAATTGAATTCAGTTTATAATAAATCGTGGCAGATTCCGGGTTTGCCTGATTAAATGTTAATTACTTAATAATAAATATTATGAAAACAATAAAAATTTGCCTAATAACACTTTTTATATTCTTTACTTCGGGACTTTTATCTGCCCAGGAATATAAAATTACTACCCAGAACACCAAAGACGGAAGACTTATCCTTAAGGACTTCACTGATTCATTACCGATTGAAGGTTACAGCGGTTCAGATATCATTATTACTTCAACGTCTGAAGATCTTACCCCTCCTGCGAAGGCCAAGGGTTTAAAAGCTGTGTTTCCTGCCGGAACTGATAATACAGGGATTGGTCTTGATGTACAGAAAATCGACAACCTGATTACGATAACATGTCTTTTGCCGTTCACAAGAGATGGAGAATACAAGATCAAAGTGCCGGAAAACCTGGCAATTGAACTTACAAGCGGATGTGAAAGATCGAATGATATCTATATTAAGGGTATGAAAAATGAGATTGACATTAAAAGCTGTCACGATATTAAACTCAAAGATGTGACCGGCCCGCTCGTTCTTTCAACAATCAGCGGGGATATTGATATAACTTACAGCAGTATCAATTCGGTCAAATCATCTTCTGTTAATTCCATAAGTGGAGATATTGACATCACAATTCCCGCTAAAACTGCAACTGATCTGGAATTGCGTACTGTTACAGGTGCATTCTATTCGGATTTTGACTTCTCAGCAACTCAGAAGAATCTGAAAAAGGTCGGTGGTAACGAAATGAACTATTCCCTCAACGGTGGCGGATTCAAATTCAATATTGGTACAGTAAGCGGAAATATTTATCTGAGGAAGGGAATTTAATTCCCTCCTCTCCTCTTTTTCTTATTAAAACATCGATCAATGAAAACATATACTATTTTAGTTGTAGTGTGGCTATGCTATAGCTCATTGCAGGCCCAACAAATTATTGAAAAGCATATTGATTTTTCAGGAAAAGAATCCGTTTCTCTAAAAATTCAGATAGCCGATTCTATTAATCTTCAGACGTGGAATGAAAATGAGGTCTATGTTAAAGCTTCAGTTAATGTCAATGAGAATAAAGACAATGATGCCTATATAACCTCCTTTGAGGAAGCTGGCAATACAGTGGTTGTCAATGCAAAGTTCAAGGATAAATATTTCAAAGGGAAGAATAATTGCTGTAACAATACTGATATTTACTGGCAGATATTTATTCCGGAGAAATCCAAATTTTCAATTGAGACCATAAATGCTGACATTACAATAACTGGTCAGACAAGGGCGATGAACATAAAGTCTATCAGCGGGTATATCGACCTGGCTGTACCTGCAAGCAAACAGGCGGACCTAGATTTCTCAACAATTTCAGGAAGAATGTATTCGGACCTTGAACTTGCTCTGAATAAGCCTCACAGTGGTGTTCCTTTAAAAATAGCTGAAAAACTTAATAATGGAGGTGATCAGATTAAGCTTGAAACAATAAGCGGCGATATCTTTTTCAGAAAGTCAAATTAAGTAATCATCATTTCTTATACCAGATTGATCATTAGTTATCAACTCATTACTTCAATACGGAATAATCCTGCCAAAAGCCTTGAGTACGAATAAGGGTATGCGGCATGAGGTGTGCGGTGTGCGGTCTGAAGATACTAAAAGTTCTTAAAAGAGTAATTACAGATCGGACATGCAGCATTCCAATTGATTTAAAGTCTTTACTAAGTATTTTGTAACCCTTCTGCAGCGGAAGCGTTACCAGTGTTGTTACCAGTTAATAATTGAATTACTACCTAACAGATTTAACCTTATGAAATATACCTTTTTAAAAAGAATTATTCTCAGCCAGATATTTATTCTTTTATTTACAAGTAGTTATGCCCATTCAACTGACTCCACAGTCGTGAAGAGAACTTATCATACAGCATTCGCGAAAACTGCCCCGGTCATTGATGGTCTCATGAACGATGATTGCTGGAACCTTGTGGAATGGACCTCAAATTTCATCCAGTCTCAACCAGCGGAAAATAAACCTCCTTCCCAGGAGACTGCCTTTAAAGTACTCTATGATAATGATAATCTGTATATTTTTATCCGCGCTTATGACTCAGAACCAGATAAGATCAGCAAGATAATGTCCAGAAGGGATAATTTTAGCGGAGATTTTGTATACGTGGATATTGACAGTCACTTTGACAAGCAGACGGATTTTCTATTTGCGGCTTCCGCCTCCGGGGCGAAAAGTGATGCGGCTATTACGGATGATGGCAATAACGAAGATGACAGTTGGAATCCAATCTGGTATATGAAAACATCCGTTGACGATAAAGGTTGGTGTGCCGAAATAAAAATCCCTCTTAGTCAGCTCCGTTTCGGTAAAAAGAATGAACAGATATGGGGACTTCAGATAACCCGAAATATATTCCGTCTGCAGGAACGCTCTCAATGGCAGTTTATTCCAAAGGGCTCTCCGGGGATCGTGCATCTTTATGGTGAGTTGTATGGTATAAATGATATTAAACCAAAACATCAGGTCGAAATAATGCCTTACACGGTCGGGCGGATTGAAAGATTTGAAAAAGTACCTGGAGATCCTTTTAATACCGGTAAATTATCAAAGCTTTCTGCAGGACTCGACGGAAAGATTGGTCTGACAAACGATTTTACGCTCGACTTCACTATTAACCCTGATTTTGGTCAGGTTGAAGCAGATCCATCGGAGGTCAATCTGACGGCTTTCGAATCATATTTCTCTGAAAAGCGTCCTTTTTTTATTGAAGGTCAGAACATCTATCAGTTCATGCCAAACCAGACTATAGTAATCCATAACATGTACTCCGACAATCTGTTTTACTCCCGGCGCATCGGAAGATATCCTCAATATTATCCATCCGTTGGCGCCAATGAATATGTTAAAATGCCAGAAGCAACCACAATTCTCGGAGCTATGAAAATATCAGGCAAGACTAAAAAAGGGCTGTCGATCGGAATTCTAGAGAGCGTGACATCCAGAGAAGATGCTTTGATTGATAGTGCCGGGGTAAGAAGAAAAGAAACTGTTGAGCCTCTCACAAATTATTTCCTGGGGCGTGTTCAGCAGGATTTTAATAAAGGGCAAACTATTCTTGGTGCAATATTTACGGCTGTTAACAGAGATTTAAATACACCTGCTCTTGATTTTCTTCATACTGCTGCTTATACCGGAGGTATTGATTTCCAGCATAACTGGAAAGAAAGAACCTGGTATGTAGCAGGAAACGCCGAATTCAGCGATGTAAAAGGAAAACCGGAAGCGATAATAGCCACTCAGACATCATCTGCCCGCTATTTTCAGAGGCCTGATGCAAAATATCTTTCAGTTGATTCATCACTGACTTCCCTTTCAGGTTATGGAGGTACGGTAAAATTCGGAAAATCCAGCAAGAAAAGATTGCAGTTTGAGACAAGTGTGACTGTGCGATCACCGGGATTGGAATTCAATGATATTGGTTATATGAGATACTCGGACGTTATTCATCATGGTACCTGGGTTGCATATTATATGCGAAATCCATTTGCGATATTCAATAATTTTTACCTGAATACAAATTACTGGATGTACTGGAATTTTTCAGGAAAGCTTCTATCGACAAATACCAATGTCAACTTTAATTCCCAATTTAAAAATAAGTGGCAGATCAATGGACAGTTCAACCGGCAAAGTGAGAATATTTCCACGACATTGCTTCGGGGTGGTCCATCGATTATTACCCCCGGAAACCAGAGTTTTAGTTTAAATCTAAATACCGACCACACCAAAAAACTCTCATTTAATGTGGGCAATTATCATGGTTCAGGCGATGTTAACAGCTACAGAATACATGAATACTGGGGTGGTATCTATTTCAGACCATCGAACTCTATATCAATAAGTGTTGAACCTGATTACAGCATACAGAAATATGCATTGCAATATGTAAGTACATCAGGAACAAACGAGAACCCTCTTTATCTTTTTGCTTCACTGAATCAGAAGACTTTAAGCATGACTTTCAGGATAAATTATACAATCAATCCTGAACTTAGTATAGAGTATTATGGTCAGCCATTTGTTTCAGCCGGAAAGTACATTGACTACAAAAAAATAACCCAGACGGATGCCGGTCAGTTTAATAACAGGTTTCATGTATTTACACCTGGTGAAATAAGCTATAATCGGGAAACAAATAGTTACAGTATAGATGGAAACGAAATTGGTATTCAGGACGTTTCGGTTTCAAATCCCGATTTCAATTTCAGGCAGTTCCGTTCTAACCTCGTTGTGAGATGGGAATATTTGCCTGGTTCGACAATTTATCTTGTCTGGTCACAGGGCATTACAAGTACTGATACAAACGGTTTGTTTTCTTATGGAAACGATATGAAGAATCTTTTTAAGGTAACACCGCATAATGTATTCCTTGTGAAGTTTTCATACTGGTTTGCGTTATAATGGTGCAACGGTTTGATGGTGTGTCGGTATGACAGTGCAACGTACGATATTTCGTTGTACCGTCGTACCATTGCACCATTGTACCATTCATTTTTTTGATAACCTGCTTGTTAGGTAAGCGATTAAAGAATAAACAGCGCCTATGATGAGAAGCATGAATACAAAATTCATCATAGTGTCGCTAACTGAATGAGATCTTCCGTCAATGCTCATAAAACTAATGATGGCAAAGACAATTCCTGCCACTAATATTATCCATCCGGCTACAGAGGCCGGTATAAAGAATATTCCAACTCTTTTAAACCAGGGAAAATTCATTTTGATGAGTTTTATAGTAAATAGATTAGTAATATAACAACAGATAAAGCGATAATCACAATGTTGAACCATACAATCTCCAGGAAGTTTAATGACTTAGGACTTCCGGAAAGAAAATAAAGTTTCCGGATGCTGAACACATTTACGACTATTAATACGATCGGAGATATGAGAAAGAAAATCAGAGACATATATTTTTCCCTTCCCGCAAACTCGTGAATATTTGTAATCAGCGTTGTTCCGGGCATAAAATAACTCTTCATTAAGAGCATCAAAATAATAAAAACAGGAACACTTAACCACCACCAGCTGACAACAGATTTGTCTTTTGCATTTATAATTGCATCTGCTAAAATATCTTCACGTCTCAATTGAGTTACCTCAGGCTTTGTCATCTCCATAGCATCTTATAATAAACTCAGTTCCAGTTGACTTTTCATTCCTAAAGCTGAAAGAGATTCCATGGTTTGTAAGTATCTCCTGAACATTGGTAGAAACAAGTTTCTATTAGATTTGTTAAAACTTAAGAGCTCGAACCGGTTATTCAATAGAAAAATATCCGGAAAATTGAAATTACTTTTACAACGGTGAATTGCAATATATTTAATTTTAAACTTAAAATGTTAATTATGGATGAGAAAAAGTACTCAAAGCAACACCGAAAAGTTATAGTAGTAGGTGCAGGTTCAGTAGGCGCTACATATTGCTATGCATTGGCACAGAGTGGACTTGCCGATGAAATTGTTCTTATAGACAAAAATGAAGATCTTGTTCGCGGCCAGGTGCTTGACCTGGTCCATGGTCAACCCTTCTTTCCGACAGTTATTATCCGCTCAGGTACAATTGAAGATTATGCTGATGCGCAGATTGTGGTAATAACTGCCGGTGCAGCCCAGCGTCCGGGGGAGACCCGACTTCAGCTCCTGCAGAAAAATGCAGATATTGTAGGGGGTATAGCTGAAGATATATCAAACCATAAATGCAAAGGAGTGATGCTTATCGTAAGTAATCCTGTTGATGTACTGACTTATGTGGCACTAAAGCGTTCTGGCTGGGAAAGAGGCAGGGTGATAGGATCCGGTACTGTTCTCGACAGCGCCAGATTCAGACAGCTTCTTAGTCAACATTGCGGTGTGGATGTACATAATGTTCATGCATATTTTCTGGGTGAACATGGCGACAGTGAGTTTGCAGCCTGGTCCATGACTAACGTTGCTGGTATAAAAATCGACGAATACTGTCCGGTATGCGGCAAGTGTTCTGATTGGAAAGACCAGCAAAGGCTTATTGAGAAACAGGTACGCGAATCGGCATATTATATAATAAATTCAAAGGGTTATACGCAATTTGCTGTCGGACTTGCACTCGTCAGAATTACAGGTTCCATATTGCGCAGTCAAAATAGTGTGCTTTCTGTCTCAACCCTGGTCGAAGGGGAGTTCGGAATCAGGGATGTATGTCTGAGTGTGCCGTGTATTGTATCGGATAGTGGTATAGTCAAAATCATCATGAGTCCTCTTGCCAAAGAAGAGATGGCTTCCCTCTCCCATTCAGCTGATATCCTTAAGAAGGCAATTAAATCGCTGGAAGGCAATGTTTAAATATGGTGCGAAGAGAAGATCTATTGCACGGCAAGGCACGCAAGGGTTCGCTCTGCTCCTTCAGCAAGAAGCTGAAATTATTTATGTGTGATGCAGCATTATGCTACTTATATGAATCATTATGTACACTTTTTACCGCTCGCCCCGAAGGATCAATCATGTTTTTAAACGATGCATCCCAGGCAATAGCTTCCGGAGTGCTGCATGCGACAGATGGAACGGAAGGAACGCATGATGCTGCTGAATCTGATGGGAAATGTTCAGTAAAAATTGATCGGTAAAAATACTCTTCCTTCGACATTGGAGGATTTATAGGAAAGCGATATCTTGAATTTGCAAGTTGTTCATCAGATACTTCTTTTGAAGCAAGTGCACGAAGTGTATCAATCCAATTATAACCAACCCCATCGGAGAATTGTTCTTTTTGTCTCCAGGCCACACTTGCAGGCAGGTAGTCTTCAAAAGCTTTTCTTAAAACCCATTTTTCCATCCGGTCCTTATTGATCATCTTGTCTTGTGGATTAAGGCGCATTGCAACATCCATAAACTCTTTGTCAAGAAAAGGTACTCGTCCTTCTACTCCCCACGCAGCAAGGGATTTGTTAGCCCGAAGGCAGTCATAAAGATGCAATTTACTGATTTTTCTTACAGTCTCTTCATGAAATGCTTTAGGATCAGGAGCTTTATGGAAATAGAGATAACCACCGAAAATTTCATCGGCACCTTCACCCGAAAGGACCATCTTTACTCCCATAGATTTTATCACCCTTGCAAGCAGGTACATTGGAGTAGATGCCCTGATAGTTGTAACATCATACGTTTCAATGTGGTAAATAACATCTCTGATTGCATCCAGACCTTCCTGAACTGTAAAGTTAATTTCATGATGGATCGTTCCGATATGTTTAGCTACTTTTCTTGCTGCAGCAAGATCTGGTGAACCCTCAAGACCGACTGCAAAAGAGTGTAATTGAGGCCACCATGCTTCACTCCTGTCCTGTGATTCAATTCTCTTAGGTGCAAATTTCTTAGCTATTGCCGAAACCACAGATGAATCAAGACCCCCTGAGAGTAGAACTCCATATGGAACATCTGACATTAACTGTCGGTGAACAGAGGCTTCAAGTGCTGCTTTAAGATCCTCAATATTTGTTTCATTATTTTCAACTGCAGAATACTCCATCCAGTCGCGAGTATACCATTTAGTCATTACGCCATCCTTACTATAAAGATAATGCCCCGGCAGAAACTCCTGAATTTTATTGCACACTCCCTCAAGAGCTTTCATTTCGGAAGCCACATAAAAATTACCAAATGAATCCCATCCAACATAAAGAGGTACAATACCGATATGATCACGGGCAATGAGATAACAATCTTTCTCTTTATCATATAGTGCAAAAGCAAAAATTCCATTTAACTCCTCAATAAATGCCGGACCCTTATCGCGATATAGAGGCAGTATTACTTCGCAATCGGAATGGGTTAGAAACTCATAAGAGTTTTCATAACGTTTTCTGATCTCCTGATGGTTATAGATCTCGCCATTGACTGCAAGAATAAGGTTGCAATCCTTGCTGTATAATGGTTGTTTGCCAGACTGGGGATCAACAATCGATAACCTCTCGTGAGCAAGTATAGCTTTATCGCAATAAAAGATTCCTGACC
This sequence comes from Bacteroidales bacterium, assembly GCA_049512815.1. GTDB lineage: Bacteria > Bacteroidota > Bacteroidia > Bacteroidales > VadinHA17 > LD21. Next base: position 26,179 of record JBEKWS010000023.1, on the reverse strand, counting down.
AATCCGGTCCGCGATGCCTTAGCTTTTTTGACATTTTAAGGACAGTTGCCCTCAAATCCATATGGTTAACTTTCAGATCAAAAACACCTACAATACCACACATAATTTTCCTTATATAACTATTATCTGACTAAATACTTTTTTTAAAACTCAAGTTGCAAAGCTAATTATATTTTTATAATCACTATTCAAATTGATATATATTTTGATATAAATAATAAAATAATTAAGTAAATAAATATATTATATAGATAAATGATACCTAATGTCTTTATTTATTAAATATTATTAATATGACAAAAATCATGTTTTGAACATTTCAGGTTAGCTTATTAAACGAATAAAGCTCTTTACCCAATAATACATTATGGTTGTTAAAAATTCTTAATTTTTAAGATCAAAAAGTGTAAAATATCAACTCATTTCACTTATTATCTATGGTTTTCCTATATTGCAATTTCATCTGAAAAATAACAAATCCAATTGCAGAAAGAGTATATGTCTCTATTAAAAAAAAATAATAAATTAATTATTGGTGTCTTTGTTGCGGTCTTTGCAATAGTTCTGTTTTGGTGGTTATTAAAGGGCCAACCACTGGATCTTACAGAAAGGGTTCCGGGAATGGATAACCGTCCAAAATTGGAAGCCAGATCCGATTCGGTAATTATTGGTCAGTATTTTGATACTCTTGCAGAGATGGATGAAATCATAGCAGGTGACTGGCCCAGGTTCAGAGGCGCTGACCTCGATAATATAAGTAAAGATACAACCTCACTCGCTGAAGCATGGGATACTTCCGGACCCGCAATTATCTGGAGGACAACACTTGGTGAAGGATATGCGGGCCCATCAGTTCACAACGGAAGAGTTTATCTTCTTGATTATAATGAAAGAAAGAAAGCCGATATGCTGAGATGTTTCTCACTTTCATCAGGAAAAGAGTTATGGCGACGGTGGTACTATGTTGATTTGAAACGAAATCATGGATATTCCAGAACCATCCCTGCAGTTACTGACAAATATATTGTATCAATAGGCCCCAGATGTCATGTTATGTGCCTAAATCCAATCAATGGCAATATGCTATGGTCAATAGATCTGGAAAAAGAATACGGAATTCCTGGAAAAGAGAAAGGAAGAATTACACCGGATTTTTATACTGGCCAATGTCCCCTGATTGACAAAGATGTGGCTGTTATAGCTCCAGGGGGAAAAGCACTAATGATTGGCGTTGATTGTGTGACAGGAAAAATTCTCTGGAAAACACTGAATCCGGATTCCCTCAGAATGTCACATGGGTCTATAATACCAATGGTAATTCATGGGAAAAGAATGTACGTGTATAATGCTATAGGTGGCGTATGCGGTATTTCTGCTGAGGAACCAGATATAGGAAAACTCCTTTGGAAGACAACTGAATGGAGTCCGGCTACAACAGCAGCGTCACCTCTCTATCTCGGAAATAATGAAATTGCTGTATTTGGAAGTTACGGAGCCGGAGGTGCCAGAATTATTATAAATACAGATGGATCAGGATATTCTGCAATAGTCAAGGAACAACATAAAGCTACTAATGGACTTTCAAGCGATCAGCAAACACCTTTAATTCTAGGAGACTACATCTGGAGCGTATTGCCGGAGAATGCCGGTCCGCTTAAAAAGCAGCTTGTGTGTTATAAAAAATCAGATCTGTTGACAGCTGTATGGTCAAGTGGTAAAGAAAACAGATTTGGCCGCGGTCTTGGACCGTATATTGTAAGCGGAGATAAATTATACCTTCTGGATGATGATGGAAAACTGTATTTTTACAAAATTCAAAATAGCAGTGTCACTTTAATTGCCAGCCATAAAATTCTTAACGGAATTGAAGCTTGGGGGCCAATGGCAATTGCAGGTAAGTACCTCATAATGAGGGATGCAAGAAATTTACTTTGTCTGAACATTGGAAAAAAGCAATGAGATGAATAAAAAAGCTTTAGCATTTATTTCAGTACTGATCATATTATTTTTTATCGGATATATGATCTTTGATTTTATTAAACCTAAAAGTTCCGGGAAGAATGAAACCAAAACACAGGAAATTCAGGCAATACCTGACGCCTGGAAAATTTCAAATGAGCTAAAAGTAAATGAAGGCTCTCTAAAAGCAGTCACTGTTACTCTTGCCGGTAAAATCTACCTGGGTGGTAATTCTTTCGTGTCATGTTATGATAAAGACCTGAAACTTATCTGGAATCTGAAAACTCCTTCTCCTGTGACATCACTTTCAACTTTTGGTGACACCATCTTTGCTTCAACAATAGAACAAATACTTATTTTGAGTCAGGATGGAAGAATAAAAAGCGAATGGGGGCCGTTTGAAGATAGTAGCATAATTACTTCTGTCAGTTCAAATAAAAAATTTATTGCTTTTGCTGATGCCGGAAATAAAATGGTTTTCATTCTTGACAAAGGCGGTGAGGTTAAGAATATGGTTGGTCAGAACGGCGGCCAGTTTATTATACCAAGTCCCTATTTTGCTGTAGCACTTAATAGCGACAATATGCTATTTGTTTCTAATACCGGACACAGAAGAATTGAGACAAGAAATCTGGATGGAGAAATAAAAAGCTTTTTTGGTGAACCGGGAACAGCTCCAGAAGCTTTCTGCGGATGCTGCAATCCTGCACATTTCATTTTAATTCCCGATGGGTTCGTAACTGCCGAAAAAGGAATCAACAGAATTAAAATCCTTAATAAAAAAGGGGAATTTGTTGAATTCGTCTCATCAAAAAATCAGTTTGTGGCATCTATTCCTCTTGATCTGGCTTCTGCAGACGGAAAAACAATTTATGCTGCCAATCCGGCTGACTCTAAACTTTATATTTTTACCAGAAAAAATTAAAAGACAAAAGTAAAAAGTAAAAAGATAAAGGGATTGCCACGCTTTCCTGCATCAAGCTCGCAATGACACTGCAAGTAAGTCAGTTAGCGTGAGAACCAGTAACCAGTGACCAGTACCCAGTAACAAGTAACTATCTTATTAACACTAAAATATGACCAGAAATGATTTTTTTAAAAGACTAGGAAGGTACCTTCTTTTAATGTTGATAGCTATGATAGTTATTGCCCTCGGAAACAAGGTTATATCCGGGAAGGATTGTTCTGTTTGCCCTGGCAAGGGAATATGCCATGGAAAAACTGACTGTAATAAATTCTAATTGCATAAGCATGAATGAAGGTAAAAATAAATATCAGTCAAGGAGGGATTTTGTTAAAACTGCAGGAAAACTGATCGTTGCAGTTCCTCTGGTTATTATCCCCGTTTTTCTAGTAAAAAAGACTTCAGCATCTATTTATGTCTGGCAGATAGATCCTTTCAAATGCACACAATGTGGTCAATGCAAGACTAACTGTGTGTTGACTCCTTCGGCATCAAAATGTGTGCATGCTTTTCCGATGTGCGGCTATTGTGACCTTTGTGGAGGTTATCTCCGTCAGGGAGTTAAAACGATCAGCACAGGAGCTGAAAACCAGTTGTGTCCTACAGGTGCAATTACGAGAAAGTTTGTCGAAGAGCCATATTTTGAATATACAATTAATGAAGATTTATGTGATGGTTGTGCCAAATGTGTAAAGGGATGTGCCGATTTTGGAAATGGGTCACTTTATATGCAGATAAAACATGACCGGTGCGTTAATTGCAATGAATGCTCAATTGCACGTACTTGCCCATCGAATGCTATATCCAGGGTTCCGGCAAATAAACCGTACCTGCCGAAAGACAAAAGATAAAAGATAATCCACCTTCGCTGAAGCTTCGGTGAATGAAGAAAGTAAAAAGATAAAAGTAAAAAATGCCATATTCCAAATCTTATATATACAATGTAGCAAAAATAAAATTAATTGAATATCACCGAATTAGCCCCCCTTTAGGGGGATGGGGCAAAAAAAAAGCAAACAGATGAAGAAAAAACTAATGAAGCACAAATGATTTTAGGATAATTAAATGAAGAAAGTCCTTCCATATATAATATTTTTATTGCTGTTGTTCTGGCATGCAATCCTTTTTGCCCAGGATAGGTTTCCTAGGCCTGAATTCGAATCCGGACATGTTTACCCGACAAACCAGATGCCTGTTCAGAGAGCACCGGGATGGGAATATTTTGATGTTATAGTTTTAATCGGTGCTTTGATTGTAACTACCTGGCTGGCATTAAAAAAGCGTTCACGGCAGGGTTTGATCTGGATGTCGGTGTTTTCACTTGCTTACTTTGGTTTTTACAGACAGGGTTGCATCTGTGCAGTTGGGTCGGTACAGAACGTCTCACTCGCACTTTTTAACCAGGGGTATTCAATTCCTCTTACAGGCCTTCTGTTTTTTATTATTCCACTCCTGTTTGCACTGGCTTACGGCAGAGTATTTTGTGCAGGTGTTTGTCCACTTGGAGCCATTCAGGAACTAACAGGTTTTAAGCCGGTTAAACTTACAAAAGCTGTTGAAGTTGTTCTAGCATCAATACCCTTCATTTATCTTGGAATTGCTGTTCTATTTGCCTCTACAAATAGTCAGTTTATTATATGCAGATACGATCCTTTCGTTGGCATATTCAGACTGGATGCCCCTTACACAATGATAATCTTTGGTGTTTTGTTACTTTTAGCCGGAATATTTGTCAACCGGCCATACTGCAGGTTTCTCTGCCCCTATGGAGTTTTACTTAATATTTTTTCGAGGTTTGCAGGAAAGCATCTGACAATAACTCCTGCTGAATGCATAAATTGCAGACTTTGTGAAGAAGTTTGCCCTTATAATGCCATTATTCCTTCAGATACAGAACAAAAGAGAGAAGAGCCGGAAAGATCAAGAAAGCGGTTTATTCTCTATTTTCTTCTTGTTCCCCTGTTTGCAATTACTGGAGCTTTTTTACTTTACAACCTCGCTCCCGCCTTGGCAAGGGCAAATAGCACTGTCAGGTTGGCAAGAGAAATCAGGATAGAAAAGAAAATTGGAATTGAATCCGAGCTAAAAGATGTGGTTGCGTTTAAAGAATCAGGTAAAACAGAATCAGTATTATTTTCAGAAGAAGAACTAATAATCAGGCGATTTATAAATGCATCACCCTGGGCAGGGGCGTTTTTGGGGATTTCACTCGGATTCGGGATGATATCTTTCACAATCAGAAGCAAGAGAAGTGAATATAAACCAGACCAGGGAAAGTGTTATAGCTGCGGGAGATGTTTTAAGTTTTGTCCAATTAAAGCGAAAGTTTAAATGAATTTTAAATTTACTGAAAAAGATATCAGCATTCTAAAAGTTGTGAGTCAGATTTCCGGAGGATTTGCCCTTATTGTGGCAATGACTATGATCTTCAGCCTGGTTCAGCTTAAAACAATAAAACCATTGGACAATCCGGTTCTGTTGTCAGTTAAGGAACAGTACGATAAGGATCCTGCTAATGCTGATAAGGCTGCCCAGGTAAGAGCGATGGATCTTGTTGCAAGAAAAGCTTACTTCAGCTCACGATGGCAGGTGGAAACTGGCTCATACCTCCTGCTTGCAGGGGCAATAATTTTTGTTTTTTGTCAGAGACTTATAACAGAAAATGAAAAACTAAATCCGGTGCTTCCTGGTGTAAAACCAGATTCCTCATTGAAGCAGAAAAAAAGCAGAAGATATCTTATTTCTGCAGCTGGTGTTATTTTTGTAACAGCGATTACAGCATCTTTTATTCTGCGTACTGATCTTCCGGATATCTCAGGAAAAGTCCGCGGGTCAGCTAATGTAGAGGAAAACGGCAATGAAAAAGCCCCCAATCCCGACAAAACAAATTTCCCATTTTTTCGTGGTCAGGATAGCCGGGGAATAGCCGGAGGTGCCGGATACCCAACCGAATGGAATACGGTTACCGGAAAGAATATTGACTGGAAAATTGAGGTTCCTAAAAAGGGTAAAAGTTCTCCTGTTATCTGGGGAAATGAGATTTTTATTACCGGAGCACGGGATATGACATGTGAAATTTATTGTATAAATAAGAAATCAGGGGAAATCCAGTGGACTGGATCTGCTTCCAATATTCCCGGAGAGCCGGCAGTATTGCCAAAGATGGATCAGGAGGCTGGGCTTGCCGTATCTACAGTGGCTACAAATGGGAAAGTGGTTTGTGCCGTTTTTGCAAATGGCAACCTTGCTTGCTTCGATTTGGATGGGAAACAGAAATGGGCAAAAAATATAGGAGTTCCTGAAAGTAGTTACGGTTATGCATCTTCCCTCCTGATTTATAAAAACCTTCTGCTAGTCCAATTCGACAGTAATGTAAAGATTTCACTGATAGGATTTGATTTAGAAACCGGCGATCAGAAATGGGAAACCCTGCGACAGGGACATGCTGTATGGTCTTCTCCTGTAATTGCACATTTCGCTGGGAAACCACAACTGATAATAAACGGAAACCCGATGGTAAGCAGTTATGATCCATCAAGTGGTAAAGAACTATGGGAAGTCGAATGCATGAGCGGTGATGTTGCTCCATCAGTGGCAGTAAACGGCACAATGGCTTACGCTGTAACTGATTATGCAAAGCTGGTAGCTATTAAACCTGGCACAGGACCCTCGATTGTATGGGAAGACAACACTTATACTCCGGATGTTTCAAGTCCTGTTGCAAACGATCAGTTCTTATTTGTTTCAACCGGGAATGGTGATGTTGCCTGTTATAATGCAATGAAAGGAGATACATTGTGGACACATTATTTTCAGAATCAGTTTTATGCTTCACCTATAATAGTTGATGATATGGTTTATCTTCTTGACCGAAGTGGTATCATGCACATTGTGAAGGCAGCATCGTCTTTCAAATTGATCGCTGAATCACCCCTTGGTGAAAGTGCCGATTGTTCACCTGCATTTTCAGACAAGAAGATATATATAAGAGGAAAGAAAAACCTTTATTGCATTTCTAATAAATGAATACTGAGGAGACAAAGATATTGACCAACAGCTGCGATTGTAAGCAGACTTCTAATGAAGAGATCGCTTCTGTTGTAGATGAAGTTGTTGCATTATCAGGACATGATCAGGAGAAGGTTATTTTTATACTACAGGAGGTACAGAAAAGACTAAACTGGCTACCCTCAGAAGCGCTTAAACAAATATGTAAGGTAACCGACATAACTCCGGGACAGATTTCGGGTGTTTCAACATTTTATTCACAATTCAGGCATCTTCCTGTTGGTAAGCACACTATAAAAATCTGTGCCGGAACAGCATGCCATGTCAAAGGTGCCCCGTTAATATCCGATGCATTTAAAAGAGTTCTTAAAATTGATGATAAGAGGAATGCTTCACCTGATAATCTTTTTTCAATAGAAGAAGTTGCCTGCCTAGGATGTTGCACATTGGCACCGGTTGTTCAGATTGACGGGAAAACCTATGGTCATGTTAAGCCAACCCAGGTTGATGAGATAATTCAGGATTTCCTTACTTCCGGTAACAAAAGCATTAATTCGCACGATGCTGATATTAATGAAGATATTGATGCGGAAATCAGGATTGGAATAGGTTCCTGTTGCGTTGCAGGTGGTAGTAAAGAGATACTGTCTGAAATACTTGATATTAAGGAAAGGTATAATCTCAATATCCGGTTAAAGACCGTTGGGTGTGTAGGAGTATGTAACCAGACACCTTTAATGGAAATAATTACAAAAGAGAACATTCATTCAAGATATACAAAAGTCAGCAAACTTCAGGTTGAAGAAATACTTCTTAAACATGTAAGACCCAGGGCTATAAACAAAAGAATTAAGTACAACATTAACGATCTTATAGACACGTTTCTTTCTGAGGATAAGCTTACCAGCCAGATTAATATTCCGGGTGTATTAAGAGAGAAATATCTCAATAATTTTTTGAATTATCAGGTACATCTTGCAACAAAGAACAGCGGTGTTCTTTCACCTGAATCATATGATGAATATTGTTTGTCCGGAGGCTTTGAAGCGCTTAATCAGTGTATTAATACTTTAGATCAGGATACAATCGTAAATATAATTACAGATAGCGGATTAAGAGGCAGGGGCGGTGCAGGATTTCCAACTGGCAAAAAATGGAAGATTTCACTCATGACAAATGGTGATTCGAAATATGTTGTATGCAATGGTGATGAAGGAGACCCTGGAGCCTTCATGGACAGGATGCTTCTTGAATCTTTTCCTTACAGAGTTATCGAAGGTATGATTATCGCGGCATTTGCCACAGGCGCTAATGAAGGGATTTTTTATATAAGGGCTGAGTACCCTCTTGCCGTTACCAGAGTCAGAATGGCACTTAAAATGTGTTACACCAATGGAGTTTTAGGCAATAGAATATATGGCAGTAGTTTTTCATTTAATATAAAGATTTTTGAAGGGGCGGGAGCTTTTGTATGTGGTGAGGAAACTGCATTGATATCCTCACTGGAAGGTAAGCGAGGAACTCCCCATCTCAGGCCTCCATACCCTGCAGTAAAAGGGTTCAGGGACCAGCCGACACTTGTTAATAATGTTGAAACTCTGTCATTGGTCCCCTGGATTATAACAAACGGAGTTGAAGCTTTTAAATCGATTGGAACGGAAAAGAGCAAGGGAACAAAGGTATTTGCGCTTGCAGGAAAAATTTCAAAAGGAGGTCTTATAGAAGTTCCTATGGGTATAACAATACGCGAAATAGTTGAAAAGATCGGCGACGGTGTAGCTGAAGGCAGAACTTTTAAAGCCGTTCAGATCGGAGGTCCTTCAGGTGGATGTATTCCTGCAAGTAAAGCTGATACTGCAATTGATTATGAGGAACTTACAAAGCTGGGTGCAATGATGGGATCAGGCGGTATGGTAGTACTTGACGATTCAGACTGTATGGTTGATATGGCAAAGTATTTTCTGACATTTACCCATAAACAATCGTGTGGTAAATGTACATTTTGCAGAATTGGCACCAGACAGATGCTGAATATTATTTACAGATTGAGTGAAGGTAAAGCAAAACTGGAAGAAATCAATGACCTGGAAAAACTATGTAAATTCGTTAAAGATGGTAGTTTATGCGGTCTTGGAAAGACTTCTCCAAATCCTGTTTTGACAGGCCTGAGATATTTCAGAGACGAATATGAAGAACACACACGAGGAATTTGCAGAGCTAACAAATGCAGGGATCTGATAAAATATGAAGTAAATGAGAATTGTACAGGATGCACCAAATGTTCGCAGGATTGCCCTGTTAATGCTATTCCTTTCAAACCTTATGAAAAACATGAGATAGATCAGTTAATATGCACAAAATGTGATACATGTAGAATCGTCTGCCCTGAGAAGGCAATTGAAAAAGTGAACATTAATGGTTAAGCTGAAGATTGATAATACTGAGTATGAAGCTCCGGAAGAATTAACCATTCTGGATGTTGCCATAGGTGCAGGATTCAATATCCCTACCCTGTGCCATAATAATAATCTTCCTCATTATTCATCATGTATGGTTTGCATGGTAAAGGATAACAGGACTGGTAATTTTCTACCATCATGCTCAGCTTTTGTTCAGGAAGGCATGGACATTGCTATTTCTGATGAAGTGGTGATCTCCCTGCGGCGGAAAGCTATTGAACTTCTTCTATCAGAGCATCGCGCGGAATGTGAAGCTCCATGCAGAGTAGTGTGTCCTGGTGGGTACAATATTCCTCTCATGAACAGGCTTCTGAGTGCGAATGATTTTAAAGCTGCAATTCAACTTTCCATTGCACAGCTTCAATCATCAGAATTAAAGTGTATAGATTGTCCGGGATATTGTGAAAATGCATGCCGGCGAAAAAAAATTGATATCCCTGTTTCAATACGGAATATCCAACTATTTGTTTCACAACAAACTAACTACCACAAAACGAATCTGAATATTGTAAATAATCCGAATAATGAAATAGTCATTAAGACTGGAATTAAAACAAAAAATGCTTCCAAACGCTTCACCTCCCATATTGGTAAACTTGAGGCCACCGAATTAAAGGAATGGTTAAAAGAGTGTGATAATGAAGTAAAAAGAGTCAGGGAAATATCTGATCTGGACGCTGCTTCCAATGAGTCTGAAAGCTGCATGCATTGCGATTGTCGTGCTGCCGATAATTGCAGGCTCAGAGATCTTGCTGATGAATTTTCCATAAAAGATCCCAGAGACAAGCTGATAAATTCACCAATAGTAAAGAAGATTAATAGAAATACGGGCCTGATATTTGAGAATGCAAAATGTATTAAATGCGGGCTCTGTGTCAGACTTTGTGAGGATTCAAAAGATGAACCTGCTCTGTGTTTTATTAACAGAGGATTTGTCAGTATTATCTCTGAACCACTGACTGAAGATTTTAATAACATCCTTAAATCGAAAAGCAAAGAGGTTATTGAAATTTGTCCGACAGGAGCATTAAGTAAATTGAAGTAAGTAAGATTGATTTCACTCCGAAAAATAGAAAAAATGCAAAAAAGATTCTTTCTGACAGTCATTCTTTATTTTGTTTTCTTTTTGTCAACATGTGCGCAGTCAGGAGACAACGAATGGCCTTTATTCAGAGGCAAGGCTGACCTTGCCGGAAAAATTGAATCTGAACTTCCTGTATCACCAAAACTTTTATGGAGCATAAAAACCGGTGGAACTACGAAATCATCTCCGGTTATAAGCGATGGAAATGTTTATTTCGGAAATGATAAAGGGTCCCTGATTGCTGTGAGTTCAAATGGCACGATAAAATGGAAATATGAGTCTGGATCATCAATCGATGCAGCTCCAATGGTATTTGGAAATAAAATCATTTTTGGCACAAGCGATGGAATTCTGAGAGCTGTTAACAAAATTACAGGCAAATTAATCTGGTCATATACCACTGATAACCAGATTGCAGGATCAGCAAATGTCTGGAAAGTCGGGAATAAAGCAGGAATCGTTGTAGGAAGCTATGATTACAATCTTCATTGTATTGATCCTGAAACAGGGAAATCTTTATGGAAAGTTGAAACTGAGAATTATATAAACGGTACGCCAGCCATTTTAAATGGCAAGATAATATTTGGCGGATGCGACGGAATGATAAGGGTCGTAGACCCTCTGACCGGGATTCAAAAGGATACCATTAATATTGGAGTTTACATCGCTGCCTCTCCTGCCCTTTCACATGACTTTGCATATTTCGGGGATTATGATGGCAACAAATACTGTTTAAATATCAACACAAAAAAAATTGTCTGGAGGATTCCAGGAGGTGAAGATGATGGTTCTATAATGGCTATTCCGGCAATTGGAATTAATTCGATTGTTATTGGGAGTGAAGATAAAAACCTTTATTGCTATAACTCTTCAAATGGTAAATTGTTGTGGAAGTATCGAACAAATGGACGTATAATGGGTTCTGCTGTAATAACATCGACAAAAGTACTATTTACTGGCATGGATGGGAACATTTACATTCTCGGATTGACAGATGGAAAAAAACTCTGGAGTTTCAATGCAGGAGCTCCTGTCAGTAGTTCTCCTGCAGTTATAAAAGGGAAGTTTTACATACTTATCGAAGATGGACGATTGCTTTCATTCAGTGAAAAGTAGGTGCTGAGTTTATTAAAGCTTTGTGGTCCTCTGTGTCTTCTCCGTGGTTATCTGTGTAATTTTTAAAGAACTGTCACAGAGGAGCACAAAGATTCACAGAGAAGAAATATGAAACATATGAAAATTGTTTATCTGATAACAGGTTCGGGGGGATCATTTTACTGTGGCAATTGCTACCGCGATATGATTTATTTAAGGGCCATACGCAAGGTTCCCGGAATCACTGCTTCAGCAATTCCGTTATACCTTCCACCTGATGGGACCAACATTGAAACGGGTCTTGATAAAAATGTTTTCTTCGGCGCTATTTCGATGTACCTGAGAGAAAAAGTCCATTTCCTCAGAAACATGCCAGCATTCTTAGATAAGGTATTTGATTCTGCACCAATGCTTAATATGGCGGCGCGAAGGGCTGGTACCACACGTACAGAAGGGCTGGAAGATATGACACTGAATATGATAAAGGGAGAAAATGCCTTTCCTGAAAAAGAGCTTCAGCGCCTGATGAATTATCTGACCAGAGATGGGAAACCAGATATTATTCACCTTTCCAATGCGCTCATAATAGGACTTGCCCGTCAGATTAAGAAAAAACTGGATGTCAGAATTGTCTGCTCTCTCCTCAATGAAGATGACTGGATAGATGAAATGGCAGAACCTTATCAGTCAAGAGCCTGGAAATTGATATCAAAAGAGGCAATTTATGTAGATGCTTTTTTAACTCCAAGCAACTACTATAAAGAGTTATTTATATCGAAAACTGGAATTTCAGGAGATAATTTTCATGTTATCCCACTTGGAATTAATCCAGCCGACTTGATCAATATCGGAAAAAAAGATAATTACCCGTCAATTGGATATTTCTGCCGGATCAATTCTCAGAATGGGTTCGACAAATTAGTAGATGCCTTTATTGAACTTAAATCAGGGAACAGTCTGCCAGGACTTACTCTCCATGTTTCAGGAGGCTATACCGGTGATGATAAACCGTTTATTGCTGAACAGATAAGAAAAATAAAAGCAAAAGGATTTAAAAGTTTTGTAAGAATTTATCCCGAATTTCATGGTAACAGTAAGCAGGAGTTTTTCAGCAACATTGATATTATGTGTGTTCCTGTAAGAAAACATGATGGCTATGGTTTATATATACTTGAAGCTAATGCTGCCGGGATTCCGGTTGTTCAGCCTGCAACTGGAGCATTTCCTGAAATCATTGAAAGAACTAAAGGAGGTATCACCTATTATCCTGACACTGTTGTGGAGTTATCAGCAACCCTTTTGAAATTATTTATGGATAAAGATTTCCGTTTTCAACTTGGAAAACAAGGAAAAGAAAAGGTCTTAACAGAACTTTCTCTTGAAAAAATGTCTGAAGGCTTATCAGAAGTATATAATAAAGTTAAAACAAAATAGCTAATTTGTACTTTGTGATCCTTTGCGTCTTGGCGCCTTGGTGGCAAAAAATATCACTGGGAAAAACTAATTAACATTTAAGGATAACAAAATGCTTTCAATTAAAAAAATTTCAAAGTCATTCCTTCAGCGAGGTCTGGTTCTTGATAATCTCTGTCTTGAAGTGGATGAAGGTGAGACTATTGCCATCATGGGGCCATCAGGTTCAGGGAAAACTACTCTTATGAATATCATAGGCTTGCTTGATAAGCCGGACACCGGAGAGATTACTTTCAGGGGAGCTTCAATAGCAACCTTTACTGATGATGAGTCGGCTGTATACAGAAACCGGAATATCGGTTTTGTTTTCCAGGACCATCTGCTGTTGCCTTATATGACTGTATCTGATAACGTATTTCTACCTTTACTTGCATTAAAACAATCAATCGAAGAACTTTCTGTTAAAGAGCAGAATATAAAAAGGCTAATGGAAGAAACCGGTATTTCTGATCTTAAAGATAAGTATCCACACCTTATCTCAGGTGGAGAAGCACAACGGGTTGCTTTGGTCAGAGCCCTTTCAAATAAGCCATCAATTCTTCTTGCAGACGAACCAACCGGATCTCTTGATGCAAAGAATGCGGAAATTCTCGGTGAACTTCTTCTTGAGATGAACAAAGAATATGGTATAACAATCATCCTAGCTACCCATTCGGTCGACCTAGCAAAAAAGATGTCAAAGATTATGCGTTTGGAGGAAGGCAAATTATTAGTCTGAAACAAATAGAAGATAACTGATTATGATGCCAGGAATCTTACAGATAGTAATACGATCATTAAAGTATTATAAAAAGCCGGTTCTTTATCAGGTACTTATTATTGCATTACTGTCAGCTGTAATAACCGGGTCACTTCTTACAGGCAGATCTGTTAAAAACAGTCTCAAAAAATCAGCTTCGGAGCGCCTGGGTAATACAGGTATTCTCATAAGTTCAGGAGTCCGATACTTTGGTTCGGAACTTGCTCAAAGGATACGGGATAGCGCCAAAATTAACTGCACAGGGATACTTGAAATAAACGGTTATTGTCAAAGTCTGATTTCGCAAAAAGGAGCATTTAATATACATATATATGGTCTGAGTAATGATTTTTTTACTTTTCATGGAAATGATTTAATAAACATCAACCCCGGGGAAGTTGCTGTCAACAAACGGCTTGCAGATTATCTGAGAGTTAAACCAGGAGACGATCTTATAATACGTTTCACAGAGATAAGCGACATACCTGAAGATGCACCTTTTGCACCCTCCAGGGAAGATGGAAAGTCTGTTGTAATGAGGATTGGAACTATTCTTAAACCAACAGACACTGGAAATTTCTCCTTGCTTATCAGTCAGATAACACCTATGAATATCTTCATCAATCTGACGGATATCGAAGATAACCGAGGTACATCGCCTAAAATAAACAGGTTGCTTATTGGAAAGAACACAGACTATTCAATAAGTGTGCTTTCCCGTGCATTAAAAAAAGTTTTAAAACCTTCTGACATCGGTTTCAGACTCAGAAAAGTAAAGAAAACAGGTGAATTTGAATTTATATCTGACCGAGTTTTTATTGATGGAGCTATTGTTAAAGAAATAAGCAATCTACTTCCCTCCTCCGCTCCTGCCTTAACATACCTTGGAAACAGGTTTGCTGCAGGTGCCAAATCGACCCCATACTCATTTGTTTCAGCATTACCTTCATCTCTCTATCCTGAAATTGTCAGTGATGATAACATGATAATCAACAGATGGATGGCTAATGATCTTTCTGTTAGTGAAGGAGACACTGTTCAAATGTATTGGTATTCACCAGACTCACTTAATAACCTTATTGAAAGAAGCAGCGGTTTCATAGTCAAACGGATTGTTGATATGCATGGTATCTGGTCAGATTCTCTGCTAATGCCTGATTTCCCGGGAATTTCAGGGAGGGAATCCTGCTCGGACTGGGATGCAGGTGTACCAATAAAAATGAAAGAAATCCGCCCCAGGGATGAGGATTATTGGAATAGATACAGAGGTACTCCTAAAGCATTTATCAATTATGAGAAGGGAAATAAATTGTGGGGAAATAATTTCGGCCCGGCAACAACTCTGCGTTTTCCTGTTGGTTTTACTGAAAAAAAGATTGAAGATAAGCTTAATGGATCACTTGATCCGGATAAGACAGGTTTTAGTGTTACTGACCTATCGGAAGAATCTGTTAATGCTGCAAATGAAAGTGTTGATTTTGGCACCTTATTCCTGAGTCTGGGGTTTTTCCTCATTTTGGCATCAATAGTCTTGTTGTCCTTTGCTGTCACATCATATTTTGATTCGAAAAGAGTTCAGATTCATACATTATTTGCCGTGGGATTTAAAAACAGGTGGATCTCACAACTATTATTTCTTGAATCTGGATTAATCAGTTTAATTGGATGCTCAATCGGAGCCTTTGCCGGTTATTTGGTTAATATTATTGTAACCACGGCTCTGAATTCCGTATGGAACGGCGCTGTACAAACTGATACCCTTAATGCATACTTCAACCTTGTACCGCTATTATCAGGATTTATTATAACATTCCTGACAACGTTGGTATTTATGCTGGTAAAAATAAAACTGTACTTTAAAATGTTGAATCATAGGGGAAAGGAAATTTACAAAATCCCTTCACCCCTTTTGAATCTTTTATTCTTGCTTTCATCAATTGTTATAACAATTTCATTATTTGCACTTTCTGTATTCTTTAAGGATCAGCAATTCGCTTTATATTTTGCCACAGGAACAACACTTTTATTGACATTGGTGCTTTTCTGGAGACAATATTTTATCAGCGGAAATATGAATGGTACTGACAGAATTTACCAAAGAAAATGGTTATCGCATCTTTATTATTCTTTTTACCCATCACATGCTGTAACTCCTATCCTGTTTATAGCTGCCGGAATTTTTACAGTATTTATTACAAGTGTAAACAGGATGAATTTTAACGAAAAACATCTGAATCGATCCGGAGGAACCGGTGGATATTTGCTATGGTGCGAAAACACAATCCCTTTAAAAGAGGATCTGAATACAGTATCTGGAAGGAAAACAATGGGTCTTGACAACGATCTGCTTTCGAAGATGAGCTTCGTCTTTATTAAAAGGTCTTCAGGCAATGATGCCAGTTGTCTTAACCTTAATCATGTTACTACTCCTCCTCTGCTGGGAATTGATCCTTCTGATTTTATTGTGAAAAAGTCATTCTCTTTTTCAAAGGTATTTGCTAAAAAGGGTATCGGAAATCCCTGGAACTATTTAGACCTTTCTCCGGGAAACAATACAATATATGGTATTGCAGATCAGACAGTTCTGGATTGGGGATTAAAACTAAAGCCAGGAGATACATTAATTCTCAGAGCTGAAAATGGACGACCATTGAATATTATTATTGCAGCAGGATTACAATCATCTGTTTTTCAGGGCAATGTAATAATTGGAAAGGAGAACTTCAAAAGGTACTTTCCTTCTGTCTCAGGAAGTTCAGTTTTACTAGTTGATGGCGATCGTCTGCTCACGGATCTATACAAAAGCACTTTAACTGACAGGCTTGAAAATTATGGTGTGAATATTGAAAAAACTACTGATCGTCTTTCTTCATTTTATGAAGTCACCAATACGTATCTTTCAGTATTTGGAGTATTTGGCGGATTAGGAATGGTAATCGGAATTGCAGGACTTGGTTTTGTCCTATTAAGGAACTATGACCAAAGAAAACGTGAATTTGCACTAATGCTGGCAACCGGTTTCCAGGTAAAAAAGATCAGAAGAATAATTCTTTCGGAACAAATGCTTATCCTGTTTGCAGGAGTTTCATCCGGCATTATTTCTGCTCTTGTTGCAACATTACCGTCAATAAAAAATAATCCTGATATACCATGGCTCTTTATGATCCTGATGATATCAGCAATATTGATCACAGGTTTATTTACACTGCTAATATCCGTAAGGTCCGTAACAAACGATTCTCTGACGGAGAGTCTGAAAAAAGAATAAAAAAAGATTATTTTTTCCCTGCAGCAATGAGATATTTTTGAGTTCTGAAAATAATCATTCCATCAGTAATTGCAGGAGCTGTCATACAGATATCATTCAAAGGTATTTCAGCAAGAAGATTAAAACTATCACCATCCTGAACAATATAAACAGTTCCCTCCTCATCAACAACATATATCTTCCCATCCGATGCGACCGGAGATGCTATAAAACTTCTTGTTTTTCCAAGCTTTGCGTTATAAATCTCTTTTCCGGTAAAAGGATCCAGACAGATAAAACTGCCATTCCAGTTAACATTATACAGGTGATCTTTATAGAGAAGCAAAGTATGTATATATGAACCTCCTCGCGGAAGACTCCATTTTATATATTCACTTGATGTTTCAGACTCTTTCAGTGTTATATCGCCAATAGCATTAGTTTTGACGGCAATGATTGGTGAACTGCGTCCGTGTGCACTGTTAAAATAGATCATTTCATTACCAACAATCGGCGTAGGAATCTGAATGTCTCCTCCACCCGACATCTTCCAGACCTGTTTTCCGGTTTCGAAATCATACCCGCCGCGGTTCTTATAACCGTTAAGAGCAACATAGGTCTTACCATTATATGTATATATATTTGGAGTGCACCATCCGGGGTATTCATCCCGCTGGGTTTTCCAGAGTTCTTTTCCTGTTTTTACATCATACGCTGCAACAAATGAGTTCTCAAGTACATCACACTGAATTATCAGAACGCCATTATAAATGATCGGAGAGCTTGCAAACTCCCATTCTGCTGATTTCACCATGAAGAAGACTGACTTCAGCAATCCGAAGTTTTTCTGCCACACAAAGTTTCCGTTCATGTCATAACAAAAGAGTCCCTCCGATCCGAAAAAAGCAACAACATATTTTCCATCGGTGGCAACTGATGTGTTTGCATGAGTGGATTTGGGATGACGTTTCATCTTAGGTATTCCTTTATAAGAGGTCCTCTCCCAAATCATTTTACCTGAATTTTTGTCAATGCAAAACACTTTCCATTCATGAATAGATGAATCTTTTACGGGTGTGATATCACCAAATATTCCTGGCTTAAATCCATCTCTGTCAGCCTGACTAATAGCGCTTGTAATAAATATTTTGTTCCCCCATATTACAGGACTTGATAGTCCGAGACCTGGTATCTCTGTTTTCCACCTTATGTTGATCATTTTCCCAAGGTCAAATGATTCAGGGAGGTTTGCATTATCCAACACACCCGAAGATGATTTTCCACGATATGCGGGCCATTGTCTGTCAGGATTAATCTGACTATAGGTCTCATTAAGTGAAAAAATAAAAACAGAGTATATAAACAAGAGCATAAGATGTTTTTTCATATTACTATTTTTTATGGACTGAATTTTCGATTCTAAAGAACCTGGAGAAATTGTTTTTACGATGTGTTTAAATGTACATCACCTTAAGTAAAAAACTTCTTATTGTTGATAAAAAAGTATTCGTAATCTGACCATTTGAACATATTAGTCAGACAGTTTGTTATATTTGCAACTTTTAATAAAAATGAATAAGAAAGAAGCAGGTGTTGAAAAGTGTAATAAAGTGCAGATGATTATTGAAGTCGCACAAAAGCGTTTCGGATTATTTGGGGTTGAGAAGACAGCGATGCACGAAATTGCGAACGATCTTAAATTATCAAAAGCATCTTTGTATTACTATTTCCCTGATAAAGAGAGTCTGTACAGAGCTGTTGTTGAAAAGGAACAGAATGAGTTCATTGCTAAAATATCAAATAAGATTTTAAGTATTAAGGAACCTGAACAATTACTTCGTGAATATGCTAAGTCACGTCTCTCCTATTTCCGTACATTATTGAACTTAAGCAGATTAAGACTCGAGGTTTATTCTGATCTTAAACCTGGTTTCAGGGAGGCAATTCAAATGTTTAAGGAGAAAGAAAAGGAAATTATAAAAAGGATTTTTGATAATGGAATTAGAAGTGGTATATTCTTTATTAACGATACTGATCAAACTGCTTCACTTTTCCTCGATCTGCTTAAAGGATTGAGGATTTCAGTAGTAACTGATAAGAAAACACTATTTATCGAACAGGAAGAATATGATATGCTCCTTGATAGAACTATAGCTTTTACTGAAATCTTTATTAATGGGGTGAAAACCAAATAATTTAAAATACTGATAATTAACAATATAAATAAATTCAAATAAATTTTATGAAACCAGAATCAAAAAACAACCGGTTAAGAGTTTATATTCCACTGGCATTAGTTATTATAATTGTACTGGCAGGGGCCTTCTACTGGTATCGGGATTATTCACGGTATGTCACAACTGATGATGCACATATTGATGCAGACAATGTAAGTGTCAGTTCGAAGATAATCGGCAGAATATCTGCTATTTATTCTGATGAAGGAAATTTCGTTAAACAAGGCAGCCTGCTGGCAGACATTGATAGTTCTGATTTTATTGCGCAGAGAAATCAGTCTGTTGCATTGAGGGATCAGGCAATAGCTAATTATGCACAGGCGGAAGCTAAATATAGCTCAGATCAGAAAAGCATCCGGGTTCAGGAGATAAGCCTTGAGCGGGCAGCGGAAGATTTGGCAAGAGCTAAAAGCCAGTCAGAAGGAGGTGTGATAACAAAAGAGCAATTTGATCATACTAAAAAAGCATATGAAACCGCTTCAGCTCAACTAGATGCAGCAAACGCACAGTTACTGGTTTCAAAATCCATGATTGCAAGTGCCTCAGCAGCAGTTGAAACTGCAAATGCCCAGGTCAAAGTACTTAATACTCAGCTTAAGAATACCAGACTTTATGCACCGGTCGATGGTATTCTGACAAAAAGATGGTTGCTCCCAGGTGATGTTGTTCAGCCAAGTCAGGCAGTTTTCACTATGACTATAAGTAAAAAATTATGGGTGGTGGCGTTTCTTGAGGAGACAAAAATTTCAAGTATTAGCATTGGTCGGAGCGTAAGATTTCATATTGATGCATTTCCGGGAGTAGGATTCAGTGGTAAAGTATTCCTGGTTGGTTCAAACACTGCATCAGTATTTTCACTGATTCCGGCAAATAATGCTTCTGGTAATTTTACCAAGGTTACTCAACGTATTCCAGTCAGGATTTCAATTGATACTGCAGATAATGGTAAAGAATTATCCTCATTCAATATTCTATCCGGTATGTCAGTTGTTGTCAAGATTACTAAATAATAAGAATGAAAACACGGAGAACGCCATCTCACCGCATTCGCTACCTGGTAAGGAATAGCAACTCAGCCTTTCATCCTAAGCACTTGTCTTACAAATGGTTTTTGCTTGCCAATGTTATGCTTGGAACCTTCATGGCAGTTCTTGATGCGACAATAGTGAATGTTGGGTTACCCAAAATAATGGCTTCTTTTGGGGTTGGTCTTGATAAGATTGAATGGGTAATAACAGCATATATGCTTGCTATGGCTGTGGCGCTTCCCACTTCGGGATGGCTTGCAGATAAATTTGGTTATAAGCGGTTGTATTTCATCGGATTATTCCTTTTTACATTGGGATCAATGTTATGTGGCAGGTCTTCCGATGAGAATATGCTGATAGTATCAAGAGTTATTCAGGGATTAGGAGCAGGAACCATTCAACCACTTGGTATGGCAATAATTTCACGGGAATTTCCGCCTAACCAGAGAGGTATTGCTCTTGGATTCTGGGGTATTTCTGCAGCAGCGTCTGTTTCATTCGGGCCGCTAATTGGAGGTTTTCTGATTGATCGTTTTAGCTGGCCGCTGATTTTTGACGTAAATATTCCCGTTGGAATATTAGCTATGTTGTTTACAATTATTATACAAAGCGAATATATAAACAAAACGATAAGAAAGTTTGATATAGTCGGATTCATTTCAGTGACAATATTTCTTCCTCTGACTTTATATGCATTATCTCAGGGGAATGCAGCTACAAACTCAGCCGGGTGGCATGCCACATATATACTGGTATGTGGTGCAATTGCCTTTATTGCTTTGGCGGTTTTTATAACCGCAGAATTAACAGTCAAAGAGCCGCTTTTGGATCTGAGGCTTCTGATGAATCATAACTTCGGTATCGCCAATATCATTCTGGTGATATTCAGTCTCGGGATGTTCGGAAGTACATTTTTATTACCTGTATATCTTCAGAATTCTTTGGGTTACACAGCTCTGCAGGCCGGATCAGTTTTTCTTCCTGTCGGAATAATACAGGGAATAACTGCTCCCATTTCCGGGAGGATTTCTGATAAAATAAGTCCAAAACTCCCCCTTTTCATAGGTGTTATACTGTTTTCTTTTAGTTTTTATCTTAACTCGAACCTGTCATGGCTTACTGAGCTAAAGTATGTTATGTTCTCTTTATATCTGAGAGGACTGGCCATGGGCTTAATGTTCACTGCACTTACCACGGTATCTCTATTGGAAATACCACGTGAAAAAATGGCGCAGGCTTCTGCAATTACCAATTCAATAAGACAGCTTGGAGGAAGTCTGGGTGTTGCGTTACTGGCTACACTGTTGACATCCAGGGTTATTTTTCATAGTCAGGTTTATAGTGAGGCAGTTAAACCCGGTTCTGAGATCTATCAGCAGACTATGAATAAAATGAAATATCATCTTCAATATGAAGCCGGAAGCTCACCGTCAAATGCTGCAAGGCAAAGTCAGGCATTACTTCTTTCAAACCTTAATAAACAGGCTTATATACAAGGTATTAATGATGATTTTCTTCTCGCAGGTATTATAACTCTTTTGGGAGGAATTCCAATAATTTTTCTTCATACAAAAAAATTAAAAATTCAAAATCTTCCGGCAAATGAATAAACGTATAAAAATGAGATCAATCCTCACGGCCACTGTATTCTTTTTCTTTATAAATAGCATTTTAAATGGACAAGTTGCTGCTGATACAAAGGTAAATCCTGTAACTGATTCTCTATCCCTGAAAAATATTATTGAACGGGTAATCACAGGCCATCCCTCAATTAAAGCTGCAGAGGAGGCTATAAATAATGCAAACGCAAGAATCGGGCTGGCAAAGACAGGTTATTACCCTCAGATAGTTCTGGAAGCAAATTATGCCAATCTGGGACCTGCAACAAAGCTTAATATTCCAACATTAGGAAGCTTTCAGCTTTACCCTGCAAATAATTACTCTGCATCTATAAATTACAAGCAACTTGTTTATGATTTCGGCCGGACACGACAGAATATTGAATTTGAAAATGAAAACAAGGCAATCGGTGAACAAACACTTGAGCAGGTAAAGCAAAAACTGTCGCTTTTAACAGTGAATAATTTCTATACTCTGGTATATCTTCAGGCCGCTATTAAAATAAAAGATGAACAAATTGCCGCATTAGATGAGCATCTTCAGTATGTTGAAAAAATGATGGCTACCGGATCGGCTACAGAATACCAGGTTCTTTCAACAAAAGTCAAAATATCGACGGTTGAAGGTCAGAAAGTCGACCTTGCTGCGGCACAGATAGCTCAGCAGGCTTCCCTGAACTCGTTGCTTGGAAATGAACAAACCACCAAACCTGTAGTAAATAGCGAATTCACTGTTGAACTTCCGGTCATCCCTTCAGATTCAATATTAGCTATTGCTTTTCGCAACAGGGATGAAGTGCTTATAAATGAGAAAAAAACTTCACTAGCAGAATTACGGTATGGTATGGTAAAGCTTCAGAATAAACCAATTGTTAGTTTCATGGCATCAGGAGGTGCAAAAAACGGATACATCCCCTATCTCGACAGATTCACTCCAAACTATGTTCTCGGTCTTGGGCTAAACATTCCACTTTTTGATGGCATGAAGAACAAATATAATCTTTCTCAGGCGCAATCCGCTATAACTTCATTATCATATGAATCTGAACTGACAAAAAGGAATATTTCGAACGAGCTTTACGAAGCTGAAGCATATATGATTGCAGCCGGAAAAAAAATAAGCCAGTTCGAGCTTCAGCTTGCACAGGCTTCAAAGGCTTATTCACTTGCGGAGATAAGTTTTCAATCTGGCATAATAACAAATCTTGACCTGCTTGATGCCAATACTGCAGTTTCTGAAAGCAGGTTGATGCTGCTTAAAGCCAGAATTGATTATGCTGCAAGTGTATATAAGCTAAACGCAGCCTTAGGTAAAAGATTATATTGATGGTTTGTAAGTAACTGTATCGGATTAATAATTTAAGAATGAGGAAGAATAGTGTGTAAGTTTTAGTAATAAATAATATATCAGACTTTACATTTGGTAAGTCCGAGGCTTAACGAAGATCTTGAACCAGAAACAACCAGAGCTGCTCCCAGTGCAGATCCATTAACAATTTCAGAGGTATATACAGATTTTAACGGATACCCTTTTGCGATTAGATTCTGGAATAGCTCATTTTTAGAGAATCCTCCTGTTATATAAATATTTGCAGTATCATCATTTGCTGAAAGAACCTGGTTTATTGCATCTATAGTAAGATCACCTAATTCATTCATTAACTGATGATAAGCCTCCTCGAAAGTACTAAACTCATACATATCAATGTAATCGCTCAAATCACGGGAATATGGGCCGCTTTGAAAAAATACTTTCTTCTCTTTGAATTTTGACTTCAGACGAATTAACAATTGAATATCTGCTTTAACTTTTTTATAATACTCTTCCGCCTTTTTAAAATGATCAGATATCTGCTTTACAGCTGTTTCGTGCAGATGTCCGAGGAATAATCTGGAAGACTTTACCGGCTTCCTTGTGATACTCATATAGCAGAGGCAATCCTTGTCAAGCTGATCTGCAGTCAATTTTTCAGTATTAAACGGATTCATATTGATGCACCAGGTTCCGGTAGAAATTAAAAGGAATTTCCCCTCACTGCTTGAAAAATAGGGCGCAAGAGATGCTGAACTATCATGAATACCTATACCTACCTGAAGTTTTTTCCCGTCAATAACTACTTCATTTACTGTTTCAACAGGAACAGGATCCGGCAGGTTCAATCCCTGAAGTTTAACCCACGGATGATAACTCATATTGTCAAAATCCCATAAAGCAGTATGGCATCCTATGGAGGTATGTTCAGAATAAATCTTACCTGTAATTATGTATGAGAGATATTGAGGAAAGTGAAGGATGTATTTAATTTTAGAAAATACTTCCGGTTTGACTGACTTAAGCCAAAGCGGCTGTAAACCTGAATTTAGCATTCCCAGAGCAGGAGAAGCTGTTCTTCTGCAAAACTCATCTCTGCCACCGTATCGCTTGTACAGGTTTTCTGGTATTTTCTCATCCATAGGTTTCAGATAATTATAGACGGAAGTCACTCTTTCCCCATTTTCATCAAGATAGACAAGGGTAGCACCGTAAGTGGTGAAGTTAATGGCTTTAAGGTCAAATTTATCTGAATGCACTAATCGGGTCAGAGACTCTTTAATCCAAAGCTCAATATGTTCAATATCATCACATTCAAAACCATCATCATCGAGAATTTCAGCGAATTTTTGTTCGATTTCTGAGACTATCTTAAAGTCTTCATTAAAAAGAATGATTTTTTTATTCGTTTTGCCGATGTCATAAATAGCAATAACTGTCTCTTTCATAAAATTCCTACCTTTTTAGGAGCACCTCTTTTTCGTACTTCACTATATCTTCTATATAATCCTGTCCTACCGGAACTTTATTCTTCATGCAATAGTAATCATAAACAGCTCCGAAAGGTTTTGATTTAAGCAACTCCAGGAATGCTAGCCTTTCGAAATTTTTTCCCGCTTCTTCAAACTTCACAAGTGTTTTAAAAGGCTCAAGAAGAGCATACATAAAGGCCATCTGAGCAGAGCGTGTTCCTATAACATAAGCTCCAATGCGGTTAATGCTTGCATCAAAGAAATCCAGACCAACATTAATCCGATTTAAAGCCTTTGCTCGTACTATTTCCTGAGTAATAAGCAACAAATCTTCGTTAAAAGTAAGAACATGATCACTGTCCCATCGAACACCACGCGTAAGATGTAAAAGAATCTCATCAACAAAAAGAAGAATAGAGGATATTTTGTCACCGATTTGTTCTGTGGGATGAAAATGGCCATTATCCAGAGTTATCATTGTATTGTTTTGTATAGCATAACCCATATAGAAATCATGCGATCCAACTACCATTGCCTCGGATCCGATACCGAACAATTTGCTTTCAAGAGAATCCTTCAGGTGTTTTTTAGGGTATTTAATTGCAAATATTTCATCCAACGATTTTTTAAGCTGTCTTCGAAGAGTATTCCTGTCAACCGGGGTGTCTTTCATACCATCTGGTATCCATATATTATGAACTGTGGCAGTACCGAGTTGTTTTCCCATTTCAGCACCTATGGCCCGGCATCGTTTAGTATGTTCAACCCAGAATTTTCTGATTTTCTCAGACTTGCTTGAAAGAGTAAATCCATCATCAGCTAAGGGATGAGAGAAACAAGTACAGTTGAAATCAAGGCCTATCCCTCTTTTTTTTGCCCAGTCTATCCACCCTTGAAAGTGCTTTGCCTCGATCTTATCACGGTCAATAAGTTTACCACCGAACTCACCATAAATAGCGTGAAGATTTAATCTTTGTTTTCCTGGAAGTAGTGACATTACCTTATCAAGATCAGATCGCATTTGCTCTATCGTTTTTGCTTTGCCCGGGAAATTGCCTGTAGCCTGAATACCTCCTCCCCCAAGTACAGATCCGGCTTTTTCAAAACCTCCCACATCATCCGTTTGCCAGCAATGCAAGCTGATATTTATATTATCCATGTCAGAAAGCACCTTGTCGGTGTCTACTCCTAAAGCAGCATATTGTTCCTTTGCAAGCTGATATGATTTTTCAATTAATTCCTTTTTCATAAGTAACACTGATTTTAATGCATATTATTCTAATCTTCATTTTCTCTTGGCTATTTAACTTTCCCCTTAAACCTACACCTGGCCCCCAGACATTTCGGTCGGGGCATGCTCTTGTTCTGCTCCCCTAAGAAACTAGACTAAAAGTACTATTTTAAATTGTACTTTTATGCTGATGGTAAAAGAACTTCACAAACGGACTCCTCAGGAAAAAGAAAAAATCCTGTTGAATATTCA
>JBEKWS010000022.1:0-75857 GCA_049512815.1 Bacteroidales bacterium | reverse complement strand
AATATTCAACAGGATTTTTTCTTTTTCCTGAGGAGTCCGTTTGTGAAGTTCTTTTACCATCAGCATAAAAGTACAATTTAAAATAGTACTTTTAGTCTAGTTTCTTAGGGGAGCAGAACAGTTGCTCGTTGCTTGTAGCTCGTTGCTTGTTCTCGGTTCCCGGTTTTCGCGCTAACTAACTTACTTGCAGTGTCATTGCGAGCTTGACGAAGGAGAGCGCGGCAATCCTTTTATCTTTTATCTTTTGCCTTAACCTTTATCCCGTATCTTGTTAAACGCTTTGCCAAGACTTTTAATTATATCAGAAGCAATAATTGATTCGTAACATGATTCTTTTGCCGCCAAATCACCTGCCAGACCATGAAGATAAACTCCTAAAACAGCGGCATTTTCAGGCGTATAGCCCTGTGCAAGCAAAGATAATAATATCCCTGTCAGTACATCTCCACTGCCGGCTGTTGCCATACCGGGGTTCCCTGTACTATTGAAATACACTTTTCCATCAGGAGTTGTGACGGAAGTATGAGCCCCTTTCAGGACAACTATGCATTTATTATCCCGCGAAAATTCTATCTGTCTGTTTAGCCGAAGGAAACTATTATCAGCTTTTCCTGAAAGTCTCTCAAATTCTTTAGGG
The DNA here is from genome assembly GCA_049512815.1 of Bacteroidales bacterium. Classification (GTDB taxonomy): domain Bacteria; phylum Bacteroidota; class Bacteroidia; order Bacteroidales; family VadinHA17; genus LD21. The sequence continues at coordinate 75,220 of JBEKWS010000022.1, read as the reverse complement.
TGGGGTGTCAGAATTGCTCCTTCCGGTATTAGAGAAAGCCACCCCTTGTTTAAAGAGAGAATATTCAATGCATCGGCATCGATTACCACCGGATTCTTACATGCTGATAAAAATTCGTAAAACGCCCTTTGTGATTCAGGTTCCGTCCCTAATCCGGGTCCGATTCCAACAGCACTGTAAGAGTCAGTCTTTCCTATCCCGGAAATAAGTTTTTCATTTCTGTCAGGTTCCACCATAGCTTCCGGCCGGGTACACTGCACTATTAGAACTCCGCATGATGGTATATGGCACGTGATAAGCCCGATACCTGTCCGCAGAGCTGCTCCGGCTCCCAGAACTGCAGCTCCCATTTTTCCTTCAGATCCGGAAACCAATAAACCATGACCAAATGTCCCTTTGTGATCAAATTTATTTCTTTTTCTAAGCAAGGAGGCAATATCACTGTTTTCTAATAAAATATATGGAGATAAAGTGTTTCTGATTGCCTTATTACTTAATCCGATAGGTAATACTTCCCATTCTCCAAGATATCGTGCATTTTCAGGAAACATGAAAGAGACTTTGGGAAATTGAAAACTCAATGTGTAATCGGCTGAAATAATACTATCATAGTTATTTATACTATTATCCTCACCAAACAAACCAGAAGGAATATCAATTGAGATTATTGTTGCATCAACCTGGTTGATCTTTTTTATGACATCGCCAGGTAAACCTTCAACCGGTCGGGTCAGTCCTGAACCGAAAATTGCATCAAAAATAATATCTTTTGAAGAAATAGAGGGGAACTGATCTACACCTTTCATATAATTCAGCGGGACATCTGTTTCCGATTTCAGGCGCTCGAGATTAATCTTCCAATCCTTTGAGGTCTCTTTTGTTAAAACAAGGTAATGTACTTCAGTATCATATCTGCTGGAGGCTAGTAAACGTGCAAGGGCAAGTCCATCGCCTCCGTTATTACCCGGACCGACGAAAATCAAAACACGTCTTGATCTTTCAAACCTTGGAAGATACCATCTAAGCAACTGCCCTGCAGCCCTTTCCATCAGATCAATTGAAGCTACCGGTTCGTTTTTTATGGTATACTCATCAATTTGCTTTATCTGATCACATTGGAAAAGTTTCATCCTTAAATTATATTAGTTTCACAAATTTAAGAAAAAGAGCCGGGGAAGCCGGTTTTTTGCTTTCAAAAAGATTAATATATTTGTTACAGGCCTGAATCGAGAAATAGGTGGAAATAAATGGAAATAACTGGAATAGGATAAAGAATAGTACACAAAATAAATATCAAATATGCTAAAGAATCATCCCAGGGGATTATTGGTAGCCTTCTTCTCAAATATGGGAGAAAGGTTCGGATTCTATACAATGATGGCGATACTGGTTCTTTTTTTACAGGCCAAGTTCGGACTTTCCGCTGAAAAAGCCGGCGGAATTTACAGCTGGTTCTATTTCAGTATATATGCACTTGCTCTCGTTGGAGGTATACTCGCAGATGCAACCAGGAAGTATAAGTTAGTTATCCTGTCAGGGATCCTGATAATGTTTGCCGGTTATATTATTATGGCAATACCCGGTATGACATTAACAATCACAATAATCGGACTTTTTACTATTGCCCTTGGCAACGGCCTTTTCAAAGGTAACCTTCAGGCTGTAGTTGGTCAGATGTACGACAATCCGCAATATTCAAAGCTCAGAGATTCAGCATTTATGATATTCTATATGGGTATTAATGTTGGAGCATTCTTTGCACCATTTGCTGCAAACGGAATGCGCAACTGGTGGCTGAAAACGAACGGGTTTGCTCACGACGCAAGCCTGCCATCCCTCTGCCACCAATACATTAATGGTACCATGTCGGCTGATGCTTCCACTTTCCAACAGCTGGCTGACAAAGTAAATCTTAGCGGACATGTAACCGACCTTTCAGCATTTGCCCATAGTTATCTTGAGGTTTTTTCAAAAGGATATAATTATGCATTTGGTATTGCAGCCGGAGCAATGGTAATTTCACTACTGGTTTATATCTTTTTCAATAAATTGCTTCCCAATAAAGAGGTAAAGGTTTCAACAGTTGCTGCCGAAAAGGTAGAATTCAAGCCATCTATTCTCTTTGCTGCAATTATTGCAATGGGAGTTACTGCGTTTTTATTACAATTCATTAGGCAACTGGGCAGCACTCCGGCGCAGCGATGGGCCACTGGTCTTGCATTCGGATTTTTTTCAGGATTTGTAACGTGGATAATCTTAAGCTCGCGTAAGGAAGAGAGAGCAAGGATCACAGCACTTGTACTAGTATTTATTGTTGTGATCTTCTTCTGGATGTCATTCCATCAGAATGGACTCACACTCACACTATTTGCAAGGGATTACAACGTAAAACAGGTAGGTCCTTTTACCAACCTTTTCTTTACTCTTCCATCTCTGCTTGCTGTCATAGGTTCAATAGCCGGGCTTGTTTTGCTGGTATATAAGGATCTTAAAAGAAATGCCAGGATCACAGGTGCTATACTTTTTATTATTGCACTTCTTTTTGCTTTGTTCTTTACTATTGGTTTTGATCCCACAGGCTTACTTGGTAAATTATTCTCTGCATTTGGTCCGCAGAATTCCATCTATCCTGAAATATTCCAATCATTTAATCCTTTGTTTATTGTTGTCCTGACCTTTCCGGTGATGGCTGCATTTGCATGGATGAATGAAAAAGGAATCGAGCCTTCAACACCAAAGAAAATTGGTATAGGAATGGTCATTGCAGCACTAGGTTTTACAATTGTACTGATCTCCTCGATCGGAGCACCCTCTCCTGAATCGCTTAACGGTACACCTGTAGCAGACATCAACAGAGTCTCTCCATACTGGCTGATAAGCAGTTATCTTGTGCTCACAATTGCTGAACTTTTCCTGAGCCCAATGGGTTTATCTTTTGTATCAAAAGTTGCTCCATCACGATTTCAGGGACTAATGCAGGGTGGCTGGCTTCTTGCAACAGCTGTCGGGAATAAACTTCTTTTTGTAGGAACAATCCTATGGGATAAAGTTGAACTTTGGCAGCTATGGCTCGTGTTTATCATATGTTGTCTTACATCCGCTGCTTTTATATTCTCTATGCTAAACAGGCTTGAGAAAGAGGGGAAAAGCTAAAATGTTCATACTTAAAAGCTCATCCTGATTAATATTTTTAATTCATTATAGCCGTTTACCTTATTTTTGCTATTTTTGCTAGTGATTATAATGCATCCTTTGAGATGCATTTTCATTTTATATAGAAATTGATAATGAAAGTCCTGAAGTTTGGCGGTACATCAGTCGGTTCTCCAGAACGGATCAGGGGAGTAAAAAAGATAATAGAATCTCAAGGTTCTTCTTGTGTTATTGTTGTTTCTGCCTTCCAGGGTATAACCGATGAACTAAAACATTTAAGTGAGCTTGCCTCATTCAGAAATGATAAATATAAAATCCTGCTTGATAAGATAATTCTAAAACATATTGAATTTGTTAAACAATTGATTGTCAAGAATAAACAGGATGTTGTCATCGAAAGCATTAAAAATATTTTTAATGACCTGAGGGAAACTTTGAACGGGATTTACCTGCTCCGTGAACTTAGTAAACATTCTCTCGATCAGACAATGGGGATGGGAGAAATGTTATCATCACTGATCTTAAGCAACGTAATTGCCGGTTGTAAATTGATTGACTCCCGGAATTTCATAAAAACTGATAGTAATTTTGGATTTGCAAACGTTGATTTCGAAAAGACAAACAGTCTTATTGCCAAAAGTTTTACCAGAACCGGAAAACACATTATGGTTCCGGGTTTCATCGCGAGTAATTCAAATGGCGAAATTACAACATTAGGAAGAGGAGGGTCAGACTATACCGCAGCAATAATTGCATCTGCCCTCGATGCGGAAGTTCTAGAGATATGGACAGATGTGGATGGTTTTATGACAGCAGATCCGAAAAAAGTCGAAAGAGCCTATGCAATTGAAAGTCTTACTTATTCTGAAGCTATTGAATTATCACACTTTGGAGCTAAAGTAATTTATACCCCTACCTTGCGTCCTGTTTATAAGAAAAACATCCCGATTATTGTCTTAAACACATTCAATCCCGGATCAAAAGGAACCATTATCAGCAATAAATCGAATGATGATAACAAAAGCCCTATTAAAGGGATCTCATCAATTGATCATATTGATCTGATCACATTACAAGGAACGGGGATGGTTGGTGTCTCAGGAACGTCAATGAGGCTATTTGGAGCATTAGCCAGAAAAAACATCAACATAATCCTTATAACACAGGCCTCTTCAGAGTACTCTATAACTTTTGCTGTCAGTCCATCCGATTCAGTTCTTGCTTCCAATGCGATAAATGAGGAATTCAAAATTGAAATTGATCTGAATAAAGAACTAAAAATCCTGATTGAAAAGAACCTGTCAATTATTGCAATCGTAGGTGAAAAGATGAAAAACACACCCGGGATATCGGCAACGCTTTTCAAATCACTTGGCCGCAATGGAATAAATGTTATAGCCACAGCTCAGGGTTCTTCTGAATTGAATATCTCTGTAGTAATTAAGAATGAGAGTCTGAAAAAAGCACTTAATGTCATCCATGATGGTTTTTTCCTCTCACGATACAAAGAGATGTACCTTTTTATTGCCGGTACAGGACTGGTTGGATCAAGTCTGATGAAACAGCTTCAAAAACAGCAATCAACACTTATAAGTGAACACAACCTGAAAATAAATCTGATGGGTGTAACTAATTCCAGGAAAATGCTGATTGATAAAAAGGGCATCCCACTGGAAAATTACCGGGAAACACTTAAAACTTCCGGTGACAAAGCAGATATATCAGGTTTTATTCAACAAATGACAAAGCTTAATCTTCGGAATTCCGTTTTCATCGATTGCACAGCTGATGAGAATGTAGCAACCCGATATAGTGATATTCTTTCAAGATATGTTTCTATTGTAACAGCGAATAAAATTGCCTGCTCCTCAGAGTATAGTTATTATCAAAAACTGAAGACTATTGCCAGTGAACGTGGAGTGAGGTTTATGTACGAAACCACAGTTGGGGCAGGATTGCCAATTATCAAAACAATCAATGATCTTGTTCTTAGCGGTGATAAGATTCTTAAGATAGAAGCTGTCCTGTCAGGAACAATGAATTTTATATTTAATGAACTCAGTCCGCAAATGCCATTAAGCAGCGCTATCAGAAAAGCTAGGGAAAAAGGGTATTCAGAACCCGATCCCCGTGTAGATCTTAGTGGAACTGATGTTGTCAGAAAAATTCTTATCCTCGCACGCGAAGCTGGTTATTCTATTGAAAGAGAAGATGTGAAAGTTAATAAATTTCTTCCTGATGAATGCTTTAAAGGTGATCTGAATGATTTTTTTGAAAAAGTTAAAGAGTATGATGCTGATTTTGAACAAAAAAGAAAGGAGTTAGAGACCATGAACCGCAAGTGGCGGTTTTTTGCAACACTGGAAATGGGAAAGGCTAATGTCGAGCTCCTGACGATTGGTTCAGATCATCCGTCATTTAACCTGGAGGGAAGCAATAATATCATTTTGCTTACAACAAACAGGTACAATGAGCTTCCAATGGTGATTAAAGGATATGGAGCCGGAGCTGATGTTACTGCTGCCGGTGTATTTGCAGATTTGATGCGGGTGGTGAATGTATAAGGAGGCTGAAGGCTAAAGGTTTAAGACAAAAGACAAAAGTAAAAAGATAAAAGTAAAAAGATAAAGGTAAAACCCAATTAATTGAGAAGAAAGCCAATAAAATACTATTCAACAAATTTAAAGTCACAGGAAGTTACTTTTAGAGAGGCTCTCCTCAGAGGTCTGGCTCCGGATGGAGGATTATACCTTCCAGTTTCATTACCAACAGTAACGCTCCGTGAACAAGAAAGCTTTTCCAGTAAAGGGTATTCTGAAATAGCTTTCAGCATCCTTAACAAAATCATTGGTGATGAGATAAATAAAGGAGAGCTGCTAAACCTGTGCATTGATGCTTATAACTTTGATGTCCCGCTTGAAAAGGTGTCTGATCGTAAATATATCATGTGGCTGGATCAGGGACCAACAGCCTCATTTAAGGATTTTGCAGCCAGGATGATGAGCCGTCTTATGCAGTCTTATTTATCCCTTAATAATCAGCACCTTACAATACTTACAGCTACTTCAGGCGATACAGGAAGTGCCGTGGCCAATGCGTTTTACGGACTCAAAAACATTAATGTAATTATCTTATTCCCTGCCAATGAGGTTACCCTGATGCAACGAAAACAGATGACCACTCTGCAAAACAATATCAGCGTTATTGCAATTGATGGGAAGTTTGACGATTGCCAGAGGCTGGTTAAAATGGCTTTTTTGGATACATCACTTTCAAATTTCGCACTTTCTTCAGCAAATTCCATAAATATCGGAAGGTTACTTCCGCAAACAATATACTATTTTTATTCATTTTCAAAACTTGCTGCTAACATAGAGGAAAAGGCTATCTTTAGCGTACCATCAGGCAATTTCGGTAACCTGATGGGTGGCATTATTGCAAAGAAAATGGGGCTTCCGGTTAAACAATTTATTATTTCAACGAATGAAAATAACGAAGTCCCTGAATATTTGCATACAGGAATCTATAAATCAATAACTCCTTCAAAGAATTGTATATCCAGTGCAATGAATGTTGGTCACCCAAGTAATCTGTCAAGAATTGTAGCCTTTTACGGAGGTTCAATGGATGAATCCGGAAATATTACCAAGACACCTGATCTTAAACAAATGCGTGAAGATCTGTTTGCAGTAAGTGTGACTGATGAAGAGACAAGGAATACAATTACCGAAGTTTACAGAAAATATGATTTGGTGCTCGAACCTCATGGAGCCGTTGCATGGAGTGGAATAAAAGAGTATTCCAGGATTAATAAGAATTCTTTATCAGGAGAACAGCTTTTTATTGCTCTTGAAACTGCTCATCCTGCAAAATTCCCTGAAGAGATGAGGCAAATTTTAAATATTGATCTACCCCTTCCTGTCTCACTTCTTGAATTAGATGAAAAAACAGAACATTATTTTTCTTTGCAAAATAATTATAAATTGTTTAAGGATTTTATATTGAAGTATTGCTAACAAGATAACTGTCAGGATATGTATATTGTTTGTTCCGACCTTGAAGGTGTTTTTGTTCCCGAGATTTGGGTAAATGTATCCAGGCACACTGGAATTGATGAGTTGAAACTTACAACAAGGGATATTAGTGACTATGATGTTCTAATGAAAAGAAGGTTAGAGCTGTTACAAAAATATGGATTGACATTACGTGATGTACAGAATGTAATATCTCTCCTGAAACCGCTGCCCGGAGCGGTTGAATTTATTGACTGGCTTCGCACTATTACTCAACTTATTGTTGTATCAGACACCTTCAGTGAATTTGCTGATCCTCTTCTCAGACAGCTTGGAAGACCAACTTTGTTTTGTCATCATCTTACCACTGATAGTGAAGGAAACATCATAGATTATAACCTCAGGCAAAGGGATGGAAAAAGAATGGTGGTTGAAGCGCTTCAAAGTCTTAATTATAAAGTAATTGCCATAGGTGATTCCTACAACGATATTTCTATGCTCAGAAAAGCGGAGCTGGGAATACTTTATACCCCCCCTCAGAATGTGGCTGACGAATACAACGATTTAAAGGTTGTTAAGTCATATGCCAGCCTGAAACGGATCATTTCACATCTAATCAATGGTGAAGAATAAAAAAGGTCTTTTCCAGAAACCTACAGTCCGTTTGAATAATTAAGGTATTTTGGCAGATTAATAATCCAATAATTTCCTATTTTTACTTTCACTCTTAATAATCAATTACCAGGTGCAATGAAACTTCCACCCTCTTCTAAAAACTGGTTAACAATTATCGGTTCTATTATTGCCGGAATCAATCTGGTATTAATTATCGTACTGTTTATTATCTCAACAATATTCAATAATGCGAATACTAACCTTGGGTTGTTTATTTATATAATTCTTCCGGGGTTTCTGATCTTAGGGCTCTTGTTGATCCCGGTTGGAATGATACGTGAAAGGAAAAAGATCCGTAGAAGTTTAATTAAGGAAGAAGCCAGGTTTCCCCGTATTGATCTGAATGATCCAAGGCACAGAAATGCTTTTATCATTTTTACAATCACCTCAATTATTGTTTTTTTCCTTTCAACACTTGGTAGCTTTCAAGCCTTCCATATAACTGAATCAGTAGAATTCTGTGGTACTTTATGTCACCAGGTTATGGAACCGGAATATACCGCATACCAGAGCTCACCTCATGCCAATGTTGCCTGTGTTGAATGCCATGTCGGTTCCGGAGCATCCTGGTATGTAAAATCAAAATTATCAGGTTTGCACCAGGTTTTTGCCGTGATGACAAATTCCTATCCACGGCCAATTGAAACACCTCTTCACGATCTGCGTCCTGCCAGAGAGACCTGCGAAAAATGTCACTGGCCACAGAAATTTTATGCACGCAAACTCTGGACAAACAAATATTTTCTTGCCGATTCATTGAATACTGAATGGGATATAATGCTTCAGATGAAAACCGGTCCGGAATACAGCGGACTAGGTCTCAGGGAAGGAATTCACTGGCACATTAACCCGGCAGTAAAAATTGAATACATTTCAGATAATGACAAACGTGAAAACATAACTTACGTAAAGTATACTAATAAATCTACCGGAGAGGTACATATTTATAGGAACGACAGTGATCCAATCTCTGACAGCCTGCTGTCTGTATCTACAACAAGAACGATGGATTGTATTGATTGTCATAACCGTCCGTCACATAACTATAATTCTCCACCTGTTTATTTTGACAAGGCCATGCTTACAGGAGCGGTTTCAAAAAACATTCCTTTCTTTAAAAAGGTTGCTATGGGCATATTGAGAGATACATTTCGTGACAAGGATACCGCATTGATGAAAATAAAAGATAGTATAACTGATTTTTACAAATCAGGTTATAATGATTTCTATACTAAAAATAAAGATCTTATTGATAATTCAGTAACAGCCGTTCAGAAAGCATTCATTCAGAATACATTCCCGAAAATGAAAGTAACTTATGATAATTATCCCGAACATATCGGGCATCTTGAATCTGACGGATGTTTCAGATGTCATAATGATGTTTTTAAAGCAGCTGATGGTCACAAAATTTCGCGTGACTGTAATCTCTGTCATAGTATTATCGGCCAGGGGAAACAAGGTATGATGGAATATACCAACATAAGAGAAAATCTTGAGTTTAAACATCCTAAATATATCGGGACGGCGTGGAAAGAAGCCAACTGCTCTGAATGTCACAGATACCTCTATTGATGGCTAAAGTAAAAAGACAAAAATAATGAGATAGAGGAATTTAGTGTGAGGTAAACCACAAAAGGCAAGGGGTGGGTTTTAAAGCAAAAAATCAAAAGGTAAAAAGTAAACTTATAAACTTATGATATCCGATACATTCAAAAACAGGTTAGCCCCGGCTTTCCTTGCGCTTCTAAGAATCGTAATAGGCTGGCACTTCCTTTATGAAGGATTAGTAAAACTAATGAATCCTGCGTGGACCGCAAGACCATTTCTGGAAGGTTCCCGTTGGATCTTCGGAGATCTGTTCCGCTGGATGGCCTCGGGAAATACCGGTATGTGGATAATTGATACAATCAATGCATATGGCCTGGCCTTGATTGGACTAGCCCTGATGTTAGGAATTTTCACAAGAATCGCTTTATGGAGTGGAGTTTCTCTTTTATTGATGTATTATCTGGCCTATCCTCCTTTCGGTGGTTTTAGTTATGGTGCTCCGTCCGAAGGAAGTTACCTTATCGTAAATAAGAACGTTATTGAACTTTTTGCGATGATATTACTTGCTATAACTGATTCGGGTCAGTTTTTTGGATTTGATATGTTACGGAAAAAGAAAATAAAAGCTCTTCAGAAAGAATCAGAACTGCAGAAAGAATCTGATAATCACGAAAAGAATCCTCGTCGGGAATTAATCAAAGCACTGGCAGGAATACCATTTCTGGCAGTATTTGCAGGAGCATTTTTCAAAAATTTAACTGAAGCAGGACCGGATGTTGTTTCCGGTGCTACAATAAAAGTTGATTTTAAACAAATTAAGGATCTCAAAGGCAAATTGCCTGAAGGCAAACTCGGCAACCTCAAAATAAGCAGGATGATAATGGGTTGCAACCTGATTGGAGGTTGGTCACATTCGCGTGATCTAATTTACTCCGACAAACTGTTCAAAGCCTACAATAATGAAAGAAAAATAATTGAGACTCTTTATCTGGCTGAGCAGGCTGGAATAAATACAACCTTTATGGTAACTCAATATTATCCGACTTTTAATAAATATAAGAACATATATAATAGTAAGATGCAATCTATTTGCCAGGCCATGTTACCTGACAAGGATTTTTTCTCCGATATTGATGAGGCCATAAAAAGCAGTCCAGATGCTATTTATATACAGGGAGGAGAGGGCGACAGGTATGCCAGTGCCGGTAAATTCGACATGCTTGGAAAAGCAGTTGACTATATAAAGCAACAAGGCTTTCCAGCTGGTGTGGGAGGTCACTCATTAGAAACAATAAAATCATGCGAAAGAGAAGGGATCAATGCAGATTTTTATGTGAAAACTTTTCATCACGATAAATACTGGTCTGCACATCCCATAGAGAATCGTGAAGAATACAGCGTAATTGGTCCGGGTTCTCGTGATCATAATAAATTTCATGATAACATGTGGGACCTGTTTCCTTTGCATACAATTGAGTATATGAAAGAAGTGAACAAACCATGGTTTGCTTTTAAGGTATTGGCTGCAGGAGCAATAGAACCTAAGGACGGATTCCGCTATGCATTCGAAAACGGAGCCGACTTTATATGTGTCGGAATGTTCGATTTTCAGGTTATAGACAATGTAAATACTGCCATTGAAATACTTCGAGATCTTAAAAAGCGGGAAAGAAAGTGGTTATCATAGATCCTATTTAAAAATTTCTGAGGTATACCGATCTGCAATTTCGGATTGATCTTTCGACAGGCCGGAGATAATTACAATTCTATTTTCTTTCCATGCCAGGAAAACAGTTCCGTTATATCCGTCTTTTAGCATGTATCTGCCAATTTCGGAATCTGCCGCATCTATTCCAGTTGCCGCAAGATAGGCTTCCACTGACTTTCGTGTCTCTGCGGGGGAATTGTTTTCCATAATAAATATCGAGAAGGTATCGTTCCCTGCTACATATATTGCTTTAAAGGCTTTATTAAGAAATTTATGCCCAAGAACACTTTCATTAATATATGTTTCTTCGTTTACCTTTTTGCCTACTTCAGGGAACAAAGAGAGAACCGAAGGCATTTCGGAATTACCTTCAAGCATAGTTGCCACTTTCAGAGCCAGTGATTCAGCAGATTTCAATGTTTTTTCGTTTTTTGAATATGTCCTGATTTTGACATAGTAATTGCCTTTATAGAAATTTATTGCTCCATCTGCAAAATATCCCTGAGCACCCAGATTCATGAAACGGAATGAAGGGGAACGTTCGGTTGAATAGATCCCAAAGGCCAGAGTATGGTCACTATGCCGGTATATTTCCAGTTTAATTACATTTTTCCCCTTTTTATATTCGGCAACATGCAGGTCAACAAAGCCGTAGGAAAGATATGTATCAGCGGCACCATTAATAAAATCCCAAAGGTTTTCCGGAAGAAAAACAGGATAGCTGGTGGTCTTTTTATAACCTTTTAGCTCGGGTAATTTAATATCCTGGGCAAATACTGAACCTGAAAAAATAATCAGGAGAAATGCAATAAAAAATTTATTTTTCATCTTTTAAGAATTGTTTTAATTAAATACTATCTATTTTCACCAAAACGAAATCCATTAACCGCAAAGGTTCCCAAGCGTTAAGAAATAGCCCAGTGGGTTATTTTAGCGCAGGGGCCAAATTGCAGGAGTGGCGAGTTTGCAAAGATCACAAAGAACTTAATGACATGGTTTTAGCTTTGCGCTCTTTGCGCCTTCTTAGCGTGCTTTGCGGTTGAAAAAAGCATTTTAAACATCCCAAAGATTTTACTCACTGAAGGTTTAAAGTAAGTGTTACTACTATTTATGCCAGGAAATCAGCCGGAACATTTACCAACCGTGAAATATCTGCAATTTTCTCCCTAATATCAAATTTTTTGGTGCATTTTACCCTGCAAGAACTACAATCTTTACATGGATTATCATTAGTCCCCAGCTGACCTAACAGAGAGTGGGCCATAGCCGGGTTTGAATAACCATATGCATACATGTACGCTCTCATCAGATCAGGAACAGGAAGGTTCAAGGGACATGCAGAAAGACATTTTATACATCCTGTACAATAAAAGCCTTTTTCAGCACTTGCGATTAAAAGATCTTCCTTTTCCTGCTCAGTTATTGAAATATCAGCGAGAATCTTAATATTCAAATCAAGCTGGTCAAAATCTGTCATACCAGGGATCGTGGTAGTCACATCAGGATTTGATAATACCCATTTCAGGGCTGCTGTAGAATTGATCCGTTTAGTTTTTTCTTTATCGAGAAATCCTCCTCCTGCAATTGTCTTCATTGCGACGATTCCAATTCCGGCCTGAGAAGCCTTTTTAATGGCACTATTCAACTCATTGATGTAAGTATGTTTAAAATTATATGATGTCAGAATAACATCCCAGATATCAGTAGAAGCCGCTGCATCAATAACTACCGGCTCATTCGCATGTGTTGAGAAACCCATAAACTTTATTTTACCTTCTTTTTTAAGTTTTTTTAATGCATTAATAATTGGCTTGTAATCAAGTATTTCCGGATTCCTTACATCATGAATATACAGAATATCAACATAATCCATCTTTAACCTTGAGAGACTGATATTGAATTTTGAAAGAAAATCTTCAGCAGTTGTCTGCCCGGAAGGCATACCTTCCCTGTCGACACCATCAGGTTTAACTTTTGTAGCAAGGTAAAATGAGTTTCTTGGATAATCTTTAAGAAGATTCCCAAGCATAGTCTCGTTATTCCCATTCTGATACACATTAGCTGTATCAAAAAGTTTAATCCCTTTTTCATAAGCAGCTTTGCAGAGATTCGGATTATCAGATCTCATCACTCCAAAACTGATTACAGGAACTCTCATCCCTGTTTTCCCAAGAGTTCTATAGATAATATCCTTCTGCTGCTCTGATTTTAAAGTTGCACTTGCAGCTGCAGCCAGGGAAGGTGATAATGCTACTATTCCAACAGCCCCCGTAATTCCTGTTCTGAGGAAACCTCTTCTGTTTATATTGTTCATAATATCTCTATTATTTCAATTTTCTGATTCGTACGGAAATATCAGTATCCTTTAATAATTTAATAATTTCGTTTGTATCTGTATCTCCAAAATGGTAAGGATAAAGGATCTTTAGCTTAAAAGCAAATGCTGCATCTGCAACCATTGCCGGAGTCATAGTGTAAGGAAGATTCATTGGGAGGAAAGCTACATCGATATTCCTGAGTGATTTCATCTCAGGCGTATTTTCAGTGTCTCCGGCGATATAAAATCTTTTCCCACCGATTGTAAGGATATAACCTATCCCTACCCCTTTTGGATGAAAAGGATGACCCGGAGTGCTTTCATTGACAATATTATAGGCAGGTACTGCTTCAATAATAATGTTATTGATTTCCTGCCTGTCGTCCGCTTTCATAGCCATTGCCCATGGAACTTTTAATTTTGAGTTCTGGTTACAGAACAACAGGGTTCCCTCCTTTTTCAGATCTTCGATCAACTTTACATCAAGATGATCGCCATGCTCATGAGTAACCAGAATAAGGTCGGCTTTCGGGAGAAAATCGTAATTTCCTGAACTCCTTACAGGGTCGATATAAATGACAAAACCATTCACCTTAAACATCAGGGATCCATGCCCGATAAAGTGCATTTCAACGATTCCCGCTGAAGTATTAATTTTATCAAACTCAGGTGGCTCCTGAGAATATCCCGGAATGATCATTGCAGTAATAATTATTGTTATAAAAGTTTTTTTAAGTATGGCTAAAGAACAGTTATTCATATCATTAATTTTTTAATTCCACAATATACAAATATTTGAAATATTTTATAAACTATCAACTCTTTTTAGGCTTTTCAGTAATAGATCGCCTTTTAAAAATTTTGCATATAATTCATGGCAGATTTTAATAAAATATCTTAGTTTTATTCAATCCGGATTCCCATCACAAGTATATCGTCAACCTGAGGATATTCTCCCATCCATTCCTTCAGGTTATTATCAAGAAGTTCTTTTTGACTTTTCATCGGGTGATCCTGAATATCGAGTATAAGCCGTTTAAAACTCTTCTTCATGAACTTACGACCTTTTGGTCCTCCAAACTGGTCGATATAACCATCCGAAAACAGATAGTAAGATACTCCTTTTTCAAGTGCCCATTCGTAAAATGTAAACTTCTCATCCATTCTCAACGAGATACCTATCGGCATCTTGCTGGCATAAATTGTTTCAAGAAGGAATTTCCCATTCGATACAGAACCTTCAGGTATTTCAATTGAATTATCCTGCCAATTTTTAGTTTCCTCGTTTGTAAGTTTCCTTACCCTGAAACACGGATTATATGCTCCTGAGAATTCTATTCTTTGCACACTATAATCAATAACCAGAAGAGCCAGGTCCATACCGTCTTTTGCTTCATTATCTCCACCTATCTGTTTTAATGATTCAGTTACATGATGTCGTAACTCGCTCAGTATAACATCTGCACGAGGTGCGAGATCTTTGTCAATTATCTCATCAAGGAACGACATTCCAAGAAGGCTCATAAAGGCTCCGGGTACACCATGGCCCGTACAATCGGCTGCTACTATATAAAGTCTTTCTCCTTTTTTTGTCATCCAATAAAAATCACCACTGACGATATCTCTTGGTTTGAAGAGCACAAAAAAATTCCTGATGTTTTTCGAAAATATTGCTTCTGAAGGCAATAAAGCCATTTGAATCCGGCGTGCATAGTGAATGCTTGACTCAAGTTCTTCTTTCTGTTTTACCACGACGGCTGTACGTTCAGCTACTATGCCTTCAAGCCGGATATTTTCATTTTTAAGTCTTCGTGTATAAGCAACTATTATAGCAAAGAGCAGTAGAAAAGTTGCGATGGTATAAAGAATTATCATCAACGGTGTCAGATACCATGGTCTGAGAATAATAAAACTGAAGGTCGCCTCCATGGACTCAATTTCTGTAGCAGTTTTAGCTTTGATCCTGAATGTATAACGTCCAAAAGGAAGGTTGGTATAATCCTTATAAGAAATTTTATCCCATTTTGACCAATCCTTATCGTATCCATCAAGTTTATAGCTGTATAGAGTCTTCTCCTCCTCTATAAAATAAGGAGTTGTCCAGTAGAAAGATGTTGAATTAAAATTATAGTTGAATTCAGGCAATTTTGAATCCAGGTTTGTATTGACAGGATATCTTCTATACTTCTCATCGGTAATAAAAAATGTTCCGCTCATCACAAGAGAATCTATTCCCCTGGATGAGATGATGACTTTTGTAAGTAAAGTATAAACTGCAAGTGGTTTAGACTTAAGCTTTACTTTATCAACCACAAATATGCTTTTAGATTTAGCAAGCCAGTTTAGTCCTTCAATTGAACTGACATACTGTAATTTGACATTAGGCATAATGTTTAGAGGACCACCAATGAACTTTACTAAACTATCATTGTTTCTCGAAAAAAGGACATCGTTATACCTCTCTTTGAACATTGTAGCCCAAATATCTCCAAAAGGATCCTTGTAAAAGCTCGAAATATTTTTGTTTTTTGTGAATCCTTCAGTCATGTCATCTTCTGCTTTCCATGAGTCATTTCTTTTATCATATTTATAAATTCCACTACCTGTACCTGCATAGAGTTCATTATCTATTTCGGAAAGATAGTTAAGGCTGATCTCGGGTAGCCCCTTATTCAGAGAATACTTTAAAGGGATAGTATCATTAAATGGAATTCTGAATATTGCATCAGGAAAATGTTGCATTACAATAAGATCTCCATTCTTAAGTTCCTGCATAAACAGTATATTACCCTTCATTCCGTTAATTGTAACCAATTCTTTCCAGAATCCATCCTTGTATTCAAGTGTCCTGATCCTGCCTGTATTAAGTCCAAAGTAAAATCTGGAACTGTTAACTTTTGATTGGAGAATACTACTGGCTGTAAATTCCTTTTTTAAAAGCTTTTTATCAGTGATGATCCTGTCATCTTTTAAAATGAAATAACTTCCATTGCTATTTATCTGATAGACACCTTTGTTAGATCCGGCAAGAAGGAATTTATTCTTCTTTACAGTTCCGACAACCAGAGGGAATACCTGATCAATAATATTGTTTACCTGATTAAATGATCTTGAGCCGTCATCATTAACTATGCTATTATATATCCCTTTGTCAGTGGCAACATAAACTGATCCGTTGAAAAAACAAAAACTGTTAACCCCGCCATCAATCCCCGATTTCAGAGAAAATTGTGTAAAAGGAAGGTTCACATAAGCTTTTGAAACGTATCCATCAGTCGATAACCATAATTCATTATCTCCTGTTGTTCCCGCATTTAAAGCGGTTACAGTATTATCCTGCATCTCTGTATTTTGAGAGGTCCAATGACCAATAAGCCTTCCCATGCTGTTAAGAACAAACACTCCATCACGCAGTGTACCAAAAATAATCTCTCCTGTTTGTAGCCGCAATCCACAATAAATTTTGGTCTCAATAAGCTTCCTGACAGCAGTTTTTTCAATAAAACTGCTGTCAATCGAACCATCGGTATAATTATAACGATAGACACCATTTTCATGTGTTGCGACAATTAGCTGATCCTTTTCATAGGCTAAAATTGCGAGACACATTTTATATCTGAAAAATTCACCTCCGGGAAGCTGAACTATCTGACCATTCCTGATTTCGAACAATCCTTTAATATTATCAGCCAGTAATATTTTATCATTTATTGAATATAATCTGATAGACTGCCTGAATCCAAGGTTCCGAAGATTAATATAGGATACGCTACTATTGATTGAATTATAGATCGATAGGGTTCTGCTACTTAAAAAATATACTTTTGTGTCTTTAACTATCAGAGAAAAAATATCACCTATCACAAAATCAGAATCTTTTGTTTTTTTTGTAGCAAGTGAGTCTCCTGTTGCTGTTACATTACTAACATTTGTAGAATTTAACTTCTGAGAAACAGAAACATAAACACGATTTCCTGAAGAATCTGGTTCTATATAGCCAAATTCATCAGGACCGCCGACATATACTATACCTCTGTTATCTGTCCCAAGAGCCCTTACTATTGTAGGTTTATTTTTTCCAATGGGGATTTTCGACCATGTTCTGCCATCATATCTGATGACCATGTTATCATCATTGCCAAAATAAACTGCACCGAATTTATCTTTTGTAATACACCAGTTATATTCTGCAGCTTCAATGTCCTGCATTTTGTAACTCCAGGTAATTGGAGTTCCATATTTATTTATTTGGGCCGCAAGTCTAAAAACAAAAAAAATCAGTATTAAAAAAGCAATTAATCTTTTCATCAGCTAATAATATTTTTGTTTAAGGTCTGATGGAACCACATATGATTGACTTCGTTGAACTCGCTTCGCTTGTGGGAGAATCACATATTTTCATTCGTGTTCCAGATAATGCAAACTTGTGGATTTCATAATAGCTTTTTACATGTTCATAAAATAAATTCAAATATAAAAATACGAATCTTAATATTTTAATCAAATTTATTATGGTCACATTCATAATATCTTGATTTTTTAATAACTTGCCGACAGAATTTAGGCCACTTTGTTAATTAATTAACATTGATTCATTTAGGGAAAGACAAACAGGCTATTCTATTAGCAGGTTTTCTGTTTTTTGCAGCATTAGCAAGCGGACAGACAGGAAAGAGTTACAAATTCCATCTAGATGGAAATTTGCAGAAGAGTGAAATCATTACCGGAAATCAATCGATTATCATAAATTATTCAATATCAGAACTTAATGTTGAAAGTATAACTAACAGTAATGGTTCATTTTATCGTGTCTCCATTCCTGGTCACATTCCCTCTGCCATTCCAGGAAAACCTGAACTGCCGATCTTTAGCCGTTTGATCTCAGTGCCTGATGGATCTGAATATAAAATAAAGATTTCTGATATCAGGTCGTCTAAAGTCAATCCATCGGACAAGAAAATAGAAGGTCTTCTTTTTCCAGCTCAGGAAAGTGAAACCAAGGAAGTTCAGCAAAAGAAACCCGAATTTGTAATTGATAAATCAGTATATGCTTTGAAAGGATACATTTCATCTGACACTGTGAGAATTGAATCGTTAGGCACATTAAGGAATAATAAACTTGCGAATCTGTATATTTCCCCTGTAAGATATAATCCGCATTCAAACCTTATGGAGGTTATTACCTCTATGAAGATTGAAATAACATTTACTAATTCAGGCACTATTGTTTCAAAATCTCTTTTCAGGCAATCGACACTTTTTAATGAATCTCTTGATAAAGGAATACTCAACTTCAATCCGGGACAAGTAGTACCAGGTTACTCCAATCAGCCGGTAAATATGGTAATCATAACAGATCCCGCATTTAAAAAGCAGCTTGAGCCATTTTTCAAATGGAAAACGCAGAAAGGTTTTAAACTTAAAATTCTTTACAAGGGAACGGGTCTGGCTGGTAACGATTATACTCAATTAAAGGATACTCTCACAAAGATTTACAAATCTTCAACTCCAAACGACCCTCCGCCCGAATATCTGTTGATTATCGGAGATGTTAACAGAGTACCTTATTATGGTTCAGGGGGTTCTGGAAATATAACTGATATGTATTACGGTGAATTTGATGGTAATGGCGATTATATACCGGAAATGTATATAGGCAGACTTCCAGTTGCCGACACAACCGAATTAAAAACAGCCGTAAATAAGATTATTCAGTATGAGAAATTTCAATTTGCCGACACGAATAAATTTTATTCACGGGCTATCGCCAGTGCAGGTTACGATGAAGGATACGCCAGTTATATGGACGGACAGGTCAAGTATGCGATTTCGAATTACCTCACCAAAGCAAATAATATTGATGAATCTCATTTTTATTACCCGCAATCCTACACTGCCAAGGATTCAATTATAGGACTGATAAATAAAGGCGTTTCATTCATTAACTATACCGGACACGGTGAAGCTTTAGGTTGGTTACACCTCAATATTTTATCGACTGACATTCAACAGTCCTTTAAGAATAAGAACATGTATCCTTTTATAATCAGTAATGCCTGCAGAACAGCGCAATTTGATCTCGCTTCTTCTTTTGGAACGAGGATGCTATTGACATCTGAAAAGGGTGCAATCGGGTTTATCGGATGTTCAAACGACTCATATTGGGATGAAGATTATTATTGGTCAGTAGGTCCAGGCATTATTTCTTCTGATCCAACCTACGAGGGAAAAGGACTAGGCGCCTTTGACAGGATGTTTCATACTCATGGTGAATCTCCATCAGACTGGTATTTTACAATGGGACAGATTGTATATGCCGGAAATCTTGCTGTCAGCGCAAGTACTTCTTCAAGAAAGAAATATTACTGGGAGACTTATAACCTGGTAGGAGACCCAAGTGTTATTCCGATACTTAATAAACCTGGTTTATTCAACATTTCATTACCAGATACGCTTCCAAATGGAATAAAGTCACTCTCACTTAATGTCGATCCATTTGCATATGTTGCAGTATCACATTTTGATACATTGTGGGATGCTTCTTTTGCCAGTCCTTCCGGGTCAGTTGAGTTAAAAATGCCTGGATTATCAAATGATTCCTGTCTGATTGTAATTACAGGGCAGAATAAAACTCCAATAATAAAAACTATTCATTTCTCCAATATCAATAAGGAGTTCCTAAATCTTTCAGCAAGCAGCATTAACGACAGTCTTGGAAATAACAATGGGATCGCCGATTTTGGAGAATCCTTCTTCCTGAAACTTACAATAAGTAATCTTGGGTTAACTGATGCTCATAATCTTTATGCGAAAATATCTTCAGTCTCAGATTGGATAACAATTGGAAATGACTCAGTGTCAATAGGAACATTGCCGGCAAAATCGGATGTTGTACTTTCAAATAATCTGGTCATTTCAATTTCCAATAATATTCCGGATCTGGGAGTAGGTACCATTAAACTGTTGTTAAAAGATCAGAGATCAGAAAAACATTATTCAATTGATATCTGTGTTCATGCACCTGATCTTCAGATTGTCAATTGTATAATGGATGATCAAGGCCTAGGAAATGGCGACTACATTGCTGATCCCGGAGAAACTTTCAAGCTGGTTTTCAAAGTCCGCAACCAGGGGAGCAGCGACATTTCCGGTCAATTTAGCATTTCCAGTCTGGACAATGATCTAACTATTGTAGAGCCTAGTGTCAAGTCAGGCATATTAAAATTCGGACAGATCACTGATATTCCTGTAGTGGTAAAATTATCAGAGATAACTCCTTCGGGTAGTTTGATTTCAGTCTCAACCTCTCTGGATTGCAATCCATACGTTGTAAATAAAGATTTCTCCTTCAGAACTGGCAAAATCAGGGAAAGTTTTGAAGCATCAAATTTCAATGTTTTTCCATGGATCAATATCAGTTCAATTCCCTGGACCATTACCTCATCAACTTTTTATGATGGAATTATTTCCGCCAGATCCGGGGCTATCACTCACAACGGAACCTCTTCTTTAATGATCAGAACTTTCTATGCAAAAGCTGATTCAGTAAAGTTCTTTTATAAAGTTTCATCTGAAGAAAACTATGATTTTCTTTCTTTCAAACTAAATGACGTTGAGATATTCAAGAAATCGGGAGAAATTCCGTGGACAAAGAAAGCTGTTGCTGTACCTGAGGGACTTAACAAAATGGAATGGACCTACAGGAAAGATAATTCCGTTTCACAGGGTTCAGATTGTGCCTGGATTGACAAGATTGATTTTGCTCAGTCAAGTCCAGTTAATTATATTCAAAGGGACCTGCAGGTTGCAAAAATTGAAGCTCCAGTCAAAAAGGATCAGTATGGACAAGAAATAATTACTATACAAGTTCTTAACCTTGGAAAAGATACATTAAATGGATTTAATCTGGCCTACCAAACAGATGACCATTATCCGATAGTAAGACAATTTTTTAAAAATCAAGTTGTTCCTTACGGTGATTCGGTAACGGTATCATTTGATACAAAGGCTGATATGTCAAAATACGGCATTTACAAAATTGTTACTTATGGTGTTGATAACAATGACGATTATTTATTTAATGACACGTTGACAGTCAATATCGAAAATACCAGAATTAATGAGACATTGGGTGTATTTCCTAATCCATTCAGTGATAAGTTGACAATTTTTATTAATTCACCATCTGCTGATAAGCTTCAGGTTTCTATCACCAATGTTTCCGGAGTAAAATTGTATGATGTTAAAAAAGACATCATCGTAGGGGAGAATTCAATAACTATAAGCGATTTCAGATTATTGCCATCACTCTATTACCTTAATATATGCGGAGCTTCACTAAATAAAACAATTCCTGTTGTAAAAATCATCAAGTAGAATATCATTATTTCTCTTTTAACCAACGCATTTTATTATGTTAACAATAACCCCTACCAGGGATACTGCATTTGAACTGTTTAAAAGGTATAACAAATCAGAAAGCCTTTTAAAGCATGCACTTTCTGTTGAAGGTGTAATGAGGTACTTAGCAAAAAAAAATGGTGAGGATGAAGAAAAATGGGGAATAATCGGATTGGTTCACGATCTTGATTATGAGATGTATCCTGATCAGCATTGTATAATGTCTGAAAAGATTTTAAAAGAGAATAACTGGCCCGAAGAATATATCAGAGCAGTATTGAGCCATGGCTGGGGTCTGGCATCTGATGTTAAGCCAATATCATTGCTTGAAAGGACAATTTATGCAATTGATGAGTTAACCGGGTTGGTCGCCACGAGTGCTTTGGTCAGA
Source organism: Bacteroidales bacterium (assembly GCA_049512815.1). GTDB lineage: Bacteria > Bacteroidota > Bacteroidia > Bacteroidales > VadinHA17 > LD21. Next base: position 53,012 of record JBEKWS010000022.1, on the reverse strand, counting down.
CCTTCAAAAAGTGTAATGGATTTAGAGGCAAGATCAGTCAGAAAGAAATGGAATGACAAAAGATTTGCTGCCGGAGTGAATCGTTCCGTCATAGAAAAAGGGGCTGAAATGCTCGGAATCAATCTCGATGAGTTGATTACAGATTGTATAATGGGTATGAGGACTATCGCGGAAGAAATTGGATTGAAGGGTCAAATTACCTCGCCCCAACGGGGGTAAGAGGCATAAAAAATCAAAAGAGGCCGGATCAATAGACCCGGCCTCTTTCAATATCACTCAAAGTATTATTAAAGAATTTTAAGTTTAATATTCCTGAACCAAACATCAGAACCATGATCCTGAAGTCCTATATAACCTTCTTTTGCAGGATTAGCAAACCATTCAAAATCTTTAAATTTCGAATTGGCTATCATTTTTTTCCAATCCTCTGTCCAGAGGTGATATTCAACGACATTTGCACCATTCTGGGAATATACAACTGTTCCCTGGTAAACCAGAATATGAACATGGTTCCATTCGCCAGCTGGTTTTGTGTTTTGGGGTTTTGCAGGTATAAGGTCATAAAGTGACCCAGCCATACGATTACCATCAACTCCAAGTTTGGCATCAGGATGTTTATCATTATCCAGAAGCTGCATCTCAGGGGCCGATTTAAAAATAGGTTCATTGGGTATTTCCTGTGCCAGGATAAAAATGCCACTGTTACCTCCTTCGGAAATCTTCCATTCGAGATCAAGTTCGAAATTACTAAGTTTCTTGTCATAAATAACATCACCTCCGTTACCGGCTTCACCTTTTCCGGATCCTATACAATGCAAAGTACCATCAACTACATTCCAACCTACCTGAGGAAAAGCCAGTTTGTTGTAACCGCGCCACCCGGTTGTAGTTTTTCCGTCAAAAATAGAGACGAAGCCAGCATCTTTTGTTGCTGATTTAGTAGTTTTACCTTTTTGAGTCGATCCGCATGATGTTGCAAGTCCCATAACAAGGACACATGATAAAATAATGTTTATTAGCTTCATAATAAGTAATAAATTAAAGGTTAAAAGTTAAAAGTCACAGGTAAAATTTACCCGTAACCTGTTTAATTATGCAGGCATATTGGGTAAAGTAAAACCTTTGCGATACGTATGTTTGACCATCTCAGCTGCAAACTGTTTTGCATTAAGCTGAATGTCTGGTCTGTTGAATTTAGGATCGCCATCTACTATTGTAAAATTATCTGAAATAGTGAGTCTAACTGTGTCATTATCACCAATATTTGTAAACTCCATTTTCTCCCCGTTCCATTCGAGCTCTTTGTACAGTCCCTGGAGACGGACAGCAAGAACACCCATAACAACCATTTCGTTGAATGGTCCTGCTTCTGAAAAATCAGATTTTGATTTGACTCTGCTTTCCGGGCTCTCCTTACATGCACGTACCCAATCCATTTCATGACCACCGTTTGTTGCATTTTCTACTCTTCTTTCAGTTTTTGGAACAACGGGAACACGGCCCGATAACAACCATGGATCTTTACCATAGCAGCCACAGATAAGAGTATCTTTTGAACCGTGGAAAATAACACCGCCACCACCATCATTCATATTTTTACCGGCCGGCCATCCAGCTGGTTTAGGAGGTTCCAGACCACCGTCATACCAGATCACTTCAACCTGAGGGTACTTCATTTTTACTCCTTTTGGTGCAATTCTTTCAGGGAATGTAAGAGTAACCATCTGAGCATTAGGTGCGCAATCGGTCAACAACAATGTTGAACTTCCCTGTGCTTTTATCGGGTATCCCAACTTAAGAGATTTAAATATAGGATGCATTATATGGCAAGCCATGTCACCAAGAGCGCCGGTTCCAAAATCCCACCAGCCTCTCCAGTTCCATGGCGTGTAGATGCTATTATACGGGCGCATCTTGGTTGGCCCTATAAAAAGATCCCAGTTAAGTGTGTCCGGGACCCATTCACCTTTAGGAACATTTAATCCCTGAGGCCATATCGGGCGGTCCGTAAAAGCTTCAACTTTTCTCACTTCACCGATTTCGCCATTCTTCATCCATTCAATTGTAAGGTTAACACCTTCAGCTGATGATCCCTGATTCCCCATCTGTGAAGCAACCTTGTATTTGGCAGCTAATTTGGTTAATAACCTTGATTCGTAAACTGAGTGTGTTAACGGTTTTTGAACATAAGCATGTTTGCCCAAGGCGATAGCATTGGATGCTGCAACGCAATGAGAATGGTCAGCAGTTGCAACGATAACTGCATCAATTGATTTGGCCATTTCATCATACATCTTTCGCCAATCCCAGTAAGCTTTGGCATTTGGGTTATCAGCAAATACTTTTTTTGCATAGCCCCAGTCAACATCGCAAAGAGCGACAATATTTTCAGTTGGGGCGACTGCCTTCAGGTTTGAATTACCCATTCCACCAATTCCAATAACAGCAATGTTCAGCTTGTCACTGGGAGCTGGAGCTTTGCGGCCAAGGCCACTAACAACTGAGTTAGGGAGTATAGTCAGACCTGCAGCAATGGTTCCGGTTGTTCCAAGAAACGTCCGGCGAGTAATTTTTTTTGATTTGTCTTTCATTGTCAGGTAATTTAAAATTTATTATTGATCCATAAAATTAGTAGTTTTTAATTCAAGTCAACAGCAAATTTGCCATATTTAAAACGTAATGAGAAATCTACAATTCTCTGATCCAGATGTTTCTATAGGCAACAGGATTTCCATGATCCTGCAGTTCAATGCTTCCCGGACCATGTTTCTTAATAAAATATTCAGGAATTCCGATATTTTCAGTTGGTCCTCTTAAACTTACATTATTCTGAACCAGAACTCCATTTTGAAGAACAGTAACCCTCGGAGGGATAACATATGTAGTTGAGTCATTACCGAAAATGGGTGCAGTGTAAATAATATCATACGATTGCCATTCACCTGGTTTTCTACAGACATTTACCAAAGGAGGATATTGCTTATAGATACTGGCAGCCTGACCATTACGATAGGTGCGGTTATTGTAACTATCAAGTACCTGTACCTCATAAAGTTCCTGCAAAAATACACCGCTGTTCCCCCTACCCTGACTTTCACCTGTCACTTCAGAGGGTGTTCTCCATTCAATATGTAATTGAAAATTTTCAAATTTAAGCTTGCTCTTGATGTATCCTGCTCCCTTAACACTGATTAAAGCTCCATCTTTAACAATCCACTTTGAAGGATTTCCCTGTACATCTGTCCATTTCGAATTTACATCAGTTCCATTAAATAAAACGATAGCATCTGAAGGTGCATCTTTATCTGTTGCTCCAGGCTGTATGATTTTTACTTCAGGCTCCCATATCTCGGTCATCCCAGAAGTCATCTTCACAGGTTCAGGTAACTTTAAAGCAGCAGGACTGGTTGCTTGTTGAACCTGACCTGACCCGTAAACGTACATTAATAACATTAAGCAGAAGATCAATAATTTTTTCATAGTTTTTAAATTAATGAAGTTTGAAATCGTATATATGCCCCCAATAAAAAATCAGATTGATAAATCCGTGATATTAGTTCGGACTCTCTTTAATACAGACCATTTTAATCCAATTAATTGATAAAAATAAATATTTTTATCAATGGAAGAGTAAATATTCAGACAATTAAATTGATTATTGGCAGTATTCGGGAAAAAAAGATAAATTGCCGGAAAAATTTATAAATGGAAATAAAATATTTTCCTCTTAGTTCAAGTGAAAACAACAGACTCGTAAAAATAATCCAGATCATATTCGGGGTTGTTTGCTTTGCTGTTGCAATTTTCTGGATGATTTTTAATATCAAGTCGCTAAAAACTAATGGAACGCTCTGGATTACAATTATTTTTCTGCTAGGATTTGGTTTTTATCAGATATGGTCGGGTATGGGTCGGGCAATCAGGTTTATTGAAATAAGAGCTGATAAAATAAGGCTTAAAAGAAATATTATACTTCCTGTTATTGAGTTACCTGCAGGGGAAATTGAAAAAATCGAATTATTCCCTTTAAATCTTATCTTTTTTTTAAAATCAAAAAAAAGAATATTTCTCAGGTTCGGTACTACTTATCAGGAAACAAATGAAAAGATCAAAGATGAGATTCTTGGATTTGCCAAATTGAACAAGCTTCCTATCGAATTTATACGGGAAGAGTTATAATGGGAGTAAGAAGTCAGGCATATCATAAACCAGTTATCTTTTCCCAAATATCCTTATTAACAGGAATACCATCTTTCAGATTAGTATTCCGAGTCTGAACTACATTTTCTCCGGGGTATTGTATTTTTACAGTCACATTTTCAGTACTTGATTTATGCAAATCTTCAATTATCTGATGTATGGAATTGTCAATGGCTGGAAAGTTTTGCAGGTTTTTTATATTGATAGCTATAAAAACCTGTGATACACTATGTTCTGAACTGCAGCTATGGATTTGATGAGTAGAGAGCCCTCCCGATAGAATTGTTGCCATGATATCGAGCAACAACGACAAGCCCGCCACCTTCTCGGGATCAATATTTTTATCAGTAACAAGATAATCCATACAACGGCTAGCTCCCCACGCCCATGCGGCTATGGTTCCCCATGCATCATCAGGACGCGGATTCTTATTAAGCAGTTCATGGATACCATCTTTAAAATTGTCGAAATTATCAGGATCCAAATCGAAACTTCTGAAAACTGCCATTCCATATCCTCTCTCAATAGCCTCTTTAACAGGCCAGAACTCACCTTTCACCTTCCATGATGGGACGGAACCTTCTGGTCCCCAGTTGTCTATAAGAAGAAATGTCGGAACAGCCTTCTTCACACTGTTCGGTGTAATAAGCGTCAGATGTATAACCAGAGCCTTAACATCAGCCGTTATTTTAATATATACCTCTTTAAGAGTAGCTGCTCCATCCAGAGCATTCCCATCGAACCTGACAACTTTATAACTCTCTTTATAGAGAGATTCGGGTACCCTTCCATAAACATTTTTCCTGAACAACTCAATAATTTCCGGACGCCGTATCTTATTCCAAAGGTTTGCCGTACCAATCTTCACACCATCATTTGATGTAAATATATCAGGTAAAGTATATACAGGGACCTTTTCTTCATGATAATTAAACTCAGATCCCGAATTAGATAGTTTTTCTACTGTTTCTTTGGAGGCCTGCCATCCTTCAGTTTTTTATGCCAACAGACTTGAAGTAATTACGGTCATGGAGAATAACACTATGAAAGATATTCGTTTTGTTTTTTCATTCCATCATTATTAATAAAATGTGATTTTTAGCAACTGTATGTTTACAAATTTATCAAAATTTGTAATAGCTAATATTTATGAAATATAAGCATTTCAGATTGAAACATTGAACATTATTATAAGGCAGGCAAAAAGCTCTGAAATTTGGAAGAATTGCAAACCTGGAACACAACGATTGCAATCATTTAAATATCAAGCATATAAAATATCAGCGAAACGAGAAGCAGTTTTCACCCTAATTTCATAAAACTGATTCTCCTATTTTGAAAGCAGTTCATTGCTGAACATAATGTGTACCCCCAATTTTGCAAGTTCGCATTTTATGTCATCAAATCTTTCCGGGTACAAGGGACACGAAGCATCTTCAATCAGTGTTGCAGAAAATCCTTCATTTAATGAATCAAGTATTGTATAGTATACACATATGTCGGCAGCCAAACCACAAAAATAGAGTTCTGATGTTCCCTTTTCTTTAAGGTAACCCACCAGGCCAGTATTCATCTGATGACCGTTATCAAAGAAACCGCTGTAACTGTCAAATTCAGGATCCATTCCTTTGCGGAAAATGGCAGCAATTTTATTAATTTCAAGATCAGGGTGAAGTTCAGCACCCTTCGAACCTTGAATACAATGATCAGGCCACAAGATCTGTTCCAGTCCATGCAAGACCATTCTGTCGAAAGGTTTCTTGTCAAAGTGGTTTGATGCAAAGCTCTTATGGGTTTTTGGATGCCAATCCTGGGTGGCTACGATAAGATCAAAATAGTTTTGTATCCGGTTAATGACAGGTAAAATCATATCACCGCCAGGTACTTCAAGTTGTCCTCCCGGAATAAAATCATTCTGAACATCTATTATAATCAGTGTTTTCATTAAGAAATTATTTTTTGTATTCTTCAATGAGTTTGTCTTGTTCTTCTTTAAGTCTGTTGCTGATTCCCACTTTATAAATATGCGGATTATCAAACCGTTTATATTCTTCAGGCAGTAGATTTAATCTTTCTTTGCTGTACTGAGCTATTTCCTTAAGCCGCTTAGGTTTGAGTAATCGAACTCCGTTCTCCATCACTTTATGCATCAGTGGTTCTTTGATATTTTTTTCAATAAAGAGCGATTTAGTGGGATACAAAGGATGATACATCATTTCTACACTCTTCTCATCGTCAAGGGTAACAACATCAGCTCCAATGAACTTATTCTCCTTATCAAGGATTCTATAGACCTGTTTTTTATGCGGCAGAGTAATTTTATTCACATTCTCTGACAATTTGATCCGGGGTTTCCCGTGTGCAAAGGCTAACTTATAAACCCCATCTAATGCGGCATCAGGGTAACCGGTTACAAGATTGGTCCCCACACCAAAAGCATCTATAGGAGCATTTTGTTCCAAAAGGCTTTTTATGATGTATTCATCCAATTGATTTGAAACAATAATTCTCACATAATTCAATCCTGCCTCGTCGAGCATTTTGCGGCTCATTTTTGCAAGATAAGTCAGGTCGCCACTGTCAAGTCTAATACCACTCAGCCGGTGACCTTTTTTTTCCATTATTTTTGCTACACGTATAGCATTAGGCAATCCACTTTTCAGTGTGTCATAGGTATCCACTATTAATACACAATCATGTGGTTGTACTTCAGTAAAATGGTTAAAGGCTGTCAACTCATCATCATAACTTTCTATATACGAATGTGCCATAGTTCCGGAAATCGGTATGTCGTAGTCACGACCTGCCCGGACATTGCTGGTACCATCAAAACCACCGATAACCGCTGCTCTGCTGGCATAATAACCTCCCGGACCCTGAGCTCTTCTCAAACCAAAGTCAATAAGATTGTGTTCACCTGCAGCATACCGCATCCGGCTTGCTTTTGTGGCGATCAGAGTCTGAAAATTGAGTATGTTGAGCAGGAGAGTTTCAATAATCTGAGATTCAATGATGGATGCTTCGATCTGAAGGACGGGGCGTACAGGAAATACCAAATCTCCTTCAGTTGAACTATAGACATTTCCTGTAAAACTGAATTTTTTAAGATATCGGATAAATTCAGGATGGAATCCCTGTTTCTTCAGAAAATCCAGATCCTGATCATCAAATTTTAGTATCTGTAATGTGGCAAGAAGATCTTCCAGACCTGCATATACTGCATAACCTCCATTGTAAGGCAACTTACGAAAGAAATAGTCGAATACGGCTATATTGTCTTTCTGTCCTTTCAGGAAGTACACCTGAGACATTGTCAACTGATACTTATCAGTATATGTAGCAGTGTAATTAATCATTATGTATTATTGCTAGTATAAAATCAGATTCTATCGTTAAATAATCTTCTTTTTTTGTCTCTTTCATATTATCAGAAATTCTGACTGGATAGTTTGAATAGCTTAATCTATATAAATTAGTTCCACTGATGAAGATCTAATACAGTTTCGGTTACTATTCTATTTCTCAAGAATACTTTTAAGGTTTCTGAGACCAGTTGTAAAATCATCACCTAACATTTTTTCCATATTCATAGTCAGCAGCATGAGATTCATAGGATATTTCATAAAGCTGTTAAAACCCCATCTTACTCTGGTACTGTTTTCAGTTATTACTTCTGTAACTATAAGGACAGTCGCTTTTGAATCAAATGGTCTCATGAAATGAAGATCAAACTCAATGCTTTCCCCTTCGGAGATTTTTTTAATAGTCTGTTCTCCTTTCCCAACCTGTTTACTCTCACTATCCCATGCAGAAACAAAACCAACAGTTCCATCTGTTCCTCTGTAATCTTTTTTCATATCAGGATCTATTGTAGCCCATTTGCTGTAATTGTCCTGATTCTTTAAGAGTTTTAGATAGTCAAAAACTACCTTTTTTGGTTTATCAATAGCTATTTCACGCTCTACGCCATATTCCTTTTTTGTGAATAATGCAATGATCAACAACAGGGCAATAATGCCTGCAAGAACGAGTAAAATTATTATCAGAATATTCATGTTTCTCGACTATTTAATGATTTATGATTAAACATAAAAATTACTGATTTTGTTCGACAGAGATCTAACTATCGGTTATTTTACATATGAATATTAACTATATCAAAAAAGTAAGAAACCATATTCTCAAAAGTTCCAACATAAGTATAAACTGATAAAACTGTGTCGATTATCCAATGAACATTCATCCTAATCAATTGTTAAATTAATAATTTTGCCGAAATATTGGTAAGACAAACAATCTAATGAACAAGTTTTTTTCAAAAAAAACACTGAAAAGCAGGTTATAAAATGGTTATTACAGTGATAAGACAAGCCAGTTTATTTTAAAATCCGATTATTGACAAAATTCTTAAGTGGTTATTATTCCCGCCTACTATGAAAGAAAGATGCAAAATATTCATCGTATGCTTTGGACTCGCACTTTTCTTAACTGGTTCTTCTTTACAAGCACAGATACTTAAAGATACAACCTCCATCAATCTGATAAAAAAGGGTATTGACTACGTATATAACTTCAAGTTTAATGATGCCCGTGAGATCTGGAGAGATATTAACAAATTATATCCTGGAAATCCTGTAGGTTATCTATTTAATGGAATGATTACATATTGGGAAAACTATCCTCTTCTTCCTTCCTCGGTTGCCCGTGTTACATTTGAAGCGGACCTGCATACATGTATCGAATTATGTGAAAAGAATAAAACCCCCGCTCTTGAAGCAGAGAATTTGCTTGCCAATCTGTGTGCCAGAGGATTTCTTTTATTGTTCTACACGGACAATGACCTTAGTATCGAAGTATTTCCTCTTGCAACAAGTACCTATCAGTTTATAAGGCGATCATTTAATTTTACTTCCGATTATTCAGATTTCCTTTTTTTTACTGGATTATATAACTATTACCGTGAAGTTTACCCTGAAGCTTACCCTATTTATAAACCTCTGGCAGTGCTTTTTCCAAAGGGAGACAGGGTAAAAGGATTAAAGCAACTACTGACGGTCGCTAATAATTCCATTGTGCTGAAAGCAGAATCATTTTCTTTTCTTTCAGGAATTTTCTTAAGCTTTGAAAATAATTTTCAGCAGGCAACTCATTACAGTAAAAGTCTTCACGATCTCTATCCTGACAATCTTGAGTATCTGGGAGCATATATTAAAAACCTGCTGTTGATAAAAAAATATGATGAAGCTGAAAAGGAGATGAGATGGGTAAATACAAATCTAAGCAATTCCTATTTTCAGACACAGATCTACATTTTCAAAGGTATATTACAGGAGAAAAAATACCATGATATTAAACAGGCTCAACAATTCTATATTGAAGGAGCCAAAGAAATGTCCCTTTTTGGAAGTTACGGAAATGAATATGCAGCTTATGCATATTTCGGCCTGAGCCGTATCAGCGATATTAGTGGTGATAAGTATTATAAGAAAATGTATCGCAAACTTGCCTCGAAATTGGCTGTTTTCCAAACGGTTGATTTTGATTAATAGTTACTCTAAACCTGTAGATGTCAGGATTGTCTACATTTCTATCGTCCGTTCCACCATATATTTTGTTACTAAGGTCCCCAGGTTATTAACTCTTGTACAGCTAACTAATTTCAAATTGATGTCAAGTTTTTCTTCAATAACAAAGTTTCCTCCCTGTCCGAATATTTTTGGTTCAATAGTAAGCCACAATTCATCAATTAATTGAGCTCTCAGGAAAGAAGTGGCGATTTGTGCACCACCTACAATCAGCATTTTTTCTTCACCTTCTTTTTCAAATCGGCTTACAAGCTGTGCCGGGGATTCCTTGGTAAATTCAAGTTGTCCTGGTATCTCTTTACTCTTGTACTTCACCGGGTTCCTGGTCATAACAACAAAAAGATGTTTTGCAGATGGTTTTACCGGATCAAGCTTATAAGTATTATTACCCATAACTATAATTCGGGTGTCGTTCCAAATTAAATCAAAATGATCCTGATCATTTTTAGATGACCAGGATCTTATATGAGGATCACCCCATTTTGTTATTTTACCATCCAGGGTGGAGACAAAAATCAAAATTTTTTTCACATTCAGAATTTAAGTCAATTTCAAATTAAACGGCACATTACATTTTTTCCATTGTTATTAAGTTTTCTCCCACACCCAGATTTACTAAATGTCTGAATACTGCATCCATCATTGTTGGTGGCCCACACAAGTAGAACTTTTTATAAAAGACAGGAATGTTGCTTTTAAGAAATTCCTCATTGATAAGTCCATGTAAATAGCCTTCAGCCTTTTCATCTGATAAAATATTTATAAAGGCATTTCCTAATAAACTCTTCAATTCACTTTCGAGAATTATATCACGTTTAGTTTTATTAGCAAAGATCAACATATTACCGATAATTTCGTTCCTTTCCTGAAGAGCTCTGAAAATTGAAATAAAAGGTGTAATTCCTGCACCCCCGGCTATAAATATTCCTTCCCCTTTGTAAGAAATATCTCCCCATACATCTCTGATAATCAGTTTAGAACCTGGTTTAAGTTTCCCAAGTTCGTTTGTTATTCCTTTATGCTCAGGATAGATTTTTATGGTAAATTCCAGGAAGGATGCAGAATTCAAGCTTGTAAAAGTGAAGGGTCTTCTTTCATTCTTTAATGCAGGAATGTTTATTGACACTTCGGTAGCCTGACCGGGTACAAATAAGTACCCTGCCGGCTTTTCAACCTGAAATCGTTTAACATCGTGAGTTACTTTATCTATATTCAGTATTTTAACAATGTGCTCTTCCATAATTTACGGGTTTAACCATTAAACAACTAATTCGTCTTATGGTTTAGAGTTTATGAATTCACAGACTTCAGTTATTTTAATTTATTAACTTAAAGAGGAGAAATTCATAAATCTTAAATACCAGAAAATCTTTCGGTATTTTCTTTCAGCAAAAATGAAACTATTGCAAACAGATACTTCCTGAAACTTTATCAGGGACAATTATAATTTATCAATTTTAGAAGCCAGAATAAAATCATTATCGGATAATCCGTTGATAGAGTGTGTCCACAATTCAATCACTACCCTGCCAAAGTAAATATGTAAAACAGGATGATGTCCCTCTTCCTCAGCAATATCAGCAACTCTGTTTATGAAATCAATTGTTTGACGATAGCTTACAAAAAAAAATTCTTTCGTAAGTTTGTTGATATCTATTACATTCCAGTCTCCTGAAATAAATTTTCTAAATTCAGCAATCTCTTTTTCATTTAAAGGGGCAATACCGCCTTCGCATGGTTTGCATTTTTTCTTGCTTAAGTCCATAGCTTTATAATATAAATTAAACTCAATTTTCGTGATAATTAAATTCTGGTTACTAAGCTGATGTTCCCAGAAAATGACCTGATACATCCTAGTTTTTAACGTCATGTGTAGGAGGTTCTTTCTTTAAAATAATTATTGATCTGTTAACGTACTGAATCGTTATATCTCTTTTCAATTATATCCCAGTTAATCAATTTCCAGAATGCATCAGCGTAATCACCAAGTCTGTTCTGATAATCGAGATAGTAGGCATGTTCCCAGACATCACAGGTCATTAATGGAATTAAACCTATACGCAGGGGATTTCCTGCATTAAACTTCTGGATAATTTCTATCGACCCTTTCTGATTCAAAACCAACCAGACCCACCCTACGCCAAATAATGATCCTACAGCTTCGGTAAAAGTGGTTTTAAAGAATGAAACCGAACCAAAATTGCTTCTTATCACATCTGCAAAAGAAGCCTTAATGGAATTGCTGTTCCCCGGTTTTAAACATTCAAAATAGAATGTATGATTCCAGACCTGAGCGGCATAGTTAAAAATTGGACCATCAGCCACTTTTATAATGGTTTCGAGATCTAAGTCCTTAAATTTTGTTCCTGAAATCAGTTTATTAAGGTTTTCTATATAACTATGATGATATTTCCCATAATGAAACTCAAGAGTCTTTTTAGAAATATACGGTTCAAGAGCATTCAGTTCAAAAGGCAAATCAGGTAACTCAAATCTCATAAAATCTATTTTATCAGTGATCTGAAATATTGTGAATTAAATTGAAGATCAATTCTACAATCTGATAAATTAAAATTACGGATATGATGAAAACAATTAATTAAGCCAGCATTAATGTTGGATTAAGATTCTGTTAAGAATTATAATTCTGAATTATTCAACTTTTCAGCTTTTCAAAATGAAAATTTAAACATCCGTAGAATGTCTGAAATGTCAGAAGCTATTGAACTGCTAATTTAAGTAATTGTCTGATAATCGTTTGATGCTGTTCAAGATATAAGCTACTGACCAATTAGGTCAGAAACTTTATTACTGTAAATATTAGCTTTGTGACTTTTGGTTAGCTCTGAGCGTCTTCGCTCAGAACATATCCAAACCCTTTTTTTGTATGTATGAGCTTTTCAGGGAAATCTTTATCTATTTTCTTTCTGAGTGAATTGATATGGACATCAATTACATTTGTACCTGAATTAAATGAATATCCCCATATTTTCTCAGCTATATGCATCCTTTCAAATACTTTGCCCTTGTTACTCATCAATAGTTCCAGGATTTTGTACTCCGTAGCCGTCAGAACTATCTCTTTATCATTTCGTTTGACTTTTTTTGCTATTGAATCAAGTTCCAGGTCAAGGACTTTTATTACAGGATTAAGAATAGCTTCCTTATTTCTGCGGTTCAATGCTTTTATTCGTGCAAAAAGCTCCTGGAAACTGAATGGTTTCACCAAATAATCATCGGCTCCGCAATCAAATCCAGTAAGCTTATCTTCAACAGAATCAAGAGATGTCAACATTATTACAGGTGTCAGATTATTATTGTTCCTGATTTTTTTGCATAAATCAAATCCGGAAATGCCAGGTATTACAACATCAAGAATAATCACATCATATTTTCTTGAAAAAGCAAGCTTTTCACCAATTGTACTGTCATAAGCTGTATCTATAAGACAATTATAACTTTCCAAACCTATTTTTACGAATGATGATATTTTGGGATCATCTTCTACCAGCAGGATTTTCATAATACTATTGTGCTACTCAAACAAAATCAAATATGTAATATCAGGTAAATGTATTAAGAAAGAATGAATTAACGCTAGCTGTATCAAACAGTTAAAATTAACAAATCGTATATTACCATGCAAGTTAAATAAAAACTATTTTAATTCACTTACATAGGTGAAATTATCTTCCGAAAGATCAAAACCCAAGGATATATTTACACTCTAAAAAAATGGCCAAACAAATACATTTTCTGCTGGAGGGTTTTTCAAATCTCTTAATGGCTTCTTAATAAAGTCTTAATACAGTCTTAATCTCTTCCTTTTATTTATATTTTATATTTGATTCAACCTATTAATTATAAATACTTTTCTGAGAGAATACTTCTGGAAAGTTAAATTAAAAAGTGTATAAACTTTTATTGAAAAAAAGCTCAGTCAAAATAATTAAGATTCAGATCATGAAAATTTATATTAAAAACATGGTTTGCGCACGTTGCAAAATAATAGTAAGGTTGGAATTGGAAAAGCTTGAAATTCACTTTAAAACAATTGAATTAAACGAAATTGAAACAACAGAAAATGTTTCACAGGAAAAATTAAAACAGCTGGATAATAATTTGAGACCTATGGGACTCGAATTAACTGAGAACAGGAAAGATGTTCTGGCAGAAAAAATTAGAACTGCTATTATTGAGCTGATCAATAGTTCAGATGGTCAAGAAAAAACTAATCTTTCGGATTATTTAAGCGGAAAACTGAATCATAGATATACCTATCTTGCAAATGTTTTTTCCGCAGTTAAAGGCATCTCAATTGAAAAGTTTTTTATTACTCACAAAATTGAACGAGTAAAAGAATTACTGGTATATCATGAACTCAGTCTTAAAGAAATTTCTTTTATAACAAAATACAGCAGCATAGCTCACCTGTCTTACCAGTTTAAGAAAATAACAGGATTAGCTCCGTCACAGTTCAGGCACCTTAAGTATAATAACCCCCTACCGGTTGAAAAAGTCGCCTGAGGATGAGCCATGGTGTCGGGTACTAAACGGGAAAAATATCAATATCTAAGTTCATATAAAAACAAGAGGCGCCGCACTCAAATTTCAATTATTTTTTTTGTTGAATAATATATACTTTTGAAGTAGTTACAAATTGCTATGCAAGGTAATTCTTCAGAACATATACCAAGACCTGGCTGGTATTCATTAGACTTACCACGTACATTACAGATTATTGTATGGATATCCATTCTCGTAGTATTTGTTTTAGCCTTCCTTGATCTTACGGGTTGGCTATTCAACATTACTCTCCTTAAAAGTATAATGCCACAATGGATTCCTATGAAGATTATCACTGCAGTTTGCTTCATTTTTGCAGCCACAGCCCTTACGATTTTAGTGATAAATTCACTTTCAATTCTCAGGAAAATTCTTCCTGGGGTACTTGCGGCTTTCATTTGCTTTATAGGTCTGATAACTCTTTATGTTTACCTTTATTCTATAAGAACCGGTCATGAATCATCTTTAACTGGAGTATCATACTTTAAGTTTTTTCTTGCTCCCGTAAATAGAATGTCTTCCTTAACAGCATTCAACTTCCTTCTCATCGGTTGTATACTTCTTCTGTTACCTGCTGACAAAACGAAAACTTCTGGTATAGCTCATGTTATAATTATTCCTGTATCACTTATAAATTATTTTGTTATTGTCAGTTACATACTTGGTGTCTATTCTGTGAATGATTTGAACAGAATATCGATAGCTATGAATACCAGCATTGCTTTTTGTGCGATATGTGTTGCTGTTTTATTGATGAGGCCGGATACATGGCTATTAAAGGTTTATACAGCCGGAGACACAGGAGGAATCATTGCAAGGCAACTTTTACCATCACTGATGATATTGCCGGTGGTTATAGGATGGCTGCGGATAAAAGGAGAGCACACAGCTTTATTCAAATCTGAGGAAGGTGTTGTATTGGTTGCAATTACTTATACTGTTTGTTTCGGGGTGCTTGTTTGGCTGACAGCCAGATCAGTCAATAAAATAGACCATAAACGACGCGCTATTGAGGAGGTGCTGCGCGAGAGTAAAGAGCATCTGAAATCTCATCTTGAAAACTCACCTTTGGCCGTTATTGAATGGGAACATAATTTTATTGTTACACAATGGTCAGTCGAGGCAGAACACATCTTCGGCTGGGAAAAAGCAGAAGTAATCGGGAGGCGAATTGATGAACTTAGTATGATTTTTGAGGAAGATCTTCCCATAGTTGAAAAAACAATGGAACGATTATCGGGAGGAAAAGAACTGAAGATTGTTTCAGAGAACAGGAATTATACAAAAAAAAGAGAAGTCAGAAATTGTATATGGTATAATTCTGTCCTGCTTGATGTAAAGGGACAAATGTCATCGGTGATGTCACTTGTAGAAGATGTAACAGAAACCAGGAAGGTCGAAAAAGAGTTAAGAAGCACAAAAAACTACCTTGAAAACCTTATAAACTATGCGAATGCACCTATACTTGTTTGGAATACAAATAATGAGATTAGGCTATTTAACAATGCATTTGAACGATTAACAGGTTATTCTTCGGTTGAGGTAGAAGGTAAAAACCTTGATTTTTTATTTCCCAGGGCTTCTATAAAGGAGTCAAATGTAAAGATCAAACAAGCATTAACCAAAAACTGGGAAACGATAGAAATCCCCATATTAACTAAGCAGAATGTCATAAGAACAGTATTATGGAATTCAGCAAATATATATGATACCGATAACAAAACGATTTTATCAACGATTGCGCAGGGTAATGATATAACTGAAAGAATTAAAGCGGAACAAAAAGTGATTGAACGAACAAAAGAACTGGAATTGTTGAATGCTAAGCTACTTCAGGAACTGGCAGAACGTATTCTGATACAGGATGCTCTGAAAAAAAGCGAGACACAGTTAAAAGAACTTAATGCTACTAAAGATAAATTTTTCAATATCGTAGCTCATGATCTCAAAAATCCATTCACAAGCCTGCTGGGATCTTCTGAATTACTTTTTGAGAATATTCATCATCTCGACACAAAAAGTATCCAGGATCTTGCTCTGATATTGAATGATTCAGCTAAATCCGGTTATGCTATACTTCAAAATCTGCTTGACTGGTCAAGATCACAGACCGGATTATTAGAAATCAATCCTGAAAGAGTCAATCTCAGAATTCTGATAAATGAAAATATATCGACTTTGCAATTACCTGCAGCTAATAAAAAGATAAAGATATCTAATAAAGTAAAAGAAGATGTTTTTGTGTTTGCTGATAAAAACATGATCAATACCATTTTACGGAACATACTAAGCAATGCAGTAAAATTTACTTACAAATCTGGTAAAGTGAACGTTACTTCAATGATGAGAACCAATGAAGTCATTGTTTCGATAAAAGATACCGGTATTGGAATTCCGGAAGATAAGATTGAAAAGTTGTTCAGCATAGAAACTAAATATTCTATGCCCGGAACTGAAAATGAACAAGGAACAGGTCTTGGACTTAAACTTAGCAATGAATTTGTGGAGAAACTTGGTGGCCGTATATGGGTTGAAAGCATTGCAGATAAAGGCAGTGAATTTAAGTTTACAATTCCTTTGAAAGGCGGAAAGGCTTGATAGTACAACGGTATGATGATACGATGGTACAATAGCATAACTATATAACGACGAAGCAACTTAACGGTATAACGGTATGATACCACTTTTTAAAAGAAACAATGAAAAGCTCGAATGCCTTCTTTGCCCCCACTACTGCAAATTAACACATGGTAAAACAGGTATATGCGGCGTAAGAAAAAATACCGGCGAAAAAATAGAGCTGCTGACTTACGGAGTTATTTCCGGTTATTCTCTGGACCCGGTTGAAAAGAAACCTCTCTATCACTTTTTCCCCGGACAAAATATTTTATCAATCGGATCATTCGGATGTAATATGAAATGTGATTTTTGCCAGAATTTCCATATATCTCAGAAAATACCTGAAAGTCTTGTTCCAGATTCTAATCCTGATAAAATTTTAAGAGATGCTCTTGCTATTGAAAAGAATATTGGTATAGCATTTACGTATAATGAACCGGTTATCTGGTTTGAATTCATGAGAGATGTTGCTGAAATTATTAAAGAAAAGGGATTATCAACAGTTATGATAAGTAACGGATTTGTGAACAATGAACCTCTTAATGAAATAATAAAATTCATCGATGCATTTAATATTGACCTTAAAGCATTCAATAATAATTTTTATCGCCAACTCACAGGAGCTGAAATAGAACCAGTTAAGAATAGTTTGAAGCAGATTGCCAGTTCGGGAAAACACCTGGAAATCACCACGCTTATAATACCGGGCCAGAATGATGATGAAAAGGAGATGGCATCGCTGTCGAAATGGATCGCCGGTGAGTTAGGGAAAGATGTTCCTCTTCATCTCAGCAGGTTTTTCCCTATGTACAAAAGAGATGATCCGTCCACTTCAGATGGAACTCTGAAAAGACTTTTTGATATTGCTGCAGGAAATCTTGATTATGTTTATTTGGGGAATTGCCAGTCAAATACAGGACAGAATACTTCATGTCCGAGGTGTGGTTCTATTGTAACTATCAGATCCGGATATAAAATCAGGCTGTTAAACCTGGATAAGGAAGGAAAATGTACCGGTTGTGGCAATATGGTTTACAGGCATTTTACTTTTTCTTTGTAGATAAAGCACTTAGCCTGTCAAATAGCTTATCAACGCCTGTAATGAGATCCTTTTCTACTGACTTGTAATAAGCCTTCACAATTTTGGGATTATCCTTGCCATCCGGATTGTTAACACGTACAATGAGGTCATTTCTGAAAGCAACGGAATCTGAAATAATTGCTGATAATTCATCAGATTTATTTTCGGGATGAATGCCTGAATAGACAAAACAGTCAGAAATTACTTCAAAAATAAGGTAATCAATATCTTTTTTTAGTTGTCTTATACTTGCCATACAAAACAGGTTTGAATTAATAAAGGCACAAATATAATAAATTATCTTTCAGTCTGTTCAACCTGTTTTCTTATTCAGCCCGGAAATGAAGGGTACTTTCCTCGGCTTTTACCAGATAGAGCTTTCTTAACCTTCCCATTAGTGGATGCTTAACATTGAAGAATTTATCATCGATACAATAAAAAGGAAGAACTATAGGTGAAGTCCCGGTCATAAAAACTGCATCATATTCTGAAATATCATCGACCTTTACACAGGTAAATTCCACTTTGATAATGTTTTCACGACAAATTTCAAGAATATATTTCCTCGTAATACCATTTAGAACAACATTATCCGGTGCAGTTACCAGAGTCTCTCCCTTCAGAAAGAAAATATTAGACCGGCTTCCTTCTGTTATGGAATTATTTTTATTCACAAGAATAGCTTCATAACCACCTTCAAGAATTAGTTTATGATAGATAAATGATCGCAACTTATGATTAATAACTTTTGATTCAGGATCTTTCCGTTCAGCAAAAAACAGGATACCCTTCACCCCTCTTTTATATTGATCTTCAGATGGATAAATAGGCTCGATAAAATAGATAAGATAGTTGGTTGAGCCATTATTATAATTAAAAACTATCTTAAGGTTTGACTCCCGTTTCCTGTCTGATCTGGTAAGGTTGATAATATCTTTTCTAAGTGTGGAAGCATCGGCAAGAAGCTCCTTTTTCTGTAGTTTTACACTGGTTACCAACCGCTCCATATGATCAGGAAAGAAGATCGGATTGGCCTTAACCATCCTTATTACCTCATAGACAGAATCACCTTCATAGACCAGTGAATTATCGAATAATTCTGCTTGTTGCAGGTCACCATTAAGTATGAACTTTTTCCCGTAACATTCATTCATGACATATACTTTTTGGCAGTGCAAAAATACAAACTTTAAGCTAATCTGCCCTCAATTCTCAGTATATTCGTAGTCACAATTTAAAGAAGATTTCGACAGATGTATGCGATTATTGATATTGAGACAACAGGTGGAAGCGCACGTATCGAAAAAATTACTGAAATCGCTATTTATCTTCATGATGGAAATAAGATAACCGGAGAATTTGTTACACTTGTCAACCCGGAAAGGAATATCCCCTATTTTATTACCAATCTGACAGGAATAACCAATGAAATGGTTGAAAATGCTCCGCGCTTTTTTGAAATTGCCAGGAAAGTTATTGAACTGACTGAAGGCAGAATCTTTGTTGCTCATAACGCAAGGTTTGATTATTCATTCATCAGGCAGGAATTCAAATCTCTTGGCTTCAATTATAAACGGAATATTCTCGATACAGTTACTCTCAGCAGAAAGCTTCTCCCCGGATACACGTCTTACAGCTTAGGAAATATTTGCAAAGATCTCAGGATTTCAATTAATGGAAGACACAGGGCCGCAGGAGATGCTTTGGCAACGGTGAAACTCTTTGAGATTCTTATCGATAAGGACATTGAAATAAATGGAAGCAGATCTGCTCTATTGAAGAATACCAGGGTTTCAAAACTAAATCCGAAACTCGACATTAATAAAATTGATAGTATCCCTGACGAACCTGGAATTTACTTTTTCTACAATGAGAATGGCGAACTGATTTATATTGGGAAAAGTCGTAACCTCCAACAGAGAATCAGCACTCACCTCTCGAACAATTCTACCAACCGTTCGATGGAAATGCGCGATCTAATTGCAGATATTGACTGGGAGACTACCGGGAGTGAACTGATTGCCCTGCTTAAGGAATCTTTTGAGATTAAACTTAATAAGCCGGTCTATAACAGGGCGCAGCGAAGAACCGGATTTCAATGGGGCATTTTCAGTTTTATAGATCAGAATGGGTACATGAATTACCGTTATGGTCAAATTAACGATAACGATGTGCCAGTTTCAGTATTTACATCAAAAGAAAAAGCGAAATCAAAACTAGGTTCGCTTATTGAAACTTATTGCCTTTGTCAGAAATTATCAGGCCTCTACGAAACTGATGGAGCCTGTTTCCATTATCATGTCGGAATCTGTAAAGGGGCATGTTGCGGAAAGGAATCTCCTGAGACATATAACGAACGTGCTGCAAAAGCAGCTGAAGAGTTCGTTTTTACAAGACATAACTTTTTCATTATCGATAAAGGACGTAATGATGAGGAGCGTTGTGCTGTGAAAATCGTTAACGGTAAATATGCCGGTTATGGTTACTTTAATATAAACGAAATGGGATTCGGACTTTCCGCAGTACACGAATGTATTAAACCATCAGGAGACAACCGTGATATTCAGGTTATTCTGAAACAATATCTTAAAAGCAACAGGGTGGAGAAGATTATTGAGTTTTGAAACTGTTATCATTATAATTTAATACATAATACTATGCTACGCATTTTATCAAAAAAAGGATCAGGTTTTTTCGAATTATGAACAAGGAATACTGATTAACGAATTCCGATTGAATAACAATATTCTTAAATCTTAAATCGTTAATCCTTGTTCGTTATTCATTTTTAAAATAAACTGAATAAATAGTAACTTAAGTTAATTATTCATGAAAACGGTATCCGATGCCTGATTCAGTAATCAGTAACTTCGGTTTGGCGGGATCGTCCTCAATTTTTTTCCGAATCTGAGCTACGAATACTCTTAAATACTGTGTCTGTCCGATATATCCAAAACCCCATATTTCCTTTAAGATGCTCTGATGAGTCAATACCCTTCCGGAATTTTTTGCAAGGAGTGCCAATAATGAGAATTCGGTTGAGGTTAATTTTACTATTTCACCATTTTTATGTGCAATATGATTTGCCAGGTCTATTGTAAGTGTACCAAAAGTCAGATTTGGATCATCTTCAGTACCCAGTTTATTCCTTAAAGCGACTCTAATGCGGGCAAGAAGTTCTCCTGTTCTGAATGGTTTTGTCAGGTAGTCGTTCGCCCCGTTATCCAGCGCATGAATTATATCTTCTTCAGAATTCCTTACAGAAAGAATAATAATGGGTTTCTGGTACCATTCCCTAAGTTTATTCAGAATTCCGATTCCATCAGCATCAGGCAATCCCAGGTCAAGAATAATAAGTGCAGGGTTATAAGTGGCGGCAGCAACAAGTCCCTCTTTTCCTGTGGCAGCCTCAGAAATCTTAAACCCATTTGATGAAAGTGTTATTTCAAGTAAACGACGTATCTGTACTTCATCGTCAATAACCAATATTGTTTCGGGTAAATTCATCATATGATATTATTTATCCCTTTAATTCTACCTGAGGTATCTCAGTTGGTATTTTAATTGTAAATTTTGCGCCCCCATTCTGCCTGTTCTCCACGGTAATTGTTCCTTTATGTGCTTCTGTAAAACCTTTTGCAATTGAAAGACCCAATCCTGTACCTCCGGCCTTTGATCCTTCAACTCTGTAAAACTTATTAAATATAAGAGATATTTCCTTAGCGGGAAAGCCCGGACCTCTGTCCATAACCTGTAAAGTCATTATTCCATTGTCATAGAATGCTTTAACTCTTAAATTTGTTGAAGTTGAAGCATACTGGGTAGCATTATAAATCAGGTTATAGAGTACCTGTTCCATTAATCCGAAGTCGATCTTTACAAAAGGCATGTCATCAGGAATTACGACATGCAGATGGAACGGTTTGAGTTCATCCAGCAGGCTTTCAGAGACTTTATTTATCAGATCATGAATATCGCACCAATCGAGATGAGGAGTTATACGACCACTTTCCAGCCGGGACATATTAAGCAGGTTTTCAATAAGACGGTTTAATCTTTTGGACGCCTTGAATATTTCATGAGAGAGTTCTTTACGTATTTCTTCAGGGTGTTGTATTGTAAGCAAAGAGTCTGAAGCACCCATAATTGTTGCAACAGGTATCCGTAGCTCATGCGATATTGAGTTAAAAAGCGTTTTATACAGCTTGTCGGATTCGTTCAATAAAAAGGCCTGCTTAGCCACATTACGCAGATATTCCCTTTCGAACTTTCCTGATATCTGGGAAATAAAAGCATCCCAGAACTGCTCTTCGCCCTGAGTAAATACATTTGAGTGTTGAATTGCAATAACTCCTAAGTTCATCTGATTTCCCTTCAGAGGGTAAAATGTATAATTACTCGATGGTAAAGTATCGGTATCCTTTCCTGCCTTGATAGAGTGTTGGAATGTCCATGCTGCAACACTCATATCGTTTCTCGACAGGCTGATGTTTGCATCATTCTGACTGCTGTAATCAAGTTGGCTTGATTCATTTCTAAGTAAGATTCGACACTTAAGGTCAAAATATTTCTTAATATCGTTTTTAGCAATATTAATAACCTCTTCGATACCTGTAGCAGTTGAAAGTTCTCTGGTAAGCTGGTATAGGGCATTTGTACGTTCCTCTCGTGTCCTGATCTTCATCTCCTGTCTCTTTACCCTTGAAGTCAGCACACCGCTCAGTAACGCAATGATGAAAAACATTATAAGCATAAGCATATCTTCCGGCTTATCAACATGCAGCGTAAAGGCTGGCGGTATAAAAAAGAAATCCCAGATAAGGGCGCTCAACGTGGCGGACAGCAAAATGGGTCCTGTACCAAAGAAAAATGCAAGTGTTGAAACGACAAACAACAGAGCGTACGAAACAACCTGGTAACCGATAAACGCTTTAATTATATAACAGATAATCGCCGTAAGTATAACCATTAACGAAGCGATAAGGTATTGCCGGATATTTGAAGTGAAGGATGGCAAAGAGACTTTTTCCTTAAACTTATCTTTCGACTGAATATCGGAACCTAATATGTATACATCGATATTGCCGCTGTAACGAATAAGCCGGTTCACAAAGTTACCAAGCCGCAATAGGCTCAAAAGGTTCCGTACACGGGGTTTACCGATGATTATATGTGTAATATTTTCTTTTTGAGCAAAATCCACAATAGCTTTAACCATATCACTACTGGTTACAATGCGGAACTTGATACCTAACTGCCTGGCAAGGTTGATGTTCTTATTTAACTGTTCACTTTCTTTAGGTCTTAGCTTATATGAGGTTTCTACATAAACTGCCTGTATATCGGAACCCATGGTATAAGAAAGATTTTTAGCCCACCTTAGTAATTTAGCTGATTGCTGGGTATGACTAACTGCAACCAGCAGATGTAATCCCGATTTCCATGGGCCTTTAATGCGTTTAAGCTGCATGTAATCGTGCAGTTGTTTGTCGACACGGTCGGCAACAATACGTAATGCCATTTCACGCAAAGCCGTTATATTTCCTTTACGGAAAAAATTCTCTATCGCATCTTTCGACCGTTCGGGGGTATATACTTTGCCCTCGGAAAGCCTTTGCAGCAGTTCATCCGGAGTCAGGTCAATAACTTCGATTTCATCAGCGTTTTCAAAAATTTCATCGGGGAGAGTTTCCCGGACAATAATTCCTGTAATCTGTGCCACAGTGTCGGAACGGCTTTCAAGGTGCTGTACGTTAAGTGTGGTATATACATTTATTCCGCTTTCGAGAATTTCCTGAACATCCTGAAACCTTTTTATATGGCGGCTACCCGGGGCATTGGTGTGAGCTAGTTCATCAACTAATACAATCTGGGGTTTTCGGGCTATAATTGCATCCAGATCCATTTCGTAAACTGTAGTGGATTTGTACTGGTAAGTTTTACGGGGAATCAATTCAAAACCCTCTACCAAATCGGCAGTTTCCTTTCGGTTGTGCGTTTCAATATACCCGATAATAATATCACAGCTTTTCAATTTTTCAGCTTGGGCAGTTTTAAGCATAGTGTACGTTTTACCTACGCCGGCACACATACCGAAGAATATTTTCAACTTACCACGTTTACTTTTTTCTTCCTCGAACTTTAAAGAAGCCAAAAGTTCGTCTGGATCCGGACGATTGTCATTAAAGACCATATAATATTACTTTTTTTCAAACTTTGAAAGTAACGCTGCGGCTTGTTCTTCCATGCTTTTGATGTGGAAAAGCATCTTTTTCAAATCCTCTATATCTTTTGAGCTTATATCTTTCCCGAAATCTTCCTGTAAAGTTACTGACATTTTTTGCTTGTTTTGCTTTAATTTCTCTGCCATTTCGTTAATAACCAACGAAATTTCATAGAATTCATCTTTCCCATAGAAAAAAAGGCGTTGATCGAAATTACTGGAGACAATTTCTTTTATCCCATTATATAATTGAAAGAACCGATGGTTGAAATACGAGGCAAAACTAAAGGTAAAACTCATGCCGATCAAAAAACATATGGTTGCCAGAATAGTCATCTTTGTCAGAGCGCTTTTTGATGAATCTTTTGCATCATCGGTTTTAATTTCAAGGGCTTTCCCGTTCATCTGTGATAAAAGTAACAACTGCTGGTAAAGATTGCCGGATTTATTTTGCAGGTAAAGCATACCGGCAATTGATCTTGGTGATTTTATAAACTTTAAAACAGAATCGCGGTATTCAGTATAACCGGTCTCAATATCAGATACAAGTTTGTCTTCGCCAGGCTCAGTTATATTGTTTTCCTCAGATAGAAGCGATTTGTTGATAACGCTTACTTCTTTTGCAATTCTTAAGCTATCTGGATTCCTTTTCGTTAAAAAGCAATTTGTGATTTCCTGGTTTATGTTCATTATACCTTCCGAGATTTCGCGGGCATAAACTACAGATAAATAGTTTTCCTTAAGTATTGCACTGGTTTTATTTGACAGTTTATTCAGGTAATAACCGGAAAAAACTGATAACACTAAAATGATTATAAATAAAAAAATCATTCCTAATGTAAATCTGGTGCGGATTGATTGTTTCATATCTTATATGTTACTGGTTACTGGTTACTGGTTAAATTTCCTATTTTATCAAGTTCTAAATTTAAGATCAATACATTTATACGCTTTTCACCCAGAAACAAATACTGAGGTGGTTCAGTCAAATCTTTTATCTTTAATAAAAGTTTTTCTTTCTGGCTGTTGTCAAAATGCCTGGATTTTACAACTCGATCGATCTGCATTAAAGCTGCTTCAGGCGAGATGTGCGGATCAAGTCCGCTTCCGGATGCAAAAAGCATTTCTTTTGGAATAACCAATACATTAGCTATTGAATTCATTTTCGCAAATAAATCACGTCGTGACGTAACTAGTTTTTTTAATGTATCACTCGTTGGCCCATAGTTGGACGCTCCTGATGGAATAGGGTTATAACCGATGGCTGAGGGCCTTGACCAGAAATAGATACTGCTGTCGAACTTCTGGCCAATTAACTCAGAGCCTACAATTTTACCATCTTTCATTATCAGACTCCCATCAGCTTTTGACGGATAACTTAACTGTGCTATACCGGTCATTAATAGAGGATAAAAAATTCCCGTCAGGATGGTCATTACCAGTAAAAATTTTAAGGCTATAATAGTTTGTGTTTTCATAATAATCTCTGTTAATTTAGTAATTGTCCTGGTTTTAAATCATGTGTATGGACACAAGCAGCATATCGATCAGCTTGATTCCTATAAATGGAACCAGAATTCCTCCAAGACCGTAGATAACAATGTTCAATGCCAGTATCCGGTTGGCAGAAATAGGCCGGTATTTCACACCTTTCAGAGCAAGTGGAATAAGGGCGACAATAATTAATGCATTGAATATAACTGCACTTAAAATAGCGCTTTCAGGAGAGGTTAGTTTCATTATATTGAGGATGCTTAAAGGAGCTATTCCGTCAGATGTAACATACAATAATGTTGCTATAGCAGGAATTATAGCGAAATACTTGGCTACGTCGTTTGCTATGCTGAAAGTTGTCAGAGCGCCCCGGGTCATGAGCAATTGTTTTCCTGTTTCAACTACTTCAATAAGCTTTGTCGGGTTGCTGTCCAAATCAACCATGTTCCCGGCTTCACGTGCTGCCTGGGTACCGGTATTCATAGCTAAACCTACATCAGCCTGGGCCAGTGCCGGAGCGTCATTGGTGCCATCACCAATCATTCCAACCAGATGACCGTTAGCTTGTTCTTCTCTGATTCGATAAAGTTTATCTTCGGGTTTTGCTTCAGCCAGAAAATCATCTACGCCAGCTTCAGCGGCTATGGCCGCCGCTGTTTGCGGGTTGTCCCCGGTGATCATCACTGTACGGATACCCATCTTACGAAGCTGTGCAAAACGTAGCTTAATACCACCCTTAACAATGTCTTTAAGATGGATGACGCCCAGTACCTGGTTATTTTCTGCAACCACCAATGGCGTGGCTCCCTGTCGTGAGAGATCCGATACAATCTCTTCTACATTTTTAGGAAAAAATCCATTGTTGTTTTCAATGAATTTTTTGATTGCGTTAGCAGCGCCTTTCCTGATGCTACGCAATTGACTTTCGGGATTCCTGAAATCAATACCGCTCATACTGGTTTGTGCAGTAAAGGGAATAAACATTGTATCCAAAGGCTGCATTTCCCTGGCCCTTATGTTAAACTGTTCTTTAGCTAATACTACAATGGAACGACCCTCGGGCGTTTCATCAGCCAATGATGCTAATTGTGCGGCATCAGCCAATTGTTCTTTCGTATAACCTTCGGCAGGAATAAACTCTGTAGCCATACGATTCCCCAAAGTAATGGTTCCTGTTTTATCCAGTAGTAAAACATCTGTATCGCCAGCTGCTTCTATGGCTTTACCACTGGTTGCAATGACATTCTTACGCAAGAGTCTGTCCATTCCACTTATGCCTATGGCGCTCAGCAACCCCCCAATCGTTGTAGGAATAAGGCAGACAAGAAGTGAAATCAGAACAGGCAAAGTCAGGTTGTGATCTGCTGATACGCCTGAAGCTTTCAAACTATAACCAAAATAGGCAGGCAAAGAAACGACTACTAACAGGAATATAATAGTAAGACCTGATAAGAGGATGATCAATGCAATTTCATTTGGTGTTTTCTGACGTTTAGCGCCTTCGACCAAAGCAATCATGCGGTCTAAAAATGTAAAGCCCGGTTCAGACGTTACTTTAATCGTTATCCGGTCACTGATTACTTTTGTGCCCCCTGTCACCGCACAACGGTCACCACCGCTTTCACGGATGACGGGCGCTGATTCCCCTGTAATAGCTGATTCATCCACGCTGGCAATTCCTTTAATCACGTCGCCATCTGCAGGGATAATATCTCCTGCGTCACAAATAACAACATCTCCTTTTCTCAAATCAGTAGCTAGTACAATTTCTTCCTTATTATGCACCAGCTTTCGGGCTTTTGTCAAGGTACGACTTTTACGCAAACTGTCTGCCTGTGCCTTACCCCGGCCTTCAGCAACTGCTTCGGCAAAATTGGCAAACAAGACTGTAAACCAAAGCCAGAGTGTGATCTGAAAGTTAAAGTTAGAAAAATGACCGTTGAAAATATCAGCAAACACGACCACTGTTGTCATCAGCGCTCCAATGCCGACAATAAAAATAACCGGATTTTTTACTAAAAAAGCCGGGTTCAATTTAATAAAAGAATCTTTTAATGCCTGTGCTGCAATTTCCCTGGTAAACAAGCGACTCATATTTCGTTTTTCCATACTTTTCATCTAAGAAATTAAAACGTAACACCCAAATTCATTAATAAATGTTCAACAATGGGACCTAATGCCAGCGGAGGAAAAAAGGTCAATCCTCCAACGATAAGAATGACGCTTATCAACAACAACACAAACAACCAGTTGTCGGTTCTGAAAGTGCCTGACGAGACTGGGGTAACCTTTTTCTTAGCCATGCTACCTGCGATAACCATTACCGGAACGATTATTCCAAAACGGCCAATAAGCATACCAAATCCCATCATTATGTTATAAAAGACTGTGTTTGTATTGAGCCCCCCAAAAGCGCTGCCATTATTTCCGGCAGCCGAACTGAATGCATATAATATTTCTGAAAGCCCATGTGGCCCTGCATTATTAAGACTCGATAGCCCTGCAGGTATTGAGCAGGCAACAGCTGAAAATAATTTGATGACTATACTGGGAGCTAAAACTGCAAGAATGGCCATTTTCATCTCAAAGGCCTCCACTTTCTTGCCCAGGTACTCAGGAGTACGGCCAACCATGAGTCCTGCAATAAAAACAGTAAGTATGATAAAGATTATTATCCCATATAATCCGGAACCTACCCCTCCAAAAATGATTTCTCCCAGCATCATATTGAACATTGAAACCATCCCTGATAAGGGAGATAAACTGTCATGCATAGAATTCACAGAACCATTCGATGTGACGGTTGTAGTAACTGACCACAGGACGCTGTTCATCACCCCGAAGCGGGTTTCCTTTCCTTCCATGGCGCCCGAAACATTCAACACATTGTTATGACCGTACTCTGACCAGAGAGATATGGCAATACCCGCCGCAAAGAGGATAAACATGGTAATAAATATCGCACGTGCATGGCGTTTAGATTTCGCGTAATGGCCATAAGTAAATACTAATCCGCCTGAAATGATTATAAGGGCAAACATTTCCAAAAAGTTGGAAAAAGGCGATGGATTTTCAAACGGATGAGCGCTGTTGGCATTAAAAAATCCACCTCCGTTTGTGCCAAGTTGCTTGATAGCAATTTGCGACGCTGCCGGGCCTAATGGAATAACCTGCTCAGTTCCCTGCAAAGTGGTTGCTTTTACATAATGCGAAAATGTCTGCACGGCTCCCTGTCCTACCAAAGCAAAAGTGAGAATAATAGCGAGTGGCATTAACACATAAAGCACGCTTCGGGTCATATCAGCCCAAAAATTACCCAGAGCATCGGTTGTCTTCCTGGTCAGCCCTCGTATCAGTGCCAGTACAACTGCAATACCGGTTGCTGCACTGACAAAATTCTGAACAGTCAGACCCAACATCTGGACCAGGTAACTCAGGGTATTTTCACCGCTATAGGACTGCCAGTTGGTATTGGTGGTGAAACTCATAGCAGTATTAAATGCGAGATGCCACGAAACATTGGGCAATTTTTCTGTGTTCAGAGGCAGATATGCCTGGAACATCTGCAAAAGAAACAAAAGTACAAAGCCAAACAGATTGAAAAGGAGAACGCCGTACATATAGGTCTTCCAGTTCATCTCTTCATCGCTTTTGATACCGGATATCCGGTAAACTAATTTTTCAATCCAGCCAAAAACCGGATTCATTATATGCTTTTCACCCATGAAAACCTTTGCCATATAATTCCCTAACAAAGGCGACAAGACAGCCAGCAATATCAAGAAAAGAATCAATTGAATCGCTTCATTCATATTATTTAAGCATTAAAATTTATCAGGCCGTAATAAAGTGTATATCAAATAACCCATGATCAAGAGGGCTATAATACCTCCAACAATGTAACTTACAGGACCGTTGGAGACAGCAGCGTCTGAGTGGACAGGTACAACTACAAGAGACATAATCGATGTTGCAATTTTGGTTTTCATTTTGTTTCTATTTTGATCATGATGTAAAATTAAACCTCAGGTTATAAAGAAATTATAAAGAAACCATGAGAAAGTATAAAAAAAATTATAAAGAACATTTGTATTTTTCAGTTAAATTAATTTTCTATAGTCCAGCTTTTTGTTTAAGATTAAAAATTGATATCTAGTTGCATTGAAATAGAATTAACATTGACATCCTTGCTATTATAATAAGCTTTGTTGTTATTATAAATGTCATAAGCGAAAATAACAGATACGATTGACGAGAACGACCAGGAAAAGCCAACATTTAAAGCTCCCAAATAATTCTTTCCCCCCTGATAGTCAACTGCCATCCAGAGTTTGTCCGATACTTCTGTCATTTGACGATCTAAAGACAGTAAAATTCCGTTGTTCGATTTTTTATTATTCTCATCAACAAGCAGTTTTTCGTTCCCATAATAATAACCTGCTGAAACTCTTCCTATGATTGGTATTGTTTTGGCAATCAAAGCATAAGCCACATTGTAATTGGTAAGGTTGCTTTTCGTGCCAAAATTGTAACCACCAAAGGCAAAAGCTGGTGAACCTTTAAAAAGCGCCCCTTCGGGAGTGCCTACTTTAACATTGAAATAAATAGGATTAGTATCGTAAATGCCATCGCCCATATTAAGATAATCAATACCCACTTCAGCCTGAAGTTTCTTAAAAGGGAGAACACCTGCTGTAAGCCCACAATCGAATATGCCAGCACCCCGACTATGATAAGCTTGGTTCTCTAACCTAAAATAATTGTCAAGACCCAGATGGAAAGATTTAAATTTCTGAAAATCGGTGGAGGTAATCCAAATTTGTGTTGAAGGAGTTCCTGTAACAAAATTATTAATAAATATCCACAGAAACGAGATAGATAGAACGATTTGGTTAAATTTCTTTTTCATGATTTAATATTTTTCATTGTATTCTTATCTTCAAATTTTCGAACGATACAAAAATGCGACAGAATTTATAAGGGTTTTGTTAGGACTGTTCAGGAATGTGTAAAAACTTTATAAAGAAATCATTATAACGAAAATCAAATATAAGCACATCTAAACCACGTATGGTGGTTGTCGGTAGGGCATTATGCCAAATCGCTTTAAGAAAAAAATGATTTTATGGATTAACGACACAATAAGCAGCGTGATAAGGCGCAAGATGAGGATCGTACCCGATAAGAATCGAGCGGTCCCAATTGTTAATCCGCTCAAGTGAAACTATTTACCTATCCTTGATTTTCTCAACTTGCATCGAACGAGGATTGGATACGGACCCGTAGTTCACGCCCATGATGGGCTCTTCTAGAATAGTCTGCTGTAGAGCGGATAGAACGTCTTGGCACAGAAACAGCACTTTGCGCTTTTGGCCCAATGATATGGCCAGGGATTGAACGTTTGTATTCTCACGAGATAGAGCGAGGATTCTCCCCCTGACTTCACTAAACCGGGCCCAATTCGATAACGCAATTTCAAGATCAGGATTATCGCGAAATTCTTGGATCGCATCGAGGCCACCTAGATCCTTGCGGACCTCCTGATCCTCCTTGGTCATCTGAGCCTCCAACTCGTCCATTTTCCTGTCGTTTTCTTCCGCGATGTGTGGTGCGAACAAAGTCTGTATGCGCAATGCTGCGATCTGTGCACCGCAACCAAGCAGCGCCACTTTTCTGGCCTCTGTGAAAGCTGCACTCTTAGCCACGAGGCTGGAAAGGGCGGTGTCCATTTCTTTGAGTGCGTCCGCGGCCGGGCCAAAGGCTAAACCGTAAGCTTTGATATTGGTGTTCCTGATTGCCAGTACAAGTAGGACGCTGTCGATGCGTTGAAAATCGGCAAAAACCTTGGAGAATTGGACAAGTAAGTCTCTTTCGTTCTGAGTGCCCCCCGCCGCCAGAAGTTTCCCTAATTCATTGCGTTCCTGTTCCACCTCCGACGTAGCGGCACTGGACTGTTCTGCGAAAGTCTTCGAGTCTTGGTCAGTGACAGCCAATACAGCGCTTTTTTCTGCCTCTGAGGCCGATGCCAAATTCAAGCGCATTCGCGCCACTAGGTCCACACGTTTGGACTTGAAGGCAAGTTGCTCGACGGGTCTCTTCCCCGTTTGGAAATGCAACACTACGAGCATGACCAGGAGTAACATCAGCGCTCCAAAGGCCATCCACAGGAAATCCTTAATACTAAACTTGATTATCATAATGCCCTCCTTGAAGTTGTACAGTAGTCTTGAGTCGAGATCGGCAAGCTTTGTGGTCGTCCATTTCTTTGAAGATTATTTGTCCAATCATTTAAGGGGCTAATACAGCCTATCATGCATCCAAATGCAATAAGAATAATTAATCCTCCGAAAAACTTTAATATAAGTAAAGAATTAGCCATTGTTATTAAATTTGTTACAATACAAAAATACAATAGAATTTATAAGGATTTTGTAATGATTATTCCAAGACTTATAAAGATTTCATAAATAAAGCTTAAGTTGGATTGAGCATTGTACAAATTATCGTAAGTGCAAGAAAACTAACTTTTAAAATAAATATTTTTATATTTGTTTATCTAACCAATATTAATGAAATATGCCAGTTTTTACCAGAACAGCTAAGAACCTGATAATCAAGATTGATGAATTCTTTGATAACATCGATCTCGGACTTCTGGTTTTCAGAGAAGGGATAAAGGCGTACCTGGAGAAAGATACGGATGCATTCCAAAGGCATCTCCTGAAAGTTGATACTCTTGAAAACAATGCTGATAAGCTTCAACGGGCAATTGAAAATGAAATGATAACTCATTCAATTTTGCCACAGCACAGGTCAGAAGTAAGTACACTAATCGATGAACTTGATGAAA
Organism: Bacteroidales bacterium; assembly: GCA_049512815.1. Lineage (GTDB taxonomy): Bacteria > Bacteroidota > Bacteroidia > Bacteroidales > VadinHA17 > LD21. The sequence continues at coordinate 20,394 of JBEKWS010000022.1, read as the reverse complement.
TTATTGACTCTTTAAAAAGCTCATTGAATGAAATCAACATCGAAATGCCTGACATTCCTTCTTCACTTAACAAAAACCTGATCAGCCTTACCGAAACTTCTATAAGTGCGGCTGAAGAACTTATACCTGCCGCAAGGGCTTATTTTAAAGCACCTTATACGGTAAGGGAAAAACTGCTAAAGGTTTACTATTTCGAGAGTGAGACCGATAAACTGTCATTTAGCACCAAGAAGATTATCTTCCAGGAAATGAACGAGTTGGATCTTGCTCATAAAGCACACTTAAGATATATAATCCATCATATTGAAAATATCTCTGATCTGGCTCAGAAGGCTGCTGATCTACTTTCCGGGATGGCGATTAAGATTATAATGTAACTTGTTGCTGGTTACTGGTTACTGGTTCAAAGTTCAAAGCTAAGGAAAAGGGAAGAAACGAGAAACGAGATACAAGAAACAAGAAACAAGCAACAAGCAACATATAATAAACGTATGTAAATTATTAAGAGGACAGGATTTATTTAAGAGAGATGATACTATTCTTCTTAACAAGCGGACTCTTCCTGGGATGGTCACTTGGGGCAAATGATGCCTCACATATTTTTGGCTCTGCAGTAGGTTCAAAGATGGTGACGTTCAGAAAAGCTGCAATAATTGCATCCATCTTTTTTATACTCGGTGCAGTTATTCAGGGATCAGGTACATCGCATACTCTTGGTAAACTAGGCGCTGTTAATGCAATCGGAGGATCATTCACTCTTGCACTTGCTGCTGCCATTACCATTTACATGATGACAAAGTTTGCGCTTCCTATTTCTACAACTCAGGCCATTGTTGGTGCAATAATCGGATGGAATTTTTTTACAGGCAATAATACAGACAGTAAAACTTTAGAAAAGATAGTAATTTCATGGGTTGCAGGTCCCGTCATTGGAGCAGTTTTTGCCATCCTTCTATACATTCTTGTAAAGAGATTCAAGAAATCAGCGAAAATTCATCTCATAAGGTTTGAATCATACATTAAAACAGGGCTTATTGTGGTCGGAGCTTTCGGAGCCTATAGCCTTGGCGCCAACAATATTGCCAATGTTATGGGAGTTTTTGTACCGGCCTTCCACCTTAAGGATCTCGATCTTTGGATTTTTACTCTTACCTCAAGCCAACAGTTATTACTCCTGGGTGGCCTTGCTGTAGCCTCCGGAATTATCACATATTCCTGGAAAGTGATGGAAACTATAGGAAATAACATTTTGGAACTTTCATCTGAAGCTGCACTGGTAGTTGTTCTGGCTCAATCGCTTGTTCTCTTTATCTTTTCATCCACAGGACTATCTGACCTTTTTGTAAAAGCAGGTCTCCCGCCAATTCCGATGGTTCCGGTTTCAAGTTCTCAGGTAATTGTTGGATGTATTCTGGGTATTGGCTTATACAAAGGTGCCAGGAATATCAATTTCAAAGTTTTAGGGGAAATTGGAATAGGTTGGATCATTTCCCCGGTTGCATCAGGATTATTGACATTTTTCTTACTCTTCTTCATGAAGAATATATTCGGCCTCAATGTTGGATCTAAAGTAAATGAATCTACCGGTGCATTGCAGCAGATTACCAACACAATGGGGTATGGTCAGGAGGATGTTTCAGGCATCATCAAATACCTGTTAATGGGCCTCTTCATCTTTGGAACAATAGGAATTATTTTTTACATTCTTCTTGAGAATAAAAAAAGAAGAGAGATGCACAGGTCGGAAGAGAAGTTCTGGAAGAATATGAAATAGAATTATTCTGAAAGGATCACTATACGTTTCTATAAAACCGTTGTTATAATCCACTACAGGCTCCGTGTCCTGGACCCAGACCACGTTAAAATCATCCCATTTTTTAAGATCGCCGGACCTATAAAAATCAATAAGGAGTTTTATCTCCTTCCTCTGCATATCTGTTTCCGCAACAGTTATTGCTTTTTCAAACCACATGATTATCCGATCAATCTCTGTTCCGTACAGCCCTCCTGATCTGTAGACTTCTTCAACAATCTTACCATCCTTTTTAACAACTTTTGAATTAAGTCCTAATGATAAAGGATTAGGTTCTTTAGGATTGAGTTTTCCAGCATAGAAACCTTCAACTTCTTTCTGGGTAACCCCTTCGTAAAAATTTGATGCAGATCCTGTAATCATGTCAGTACCGGCTTTCTGGTCAACTTTACGTACAAAAAGCTTTTCATCGAAAATAATTGGAGAAAGAAGTAAGATTAGTTGAGCATCAGTCTGTCCATTTGCAAGAGGAAGTTTGTTCTGTTCAGTTCCTTTTACCAGGCTGACAAAATAACTTTCGTTAAAACCCGGCTTTAACTTATCCCGCGAATAATGATGATGTATTCCGTTTGCAAAGAACAGCCTTTTTGCATAAATCATGAAAGCTGCATATTCAGCGGTTTTCCTATCCCCTGAATAATTATCTATTATACCTTCAATAGTCTTTCTGATCAGAAGGTTATACCTGAAATTCTGATCCCATAAAATATCTCTTCCGGAGAGAGCTGCCTGACTCAGGAAATAAATGTATTTTTTTTGTTGAAGTGAGAGTGACTCAAATCCGGGAAGTTTATACTTTAAAACCCTCATATCCTCAAACTGGTCAACAAAATAATTAAAAGTACTCTTCATTATTGGTTTATAATATCATTGCCAAATTTATCAAAAGGGTTCTTAAAGTTCATCGATAAGCCAAAATATGTTGATAATGAAGGCAAAAGTGCACCATATTATTTACCTTTGTCTCAATTAATAATTGTAATGATGAAAGCCCTTCAATTAATCATTATATTGGTTTTACTCCCGGGAATATTACCGGCACAAGACAGGATTACCGGACACGATTTTGCCACCAGGTCAGAGATTATAGCCCGTAATGGAATGGCCGCCACGAGTCAGCCACTGGCAACTCAGGTAGCATTGGACATTCTGAAAAAAGGTGGTACTGCCATTGATGCTGCAATCGCCGCAAATGCCGTTCTCGGTGTTGTAGAGCCTACGGGAGCTGGTGTCGGTGGTGACCTGTTCGCGATAATATGGAGTGCCGATAAAGGGAAATTATATGGATTAAATGCAAGTGGCAGATCGCCTCGTTCACTTAAACTTGAATATTTTAAAGAAAACGGATATGAGTTTATTCCTTCGTATGGCCCCTTGCCTGTTTCTGTTCCGGGCTGTGTTGACGGATGGTTTGAAATGCATGATATGTTCGGCCGTCTGCCCATGAAAGATATTCTTCAACCAGCAATAAATTACGCACGAGAAGGATTTCCTGTTACAGAAGTCATCGCATACGAACTTAAAAAAGGAACTGATATATTAAAAGAATATCCAAATATTAAAGAGGTTTATATGCCTAATGGAAGAACTCCTGCCAAAGGCGAAATCTTTAAAAACCCTTTATTGGCCAACACATTGGAGAAAATTGTAAAAGGCGGGCGTTACGAGTTTTACAAGGGTTCTATTGCCAGGGCGATTGGTACTTTTATGAAAACACATGGAGGGTTCCTCTCCTATGATGATATGTACAGACATCATTCTGAATGGGTGGAGCCTGTCAGTACAACTTATCGCGGTTATGAGGTTTGGGAACTTCCTCCAAACGGTCAGGGAATCGCAGCTCTTCAGATGCTTAATATACTCGAAGGCTTTGATATTGCTGCAATGGGCTTTGGTTCATCCGATTATATTCATGTTTTCACTGAGGCAAAAAAACTGGCTTTCGAAGATCGTGCCAAATACTATGCTGATCCGTTTTTCTTTACAACACCGGTTTCGCAACTTCTCTCAAAAAAATATGCTGCTGAAAGACGTAAGCTTATCGACAAGGAAAAGGCTAAAAAAATCTACGACCCTGGCAAAATTGAAGCCGGAAATACTGTATATCTTACCGTCGCAGACAAATATGGCAATATGGTATCACTTATCCAGAGCAATTACCGTGGAATGGGTTCAGGTATGTGTCCAACCGGACTTGGTTTCGTTCTGCAGGACAGAGGGGAAATGTTCAGTCTGGAAGAAGGTCATAACAATGTGTATGCTCCCGGGAAAAGGCCATTTCATACTATAATACCAGCATTTATAACTAAAAACAAAAAGCCTTGGATCAGCTTCGGGGTGATGGGTGGTGATATGCAACCACAGGGACATGTTCAGATTGTCGTTAACCTCATTGATTTTAAAATGAATCTGCAGGAAGCCGGTGATGCTCCAAGAATGCATCATGTAGGATCATCTGAACCAACCGGTCAGCAAATGACAAATGGTGGTATTTTATTTCTTGAAAGCGGATTTCGTTCAGAGGTTATTCAGAAGCTGATGTCGATGGGTCATACAATCCAATGGGATCTTGGCGGCTATGGCGGTTATCAGGCTATAATGTGGGATGCTAAGAATAAAGTGTGGTTCGGCGCATCTGAATCGAGGAAAGACGGGCAGGCGGCAGGTTATTAAAAAACAAAAGACAAAAGTATAAAGACATGGGGGAGGCAACAGGTAACAGTAAAAAGTTTTAGGACTTACTTTTCAAGTGGTAGATAAAATGATGGTTGCTGTAAAAGGCTTCAATCAACCCAAAATAAATTAAATCGGCCAGAATATTCTCAGCAGCATTTCTTGACAGAAATGCCATTTTGCAAAACCCGGAAATCGAGATTGATGGATTGGACTCAAGGTATTCCAACAGCTTCTTCACTTTCTCGCTGTATTCCATTAATATACCGCTGTCGTGAGTCTTGTTTTTCCAAACCTTCAAATGAACTGGGGTTGCCAGAATGTTTTCATCATTAACCCTAATATATGCCAGCCATTTATTTGGCTCTATCTGGGCAAAATAAGGAAACTTGTTACCTTTTGGTATGGTAACTTCAAGCACAGTTTTGCCATCAACCATCCATCGTTTTGATTCAAATATTATTTCAGGTTTACAATACATACCTGCAGCCGCCTGAACCATATAAAATTCTTCGTCGGATTGCACTCCAGCTACGTTTCCGTTATCCTTAACTCCAATAAGCAAAGTACCTCCATCGGTATTGGAAAAAGCCACCAGAGTTTTAGCAATTTTTCGGGAATCGGAAATTTCATATTTGAAATCCAATTGTTGATGTTCGCCTGATTGAATTATACTTTTTATATAAGAGTTATGCCCCGGGTGACGCTCATTTATCGTTCCGATATGATTTTTTACCATTTATTTTATAATGAATTAACCCATTGCTACCAGCAAATTCAAAGAAATATCAAGACAATATTACTAATTCTTGAAATACAAAATATCCGGATTTTCTAATATGCGATATTAGTAATTTATACACTTATATAGAAATAATTATAACTTTAACCAGTGTTATTAGTTTTGGATTTTGTTGTTATTCGGGATGTAATTCGGGTTAAAATTAAGAGCAGATAAAACAATATATAACTATCTGGGTTAACCTCAAACTATTTCAAAAATCCAAAGGATTCAGAAGTTAAAGAAAGAGATGGAATGCCGGACAGTTCACTATTAAATAATTCTATATGAAATCACCATTCAAATTCCTCGACTCCTATACCAAAGAAGACCGCGAAATTTATTTCGGTCGCGAAAGGGAGATTGATGAATTATATCATCGTATGTTTGAGAGCAGGATATTACTCGTTTACGGAGAATCCGGTACAGGCAAATCCTCCCTGGTCAACTGCGGATTAATTAATAAACTACATAACACTGATAATCTCCCGATTTGGGTTCGCCGCTATGATAACATACTCGAAAGTCTATCAGATTCTATTCAGGGATTATTAAAAGAGCCTCTTTCATATCAATTGCTGACAACTCTATTATTCAAGAAAGCACTAAGGTCATTATCTCTTGAATCAAGCAAGCAGGTTTTTTTCATCTTCGATCAGTTTGAAGAGTTGTTTATATTTGGCTCAAAAGAGGAAAAACTGAGTCTGATTCAGGTGGTAAAAGCCCTGGTGGAATCGGACTTAGATTGCAGATTTATTTTTATTATTCGAGAGGAATACTTTTCAAATGTTGCTGAATTTGAGAAACATATTCCCAACTTCCTGTCTAACAGGATGCGCATTGAAAGAATGGATCGGACCAATGCAATTTCAGCGATAACAGGACCTTGCAATGTTCATAACATTCAGGTTGAGGAGGGATTTGCCGAGAGCCTTCTTAAAAAACTCAATCCTGAAAGTCCGGGGGTGGAACTAACCTATCTGCAGATTTTCCTTGATAAAATCTTCAACTTGGCGATTTATGAGGAAAAGACTGATAAAAATGGAAAGAAACCTCTTTCATTCACGATCGGATTAGTAGAAAAAGCTGGAGATGTTTCCAATTTACTTGGAAGTTTTCTCGATGAACAGATCTCATTATTTGGCAAACCCGAGATGGCATTAGCCATATTAAAATCGTTTGTCTCATACAAAGGAACCAAGAGACAACTTAACCTGGCAGAGGTGAAGGATTATGCAAATACTCTTGGAGAGCATGTCAAAGAGAAATATGTTCTTGAAATAATCGGGACTCTTGTGCACTTAAGGATATTATGCGAAAAAAATGAAAATGGATTTTATGAACTCAGACATGATGCCCTGGCTGCTAAGATCTTTGAAAAAATATCTGCTGCTGAAATAGAAATTCTTGAGGTCAGGCAGTTTATCGAAAGCGCACATTATTTCTGGAAAAAACACGGAGTATTGCTCTCTGATGATGACCTTAATTATATTGGCCCGTTTGAGAAAAGGCTGGCTCTTTCCGAGGAGCTTACAAGCTTTATTGAAATGAGCAGAATGAAATTAAACAAATCAAGGACCAGAAAACGGAATATCATTGTAACAGGTGGAATAATAATTATTCTGTTACTTTCTGTCTTTTCCATATGGGCATTAAAAGAACGTAACAGAGCAGAGGGTCTTAATATTAGGGTATTAGCTGAAAAATATAATCTACTGGCTACAAATATTGCAATTCATGATCCGACAAAAGGTTTAAGACTTGCTGAATATGCATATTCTCTCGATTCTGCCAACCAGAGTATTCAAAGCAACATAAAACGAATCTACTCAGATAATATATTCTATACCTTAATTGCAAAACAAGAAGATGCAATTGCAAAACAAGAAGATGCAATAACTTCGGTAACCTTTTCTCCGGATAATAAGTATATTCTTACCGGATCGGGGGATGCTACTGCAAGAATATGGGACCTGAATGGCAACATGATTAAAATATTTATCGGCCATTCAGGACATGTTAATTCCGTTGCCTTTTCCCCTGACGGGCAAAAAGTTCTTACCGGGTCAGACGACGGCACTGCAAAGCTCTGGGATATGCAGGGAAATGTGATAAAAGTTTTTTCAGGCCACAAATCGGGAGTTACGAGTGTTGCATTTTCCCCTGATGGTTTGAAAGTTCTCACAGGATCAAAAGATGCGACTGCACGGCTTTGGGACATCAATGGAACTAGCATTATAATTTTCAAAGGACATAACTCAACTGTGAAATCAGTTGCATTTTCTTCCGATGGCAAAACTATTCTGACAGGTTCTGACGATTATTCTGCACGGTTATGGGACCTGAACGGAAATATATTGGCTACATTAAAAGGGCAATCGAGTGCAATTAATTCTGTAGCATTTTCACCCGACGGTAAAAAATTCCTGACCGGTTCAGCCGACCAGACAGCTATTCTCTGGGATATCAACGGGAATATTGATCAGGTTTTTTCAGGGTATAAATCATATGTGACAAGCGTAGCATTTTCACCCGATGGAAAAAGCATTCTGATAGGCATGGATAATGGCAGTATAAGACGGTATCCTATTAAAATACCTTATTATAATTTTAATAAAATAAACAAATATGAAAAACTCAGTTCATTTGACAAACTTCTGTATAATATAACTGATATCAATTCCGTAAGTAGTTCAAAAGATGAGAAAACACTTCTGCAGGCTTCTGACTATAATATAAATGAAGCTATACAGAGCGGGATGAGTGAAAAGAGTAAATACTTAAATAATGCAATAGGATTATACAACAAATTGTTAAAAGAACATCCTGAAAAAAAAGAATATCTTTTTTACCTTCTAAGGGCGAGTGTTTATGATTATGAAGCAAATCCCACTGATCAGAAAATGATGGAAATCGAAAAAATAAATAATAAAATTCTGAGTTTCCAATCAATAGATGATCTTACCCTCGCGGGTTACACTTACTGTCTTCTCTGTATAAAGTATGATTCCACTGTAATCCGGTTAAAATTCCCTGACTCTTTCCTGCGGATTTGCAGTAAATTAATGACTTACCCCGATCTTCAGGAAGCAGAGAGGAAAGATATTAGCAGATGGTGTTCCTTTGTTTCAGCTGAATTTATTAAGAAAAAAGAATTCACTCAGGCTCTTCAGGCACTGCAGATAGCACAACTTTCAGACAGTACCAATATTGAGCTTCCGCTTATTCTTCCGCTGGCATATATATTCAATAATCAGTATGATAAAGCAGAAATTTTAATTAAAGAATTTAAAGATAAATCACTGACAGGTTTTAATGACTTTAAGACATACAGGGAAGTTTATAAATACTCTATCGATTTGCTTGAAGACAGAGCAATAACACATCCTGATTTTGCAAAAGCAAAAGTCCTGTTAAAGGATTAACTGGTAAGAAGGTATCCGGTGCCCGGTATGCGGTGTGCGGAGTACAGTACCCTTCGCAGCAAACCGCAAACCGCGTACCGCATGCCGCAAACCAATCTATTTTATATTATTTGTCTTTCCTGGGTTCGGGTATGTCAAGTACCTTTGTTGTTCCACCGGTTTCAAGATTTATCCCATGCGGTTTGTTTGTTTTCCAGGAACCTCCTGTGAAATCCGGAACATCTATTGATTGCGACCTGTTGGCAACTGACCATTCACTTAACGGAGCCATTGAACTCCAAAGGGCCCCGTCATAAACATTCTGATCGAGAGCCAATCCATTTCTTAAGCAATCCATCAAGCGCCAATCCATTATAAAGTCCATTCCACCGTGACCACCAACTTTTTTAGCTATCTCTCCCACTCTTTTAACAATTTCAGGAGAGTATTGGTCATAAAGTTCTTTCATTTTAACACCATCAGCCCACTCTTCTCCGAAAGCAATTAGTTCCCTGGGATATTTGCGAACCATTCCATTAGTACCCTGAAGAAGATGTATTCTTGAATAGGGATGTATAGATGATACATCATGCTGTATCATAATTGTCTTTCCAAGAGCTGTCTTTACAATTGTGGTATTCATATTACCCCTGAACTTTGCATCTTTCCATGGTGCATAGAATGGATCCTGTGAAGCAAGTTCCTTTTCTTTGGGACCCATCGTGAAATCTAAAGTTGACATTGAAGTCAGATACTCCATTTTATCCCCCCGGTTAATGTTCATAGCCTGACAGACAGGGCCTAACCCATGGGTTGGATAAAGGTTACCGTTTCTTGTAGCATTTTCTTTCAGACGCCACATATCGGTATACGCACCATCAACTTGTTTATTGTCCTGTGGTTTGTTAAAATTATATCCCATAAGATTGTGGATATAAGCACCTTCACCATGTATAATATCTCCAAACATTCCGTGTCGTGCCATATTGAGTGTCAGTAATTCAAAAAAATCATAACAACAATTCTCAAGCATCATGCAATGCTTTTTGGTTTTTTCCGAAGTCTCAACAAGCAGCCAGGCTTCATCAACCGTACGTGCTATGGGTACTTCGCATGCTACGTGTTTTCCATGCTCCATTGCATTAACCGATATAGGTGTATGCAGAATCCACGGCGTGCACGTATAAATAAGATCAAGATCCGGAAGTTCAACAAGTTTTTTCCAGATATTCTCATCACCAAAAAATTCCTGTGCTGCAGGTCTTCCGATACTGGAAAGATATTTCTGTGATTCTTTTACACACACCTCTCTTTTATCACCCAATGCCTTGATTTCAACTCCCTCAATATATGATAACCGTTCAATTGCATCACTCCCTCTGTCTCCGAGTCCTATAATTCCAACTCGTATTATTGGAAGTGCCGGAGCTGCATATCCCGACATATTAAATCTCTGGGCATGAGTCTTTTTGACGGATTCCAATATTACTGGCAGGTTAGATTCGGTTTGTTTTGTAGCGCAACCGGATATTAAACCACCAGCCATTGCACCTGCCCCCGCAAATGTTACTGTCTTCAGAAAATTACGACGATTGGTTGCCATGATTGATTTATTTTCAGGTTTGTTCAGTAAAATTAATTATTCGCAAATTAATGTTTTATTTAGAAAGAGTTGCACCCTTTATTTTAAGCACCAATTCTGTCATCTTTTCAACAAGAACCTCAAGCAGATCACCAGAACCAGCAATCAATAATGATGCATTCTCAGTCAGATTTCCATCCTTTTTCCGGTTTACATCATCCCGGGACGGATATTCTTTTCTGAACGAGCTATAATTTTTGCAATCCTGCCTGCACGTGTTTCTTTCTTTTTCGCACTATTGAGCCAGAATACATACAGTTTGCGACATGAAGGTGGAAAATTCATGAAATTATCAAATGCCAGATCATTTTTTTTCAAAGCATTCATGAGGTCATCAGGTATCACCGTATGATCATCCCTCTTGTTATCATAAATCAAATGAGGTTTCGCATCTGTTTCATTAAAAGCTTCCAATCCAGCAGGTTTCATCTTACCTTTCTTTATTAGTTTCTGAACCCTCCCCATATTTAACTTCGACCACTTGCTTCCCGGTCTGCGTGGGGTGAACCTCTGGATGTAGTAATCATCATTGATTCTTTTTATTTTCCCGTCTATCCACCCGAAACAGAGAGCTTCTTCAACAGCATCAGCATAAGGAATTCGAGGTTTCCCCGATGGCTTTTTATAATAAATAAGCCATATTTCTTCTGCTTTGGAATGATTTTCCTCAAGCCATTTACGCCACTCTTCGCGAGTTTTTAGATACAGTTCCATAACTTATTTTCAGGAAAGGTAAAATAAATTATTTTTACATAAAAAAGAGGATGGTGATTTATAAAAATATCCCGTTGAAGAAGTATAATACCTTCGGTCTTGATTATAAAGCTGATTTCATGATCCATATCAGGACGGAAAAGGAAGCAACATCTCTTTTCAAGGGAACTGTTTCATGGAAAAAGCCTCTTCTTATTTTGGGGAGTGGGAGCAATATTCTTTTTACCGGCGATTTCAAAGGTACTATTCTTTATCCTGAACTGGGAGGAATTAAAATTGAGGAACAGATACAGAACGAGGAAACTATCATCATTTCTGCAGGAGCAGGTATTATTTGGGATGATCTCGTAGAGTGGACGGTAAATAAAGGATTTGGTGGCCTGGAAAACCTTTCTTTAATCCCGGGAAAGGTCGGGGCAACACCTGTACAAAACATTGGTGCTTATGGTGTTGAAGTCAAAGACAAGATAGTTAAGGTCAAAACTATCAATATTGATGACGGTTCAATTCAGGTCTTCAGCAATGGTGAATGCGAATTCGGTTACAGAAACAGCATCTTCAAGAATAGTAAGAAAAGTAAGTATCTGATTACCAGAGTTTATTATAGATTGACTGTCAGTCCGTTGCTTAATCTCAACTATGGGTCTCTGAAGGAAGAGGTGAATAAACTGGGAGGAGAAACATTGAAGAATGTCAGACAGGCAGTAATAAATATCCGGAGAAATAAATTACCTGATCCTGAAATAACTGGTAATGCCGGAAGCTTTTTCAAGAATCCGGTTATTCTCAGTACTGATGCAGCACAACTTAAAAAAGACTATCCGCCGATGCCTGTATACGAAGATCAATCAGGATATACCAAATTAGCAGCAGGTTGGCTCATTGATCAGTGCGGATGGAAAGGGAAAAGAACCGGAGATGCCGGTGTGCATGATAAGCAGGCACTGGTACTGGTAAATTATGGAAATGCAACCGGAAAAGAGATTTATAACCTTTCCGAGGAAATAAAAAAATCCGTTCATGAAAAATTCGGTGTTGCTTTGGAACGGGAAGTTGAAGTAGTGGGAACTATTTGAATATCTTTTTTTTATCGAGTTCTTTTTGATATAAAAGAGCATATCTGTTATGCTCTGAAAGAGTTCTTGAAAAGTTATGATATCCTGAAAAATCAGATTTAGCGGCAAAATAGAGGTAATCGTGTTTCTCCGCATTCAGAACTGCATCGATACCTTCAATAGAAGCACATCCGATAGGACCCGGAGGAAAGCCGTTATGCTCATAAGTATTGTAAGGAGAATTAACCAGTAAGTATTTTTTTAATACCCTGGTAATTGAAAAGTCGTTTAATGCAAATTTTATTGTCGGACATGCCTGCAAGGGAATACCTCTTTTTAACCTGTTAAGATATACGCCGGCAATACGTGGTTTCTCGTCTGGCTTTGCTACTTCATCATCAATAATTGAAGCAAGGATTGTTACCTCTTTTTCGTCGAGCCCTTCTTCTTTTGCTTTTGACAGTCGCTGATCATTCCAAAATAATCTGTACTCCTTCAGCATCCTTGTGTAAAGTCCTTTTGCATCAGTATTCCAGTAAAACTCATAAGTATTCGGTATGAAAAGTGCAATAATATTTTCCTTTTTAAACCCGTCAGTACTGTAATTTGAATCATCCGACAGAAAGGTCATTATCTGTGATGAGTCGGCTTCGATCTGCTTAGCTATTTTACCAGCTATCTGATTCAGTGTCCGGACATTATTAAGGGTTATTTTTACAGGTGACTGCCGGCCCGATCTTAAAAGATTGATCAAGCCATTGTAACTTAAGTTTTTATTGATGACATAGCGCCCTGGCTTTATCAAATCCGGGTAGTTTTTCTTCTTTGCAACCCACCCGAGGACTTTCAGGTTTTTTATTGTCAGGTTTGACTTAAGAGTATCAAGAACCTGATCGTAAAAGGAACCTGTTGGAATATAGATGACCTGATTCCTCTTATCGGGTATGATACTTATACCGAACAGATTCCTGTAGATCATGATTACTATGATCAGAACCAGAATTCCAGCTCCTGTTAAAAAGTATATTATTTTCTTATTCTTCATAGTCTTTCACCTGGGGCAAATTTAATGATATTGTTGCAAGTGACAAAAAATCGACTCACGACTCACGACTTATGGGGAATCAGATTATTTTCTTCCTGTGTCGTGTGTCTTGTGTCGAATACACATATTTTTTAATAAATTTGTGACGATTGATTATAATATTAAACTTCAATGAAAATGTCAACATCAATGCTTCTGATTCTTATAGTGATAGGGATTATAACCGGAGTAATGGCAGGCATGCTTGGAATAGGTGGAGCAATAATAATGATCCCTGCTCTTGTATTCTTAATGGGAATCAGTCAACAGACCGCACAGGGAACCAGTCTTGCAGTGATGTTACCACCGATTGGAATAATTGCCGCTTATAATTATTATAAAGCAGGCCAGGTAAATATCAAATTTGCAATTGTTCTTGCTGTATTTTTCCTGATTGGTTCTTACTTCGGGTCAAAGCTTGCGTTGAATTTACCCCAGCCATTACTTAAGAAAATATTCGGGATTCTGCTCCTTCTTGTTGCGGCAAAAATGTTATTATCGAAATAGACAGGATTATTAAATTTTAGAACATCACACCTACGCTGAATAAGAAAGCATTTGGCCTGTCATCAAGGTTAACTTTGGTCTTTGCCAGGTTTTCAATCTGGTTCTGGTACTTTTTAAGACTGCCTTCATATCGTAAGTCAAAAGTAAGAAAATTTAATAGATCAAAGCCCAATCCAGCCTGGTAGCCGATTGTCATTTTGCTATAATTATTTTTATAATCAGGATTAGCGATAAGATCTTTAGGTGAATTAATCAGAAGGGAGCCGACTGGACCCGCATTCAGACGAAGCGGACCAAGTTTTAAACCCAGCATGACCGGAATATCAAGTTTATTAAAATTCTGTTTCACAATACTTGAGGGAGATGTCTGACCACTCGTAACATTTTGAATAGTATATTCATTGGTTCGTGTTGATAATAACACTTCAGGCTGAAGATAAATGCCAAGAAGGGTAAGCCTCATAAATACACCGCCATGAAAACCGTATTTTGCTGCAGTCAAGGCATCGACGGTGTACGATGTGTTACCTGAAGTTACTGTTTTAAGAGTTGCCATTGACAGATTGGTTGTACTCACACCTGCTTTTAAACCAAATTTAATCTGGGAAAAAGCCGGTATTGATATAAGAACTACTAATACTATCACACTTAATTTTTTCATGGTTATAAGTTTTAAGTTTACTTAATCAATGAGTTAGTTATTATCCAACTATGAAACAGACTACAATATAACGGATATCGACATTAAAAGGTTGCACTCAACAGTGTTTTTTTTATCAGCCGCTATTTCTTAAACGGAAATAAAACTCAATTATTTTGCTGTAAGTTCAGCGAAGATGATCTTTCTCATGGCTGAAGCTTTTGAAGATACCGGTTACAATGCAAGGCTGACAAAAGAAAATATAAGTTATTACTTTCCTTTTCTAAAATAATAATTGTTTGGCAAACTTCATTAAATGGCATGATATTTGAATTTATCATTAATAAAATATTATGCCATGAAAAAGATATTCATTATTATAACGACTCTTATGGTGATCTCATCCTGTACGACTACCAAAGAGGCAAAATCATCCCGGGTTGAACTTCGGAAGGAGAAAAAGCTTGCGGAACAGGCAATTGTTAAACAAGCTGTTGAATCGAAAAGATTCATAATAAAATTTGACAGACTTTATCTACTATATGGAGGGATAGTAGATCTTGTTCCAAGAGCTAACTATATTATTATTGATGGTGAGAAAGCCATAATTAACACGGCCTATCTTGGCAGACAATACGATATCAGACCAATAGCAGGAATAAATCTCTTTGGAAAAGCAATGAATTATGAATTGACCAATAAACTGTCTAAAGGAAGTTATGAAATAAAAATGAAGGTCAAGAATGAAGGAAGCAACTCATTTGATGTTAATCTCACAATCAGTATAAATGGTAATTGTAGCGCTTCGATAAATAGTCTTAAAATTAATAATATAAATTATTCAGGTTATGTTGTACCTATTTCGGATAATACAAATAATCCTGTTCAAAATGGCAATATTATCTGATAGCTGTTTGTATGACAGCTGACTGAACCAAAATTTTTATATTTTACTGATATTCTATATACCGGCTATTCTGGCTTAATTCCAGAAAATCATCTCCGGCTTCACGATATCCGTATTCAAAGCAATAGTGAAACTTATGCCCTTGTGATGTTTCAATTATATGGGTAAAGAAACTGAAGTTATATCCAAGGGCAAACAGGGCATCTTTATGAACTTTCACCTTACCCTCAGAATATAAGTCTGCAAGTATTCTTCTGTTCTTCCTCAACAAGCCATGAACATTCCTGACAAAATTGTTAGAATCGCGGTTCAACCTGTTGTTATAGTTATTCCTGCACTGATCAGAACAGAACTTTTTATCGGTACGGCCGCGCAACGTATCGCCGCAATCGAGACATTTCTTTTCCACAGCACTAATGTTTTGATAAAGATATAAAAAATACAAATGATGTGTATTATTAGGTACTGAAATTGATTAATTGAATTTGGTACTTTTTAGAATGCCTGTAAAATATCAGGGTGCTGTAAATGCCTATTTTTCAATGCTAAACATTTCAATTTGTAAAGATTTATTTGACTTGTGTCAATGTCTTTCATAACTTTACTCATATAATTGACTTACAGTTGTTTTAGTTTTATCTATTAATTATAATCCAATTACTATGAAAACACTAAACTTGCTAATTATCGTCATGATATTCATTAGTTTATCATGTACGCAAAAAACTGTTCTTTCCGAAAAGGATAAAAAAGCAATTGAAACTGAAATCCATGATTTTATGGCAACTGTGGAAGCAGTTGCAAATTCGTCTTCGCCAGATAAATATTTCGATTGTTTTTTACACACAGATGAGTTGGCATTTGCAACGCAAGGTCAATTATTAACGAATCCCACAGCCCTTCATGATACAATTAATAAGCATCTTGGAATGGTGGAAAAACAATCAATAAAAACCAATTCTGAAAAAATATATATTATCAATAAAGAGGCTGTAGTTTTATCTGCCGCAAAGGTGACGACAATAACCTTTAAAAATGGGGCACAAATGATAATGCCATATGCCTGGACATTACTTATTGTAAAGAGAGATGGAAAATGGAAGATTGCGCATATTCACAATTAATAGATATCAAATGAAAACAAGAATTGTTCCTCTGATCTTGCTTATTATCAGTTTTTCATGCGGGACTAACCATAAGCCCTTATCTGATGCTCAAAAAGAGAAAATAAAAGGAGAAGTAAAAAAAGTTGTAAATACTTTTTTTAAAGGCTGTGAAGAGGTGAATTTTGACATGGCTCTTGAACCATTCCTTGATTCGCCTGATTTTCTTTACATTAACAATGGCTATGCTTTCAGTTATAAGGAGTGTAAGGATGTTTTTAGACCTGTTTTCAATACCTTTTTAAATCAAAAGATTACAATAGTTGATGAAAAATATGCATTTCCTGATAATGCAACAGTTCTTTATTCGAACCATTGCAAGTCTTTAACAAATTATAAGGATGGTCATGCAATTCTTCAAGACCCAACTGTAATGTTATTCATATTTAAGAAAATCGATGATAAGTGGAAAGTTATTTATGGAGTTGAATCCCATATTGATAAGAATGTTGCCAGCGAAAGTTCAAAAGGACTTAATCAGGCAGAATTACTCATGCAATTCGTTGGAAACTTTGAAGCACCCTCAGGTAAAGATACCTCTGAATTTGTGCAATTTAAAAGTTTGCAGGAGAAAAATGTTCTAAGTCTATATGCTAAAGTGGTAACAAAAGGAAAAATATTACTTGAAGAAACGGGTTTTTGGGGATATGATGCTGCAAACAATAAAATTGACCTTTCAGTCATAGTGTCAAATGGTTATGTTTTTCATTACTTAGGAGAATTTACATCTTCAAATAAACTTGAATTAAGTGATGTTAATAATGCAACTGGTAACAAGTTCATATTCGAAAGAATTTCTCCTGATGAATTCAAAGAAACATCAATTGTAAACAATAAAACAGCGACAAGAACTGCAAAACGAACGAAATAATATTTTGAATTAAGAATTACTAACTGTTGAGGTTTATTTAAATGCCCCAAGATTTAATTTTTTGGGGCATTCCATTTTCTTTAATGTATTATTATACAGATAATTAACATTTTTTTTGCCACATCACTATTCGTGAGATGTAGTGTAAATTAATTATGTGGCGAGTTAGATTTTTTTGACTTGGGTTTCAAAATATCTTAACTTTCATCAACTAATTACCCGAATTATGAAAAACCTCAGTATTCTTTTGTTTGCCTTTATTTTGGTTTCTTGCAATGCCCACACAAAAAGTCAAATTGATTATGGATCAAATAGCCAAGCAGGGAAGTATATTGAAGTTAACGACATAAAGATATATTACGAGACCTATGGAGAAGGTGAGCCACTTATGTTATTTCATGGTAATGGAGGATCAATAGAAAATTTTGAATTTCAAATTCCTGAGTTATCAAAACATTTTAAAGTAATCGCAGTTGATAGTAGAGGACAAGGTAGGTCGACTGATTCGGATAAAGAAATAACTTATACATTAATGGCTTCAGATATGAATGAACTTATAGATAAACTGAAGCTTAGTAGTGTTTATGTTGGAGGTTGGAGCGATGGTGGAAATATCGGATTAGAATTAGCTTATGCTCATCCGGAGAAAGTAAAAAAGCTATTTGCAGGTGGTGCAAATTATTCTCATGAAGACTACTATGTTCATTATGACAGTACTATTATCATGGATAAAAACGATCCACTGATTGTTGCTTTAAAAACCCTCAGGCAGAAAAGAGCAGCAAGGGCATCTGAAAGACTTACCCCAAAACCTGAAAGTTCTCCCACAACACAAAAGAAACTTGAGGATCTAATGGAGAAATATCCAAATTTTACAATCGAACAGCTGAAACAAATTAATGTACCGACTCTTATTGCTGTTGGAGACCATGACCTGATAGCTCTTGACCATACAGTTAATCTGTTTAAGAGTTTACCTCAAGCGCAACTCTTAATTGTGCCAGGTGCTACACATCGTGTTCTTGTTGAACAACCAGATTTGATGAATAATGAGATAATCAAATTTCTGAATACACCTTACAGGGACATTAATCCATATTATATGTATTTAGTTCCCAAATAACCAATGAATTATAAATTTATCGATCGACAATATAGTTAATGAGGTAAATGAGTTCGTCACGTTATTGCGGTTCAATCTGGTCGAGGCATAATCCAATTTCAGATGTAGCGGTTAGTAATTATGTGGTGAAATTAATTTGACTTTGGCTTTTTGGTGGTGTAATTTTGAATATATAATTATAGATAGTCCAAAAAATCTTTAAATTATATAGACATGAAAATCAGATTTTGGCTTAACCCATTTATAATTATAATGGGAATAGTATTAATTCTTATGAGTAGTTGTAAGAAAACAGACGACAACAAAAATTCATCAGGAAATATAACTGACCAGGATGGCAATGTTTATACTTCGGTTATTATAGGTACGCAGACTTGGATAGATGAAAATCTCAAAACCACTAAATACAATAATGGTGATATAATTGGAACGACCACCCCTGCAACATTGGATATATCAAATGAAATCACACCAAAATACCAATGGGCGTATAATGGTGATGAAAGCAGTGTGGCTTCTTATGGTCGTTTATACACTTGGTATTCAGTTACCGACAGCCGAGGCGTATGTCCCACTGGTTGGCATGTACCAACAGATGCTGAATGGAAAACCTTGGAAATAGATTTAGGAATGACACAAGCTCAGGCAGATGGTACTGATTGGCGTGGAACCGACCAAGGCACAGAATTAAAGAGTACAACAAGGTGGCAAAATAATGGGAATGGGACTAATTCAAGTGGTTTTAATGCTGTAGGATGTGGCAGTCGTGACCTAACCAGTGACCCATTCCACGGTGTTTCATTTTGGGGTAACTATTGGACAACTACACCAACAGACGCAACCTCTGCATGGGCCCATAGCGTAAGCTACAATTTCAGTGGCATTTACAGATATAATTGGAATAAGGGATATGGTTTATCTGTCCGTTGCATCAAAGACAAGCCAAAGGGTAAGTAAGCTAAATATTCATCCGTTACAATGGGTTCCCATCGGATTAGGTTTTATTAATAACAGTCCCCGTAAACATCTCCTGGAGTTTTTATTAAATAATGGTTTAATAATCTGTCAATTAAATTTGCTTTACCTCATCAATATATCTCAGAAGATGCTATTGTATAAAATGTGGTGGATTGCATCCTAGTGTATCAACAAACAGAGTTGAAAATTAGGAAAATAGTAATGTTTTGAACTGATTTTTAGGCTTTATAAAAAATACGAATGATGTGTTTGAATCTGATATAGATATTAAAAATACAAATGATGCCTATGAATTTGATATTGATACATCATTTACAAATGATACATCCATATTCAAAGAAGGAAATCACCTAAGTAATGTCTCTTATTCAATAAAGTGCCGCAGTACAGTCAACAGGTGATTTTGTAGCGATGCTTTCCATATCAGGGTGCTAATCTTTTCTTCGTTTTACTCTTCTGCTGAGGTGTTAGGCTTGCTTTTGACTTTGAAATCAAGCTTGTGCTTGGATTAGACCTATAAATTAATTCATAATCTTTATCAAAAAGCAAATCAAATATATCAGTCCGATTAACATCTCCATAATTTTGAGGATATAAATCTTTTCGTGCCATTCTTTCACTTTCATAGCAATAACAAAATTTCTCACTGTCCTTTGTAAACAGATTTATCTTTAAATAGACTAATGTCAACCATTGCACAAAATTCCAATACTGATAAGTAATTGAAACACTGTCAAGATGCAAACAAAATTTTCTTGTTTTTTTTTCTTCATCAAAAGTTATCGGGGGTTTATGTCTCATAATTGCAAAATCAGATGTATTCCAATTATAATTATCATCAAATTCAATAGGATTATACCCATTAATAACACTCCCAAATAAATACAATACATCATCAATCCAAATAAAACGTGCTGCTGTAAGCGGCAACTTACAATGTAGGAAAATTGGCAAATAAGGATGTAGGAAAAATAGCAATTAAGAATGTCTCTTTTCCCAAATCAAACATATAAAAAAATCAAAGAACAAATACTCAATT
>JBEKWS010000021.1:0-100733 GCA_049512815.1 Bacteroidales bacterium | reverse complement strand
AATTAATACAGACTCAGGATCTTCACAATGGTGTAATGTTTCATTTAATATGGAAACATCAAATTCTAAATTATCAAATGGTAAATTATTGCCATCGTAAATCAAAAACGGCAACTTTTTTCTTTTCCTGATATCGACAACATCTACTGTATAATATCTGACCTTTGGAAAATTCTCAGCAAATATATGGATAGGTAGTGATGTTCCGGTTCCAACATCAAGTACAGAATCAACACCTTCTATATGAGGTCTGAATAATTCAATGAGGTCAAATATTATATCTTCTAATGATTTACTCACAACCTTAAGTGGTATTAAAGTGCACTTAAAGTTACATTAAATTAGAGAAATTATTCTCCCCCAAATGTTTTAAACGGCGCACCTCACCTGTAGATTAAAGCAAAAAATAAGACGATTATTTTGTTAACTTATTTTTTCCTTTAATGAGAAGAGGTTTTTCAGGGAACTGGTTGTATCATTAACTAATATTTTCGAATGAATTGAATGTAACATCATAAATTTTCTCACCTTTCATAGACATTAGGTATTTGGTTAAAGATAAATTTAATCTCAAACATTCTGCCGGTACAATTCATTTACAATGATTCAGTAAAAAAGCAGGATCAACAAATCCCTAAGGGGGAATGAATTTTTTCCATAATAAGTGGTACCTTTAGAAAGTATTTTACATATATATCATAAGCCCAAATCCCCCTTTAAATGCGGCAATTGAAAATCATCAAGCAGGTCACCAACAGGGAGGACTCGTCCATAGGCAAATACCTGGATGAGATAGCCAAGATTAAGCTGATTACTGCAGAAGAAGAGGTTTCTCTCGCCAGAAGGATACACAAGGGAGACCTGGAGGCACGGGATCGTTTGATAAATGCAAATCTCAGATTTGTTATATCTGTTTCAAAGCAGTATCAGAACCGGGGCTTGAGTTTTGCGGATTTGATCAATGAGGGAAATCTTGGTTTGATCGAAGCAGCACAACGATTTGACGAAACAATGGGTTTTAAGTTCATATCATATGCCGTTTGGTGGATCAGACAAGCTATTATGCAGGCCCTGACAGAAAAAACAAGAATTGTACGGCTCCCACTAAACAGAATATGTCTTATTAATAAAATAAAAAAGATCATTGCTGAACTGGAACAAAAGTATGAAAGAGAACCAACTATCCTTGAGATTACACAGTCATTAGAGCTAACTCCTACTGAGGTGACAGTAGCCATAAAAAGCGCTGGGCGATATATTTCAATGGATGCCCCGCTTGTACAAGGTGAAGAAGAGAACATGTATGATGTTTTATTAAGCGAAGATGCTTCCAGCCCTGATAAAGAATTGCTAACTGATTCACTAAGGAAAGAAATTGAAATGGCCCTTAATAAATTGACCCTAATAGAAGCCAATATTATCAGATTTTATTTTGGATTAAGCGGCAAACATACGCACACACTCGCGGAAATTGGTGAGGAATTAAATCTGACAAGTGAAAGGGTCAGGCAAATCAAAGACAAGTCGATCAACAGATTGAAGTGTACTACGATATGTAGAGTATTAAAGACCTACTTGGGTTAATTTAATCTGAATCCAATTTCAAATTATTCGTCCTTCATTTTTTAATATTTGGTAATTGCGCAACAGCTACCCGTGATAGGCGAAGCTTTTTCTTCTTAAATATTTTACAAATAATCTTTGAAAACCTTTCGAAAATGAAATCCATAAATTGCATAAACAATTGCTAACGGGAAAAATTGTGGACGGCTAAATAAAGACCAGAAGAATAACTTCCAATAATAAATCCTTGCCTTATCCTTTATACCGAGAAGCCATATAGATTTTAAAAATGCTCCGAGATAAGTAAAATAGAAACGAATATAACTGAAGTGAAAATGCGACTTTTGTAATGGTTTAGACTCTTTTAAAAATCTCCTGACCCGTTTATAATAAGGTTTAGGGGAATAAATTCCGCTGATAATTCTTTTATAGCCATTAATTAGTATTTCATAACTCATTTTAGGGATAAAGTTTATTGAAAAGTCTGTATTATCTCCCGAAGCCTCCTTCAATAACCTATTCTCTCTTAAAAGGCGCTGGTAGAGTCTGGTGCCGCGTGGTGCATTTAATAACCCCACCATAGCAGAGATAATTCCACTTTTTTGGATGAATTCAATTTGATTATCAAAAATTGAAGGGGGGTCGCTATCAAACCCTACAATAAATCCCCCGTTAATTTGCAAGCCGGACTTCTGAATTTTTTTAACACAGGCTAATAAATCACGGTTTTTGTTTGGAAACTTATTACATTCTGCCAAACTTTCTTCGTTCGGTGTTTCAATGCCGAGAAATACTGAATAGATGCCTGCCTTAATCATCATTTGCATAAGTTCCTCGTCGTCACAAAGATCTATAGATGCTTCTGTGTTAAAGGAGAAGGGATGTCTTTTAGTTGCCATCCATTCGATTATAGCAGGCAAGATTTCCCGTTTTAGCTTTCTCTTGTTTCCTATAAAGTTATCGTCAACAAAAAATATTTTACCTCTCCAACCTTGAAAGTACAGACTTTCTAATTCAGCTAATAATTGGCCTCTGCTCTTTGTTCGAACCCTGTGTCCAAAAAGAGTAGTTATATCGCAGAATTCACAATTGAAAGGACAACCGCGGGAATATTGGAGATTCATAGATTCATATTTTTTCATATTGATAAGTCCCCAGAGTGGAATTGGCGTCTTTTCTATATCCGGGAATCCCTTACAGGTATAAATATGTTTCGCGCACCCATTCATCAAATCTTCTAAAAAGAGTGGTAGCGTAATTTCAGCCTCATTAAGCACAAAATAATCCACGTCCTCAAACTCTTCATATCCAGCAGTAAATAGAGGCCCGCCCGCGACAATTCTGATACCCATTTTTTTGCACTTGCTAATCACTTCTTTTACCGATGCTTTCTGTATAGTCATAGCACTAATGAAAACGAAATCAGTCCCTTCAAGGTCTTTATCTCTTAGATTGGTTACATTCATATCTACAAGTTTTTTCTCCCAATCTTTTGGAAGCATCGCCGCTACAGTTAATAATCCCAACGGCGGATAAGCTGCCTTTATAGAAATAAATTTTAAGGCATACTTAAAACTCCAGAAAGTATCAGGGCATCTGGGGTAAACCAAGACGACTTTCATATCAAACTCATTATTCATTTTTTAAAGAAGATCAAATAGCCTGAATTTGCAGTAGACTTAAAGATTTTGTTTAGCATATGCTTAGAGCTAAATACAACTTTTCAACACGTAATATGGAATAGGCCAATTACTGCCTCTGTGGCATCATTCCATTTTTCGATTGCTTTTGGAGTGGGATGCAGATCTATCTTGCATTTCTTCTTTTTGAAATAATCTGCAGCTTCTTTCGAAAGACTTACCATTCCTTGCTGGCCAGCTCCGATTATCAACCGTTCAGCGCCATCCTGATAAATATATTTTGCCTCTTCCAGGGAGATTATATGTGAAGTGCCGTAAACAGCCTTTGAGAGTTTTTTCTTTCGTTTTTTTATTTCTCCTGATAGTCGAATAATGATGTCGTGGTTGGTCTTTGAACCTTCAACAGTAATATAACCAAATCCAGAATCACATAAAGCGGGTTTCATTTCTTATAATCCTATTAAATGATTTATCGCTCCATTGTTTCCAGAGAAAGTCACTTCTCTCAATTCAGGTAAGTCGTTCGATGGGAACCTCAATCCAGGGGCGATTATGTAAAATTCGTTTTAATTATTTCATTGCCGGATGTTTTATCACGCAGCTATATCATTAATCAAACCTTTAAACATAAATGACAGTTTCCGGGCATAGCAGAATAAAATGCTGTCGCGTAAGCCTCCAGTGGTTATTGGTGTTATTTTATTTTCCCAGGCTCATTTTCCTTCTCTTTTTTTTCACGTTCCTTATTCAATCCGATGGCTAATGCTGTCATTCCAGCCAATCCCCCTAACTGCATGGTTTCAAGTGCTGAGCTTGGAACAATTACTATTGTGGAGTTCGTCTTCAATCCTTCATACAGCATGTTCATTGCTCTCAGATGAAGAGCTGTAGGATTGTTTTCATATGTTTTTGCAGCTTCTCCAAACTTTTCTGCCACCTGTCGTTCAGAATCACCCAGTATCACTCTGGCCTGACGTTCTCTTTCAGCCTGGGCCTGCATCGACATCGCATCCTGGAGCGATGAAGGGATCAGAACATCCTTAACCTCAACCGAGATCACATTGATACCCCATGGTTCGGTACGTTCATCAATTATCCTCTGAAGTTTATCACTCATCTTGTCCCTGCCTTCCAGCATCTCCGAGAGCATTGTCTTACCGATGACATCACGCAGGGCTGTCTGTGAGGCCCAGTTAATTGCGCTTTTATATTCGGCTATTTCAAGGGCAGCCTTCTTGGCATCCAGAACTTTCCAGAATAGCACTGCATCCACATCAACAGGCACAGTATCTTTTGTAAGGGTTTTTTCTGCCGTAAAAGAAGTTGTAATGACCCGGATGTCAATCCAATAAGCAACGGTGTCAATGACGGGTATTATAAAAAAGAGTCCCGGGCCCCTAAGTGAATGGAAACGTCCTAACCGCAATACTACTGCTTTTTCCCACTGATTTGCGATCTTTATTGCAGAAGAAACAATAAGGGCAACCAGGAAAGAAATCACTCCAATCCATATGGCTCCCGTACTGTTCTGAACATCATAGCTGGCATACGCCAATGCTATACCAATGGCAAGAATTACAAAAAAGATTAATACTGAAAAAGAACTTTTTGTTTTCATAACAATAACCTCATTTATAAGTTTTAAATCGGATCTTTTTTCTTGTACCGATGTGTCGGATCGATGCAGAGCCCGCTCCCATGCTCAAAGACATATCAAATTTAGGAAATATTCTATCGCAATACAAGAAATATGTTATTGACTGGGCTTCTCTTTTTACCTAGTCTGGTACTTACGGTGAGCTAAGTCAGCATCATACTTTCCCTTCGCTCATCGCAATTTCGCTTTAGTTTACTGCTTACTACCGACTTATCCTTCTCTATGCCAAGGGTTATCTCTTTTTGTTTATATCCTTGTTTTCATTATGGGAATCATGTACCTTTGTTCTACGGTTAAATTCTTCATCTTGAAACTTTTTTTGACGAGGGGGAGCAAAGCAAAAAGTGTTTTATTATTCCCTTATTGCAGTTAGTTGCATTAATTCGTTGAATTTAGGGGATGTTATTTCACAAAAGCAATAATAAAGAAGATTAATAGTTGCAGACTTCTCACTCTTCTCACTCTTCACAATGATTAATTTCATGGAAGGTTCATTTACAGACAAGTAATATTCTGAGGTACTCCTCCAACAACTCTTCTTCTGAAAAATTTAAGTATTCTTAATTAAATTTTGGAATAATTGTTAAAGGAGTTATAAAATATGGGATTGTTTTCTTTTCGGCAGGAACTGGCAATTGACCTGGGCACAGCAAATACACGGATTATTCATAAAGACAAAATTATAGTGAATGAGCCATCCATCGTTGCTATTGATACAATGACTGGCAAGATGATTGCAATAGGTGAAAAAGCCCGCCAGATGCATGGTAAAACACATGAATACATCGAAACGATCAGACCTCTCAGAAATGGCTCAATTGCTGATTTTAATGCTGCGGTACAAATGATACGGGGGATGATAAAAATGATCAAATGGAACCTCCTCTTTACTCCATCGCTGAAAATAGTGGTCTGTATTCCGTCAGGATGTACTGAAGTTGAAAGAAGAGCTGTCAGGGATTTAACAGAACTCGCTGGTGGCAGGAATGTTTACATGATTTACGAACCCATGGCAGCCGCCATAGGAATAGGTATCGATGTGGAGGCCCCGGATGGAAGTATGGTTGTCGATATTGGCGGAGGGATCACTGAAATTGCAGTTATTGCTCTTGGAGGAATTGTCTGCAACCTGACTCTCAGAGTTGCAGGTGATGGTTTTACATCTGATATCCAGGCTTATATGAGACACCAGCACAATATCAAAATTGGTGAAGGTACTGCTGAAGAGATTAAATTCGGAGTTGGTTCGGCACTTTCTGAATTGGCAAATCCACCTCCGGATTTTAATGTCAGGGGACCTAATATTATGACTGCAATGGCCATTGAAATTTCAATCTCTTATCAGGAAATTGCCCATTGCCTGGATAAATCCATTTCAAAAATTGAAATAGCGATCCTTTCAGTTCTCGAACAAACACCATCTGAACTTTATACAGACATTTTTCAGCGAGGAATCTACCTGGCAGGCGGTAGTGCTCTGCTCAGAGGACTTGACAAAAGATTTACTGATAAAATAAATATGCCTTTCCATTTAGCTGAGGATCCTTTGTTGGCAGTTGTAAGAGGAACAGGTATTTCTTTGAAAAATATTGGCAAATTTTCGTTCCTTATGAGATAGAACCAGGCTAAACAGGGGAAGAGGATATTATGAAATGAGGGATCTTATAAATTTAGGTAATGTCATAGATAAAGGTAGTGAAATAAAATATATTTGATAATTTAATTTTATATTCGTAGATTTCGCTACATAAAGTTTATTTGTGGTGTAATTTTCTTTTTTTCTAGTTTAATCATCCTATCAAAGAGTTCATCTCCATATCCGTAAAATTGTGTTAATGTTTTGTGTGTATAAGCAAAAATTAATTTGACATCATCTTTTGTACTTCTGAGACCCTCAGCGTATTTTAATGCCCTAATACATGGTAGTTGTTGTAAAAATAAAATTTTCATTGATAGGTCTATGAGATTAAGTTGTAAACAGCAATTTACAATTTAACCGTGACAAGGGAAAGGAGTATCTTGATACACATGGTCACAGTGCGGCAAAAGATGTTGCCAAAGGACTGAACATCATCATGCGGGGATGGCTTAACTACTTTGACATAAAAGGGATTAGCTATCCAAGCCTTAGCAAAAGACGCCTTCGGTTTTACCTAAATAACAGTTTGTATCGGTATTATAATCGCAAGAGCCAGCGTAAGAGTAGGCTTTATGTACAACAAGCCTTTGAGGTACTTGTAACCAAATATGGTTTGTTATACCCAACAAATTACACTTACTTGCCAGTTGGATTGTGAATGCCTATGACGAAGTTTATAGGAAAGCCGTATGAAGGAAAACCGCACGGACGGTTTAATGATGGAGCAGGGAACGCGGCATCATCTTCTCACTTTACTTTATTGCTTCGGCGTCGGCAAGCCTTTAGCGGCAGATGGAAACTCTGCGAAACGAATAAAAATAACACAGAGGACCGAGTTATAGAGAAGTTCAACACTTAATTTTGTTAATACTAAAATTTTCTCGGATTATTAATAAAGAAATAAACCTGCCCGGGAAAAATGCCGGCAAGTGTCAAATAAAGAGAATTTTCATCATCATTTTATATTAATTATCTCTTTTTAAGCTGTCAGCCTCTATAATGACTTAAATTTGCAAAATGTTTAAAAAGAATAAATGAAGGCATTAAAAATCGGGAGTCTTTCAATTACTGTTCCGGTCATTCAGGGTGGGATGGGAGTTGGCATATCGCTTTCAGGTCTTGCCGCAGCAGCTGCTAACGAAGGCGGGGTAGGAGTTATTTCAAGTGCTGGGCTCGGACTTTTATACAGAGATTTTTCTGAAAACTTTCTTGAGGCAAGCATTATCGGACTTAAGGAGGAGATACGCAAAGCAAAAGAGAAAACGCTTGGTGTCATTGGCGTTAACGTTCTGGTTGCCATGACAAATTTTGCGGATATGATAAGGACTTCCATCTCCGAAAAGGTAGACATCATTATAGCAGGTGCAGGACTCCCACTTGATTTGCCATCCTTTTTAAAGAAAGACAGTACTACAAAACTCGTACCGATTGTCTCATCTGCCAGGGCAGCTAAGATAATCTGTGAAAAATGGAAGACTAACTACGATTATCTGCCCGATGCTGTTATTGTTGAAGGACCAAAGGCAGGCGGTCATCTGGGCTTTAAGGAGGAGCAAATCGAGGATAATAATTATTCACTTGAAAAGCTTGTTCCGGAAATCGTTAATGAACTGAAACCTTTTGAAGAAAAATACAATCAGCGTATACCTCTTATTGCTGCAGGGGGGATCTATACAGGTGAGGATATTTATAACATACTGAAGCTGGGAGCATCCGGTGTTCAAATGGGAACAAGATTCGTAACCACCGATGAATCTAATGCATCGCAGGCCTTTAAACAGGCATACATTGATGCCGATAAAAAGGATATTGTAATAATCAAGAGCCCTGTTGGCATGTCTGGGCGAGCCATCCTTAGCAATTTCATCACAAAAGTAACAGCAGGTAAAAAACAACCTAAAAAATGTCCGTTTAAGTGTATCAAAACATGCGACATTACCAAAAGCCCTTATTGTATTATCATTGCACTTATAAATGCACTTAAGGGGAATTTTGAAAATGGCTTTGCTTTTGCCGGAAGCAATGCTTTCAGAGCGACTAAAATATCATCAGTAAAGGAGATATTCCAATCTTTGCTAAAGGAGTATAAAGAAAGTAAATAGACTGTTTCGATCTGTTCTTGAATTTTATCTGACATATACAAGAGCCTGATAGCTGACCTGACAGATCTTTTCTCACAGGCAGACTATCCCGTTCCCAATCAATCATTACTCAATTAAGGCAAGCAAAATCTTTATATCCATTTTCGAGTAAAATAGGGATCATGGTCTTCACCCTGACGCTTGCGCTGTCAGCAAGTATAAACGGACGATTATTTAGTTAACTTAATTTTTTCTGTAATAAGAAGAAGTTTTTTAGGGAACTGGTTGTATCATTAACTAATATTTTCGAATGGGTTGACCGTAACATCATAAATTTTCTCACCTTTCATAGACAGTAGATAATTGGTTAAAGATAAATTTAATTTAAAACATTCTGCCGATACAATTCATATACAATGATTCCGTAAAAAAGCAGGATCAACAATCCCTAAAGGGAAATGAATTTTCTCCCTAATAAGTGGTACCTTTACAAAGTATTTTACATATATATCATAAGCCTAAATCCCCCTTTAAATGCGGCAATTGAAAATCATCAAGCAGGTTACCAACAGGGAGAACTCATTTCTGGACAAATACCTGTATGAGATAGCCAAGATGAAGCTGATTACTGCAGAAGAAGAGGTTTCTCTCGCCCGAAGGATACATAAGGGGGATCTGGATGCACGGGATTGTTTAATAAATGCAAATCTCAGATTTGTTATATCTGTTTCAAAGCAGTATCAGAACCTGGGCTTGAGTCTTGCGGATTTGATCAATGAGGGAAATCTTGGTTTGATCGAAGCAGCACAACGATTTGACGAAACGAGGGGCTTTAAGTTTATATCATACGCCGTTTGGTGGATCAGACAAGCTATTTTACAGGCCCTATCAGAAAACGCAAGAATTGTACGGCTCCCACTAAACAGAATGAGTCATCTTTATAAAATAAGAAAGAGCATTGCTGAACTGGAACAAAAGTATGAAAGAGAACCAACTATCCTTGAGATTACACAGGTATTAGAGCTAACTCCTATTGATGTGACAGTAGCCATAAAAAACGCTGGGCGGTATATTTCAATGGATGCCCCGCTTGTACAAGGTGAAGAAGAGAACATGTATGATGTTTTATTAAACGAAGATGCTTCCAGCCCTGATAAAGAATTACTGACGGATTCACTAAGGAAAGAAATTGAAATGGCCCTTAATAAATTGACCCCAAGAGAAGCCGATATTATCAGATTTTATTTTGGATTAAGCGGCAAACATACGCACACACTCGCAGAAATTGGTGAGGAATTAAATCTGACAAGTGAAAGGGTCAGGCAAATCAAAGCCAAGTCGATCAAAAGATTAAAGTACACTACGATATGTAGAGTATTAAAGACCTACCTGGGTTAACTAACAGGGTATTAAGAAGATTATACAGATCCCGGAATTTTACTATTTTAATTTGAAAAAATACTTTCTTATTTCCCTTTTACCATAATAAGGTATCTCAATTTTGTCCCAAATTTTTAAACCTATTTTTTTAAAAAATAATAAGTAAAGTGAATGCTCCGTAAAAGGTTCATAAATTTTGCAATTTATATCAAAGTTTTTAAGAGCATTAATTTCAGTTTTAACTAATTCTTTGATGTTAGTATTGGGATTGGGAAAATGTTCGATAACATAAACTGATTTCGCCACTCTTCTTGCTTCAATTAATACAGACTCAGGATCTTCACAATGGTGTAATGTTTCATTTAATATGGAAACATCAAATTCTAAATTATCGAATGGTAAATTTTTGCCATCGTAAATCAAAAATGGCAACTTTTTTCTTTTCCTGATATCGACAACATCTACTGTATAATATCTGACCTTTGGAAAATTCCCAGCAAATATATGGATAGGTAGTGATGTTCCGGTTCCAACATCAAGTACAGAATCAATACCTTCTATATAAGGTCTGAATAATTCAATGAGGTCAAGTATTATATCTTCTAATGATCTACTCACAACCGTAAGTCGTATTAAAGTGCATTTAAAGTTACATAAAATCAGAGAAATTATTCTTAATATTAGGTAGTTATTATAAGAGAAATTGTCTCTTATCTTTTAAAGTAAGGAAGACAATAATGAGCCTATAATATCTTTTATTCCTTATCATTTCATCAACTAAATTATTCTCCCCCAAATAATTTAAACTATTGCATATATTTCATAATATTTTGGTGGTTTTATCTTCTCTAAGCCGACATAGAAGTAGAGTAACTCAAGTTGATATAGATAATAATTCTCAATGAAGTGGCTCATTTATTTGATTATGTGCATATTACGAAATCCATCAACAGAAAATAAAAAACCCTTGCAGTTTATTAATCTAAAAGGGTTTACAATTTAAGGCTGTGGTGCTATTAGCACCTGAATGTTTAAAACTAATCAATTGATAATAAGTGACCTATTAAATTACATAAAGAGATTGTTGATGTTTTCGTAGAAAAAAATCAATAAAGTTCTTTAAGCTATCTTATTCTAGAAATTAAGATCATTATATCTATTAGGCGTTAAAGGATTTATATCCAGCGATTTATGCAATACTTTACTAATTTCTCTATATCAAAAAGATATCTATGGAGCCATTTATATATATTTACTAGTACATTTTTCAGGTTAGCCACTATTTGAATATGAAAAAAGAGAAAGAAGGAAAAGAAAAAAACAATAAAAAAGCACCGGTTAAAAACCTTAAAGAGAAAAGAGCCGCAAAAGCAGCCAAGCGGGCAAAAATGGCAATGTAACTAAATTATAGGCTGGTTTCAGACGGGTGCGATTATTGTTATATTTTACTTTCAAGAAGGGATTTTCTTTATATTGAATGTAATGCTGTATTCATTTAAATAAATACTGGAAAAGAATGAAATTAGCTTTTATTGGCACATATCCACCCCGGGAATGCGGCATTGGTACCTTTACGAATAACCTGTTGAACTCAATGTTAGTTAATAATGAAAGAAGGGAACATGGGTATGAGGGTTTTGTTGTTGCATTAAACGACATCGACAATACTTATAAATACCCTGAAGAAGTAAAACTGACCATCAGGCAAGAACATCAGGAAGATTATTTACAGGCCGTTAGATTCATTAATCTGAGCGGCGCTGATCTTTGTATTCTTGAACATGAATTTGGTATTTTCGGCGGTCAAAACGGAGTATATATCCTTCCTTTGCTACATAGATTGGAAATTCCTCTTATTGTAACGCTACATACCATACTTAAAACCCCCTCGTATAACGAAAAGGCTGTTTTGCAGGAAATATGTAAAATGGCACATAAAATAGTGGTGATGAGCCAAAAAGCTATTGAATTTCTGGTGAGTATTTACAAAGTGCCGGAAGAAAAAATTGTTTTTATAGAACATGGCGTACCAGACATTCATTTTAGCCAGGAAAAATCGAAAAGGGAGTTTAAACTCGAAAATAAGAAGGTGTTACTTACTTTTGGCTTTATTGGACGCAACAAAGGAATTGAAACGGTAATAAAGGCATTGCCCAAAGTTGTTGAAAAACACCCTGATGTTATTTATATCGTTTTGGGCAAAACCCACCCCAATGTGTTGCGACATTCCGGCGAAGAATATCGTATTTTCTTAATGCGTTTAGTCAAAAGCCTCCAACTTGAAAAGCACGTTATATTTCTTAATGAGTTTATTAACGAGCAAGATTTGTTCAAATACTTATCTGCTTCTGATATTTACATAACACCCTATTTGAACGAAGCCCAAATTACCAGTGGAACACTTTCGTATGCTGTTGGAATAGGTTCTGCCGTTATTTCAACACCGTTTTGGCATGCTGCAGAATTGTTGGCAGAAGGAAGGGGAAGGCTTTTTAACTTTAATGATTCCAACAACCTTACTTCCATTTTAACAGAACTCTTAGATAAACCTGAGGAGCTAAATGAGCTTAAAAGAAAAGCATATGATTATGGCCGAAAAATTACCTGGCCGAAAACAGGAGAAAAGTATGTTGCGCTTACTGAAAATATTCTGAAGGAAGGGTATAAGGTAATTGTAAAGAAAGATACTGTACTGGATTTCCTCATTCTGCCTCCTTTTTCTCTAACTCATATCAATCGTCTGACAGACGATACAGGCATCATCCAACAAGCAAAATTTGGCATTCCAAATTTAAAAGAAGGATATTGCCTGGATGATAATTCCAGGGCTTTGCTTATGGTTTTAATGGCATACAGGCAAATGAAAGATATTCGGGCCTTTGAATTATCGCCCATCTATTTAAGCTATATCCATTATATGCAAAATGCGAACGGCACCTTCAGGAATTTCCTGAGTTTTAGTAGAAACTACCTGGATGAGGTAGGCTCTGAAGATTCTTTTGGAAGGACTATATGGGCATTGGGTTACCTGTTAGGGAATGCCCCCAACGATGCCTATTACCAAACAGGTAAATTGTTATTTTTTAATGCATCTCCCAATTTTGAAAACTTAAAGTCCATAAGGGGCATTGCAAATACAATGATTGGCATATGTTATTATCTTAAAAGCAACCCGTCTGATGATACAATGACAGAAAGGTTAAGAAACTTAGCTAATATATTAATTATACATTACTATGAAAACGAAACCCCCGATTGGAAATGGTTCGAATCCCTACTTGCATATGATAATGGCATCTTACCTTTAGCTCTTTTACATTCAGTAGAAATACTTAACGATGATAAGATAACAAAAACGGCTCTCAATTCTATGAACTTTCTGACGAAACATACACTTAAGGATAATTACTTATCGATAATTGGAAATGAAAAATGGTATAAAAAAGATGGGGAACGTTCTGCTTTTGCCCAACAACCAATAGATGCCATGGCCATGGTTTTAATGTACCATCAAGCCTTTCATGTAACAAAGGATAAAGACTACCTCAATAAGCTATACACCTCATTTTTGTGGTTCCTGGGTGAAAATGATCTGAGAATGAGCCTGTATGATTTTGAGACCCAAGGATGCTGCGATGGATTTGAAAGTTATGGTGTAAACCGCAACCAGGGTGCAGAAAGTTCACTGGCGTATTTAATTTCTCATTTAACAGTATTACAGGCTTATGAAGAATTTCACGAGTCAGATTAAAAGTAACATAAAAAAAGCCTCACATAACGTAAGGCCCAAAATTTTAAATGTTTATAATATTATAAACTATGCTAGTTTAACATTTATCGCATTTAATCCTTTTTTCCCTTCTTGCAAATCAAAAGTTACTTTATCATTCTCCCTGATACTATCTTTTAATCCGGATGAATGTACAAAGTATTCTTTAGGTGAATTTTCGTCTTTAATGAATCCGAATCCTTTCGAATCATTATAAAATTTTACTGTTCCGTTGTTCATAATATGAATTTAAATTATGGGTGCAAGGTACGCTTAGTTATGGAGATATTACCTTTTCTATTCAATTAATTGAGTTATATATACGATTTAAGGTTATTCTTCTAATATATCCGTAATTTATTCGGTGATACGTATTTTGTAACATGGCGCATCATATCTGCTCTTTTGTTTTGCCCCAGGAGCCGGAGATAGCTATATACTAAGGTGTTCACAAACAAACCAACCCATTGTTCATCGCGCCAATCACTTGTTGGCTGCTGTGCAACCAGGTACCGGTCCGAAGGGCTTTGATACTCCATCCAAATCAGGGCTTTTTCAACTGCTTCATTAAGAAAGTCCGATTCACCTGATACTTTTCTGAAAATGCCAACACCCAGCAAAAACAAAGGAGTTGTATCGCTTGATCCACGGTCTTCCTTGTCATGTACCAGGGAAGGAATATGACCACGTTCGGTTTGATTTTTCGCCAGCGTTTCCAGAACTTTCCGAATGCTCTCCAGTAGCTTCTGATTCTCAGAAACAGCAATTCCCAGAATGGAAAACATCAAATCCCTTGTATATGGCTCCGGATATCCCCAACCAGCAGTACGCGGAAGTCCGTGGTATGGCCCATGGGCATTATAAAGCAGCACTTCAAGGGCGGCTTTTTTTGCCTCTTGTATCTCTTGCCAGTTTTCAGTTTGCATGGTTTTAATTTGAAAATTACCTTATTCCCAATTTATCGTTCATTATCTCTACAAACCGTTTTGCAACAACGCGGTAGTCAAAATACTCAACTACGCGCTCCCTTGCGGCCTTGCCTATTTTTTGGCGTAATGCCGCATCATTCATTAGAATCAACAAATAGTTGGCAATATCATGAACATTTGCACGATAGCTTACCGTCCGTGGATTTTTAAATGCGACCCTATGGTTATCTTCAAAGCCCGATTCGTCACCAAGAATCACTTCATTCACATTAATTTTCTGTGCTACATTTGCCAGGAATGCCGTTTCGCCATGTACAAGTGTATCAAGCATTCCCATGGCCTTAATACCTATAACCGGTTTTCCACAAGCGCCTGCTTCTACTTGAGGCATTCCAAAGCCTTCAAGTCGCGAAGGTGCAGCATATATATCGCATGCCCCAACCAGGTAAGGCATGAAATTACGTGAAATAGTGCTGGTTTCATAAGTGACATTTTTTTCAATGCCAAGGTGTGTCGCCAATTCCAGATCATCCAGGTTTTGAATCTTGGTTCGCGGCTGAAGCCATACTTTGCAAACATATTTCCAATCGGGCGCTTTTGTATCAATAATGGCAAGAGCCTGCATTACCTCATGTGCACCTTTTGATGTAGCATCGCCACCCACAGTCAGTATCATTATCTGATCTGGTGAAACCCCCAGCGCTTCACGCACGGCGAGTATTTTTGGATCATCTTTATTAGAAGGGGTAAAAACATCTGTATCGCAGCCAACTGGCAGCACCTCAATTATATCACTATTTATCCCGTCGCGAACATACATCTCCTTTACCCAATTCGATGTTACCAGTATAAGCGGAAGAGCATTCAGCACCTCCTGGTAGTTTGCTATATAACCGTCGGCAACCAACCATGGTACCGGCTGCACACCGTACCGTTGCGGGTGAAGCACTAATTGTGGCGTGTGTCCCCAATAACCTACACCAACAACAACATTTGGCTCAAACCAGCGATAGTACCATTCCTTCTCCTGAGCCGATTCGAAATGAACAGCCTGTGCATCAACACCCATTTCAAGAAGTCCCCTGTATAGAAGATCTCCCTGGGTTGCAAGCCCCCCAGGTGAAGGAGGGTAATCATATAATACCAATACTTTCATGCTTAAACTCCTCCATTATTTAGCCATTTTTTAGCATCATACGAATCTGTAAATTGCCAGAATGATTCTGCCTGTGGTGTTGTTTCTGCTTCCCAACTATTTTTTTCAAAGCCGTATGTTTCTGTAATGATGCTGTATTTTCTCAGCCATACCCGTTTAGTAAGTATGCGGCAAATAGTAGCTGTTTCGACAGGCTTGGGATAATATTCCTTATTGCCGTCTTCGTAAGCAAAGGTCCAAAGTTCGTTGGTAGATATTTTACCGACATGCCAGAGTTTAATAACTGCTTTGCTTACTTCCTCATGTCTGATATGTCTTGTGTATTCTCCGGTTGGATTATGCGAAATAATCAGGTCGAAATGTTTTCGAGATAATAATTCGAGTATAGCATGCTCAACCTCTTTTTCATCCAACAGCTTCTGTTCAGGTCCGTCATCAAGGTCGCCCATGATCCCTTCCGATTTAAGAACTTTTAATGCTTTATAAAACTTAGGAGCACGTTCCAAATCGCTTCCCCGGCAGAGACAAACAATAAAACACTTCCATGACGGATGGCTCAGTATTGTTCCGCCGGCCCATAACGTTTCATCATCCTCAGCATGCCATTTTCATTACCCCTGAAGAGAATAGATCGGCATCTGTTAATTGAGGATATTTATTTCTGAGCTTGGGCTTAAGCTCATACAGGTTTACCGGACTAAGATTTGAATTCATACTACTATTATAAGTAATCCGGCTATGACATATATAGCCCTTTCGTCATCCATATAAAGAAAACGCGCAACTACCCTGGTGACATCCGGGCGAAGTATTTCCTTTCTGTTTACTGCAATTTGCATTAGTTATTAGTTTTTATAATCAAAGGTAATAGCTAAAGTTTAATAAACCGTTATATTTACAATTCCTTACCCCTGCAAGTTCCACCCAAAGAAACTATAGGGGTTTTTTATATTATATTTTTCTCTGTCTACTCAGAATTTTCTCTGAATTTCTCTGACTACATTCTGACTACATTCTGACTACACCCTGACTTTTCTTTGTATACATTCTGACTACACTCTGAATTTCTCTGTCTTTTGCCAGTCTGCTTACAATTTCTCTGTCTTTTGCCAGTCTGCTTACAATTTCTCTGTCTTTTGCCAGTCTACTTACAATTGCTCTGTTAAATTCTTCAACTTGTAAATTTCTGGTAAGCGCATACTTTTCTCTGCGTTCAACCTCAGCAATTAAATCTTCCTTTTTAAAATCACGTAACAGAACTGGTATAGTTATTATAGTCTTCATCCATGAATAAATTAAAATAGACCTTCCGGATACCGTATTATACTCCATGAAAAACCAAAGCAATAAAACGAAACCTAATAACAATCGACAACAACCGGATCCGGTGCAGGTCTATATATGGGTCTGTAAATGCAAATATACGAATAAAAACTCAGCCCATAATACAGTTGCCTATTTTTGTAACCAACAAATTAATAAAGAAGTTTTTATTAGGAGATCCATTTTTTTTATAAACCTCTGCAGAATCAAATGAATCTCTGATAGATTTCTGATGGACCTCTTTATTACTAACTTATTTCAAATTCATTGTTTTTAAACTACTTTATTGTAAAGTCTGTCTAATCCCATTAATTTTCCAGCCAAAGTTAATACCTGATCCCTTTTCTCGCCTTTCATTTCTCTGTAATATTTCAATATCCGTAACCTATGATAAGCTCTGTCATCACCCATCATGTAATCCGTAAAGTGATCCATTATATGAGCCAAAGTTCTTAATTCATCTTTTGTTAATGTTATTATTATTTTATCCATCCTATTATTTACCTGTTATTTACAGGAATTATTGTTTTTAATTGTTATTTGCAATTCTTTTTTTTCAGTATAAGCCGTATAATAGGTTTTATTCTGTTTTTCAATTATGCCATAAAAGCTGTTTTAAGCATGTTTAAGCTACTTTCGTGTTTTGAAAGTATTATTCGGCCTTTCTGTATCGATTTTCTCAAGATTTATTCCTGAATCCTTAATAGCTTCATCTGATGCTATATGACAAACTGTGAATACATATCCAGTTTATTTGTTTCTTTTCTATCAAAATAATTACCAGAGTCGTAGCCTTTTACTTCACATGCAAATTTAGTTTTGATTTTTTCTTTATCAAAACGAGTGATCAACTCAGATCCGCTTACTCCATTCTTTAGTCCTTCCCAATATTCATGCAAGTTTTTACCAAGCGAAGTCAATGCTCCAATACTTGTTACTACAAATCTTCTCAAAAATGGATTTTTAACAATGCAAAATTATTTTGCATTTTCTTCGAAGTACTGTATAGCCTCACTTACAGTACTAATACTTTTTACCTGGTCGTCAGGGATTCCGATAATGAATTCTTTCTCAAACTCCATGATCAATTCAACAATGTCAAGAGAGTCAGCACCCAGGTCATATTTGAAACTGGCTTCCGGAGTTAATTCTGATTCGTCAACTTCCAGTTTCTCAATGATGATCTCTTTTACTCTTGTGGCAATGTCAGACATAATTATAAATTTTAAATAATAATAATTTAAAAACAATATGTCTGATTGCAGCAGATACGTTGTCCGTTGTGTACCGCTTTAAAGACTGTGAGAACTTCAAACGATAAAACAAATATACTTCTTTTTTATGGGTATAAAAACATTTGCTTTACATACGCGCGTAATGACCGGATAAAAATTTTCTTTGCTGGTTTTTAAAATAAATATACTGCATTTTGCAACCCCATTCCATTAACCATTTTTTTGAATTGACTGAGGGACTTATAACCACCTCATCTTATCATGATATTGCTGTTTGGCTTCTAACTGCTCAACTCTTTTCATAAGCCGGGTATAATTGCCTTTATAATGGCACTTTTTGCCCCTTTTGCAAAGGGCTTCAAGTTCTTTTGATATCTTCCAATATCTTATATTATGCAAAAGCCGGACATCTTGACCACATTTGGCCGGTTAGATTATAATTAACATACATAGCTTAACAATAAGCACTTGACTCCGGTCAAGGATGGTCAATTTACTCTGGCCAAAAGTGATCAAGGTCATTGGTTTTTCCACTGTGCTGTTGAATTGAAATATTCAATAATATCTATCGCGCTCTGCATGGTTTCTTTCGTTATACTCTGAGTTTCGTTTCCATTATAAACCATTTTACTGCAGTGAATGATCAAGGAAAACCGTAATAATATTATGTCAAGTTTGGCGTAGACTCCTTTCAAATATTCAGATTTCTCATTATCGTATCTGATACAATTCATATTGTAAAATTTTTCGTACAGGTTTTCCGCTTCGTCTGATAATCTAAACTCCTCCATCCCGTTTATTGATAAAATGTATTGAATATATTTAGCATATGCTATAACCGATTCATCATCTAGTGTAAAATTTCGATATTTAGGTTTATTTGCGTTATCAGGATATATGAAACAGAAACGAGGTAAAAAGCCACTGATATCTCGATTTTCTTTACTTAATTCAGTCAACAATACTGGTGGTATTCCGTCTAAAATAGAGACAAAGGGATCATTTATCCTGATAGGATCCTTACTTACTCTATTATAGCAGACAGACTTTCCGCTCCACATGGTTAGGAGGTTTTGCACCTCTCCCGATTTAGTATATCGTCCAATATCAAATAGCCACCCACTCAACTCATCTCGAAAAATCATAATGCCGTGTGAGTTGTTTTCATGCGATGATGCCATAGCTTCTGGTGTGAAATCATTAATTAAATACTGCTTACATATAGGTAGATCAAGATTCGCCCTTTCATTTTTAGATAATTCTTTGTTTAATTCATACTCATTCATCAATTGTTTATATAGTTTGAAATTATTTTTATCAATTTCTTGAAACGGCTTTAATGCAAAATCAATGGGTTCGCTTTTACCATTACCTGTATTTCCTACCAGACAAATCCACAACATCCCCGAATTTGTGAATCTTGTTTGTAATTTGAAATTATTCCCCATAGCTAAAGCAGTGGCTGAAAGAAAGGCCCCAGCCCAATAATCACGATGACTACAATACACCCTTGTACATTCTTTTATAAGTGATTGAATGAATTCGGGTAGTCCATCAATGGGAAGTAATGGTATTGATTTTATTTTTTCTGGCAGAACAATTCCTGCACTAGGTAGATCATTAAACCTGAACGGAATTTTTTCATTGAATTTTGAAATACCATGATATGAGACATTTTTGTAAATACTTTTTACAGTAGATTTAATCTCATGTTGTGGAAATCCGTTTTCTGCAAACTTCGATAATTCATTTAATGTAAAATATTCTGGTACGCCATAACGATTTAATGCACTTGCTAATTTGGTTATATAGCGATTCCTACTGCCCTCAGTGAATCTTTCACTTTTGTTCAACCAGGTTTTACACCACTCGTAAATCAATTGAAGGTCTGTACTTTTTTCTGAGAATTTATCGTGAGAAAGTTGTGTATTTGTATTAAACTTATCAATAAAAGGTCTATCTAAATTAGACGGTGAATCAGAATAATATACATCTGGATCATAACAAATGAAACAGGCTCTTGATACATCTTTGCCTGAAGGGTCTACATCAATTTTAATCTCAGCTTTAAAATATTGACATAGAGCCGAAAAATATTCAGCATGAGTACCCTGTGAAAGATTTATATTATAAACTATTTTCAATCCATTTCCAGAGGGTGATTTGAACATTAATCCTGGTGTGAAGCACTTTAAAATTTGTTCTTTTATTTCTCCTAATCTGGTAATATCACCTACATTGTCAAGGTCAATACAGATATACCCCGAATGATTTATAATTCCTTCGTTTGACCGTTTTCTGAAAGTTCCACTAAAAGTTACATAAGGGAACTTTTTTTTATAATCTGTTCTTTCTTTCTTGTCCCTTATACTTCTTAATTTGTCTGTATAATTCCTAAGTAGAGTTTCGATACGGATTTCTTCAGCAAGGCTTTTCAAATCCCGTTCTCCACTTGGGAAAATATTGTTTATTCCTTTGAAATAAATGGAAAACCTTGGAAGAATTGCATCAGTACCATTTTGAGCAAACAATGACTGCTCGAACGCCGTCGGTATATTATTATCCATAAAGAGGACTGGTTTAAAATGGATTCATTTATTATTGTGATTTAAAAGATTCAATCTCCTGCTAATTATTTTTATAATTATTAAGGAAAGTAATTAAAACTTTAAGGTTGAAATCCAGAATTAATATTTATAGGTCATTGTTCTCACTATTCTTAAGAATGGCGTCTGTAATCTCTTCCAACTTATAGAAAAGTTTCCCCTGAATTTTGTGCTTGACAAGTATTCCAGCTTTGATCCAGTTTTGCTCAGTTCGGGCCGAAATGCCTAATTCCTGCCTTAATTTTTTGGATGGAATCCAGATTTCTGATAGAGGTGACTGCCTCGTTTCGACAATTTTACTCAGCATTGAATGCATTTCACGAAGTTTTTGGTCGACATCTTTGTCTAACTCATATTTAATTTTAATTTCTTCCATCTG
Source organism: Bacteroidales bacterium (assembly GCA_049512815.1). Classification (GTDB taxonomy): domain Bacteria; phylum Bacteroidota; class Bacteroidia; order Bacteroidales; family VadinHA17; genus LD21. The sequence continues at coordinate 79,376 of JBEKWS010000021.1, read as the reverse complement.
CTTTAGTTTTTAGTATTAATAAATTAGAAATTTTAGTTTCTGTTGTCAATTTGCAGTAAAATAATACAATTAGTATGACAACTTGACTATTAATTAGTTACCACATTATTACCAGTAATGGTAATTACAGAAATCAACTTTAAAATCTATGGTAGAATGTAAGGGGAGAATATTGTAAATTATCCCTTAAAAGCTTGATATAATGATTTTTCAGAAATATACTTGTCGGGATGATTCTGGTCTTTAATTTGAAACAATTCATGTAATTTTTTAGCAATCGACCTTAGAGTATTTACTCCATGATATAAAAACTTGCTTTTTTCAAATTGAGATCGGTTGATGGCCTTCTTAAATTCTTTTGCAAAATCCAATCGTGAACCATCCCAGGATAATTTACATTTTTCAACTTCCTTGACTGGGGATTGATTTGCAATTTTTAAAAACTCCATTACATAATCAGTAGTTAAATCAGGTTGTTCTCTTATAAAAATATTACTTAGAAGATTTGTATAGATAGCATATTTATCTGTTTCCCTTTTGTAGAGAATATTCCCTTTATTAATCAGTGGTTCAAAAAAGTCAATAAATTCCTTAAAGGAGCTTGTCCAAACCAAATTCTCAGGATTGACAGACGTTTTGTTGGAATGTCCATAATAGGAACAAACATTATTCCGCAATTTTAATAATTCACGATTTAATAATTCAAAACATTCCTTAATACTACCATCAGGTTGTTTAATTATCTCTTCTGAAAATCTATCGGAGTAATAATCAATAATAGAAAGATAGTTGCACTGATCATTATATCCATAATATTTTTCAAGTTCGTATTTAAGCTTTTCAAATTCTTCTGGAACATAGTATTTATAAAACTCAAGTTTAAGTTCATCTGCTGGTAATGAAGTGATTTTCTTGGTGAATAGGACTAGTTCTAGCTTGTAGGTTTTATCATAAATGACATCTTTAGAATGAAAAACAGCAAATTCATTTATATCTTTATCATTACGGATATCAAAACTCAAATCCCTTTTCATATTCTTCAAAGAATAAAGCATATGTTTTTCATTTTCTTCCTGAAATCTTAATGGCGAATTCCTTTTTAGGTCCATTAACTTTAATCTAAAACCTTCCTCTTCTTCCTCCTTGGCACGATCATATTCAGTAATGAATGTCGATTTTCTTTTAAGGGAATCTTCATATGAATAATTCTGTACCTGTTCAGATACAATTTTATAACTTTCTTTTAGGATTTCAAACCTTGGCCAATTTTGATTCATTCTCTTACTAAAACGGGAAGCTTCTTCTTCAAAGCCCTTAAGTAATTCTACTTCGATAGTTAATATTTCTCCAATATCCTTTGAATGACTCTTAATATAATTCAATAAATCAAATGAGAGATTTATATTATTGGGGGAGTACTTTCCTTCCAACAAATCGTGTAGAGAATCGCGTAATTTTTGTTCAACTAACTCCATATTCAATTATAAGTTTGGAATTGACTAATTTTTATTAAATTTACAATGAAATATGCAAACAAGCGTTATTTAAAGAAATTTTGGGAGAGGCATGAGAGATGCCCCAGTCGGTGGAGGCGAATTTTTACAGTACATTACAATTTGATAATCAATTATAAAGAGAAGGAAGTTCCCCCCACGGGGATCGCCGAAGGCAATCTTTTAGACCCGAAGGGTTCATTTAAGCTTTACAAGGTGTCCCAAAGGGATAATGACCAAACGTAGTGAGGTCATAATCCCCCTCAAAGGGATCACCAAAAGTAATCCCACAAAGATATATGGTTCATTTAAGATTAGCAGGTATTCCAAGGGGATCACCACAGGTAATCCCTTGAATATCTGTCTCTTTATAAACCGGGTGCAGCCAGCTCGTTGAAGACAATTCCTCTCCCCTGTAGAAAAAATTCATTAACCTTTGATATTTCAAAAAGTAAAATATCATACTATCATAAAACATGATCTATGCCATTGATGCTGGTGATTTTGAATTATTCATTTTTCCCAACTCATCAGCGGAACTTGTTACCAGATTATCAACCTTGTTATAATTTATTAATCCGGAATTTATCTGAAACATGTTTTTTTTAATTGTAAGTAAAGATTAATTGAATTTTATATTGTTATATTCCATAATTTTAATATATTCGCACCGTAATTTTTAAACTAAAACGATTAATTTTAAATAAATCGGAAGTTGTTATATAAATAAAGTATTAAAAAGGTTAGAAAAATGAAGAACAAAGTTTTAATGGGACTAGCAGCTATAGCAATGGTCGCTTTCCTTTCTAGTTGTGGAAAAGTTCCACAGGCAAAAGTAGATGCTACTAATGCAGCAATCGCAGCTGCACAGACTGCTGAAGCAGCAGTTTATGTACCTGCTGAATTTGCAGCTGTACAGGATTCAATGAAAGCTATTAATGCTGCAATTGAAGTTCAGAAATCAAAATTATTCAAGAAATTTGGCCCTATCACACTCAAATTGGATGAAACATTAGCCGCAGCAAACAAAGCTGCCACCGATGCTGTAGCCAAGAAAGATGAAGTTAAAAAAGAGGTTGAGACCACAATGACAGACATCAAAGCTGTTATTGAAGAAAACAAAACTCTTATAACTAAAGCTCCCAAAGGGAAAGAAGGCGCAGCTGTTCTTGAACAGATAAAAACTGAAATGACTACTATCGAAGCTTCTGTTGTTGAAGCACAGGGTCTTTACGATAAAGGTTCATTTATGGATGCACTCAACAAAGTTAAAGCAGCTAAAGAAAGAGCAGTTGGTATCAATACTGAACTTAAAGATGCTATCGCAAAAGTTAAAGGAAAAGGGAAACCAGCAGTAGCTCCAGCAGCTAAACCAGCAGCTAAACCAGCAGCTAAGCCAGCAGCTAAGCCTGCAGCTAAACCAGCAGCACCAAAAAAATAGTAATTAATAAGTACTAACTTATTTAAATAAAATCCCCGGGAAATTCCCGGGGATTTTTTTAAAATCGTCACAGGTTTATATGAGAAAGGTTTGGAGAGATGTGCTGATTTTTGCTGCTATTGCAGTTTCTATTCCATTAGTAATCTTATTATTAATTCGATTTACCCCTCAGCCACCAATTGGTGAAATGGAATATGCCAGAGAAATTCTTTCTAAGGCAGGAACAAGTAAAGCAGATACTTATTCTAAAAAGCTTTTTACCGAGGCAAAGATCTGTTATGATTCAGCTATGGTTAACTGGCAAAATGAAAACAAAAGATTTATTTATTTCAGACATTATGATAAGGTTGCCATGTTTGCAGAGCTATCTGCAAAAATGGCAAACCAGGCTGCTGATAATTCCATAAGCAGTACATCAAACCTTAAAATAAAACTGAAACAAAAAATTGATTCTCTTAATGATCTGATAACTAAAATTGATGAACTGTTCACTACTTATCCCTTAACTGCAGAAATCCATAACCGTATCTCAAAAGGAAAGCTTTTACTAAAAGAAGCTGAAATAGTTTATACAAAGGGTCAGTATCTTCAGGCTAACAGGAAAATAACTGATTCGGAATATCTCTTAACTGCATCATATGAATATGCTTCTGCAAATCTGAAAAACTATTTCAAATCTTATTCGGTCTGGAGAAAATGGGTCGATATGACTTTAAATGAATCAAAAAAAAACCGTGATTATTCAATTATTATTGATAAATTTTCGCGTAAATGTTTAATTTATCTGAATGGTGCCAAAAAATATGAATTTGAAGCCGAACTGGGTATAAACTGGGTTGGAGATAAAAGACTAAGAGGCGATATGGCTACTCCTGAAGGAATGTATAAGATAACTAAAAAATTCGAAGGTAGCAAAACAAAATACTATAAAGCCCTGTTACTTGATTATCCGAATGATGAAGATAAAGAAAAATTCAAATCTGAGATTGGAAACGGTTCACTTCCGGCATCTGCAAGAATCGGAGATCTGATTGAGATCCATGGTAACGGGGGAAAAGGGATTGACTGGACAGAAGGATGTATCGCTCTCACCGACAAGGAGATGGATATTGTATTTAAGATTGCAAAGGTGGGTACACCTGTTACGATTATTGGATCGATGGTTGACCTTAAAGATGTTATGGATAAGTAAATTATCTGATATGGGAAATGACAAGATAATAAATGAAGATGCATACTCTGAGATTGAAAAAAGTGCAGGTAAAGACAATCTCGTTAATAATGAGGGTATTACCTCAATAGATAACTCATTATTGCGAAAATTCCATCCAGGAAAACAGCCTTCCAGAATTGCACATAATATTTTTATAACAATTATTTCGATTCTGATAACTCTGATGCTGATTCTCTTTATCCTTTACCTTATCCCTGTTCTAAAGGAATTTGCTTCAGTTCAGAAAACTGAAACCACCAATAATCAGGAATTTAAAAAGGAAACAACCTACAAAAAACAGATAAATCTGATGACGAAAGATATTCAACGTCTTTCACAGAAATTCAGTGCATATACTTCAGGGCAATCATATATTGTAATTAATACCACCGAAAACAGGTTTTTCCTTTATACAAATAAAAAGCTAATAAGAGAAGGATTTTGCAGCTCAGGAAGTTATACAATGCTTCAGACATCAGGTGATAAAAAATGGATTTTTAAAACGCCTAAAGGCAAATACTGGATACGTGGAAAAACAACCAATCCGGTATGGAAACGACCCGACTGGTCATTCGTTGAAGAGGGCTCGCCTATTCCTCCGAAAGATGATTTTTCGAGGTATGAATATGGTGTATTAGGCGATTATGCACTTGCCATCGGTGATGGATACCTGATACATGGTACTATTTACAAGCGTTTTCTTGGTATGCCTGTAACTCATGGTTGTGTCAGGCTGAATGATGAAGACCTTAAAGTAATCTTCAATACATTGAACATAGGCTCGAAAGTTTATATCTTTTGATCTGATCGAAAAAAGTAATATGGAAACCGAAATTACCAATAAAGAACCTGGCAGAAAAGTTACTTTCATAGTACTGATCACTATTTTATCTGCGTTCATTGTTTATTACTCTATAATGTCAATGATTAGTCCAGCACTGAAACTTAAGGAGATAAAAAATGAATTTGGAACTAAAACTGCTGAGAGTGGTGCAGTTGACCAAAGAATATTGATTGATTCAACTTATCTTAGGTTACTAAAGGAAAAAACATTTCTCCAATCAAGAATATTAATGGCAGAAACTGATTCCATTTATCTTACTTTAAATCTGGTGGACAGTACCGCTAATCTGGAAATAAGTGGGGTGATCGTTCATAAAGCAAAGATGAGCAGCGTGCAAATAAGTAAAATTTTTACGAAAGGCAATAATAATGCAATATTATCGATGATTGTGTCTCCCTTTACTATATCTCATACGTTCTCTACAATAAAGAAGGAACCGTTAATGATCAAGATGGCACCTAAAGATACTTCGGAGTATAAACCTGATATCATGCCGGATACATCTCTGACTGAGCCTGTCAATTATATTCTTCAATTGACTCATGGAATCAGAGTTTATGTTTATCAGGAAGAAAACTCGAAATTCAATGACAAGATGATTCGTTTCAGTTTCGATATTAAGGACAAGCTTCGTGATACATGGAGCTCTCTAAAGAGTGTAGCAGTCTTGAAGGTGCCTGAATATCATCCGTTTATAAAAATAAGACTTCCCAGAATCGATGCGAAGATCATATTCAGGGCTATTCCAAAAAATGGACAGATAGCTGTTAATAGGTAGTAAATCAATCAGTACCTCAGTTCCTTTTCGCAGATTTTATTCTATCTTTATGATAATAATAACCTAATTCCTGAAATCATGAAGAAAACAACTGTAACGTCATTTTTTGTTCCTGGATTTTTAGTTATTGGTTTGTTCCTGTTAAATTTACTAGCCAGAGGTCAGGAAATAACAAATACAGCTCTGTCCCTTCCTGATAGTGTAAATACAATTGTTACGTTTTCTTGCGTTCCATGTCATACAAGCCAGGGAGCATTAATGTCCAGGGCGAAATTGAATTTTACGCAATGGGCTCAGTATTCTCCTGAAAAGCAGAAGGAAAAGGCTGCAAAAATTTATTCAGAGTTAAATAAGGGTGCCATGCCTCCCAAATCCGCCAGGGAAAAAAGACCCGAAATAATTCCAACTAAGGAACAGGTGGAGATTATAGAAAAATGGTCCGAGTCTTTTAAAACTGAAAGTAAGTAGTTTTAGAGAGTTAGTTGCTTTCGTACAACTTATTAAGATTGGAATTAATTTTATGCAATAAGTTCCTTCTGAAAACAGTAAGTTTTTTTCTTTAAACCTGAGTTATACATAAAAAAATGTAGGTTGAAGAAGACTCATTCACTTAATCGAAGAACACATGGGAAGATTCACTGGCGTTATCGGGATCGTTTTAATTCTTGGACTGGCATTTTTATGGTCGAACAACAGGAAAAAAATAAATTACCGTCTGGTTATTACTGGTCTGGTATTGCAGATCTGCCTCGCGATCTTCATTCTTAAAGTCCCACTAGGACAGGATATTTTCTTCTGGCTTGGGAAGGCAATAAATAAACTTCTCGACTTCTCCAAAGCGGGTGGACTTTTCGTCTTTGGTGATCTGACAAAAGTAACTCAGATACTTCCCGAAGGCATTGTAAAAAGTGGCATATTTCTATTCATATTATTGCCAACAATTATTTTTGTTTGCGTTCTTGTTGCAATGGCGTACCATGTTGGTCTGATGCAAAGAATCATAGCTGTAATAGCACGTTTTGTTCACTGGGCCATGAGAGTAAGTGGAAGTGAAGCCTTATCGAATGTTGCAAGTGCTTTTGTTGGTCAGGTAGAAGCTCAGATAATGATAAGACCTTATCTTTCAGGGATGACAATGTCAGAACTGCTTGCTTCCATGACAGGAAGTATGGCTTGTATCGCAGGAGGGGTAATGGCTGTTTATATTTCTATGGGTGTACCTGCCTCATACCTGCTTGCAGCAAGTTTGATGGCAGCGCCAGGGGCATTGGTCATTGCGAAAATAGTCTTTCCCGAAACTGAAGAGTCAGAGACAAAGGGAACAGTAAAACTTGAAGTGAAAAAAGAGCATTCTAACATTATGGATGCAATTTCACATGGTGCCAGTGATGGTATGAAGATTTCCATAAATGTTATTGCAATGCTTATTGGTGTAATAGCCCTGATAGCTCTTGTAGATGCTCTCCTTGGATATTTCGGACATTTCCTCTCATGGACAGGATTGTCTCTCAGCGCATTGGGTCTGAATGTGGATAATCTTCGTCTGAAAGATGTTGTTGGAGCATTCTTTAGTCTTTTTGCAATAGTAATGGGAGTTCCCCCATCTGAATCGTTGCATGTTGGTTCGTTAATGGGTACAAAAATGGTAATAAATGAATTTGTTGCCTATTCCGATCTCTCACCGATGATACAACAGGGATTACTTAGCGCAAAATCAGTTGTGATCGCAAGTTTTGCACTCTGCGGATTTGCTAATTTCAGCTCAATTGCCATTCAACTCGGGGGAATAGGGGTTCTGGTACCAAATCGTAAAGCCGACCTTGCCAGATTGGGATTCAAGGCTATGATTTGCGGAACAATGGCTTCTTATATTTCAGCTTCCCTGGCTGGAATACTACTTTAGGATTAATAATCAATAATTTAAGCCCCTCCCTCCTGGGGGAGAAGTTTGGGGAGAGGCATCTGTTTAAAGGGATTACGGCCTCACTTCGTTCGGTTGTGATCCCTGGAGGGGACCCCAGCAAAGACAAAGCAGACCCGACAAGTCGGGTTAATTTTTATTTTACCCTTTGTCATCACTATTATAACTACTGTTCTGACTCAGGTTAAAATAAAAAACCATCCACCATCCGGCGGATGGTTTGCTTTGTCTTTGCGGAGAGAGGGGGATTCGAACCCCCGGTTCGCCGGAAGGCGAACAACGGTTTTCGAGACCGCCGCATTCGACCACTCTGCCATCTCTCCCTAATAATTAGCCGTATTCAGCTACGGCGTTTATCCTGCTTCAGCTGGACCATCTCTCTTTTTTCTTAATAATGGCTGACAAAAGTAATAAATATTTGTCTTCTTATTCCCTTCAAACTATATTATGGCGAGGTACCAGATAAATATTCCATGATAGCATTATATAAAATTAGTTGAGATATTTTTTGATTCCAGTTTTGAATAACTTTATTTTGTAGATAAGTAGGTTTTTAAAAATTAACATTTATTCATCTAACTATGAAAAAAATTTATAAAATGTTACTAATCTGCGGATTATTTATAATTGCTTTTGCAGGTTTTAAGAACAAACCTGAGGATGATATTGATAAAAGCAATCCATTCTTTACCAAATTTAATACTCCATTCGAAGTCCCTCCATTTGAAAAGATAATGGCAAAACATTATATGCCTGCTTTTGAACAGGGTATGGCAGAAGGAAGGAAGGAACTGGGAATAATTTTACAAAACAGTGAGGAGCCTACTTTTCTGAATACTATTGACCCTCTTGATGAAATGGGCGAAGTGTTAACAAAAGTATCGTCTGTTTTTTTTGAACAGACTTCTGCAAATACCAACGATTCTCTTCAGAAAATTGAGGTGGAAATTTCACCAAAACTCTCAGTATACAGGGATGAGATATTTCTGAATCCTATACTTTTCAAAAGAGTTAAATCCGTATTTGAGAACCAGGTAAAGTTCAATCTGGACGATGAGCAAAAATTTCTGCTTGAGAACCTTTATAAAAATTTTGTACGTAACGGTGCACTTCTTTTAGCCGCAGAGCAGGACACACTTAAAAAGCTTAATCAGGAAATCTCTATACTGACTGTAAATTTCAGTCAGAATGTTCTTTCTGAAACTAATAAGTTCAAATTCGTTATTGACAAAGAAACTGATCTAAAAGGGTTGCCGGAAACTGTTATCACTAATGCAGCAGAAATAGCAAAAGGAGCCGGACTGGAAGGAAAATGGCTATTCACTACTCAGAAACCCAGTATGCTTCCTTTCCTGACCTACTGTGATAACCGTGAACTTCGTAAGAAATTGTATGATGCGTACCTTACGCGTGGTAATCATAATGATCAGTTTGACAACAAAAAAGTGCTTGCCGAAATTGTGCGCCTTCGTGCCAATAGAGCAAAACTCCTTGGCTTTAAATCACATGCTGATCTAAATCTTGAAAACAGGATGGCCAAGAACCCTTCAAATGTATTTGCACTTCTGAATCAACTTTGGACACCTGCAATAAAGGTTGCCGGTGAAGAGCTTATCGAGATGCAACAGATTGCTGACAGGGAAGAAGCAAAATTCAAGATTGAACCTTCTGACTGGTGGTACTATGCTGAAAAACTGCGAAAAGCAAAATATAACCTCGATGACAGTGAACTTAGGCCATATTTTAAACTCGAAAATGTCCGTGAAGGTGCTTTCACAGTGGCAAATAAGCTTTATGGCATTACATTCACTCCTATAACAGGTATTCCATTACCTCATCCTGATGCAATGGCATTTGAAGTTAAGGAGGCCAATGGAGGTCATCTTGGGATTCTTTATATGGATTTCTATGCGCGTAGCAGCAAGAGTCAGGGTGCCTGGTGCGGTGGATATCGCGATCACAGATGGTTAAATGGTAAGGAAATAAAACCTGTTGTTACCATCGTAAGCAACTTCACCAGACCTACTAACGATACACCCTCATTACTAAGCCTTGATGATGTAAAGACGCTCTTCCACGAGTTTGGCCATAGCCTGCAGGGACTCTTCTCAATAAATAAGTACAGTATGACTTCCACTGCAATGGATATTGTCGAATTGCCTTCGCAGTTTATGGAACATTGGGCTACAGAGCCTGAAGTTCTTAAAATGTATGCAAAACATTATAAAACAGGTGAAATTATGCCTGATGCACTTATCAATAAAATACAAAAGAGCAGATACTTCAATACCGGTTTCGACAATGTAGAGCTTCTTGCTGCTTCATTTCTCGATATGGCATATTATACGCTTGAACCTCCGGTAAGTATTAATATAGAGAAATTCGAAAAGGATTATCTTAATAAGATAGGTCTTATTAAAGAGATAGAACCAAGATACAGGAGCACTTATTTTCTGCATATAGTAGGTGGTTATGATGCCGGTTACTATTGTTACACCTGGGCAGCAGTGCTCGATAATGATGCTTTTGAAGCATTTAAGGAAAAGGGCATTTTTGATAAAACCACTGCTGATTCGTTCCGTAAAAATATTCTGGCCCCAATGGGAATAATTGATGCCAAACAGAGTTTTATCAATTTCCGTGGACGTGAACCCGTTATAGAGCCTCTGCTTAAGAACAGGGGTCTTATGATGGAAACAAATAGTAAAAACTAGAAAGCGCTGATTATCTTGTTCAGACTAACTCCTAATACTTTACGGGAAACCTCATCAAGTTTCTCTGGGTCCCCGGTTAAGTGTATTGTAAACTGAATATGACAGAGACTTTCTCCCGGTTTAAGATCAGCTGCCGGTGAGGAGGTCTCAAGTTCATAAAAAGGACCCATCTGAGACCCGTCTGCAAGAGGTCCTATATGAATTGAGCACATCTCCCGAATAAGGATTAGCCTGTATCTGCCATGATGGAACCAGCAAAATCGCTGATTTAGCATTTTTTAATTCAATAATTGTTGTGTGTTTCTTCAGGAAATGCCTGTTAAATCCGTACTGTTTTGTGCTATCGATAGTCATGGCTTTTTCTTTTTGGTTAATCTTTTTTGCCTGCTCTGAACCGGTGCTGAAGGCCAGAATAAATGAGGCAATAATGAATGTTTTTATAACGTTCATAGTTTTATATTTTAGACATTCCTAGTTAAACAAGATTATCGGGAGTTCCACTATTTTTAGGAAACCTATATCTTCTCCAGAAGGGTAATGCTGTAAGTGATGTAAACCGGACAAGATACTTCACAGCTTTTAGTCTCATTGTATAATGCATTATTCTGTATAGAAGAGTTGGTATCAGGACCATTCCTCCTATTCCAATTATATTAGCAGTAATTCTCCACCACCAGACTTCAGGTTGAATGTGTAAAGTATTGATTATTAATATAATAAGCTGAGTATTTAGAGCTGTGAAAATAATCCAGAAAACAGTAGCCATTCCATGTGCTGCTTCAATTGCTCTCTGAGGGCAATGGTTTAGGCATCTCATACAACTTTCACATGTTAACTTCCAGTAAGGTCGGTTTCCGACATATTTTATTGAAGAGGTAGGGCACTCTTTGATGCATAAACCGCAATTATTGCAATTATAATTAGCGATATAAGTCTTTGAAAGGAAAAATCTTCCTCCGATATAATATCCTAAAGCAAACGGACTTATTACTAGATCAACAGGTAAACTGAATAGTCCTCGGTATACCTTTTTTCCGGCAAAGATCTTATCCGCGAATTTTCTGACAATCTTTTCACATCTCACAAATATAGATTCAATCACTTTTTTCTTAAGTCCGGGGTGTATTGAAATCCAGTTCGATGGGAGGTCAACAGGTCTGAATCCTATACATTTATAGCCCTTCAGCCAGAGGATAAATGCTGGCAGTAAAAGTGCAACACCACTCAACCCGGGCATAAACAGTTTATACAGTTTCATGCCTGCACGGGTATTAAGGAGGAAAACCTCCTTGCAAAGGCCAGCGGGAAACCTGGCAATAAACTTAAGCATTATCGGGGCTGCGTTAAAACCATGGGTTGGGAATGCAAATCCGATAAGCGGTTTTTCATCAATTAATGGCATTAATATGTTCTCCAGTCTGTCAATCTGCTGAACGACTGTTTTTAAGCCTCTTTTTTCTGCTTCATCTGCAATCCATTCTGAGGAAGCCCTCGCATTTCCGGTTCCGGATATGTAATAGATATATAACGAATTCCAATTATCCATTTCTTTATCAGATTATCTGAGAATAGTGCCCTCACACGCAATAATAAATACTAAGATATTGATAATCGTTCTATTTTTGCAAATATTTAGCTATATGGTTATGAAGAGGCTTTGTGGATTAACTTCTGATGAAATATTTGATCTTATCGGATCTTTCGGGTTCACTTTTGCTCATGCAGTTTCAATCTCAAATAGCATATATAAAAAAAGAATATCCGATATTACACAGATACCAAGAATTCCACATCGACTCAAAGAAGAGCTATTGAATTGTGCAGATTGCGGGATTTATTTGCCTCTTTCTGCTGAAGTTTCAATAGACAGATCTGTAAAGTATCTGTTCAGGTCTGAAAACGGGAAAGAATTTGAAACTGTTTATATCCCTGATAATAAAAGGAATACAGTATGTGTCTCTACCCAATCGGGTTGTAGAATGGGTTGTTCATTTTGTGTTACTGCCAGGTATGGTTTCAGGGGGAACCTTACAGCCGGGGAGATTGTAAACCAGATATTAAGTATCCCTGAAGCAGGTAAAGTAACACATGTCGTTTTTATGGGTATGGGTGAACCATTGGATAATCTTGAAAATGTTTTAAAGGCATGCAGGATTATAACTGCGGAATGGGGTCTGGCCATTAGTTCAAGGAATGTCACTGTCTCAACAGTAGGTATAATGCCCGGAGCTGAACAATTTCTTCAAAGATCTGTCTGCAATATGACAATAAGTCTTTATTCTCCCTTTAGTGAAGAACGGAAAAAATTTGTCCCTATTGAAAATCAATATCCGATTCATAAGATAATTGATATAATGAAAAATTTCCCGGTTAAAAAGAAGAGGAGATTAAGTATTGCTTATGTTATGGTAAAAGATTTTAATGATACTGATCGCCATTTGGAGGAACTCAAATCCATTCTTAAAGGTTCCAGCATAAGAGTTAATTTGCTACCTTTTCATTCATCAGGGAATGATCAAAACTCCTCATCTTCAGCTAAAAGGATGCAATTTTTCAAACATGATATGATAATTTCCGGGATTTCAGCTTCAATCCGTAAATCCCGTGGAAAAGATATTTCGGCAGCATGCGGCCTTCTTGCAACAGGACTGAAATTATGAGTTAATCAATTGAAAAATATATTCATCCAGATATCCCGCTGCTGTCAGCACCCAATCTTTTTTAATTCCTGCCTCGACAAATCCCTGCTTTTTAAACAGATCCATGCTTTCGCAGTTGTTTGCCAGGATATTACAATACAGCTGATGTAGCTGAAGTGTTTTAAAACAGTATTTAATCAAACAGGTCAGAGACATTGAAGCATATCCTTTTCTCCTGTAAGATTCGTTAGCAATAAGTATTCCCATTCCGGCTCTTTTGTGAAATGGATCAAAATCAAAAATATCTATAGTCCCGATGGTTATTTTATCTTCAACATGGTCAATCATAAGCCTTAGCTGACCTGTTTCATAGATATTCTTATGAGAATCCTCAATATATCGTTTTAATGTATATCTTGAAAATGGGGAAACTGTATTACTTATTATCCAGTAAGAACCGTTATTTTCCCACTCGTATAGAAGTTCCAGATCTTCAGGCTCCAGCGCCCTGAGCTTGATATTTTTATACTTCATGATGAGAGAGTGTTTCCAGCCTATTTATTAATAAGCAAATTAAGTTCTCTTATGAACGCATTTTTAAATCCTGATTCTTGGATGTAAACTAGTTCATCTTTTGCTTTTTTGAACGAACTGTATTTACCATAAACATACCTGTAATATCCATCGTCAGAGAAAATTTCACTTACTCCATCAATTCCTTTGAACTGGTTCAATTTCAATTGTTGTTTTGAAGCCTTAAGCTGGATCGTATAAACTTTATTACCGGCTATCGCACTGCTTCCTGTTTCAGGATTATTCAGAGATTCTTGTGCAACATTAATTTCATATTGGTTGACTATGTAAGCTTCTTTAAATCCATTTTCTTTAGCGTAAACAAGATATTTTAATGCATCAATTTTATCATAGAACATCCCAATGACATAGAGTGAAACAGAATCTGTTTTAATTGACTTAATAAAATTCATCTCATTTATCTTCAGAGTGCGGAAATAGTCTGGTGCAAGATTTTGTCTGGTCTTTAAAAGAACGATTCTGTACTTCATAGAGAATGATTGTCTGAGATGTACAGGAGTAAAAGTCTCCTGGTGGATAATTACCCCAGTTTGTGGATCAATTATTCCAAATGTGACTCTCCTGTTATGTTTTCTTCCTTCAGGATTATCTGAACCATCCGGATTAGTATTTAGAGCCTCGAATTCAGACTTGCCAAATGCTTTCTTTATAAATCTTGAAGGTAAAACTCCTGATGCAGAAAGATACTTGATAGCCTCCAGTACTCTTTTTTCAGCCAGTTTTCTGTTATACTCGATACTGCCTTTTGAGTCGGTATAACCTGCAACTTCAATTTTTAACTCAGGGTAATTGATAAGTATAGATTTTAGAATTTCCAGCGTTAAGATAGCCTCATTAGTAAGTTTATAACTATCAAAATCAAACAGCAGATTTTTAATTGCCAGGAAATCCCCAGCAGAAACTTTATTTGGTATCAATGAGGAATTAATTGAGACATAATTACCAGAGTACCTTGAAGGAATACTGAGGTTTATTGTATCGGTCTTATATCCAATGTGGTTTATAAACAACTGATAGTCACCGGGTTTTACTTCGAATTTGAATAATGCTGTATCGATAAGTGATCGTGATTCTATTTGATTTTCTTCCTTTTTTTCCTTTTTTACATTTACATTCAGGTTAATAGTATCGGTCTTCTTTTTGCTAATACGACTTATTAAGATCTTAAATTTACCGGGTTTCATCTCATACTTAAACGAGCCTGAATCAGTAACAGAAATATTCTTAAGCAGGGATCCCGTTTTTTGATCAAAAAGTTGGATGTGCATTTGCACTGGATCAACAGGCATCCCATCCTGAAGGGAAACTGTACCATTTGCAGAAATAATCTTATCAGCATTGTCCTTCGCAGAAATTGAATAGATATTTCGTGATTTAGTATTTTCGTCATATAGACTTGTGATAAATCCAGATGCATTGTTATTAGGAATAAAGAAGGTGTTTTCTGATGTATTATTAAAAGCATATGGCAAACCAATGGAGTTGGTCCAAGTACCATTTTTCTTTATCGACCTGAACATATCATATCCTCCCATACTGAAATGACCAACTGAACTGAAAAGCAAAGTACCGGTTTCAGGATCAAAGTATGGTGTATCTTCATTATAGGGTGTATTAATAACATTCCCGCAATTTACAGGTTCACTCCATTTACCATTTGCAGCTTTTTCTGAATACCAAATATCAAGTTCACCTTGTCCGCCGGGTCTGTTACTGGAAAAGTATATTGTCTTTCCATCAGGTGTTATAAAACCATGCGATTGCCAGTAGATTGAATTAATAGGTTTTCCAAAACTTTTTATTTTTGTCCAGGTAGAATCCTTTCTCTGACTGTAATAAAGGTTCCCGTTACCACCTTCATCCATATTAATTATTAATAGCTTTCCATCCCCTGTAATCGAGTTTGAATACAATCTGTCATATCCTCCAAGCTGCTTGGTAATATCCACCGGTCTTTCCCATGTGCCTGATTTAAAAGAGCATAAAATATGTGTTTTTCCAAGTTCTTTTTGAGTGAAAATAAATACGGAATCATTTTTTGAAAGAGCAGGATTACATGCTCCGGGATAATCACTGAGCCATGGTGTGAAAAGATTGGTTATCAGGATCAAAGGTTTCTTTTTCATCTCCATAGCATACTGACAATCTCTGATCTGGTTATCAATATATTCCTCCCGGAAAACTTCAGTTCCTGCTAATCTTCTTTTAGCATTCTTATATAGTGATACAGCTTTTTGCAGGCTATCAATTTTATGATACGCGATTGCAAGATACAGGTAAGTATCTAAAGGTGCTTTTTCCCCATACTCCAGGTAATCCTTGTCATTTTCCACCACATTCAGGGAGGCTTTTTCAAGAAACTTCACCGCATCAGCCTTTTTACCGTCGATATTCAGATAGCATATTCCAAGTTTTGCAGAAAGCATGGAATTGTCAGGGTAAATTTTAAGAAGTGGCTCATACTGACTGGCAGCCTTTTCATAATCTTGGTCATAATAATAGGAAATGTCGGCCTCTTTAACGACTTTAATGAATTCTTTATTAGAAAGCACTTGGGAAAAGAGATGAGGGAAGAAAAAAAACAGAAGAGAAAGAATTATTGTCTTCCTGATCAAAGTCTTCATTATTTCGAAACTTTCTTAATAAAGATTTCTTCAGGATACCCTTTCCTAATTAACTCCAGCCTTAATGAATAAGCTTCTTCCCTGGTTTGAAATCTACCTGTAGTATAACGGTAGAATTTATCGATATCATTATACAATACTTTCATGTCAGTAATGTATTTAAAATAGGTTATGTCAACAGGATTATGGAGAGCCATAACCTGAACCGTATAGTAGAGCACATCGGAGTCTTTAATAGTGTTATCACCGACATCACTGACATTCATGTTTCTTATAAGAATACTTGTGTCAACGGACGAAACAGTTGGAATTAATGCAAGATTGATCCTATCATAAATCTTCGGCGGAACAACCACTTTTTTAAAAGTTGTATCTTTCTCAAGGGACACATCTATACTTAATGCCAGATTCGGGTAGTCTTGCAAAATTGTGGTATCAATAGTTTGAGTTATATATCCTAAACCTTTATAAAACAATCTGAATTCTCCGGGAGCCACAGAAAAACAATAAAGGCCGGTATATTTGTTTGGGAAACCGACATCGAGTGTATCTCTGGTAGCTTTGTTGATGAGATGTATTGAATAGTTTTCATCAAAAGTAACTGTTGTATCCCTCAGACTGAATTTCCCTTTTATCTCAAATAACTGATTAACATCTGTATTTCCCATCCCCAGATAAAAAATGTCTTTCTTTTTATAGTCTGTTGTCATTGAATAATAGGCATTTCGTCCGTTATTTATCGGTTGAAAAAACTTATCATCGTCAGTTGAATTTATAGAGTATCCGAGATTGATTGGCGTTTTCCAGACTGTTCCGATTTTCTGACTTTTGAAAATATCAAATCCACCCATAGAACTATGTCCTTCGGAACTAAAATATAACACAGAATCATTTTGTGTTATAAAAGGAGTATCTTCATTAAATGGAGTATTAATAGCAGCTCCCAGATTTACTGCCGGGCCCCAATCACCCGCAGCATCTTTTTCAGAAACATAAATATCGAGGTTCCCCTGTCCACCGTCTCTGTTACTGCTAAAGTATAGTTTTTTACCGTCAGACGAAATAGAGGCATGGGATTCGTAAAACTTGGTATTAATATTCTTGTTTAATTTTTTAATTGGCGACCAGGCACCATTTACAAAATTCGAGGAATATATATTGCCATCATAATTATCAGTTTTATAGAGAAACAGTTCGGTGCCATCACTGTTAAGAGAACATGATGAGCAATCTTCTCCTGCATTGAGCTCTGCGGTTATTTCGATAGGCGGCTGCCATTTTCCTCTTTCCTTCTTTGAAAAGAAGATGGCATTCACAATACCTCTGTGTTCAGTGTAAACTATTGTATTTCCGTCAAAGCTGACAGCGGGATTATCATTTATTGCGCCCTGATTGAAATTACTTCCCAGTGTCTTTTTGCTAAAGACTGCAGGATTTTCTTTATATTGAATTGCATTCTTGCAGGCCTTTATCTGCTGGTCAATATACTCGACATTCTTCATTCCTCCCTTGGATTTTGTATCATATACAAGCTTATTAAAAGTTTGAAGAGTATTGAGCGCTTTTTCAAGTTGATTATTAATCAAATAGGCTTTAGCTAGAGAAAAGTAAGCGTCGAGAGGAGCTCTCAATTCTTTAAATGTTTCAGTTTTTGAATCATAACTGGCAGTTTTAACAGCATCCTCAAGATAAGGGATTGATTTTTCTTTTTCACCTGGTATATTCAAATAACAAGTGCCAATTTTATATTTAATATTAAGATTATCAGGAGTATCGAGAAGAAGGTATAATTGATTTGCCAGCTCATATTCTTCATAAAGATAATACGACTCTGCCTTGGCAAATATCTTTTTCATCTCACTGGATGATTGAGCTGAAGAAGCAACCGGAAAGATAACCAGAGTTAATAGTTGCAATAGAACACTTATGATCTTTACTCTGAATTTTACCATCAGAACAAATATAGTAATTTTTCTACATGTATAAACTATTGAAAGGGCAATTTTTATTTGAAGGTGATCTTATAAATATCTTCTTTCCCGAACCCTCCGGTCTCTTTAAATTTTGAATAATAACCGGATTTCCCATCTCCAACCGGCATAAAGAAAAAATCATCATCAGGAGTGTTGATCGGATAGCCCAGGTTTTTAGGCTTACTCCATAAACCATTTGATTGCAGATCGGATCGGAAAAGATCGTAACCTCCGATATTTTCATGCCCCTGAGAGCTGAAAAAGAGGGTTTTCCCATTATTGATAAGAAATGGCCTGTCCTCATTGAATTGTGTGTTAATTTCCGGACCAAGGTTTACTGCAGGACCCCAGTCACCATCTACTTTATGAGAAATATAGAGATCGAGTCCTCCAAAGCCGCCTGGTCTGTCTGAAGCGAAAACGAGTTGATTACCGTCTTCAGATATAAAACCGTGTGATTCCCAATATTTTGTATTGATATTTTTATTAAGTTTTACAGTCTTGCTCCAACTATTACCATTGTAAGAACTCATATAAATATCGCTGTTAATATGATCATCTTTAGAAAGAAATAGTAATTTACCATCGGCGGAAAGGCATGAAATGTAAAAATCTCCATCCGATTGGAGTTCCGGAGTAATATTATTCGGGGCGGTCCATTTTCCATTAACAAGCTTCGAAAACATTACAGCATCATAGAATTTGAGAGAAACCATGTAGGCAAAAGATTTCCCGTCGGCTGAAATCAGTGGATTGAAGTTTGCTTTTTCATCATTAAAGAGTTCGCCGACATTTTCCTCCGAATATGCTACTGGTTTGGCTATTAGATCTTTCGCCATATCACATACCTCTATTTCATTTTTAACAAAGTCAATGTTCTCATGATCGTCAGGAAGAAGAGTCGCTAAGTATTTCGTGAAAGCTTCTTTTGCTTTATCAAATTTATAATTTATACGGCATGCTTTTCCAAGTTCAAATAATGCATCATATGGGGCAGCTATCTGTGTGAGAGTACCTTCTTTATGCTTTGCTGACATGTTTTTTGATGCACTTTCAAGATACTCGACGGAAAGATTCTTTTTTCCGGGAATATTAAGATAGCAAACACCTATGCAATAAGCCAGGTTGGAATTATCCGGTAACTTTTCATAGAGCTGCAAATAGTATGCGAGGGCATCAGAATAATCTTCATTCATTAGGAAATATTCAGCTTCAAGAAATGAATCCTGAAGATTTTTATCCTCCTGTGCATATGTTGGAATAACAAAAAGTATTGTAAAAAACAGGCATACAGCTCTTTTGCTCATAACCAGAAGTTTTGATAAACAAATTTATTAAAAAAATAGCAAAAGAATTGTTAATTGAAAATTATTTTAAAAAAAATGACCGGCATAAGCCGGTCATATTAAGAGATTTCTATTTTTTATTTTTCTTTTTTATTTTTCTTTTTTCTTTTCCATAAAATGAAGAAAAAGATAAAAAGACCTGCTCCAAGCAGAACCCATAGAATCCATAGGTTGCTCACTTTTCCGGTTATAAAATGTGATTTAATGATATCCGCAGAAATGTCTTTTGCAGAGATTAGATTCGCAATACTCTTATAGACAGCTTCTTCAGGATACTTATCCTTATTTGCAAAGAGAAATCTAATCAAATCCTCTGGAGTCTTAATTCCTTCTTTTTTCAGATCGATCGATTTCAAGGCAATAGCCAGGGGTTCATCAGATTGTTCAATCAGATCGCTAAGGTACTGTTTAACACTTGTGCCGGGTAATGAACTGATAACGACCAGCATTTCTGATATCTGGTTATTTGTAAGCCCACGTTTTACAGATTCGTTGCAAACTGCCTGCAACCATTTCTCTTTTATCTTA
This sequence comes from Bacteroidales bacterium, assembly GCA_049512815.1. Lineage (GTDB taxonomy): Bacteria > Bacteroidota > Bacteroidia > Bacteroidales > VadinHA17 > LD21. The sequence continues at coordinate 59,268 of JBEKWS010000021.1, read as the reverse complement.
ATATTGCCCTGGTCGATAGCGGCAACAGATTGACGTATTAAATCTCCTGAATTGGAATTTTCACTGAAAACCGTTATTTTCTTCCTCAATACTGCAATTGATGGATCAATTTCGGCTAGCGCTGCTGCAGCAATCTTGTTCAATTCCTCTGGGCTTATCTTACCACCTGTCTCTGCTTTTATATATTCCTGCAAATCGGTCCAGGTCTTGAGATTAGATTTATATATATCAAGATCTGTGAGAATTTGTTTCAGGTCACCTTCTGTATGTTTTGCCATAAAATCAACTGCAGCCTGTGAAAGAACATTATCCATTACAGCCACTTTGAGAGCCAGTTTATCAATCTCCTCAGGACTTATGCTTTTTTTAGAGGCTTCTTCTTTCAGATACGAGATAAAATCATCGACTTTGCCGAATTGCTGATTTTCAATATCTGTTTCTGTTATAATCTTTTTTAGTTTATCATCGGCCCTGCTCTTGAATATAGCTGTAAGGGCGGCAATCTGTTTTTTAGCTATGATCCGGTTATATTCAGGCCGGATTAATGCTTGTCTGGTAATATTTTTCTCCCTGGTAATGAAAACTTCAGTGGTGGTAGAGTTATTAAACCTGTCGGTCAGTTTAAAGACAACTTTATTATCTCCGGGCCTGGGGGCCATTTTATAGTTAAAAGTTGAATCGCGTATTGTAAAGTGTTCAACAGAAATCAATGAATCTCTAACCCAATGTTCAACCGTGAGAAACGATTTTGGTTCAACCTTCAGAGGAAACAGGATCGAGTCACCTTTTGTAACTGAAATGGTTTTATTGGTTTCAACACTTAAATCTGCAACAAAGTCAGTTTTTGGTATTATGGTCCCTGGGAGTACAAAACTGTCTGAGGGGTTCGCAAGTGGCAGATTTAAATTTTTGACGACTTTTTCACCTCCTTCTGCTTCATAAGAGATCTGATAATCACCCTGAGGAAGCTGGAATTCATATTCTCCCGTATTAGGATTAGAATAAACAATTATTGTCTGGTTTGGATTTTTTATATTCATAGCGCTTATTTTCACGCTATCATTCATATTGTTAATAAGGTCAGCAACTTTTACCATTCCTCTTACGAAGAATTTTCTGGGATGATCTTTAGAAAAAATCTCGATCCGGTAAATATCCTGATTACCAAAACCACTGGGAAGTTCTTTTGCTATGTAACCTTCATAACCCTGATTCAGAGGTTTAAAGAACACATCATCGTCAGTTGTGTTGAGCGGGTAACCAATATTCAAAGGAACTGACCATTCTCCGTTATCAAGCAGAGTTGAATAGAAAATATCATAGCCGCCCATATTAAAATGGCCCCTTGAACTAAAAAACAGGGTTTTGTCATCATCACTTAAAAACGGCGATTCCTCATTATAAGGTGTATTTATAACAGGTCCCAGGTTTTTTGCTGGTCCCCAGTCGTTTGTACTATCACGATTTGATACATATATATCAAGACCGCCGTAAGTCCCTTTTCTATTACTGGTAAAGTAAAGTTTTTTATTGTCGTGGGAGATAGTTGCGTGTGATTCCCAGTATTTTGTATTGATGTTATCATTGAGTTTTACGATAGGAGACCATTTACCGTTTTCAAATCTTGAAGTATAAATATTTCCATCATAATCAGCAGAACTGTATAGGTACAGATCTTTACCGTCTTTAGAGATAGAGGTCGGGAAAATATCGCGGTCAACTTTCAGTAACTCATTCATATTAATCGGGCTGGCCCATTGGCCGTCAACTTTTGTCGAATAAAGAAGTGCATCGTAAAATGCCTCACTTCTTGAAAATACAAGAAGATCCTCCTTATCAGAAATAACGGGGTTAAATTCATTATTACCGGCATTTATAATATTCCCAAGATTTTTCTCTTTTACAAAAAGAGGCATTCTCATCAGTTCCTTGGCATTAAGACATGATTGTATCTGGAGGTTTACAATCGTTGAATCATATACTTCAGCGTTAAGATTTTTTCTGAAGCGCTCGTAAGTCTCAAGTGCTTTATCGAGCTGATTATTTATCCTGTATGCATTAGCGAGGTAATAAAGAGCATCGTAAGGTGCTCCTGTTTCCCTGAATTTTCCTTCCTTGTATTTTGGATCAATGTTTTTAACAGCATCCTCAAGATAACTGACTGCCTTGTTTTTTTCCCCGGGAATGTTAATATAGCACTGACCGATCCTGTATTTGAAATTTGAATTATCAGGGTATCTTTTCAATAACTGCTGATACAGCGGCAGGGCATCTTTATAGGCTTCAAACAAGATCCAGCTTTCAGCATCATAGAAATCATTTTTAAGTTCTGCTTTTGACTGAGAAATTAAATCAGGATTGATAAATGTAGCCAAAAGCCACGTTAAGAGAACTAACCTTTTCATCATATTATAATTATATCTAAATGGAATGATGGCACATAAAACATTTGTGAATATTATAATCCTTAGTTTCTATTTTTAGAATGTAGGAAGTCAATTTGTTAAATTTCTACTCAAAGATACTAATATAGTAGAAATATTAGAAAAAAGGGCTATTTATAGCAGTCCTTTTTAACAAATCTTTTCTTTTTATTTCTTAACCAGATAATTAGTAGACTAAAATCGTAATCAGAATTTAAGTCAAAATAGCAGATTAAGCAATATCCGGAGAATAATTTTCAAGGATATCTTTCACTTTATTAAGGAATTTCCCTGCAAGAGCGCCATCAATTACCCTGTGGTCATAACTTAATGAGAGTATCATAATCTGTCTGATGGCTATCATGTCTCCATCCGGGGTTTCGATAACTGCCGGGGTTTTCCTTACTGCACCTGTTCCAAGAATAGCAGACTGTGGCTGATTAATAATCGGTGTCCCGGCAAGATTATTATAACTCCCAAAGTTTGTAATGGTAAAGGTACCTCCGGTAATTTCGTCGGGTTTTAATTTATTACTTCTGGCTCTTTCTGCGAGATCGTTTACTGCTTTTGCAAGGCCTGTGAGGTTTTTCTCATTAGCATTTTTGATTACAGGGACTATCAGATTGCCATCGGGAAGTGCCGTTGCCATTCCTATATTGATGTTTTTTTTCTTAATGATATTGCTACCATCAACAGATATATTGACCATCGGTAATTCATAGAGAGCTTTTGCAACAGCATCTATAAAAATCGGGGTTAATGTAAGTTTTTGTCCTTCAGCAGCCAGAAATTTTTCCTTATTAGCATTCCTCCAGTTCACAAGCCGGGTGACATCTGCATCAATAAAAGATGTGACATGTGGGGATGTTTTTTTTGACATAACCATATGTTCTGCAATGAGTTTACGGATCCTGTCCATTGGAATTACCTCATCGCCATATGATCTGGTAACAGATAGTATATCTTTCTTTGAAGCTTTTCTAGCCTCTGCTACCTCTACAGCCTTTACTTCTTCTTCAGTTTTTTTCCGGTTCTCAAGGGCCTTTAAAATATCATCTTTTGTTATTCTGCCATCCATTCCTGTCCCGGTTGTCTTATCAAGATCTGCATAACTTATTCCTTCTCGCGCTGCTATACTCCTTACAAGTGGAGATATGAATTTTCCGGAAGGTGTCCGGCTTTTCAAGTCATGAGATAAAACTTCTATTTCAGTTTTTTCCTTTTTGACAGTTTCAATAGTTTCACGGATTCTTTCAACCTCTGTTTCAACCTTTTTTAAGTCTTCTTTTGTAGGTTCAGTATTATTCTCAATGATGGCCAATAAATCACCAATTTTAGTAACTGAACCTTCCTTAGCGATTATTGAGACAATAGTGCCTGCCGTTGGTGCGGGAACTTCAGAATCCACTTTATCTGTTGCCACTTCTACAAGAGGGTCATCCTCATTTACCTGTGAACCTTCCTTGACAAGCCATTTATTAATTGTTGCTTCAATTACTCCTTCTCCCATTGCTGGTAAAATGACATTCATCCTAGCCATAGATTGTGATTTTGTTTATTTACAATTTAGTTTTTACCCCCTTTCTTATTTCCCCCAAGGGAGGGCCGAGCGTTAAAAAATTGCCTCGTAGGCAATTTTAGCGAAGGAGCCAGGCTGCCGAGGAGGATCCTTCACCCTTGAGGGAAGATCGGGAAGAGGGAAAACATCATAATACCGTAATTAAATTTACAAAATAATTTTCTTACATATTAAACAACAGGATTGACGAAATGTTTCAGATATCTCTTGCATGTTGAAACAATTTTCCGGAAAACAATTACAGATAGTTCCATTCTGTAATTATTTACTCGTCAATTCATCGCGAATAACCTGTGAAAGTCTATGAACTCCTGCATCAATCTCTTCATTATTGGAAAAGGAGAAGTTAATGCGCATCGTATTATGGCCTGAATTATTACAGAAGAAAGATGAACCTGCAACAAACGCAACATTTTTTTTGATGGCTTTTAAAAATATTTCATCTGCATCAATATGAGAAGGCAGAGTTACAAACAGGAACAAACCACCCTGAGGTTCAGTCCACTTAACACCTTCAGGCATATACTTCTTGAAGCAACTTATCATCTGTGTCCGTCTTATACGATAGAGATCAATTGTTTTTTTGAGATTTTTCTCGAGAAGTCCCTTCTCCATATAACGGGCAATAATTTTCTGTACAAATGGGGATGTGCATAGATCAGCAGTCTGTTTTGCCATAACCAGCTTATATAATATTTTCTTATGACCTACTACCCAGCCAACCCTGAATCCCGGAGCAAAAATTTTTGAAAATGTACACAAGGTAATAACCCTGCCGGTAGTATCAAGTTCATTCATAAGTTTTTGTGGCTCCCCTTCAAAACGCACCTCCCTGTATGGACTATCTTCTACGATTAGAAGGTCGTATTTATCAGCTATCTCAATGATTTTCAGTCTTCTCGAGTTGGGAATGGTGATGCCGGAAGGATTCTGAAAATCTGGTATAACATAAATGAACTTAATTTTTCTTCCAAGCTCTTTAAGAGTCATTATAGTCTTTTCAAGTTCATCGGTTTTCATTCCATTTTCATCAAGCGTGATACCTTTCAGCTTAGCTCCATAACTTGTGAAGGCATTTAATCCGCCGAGATAGGATGGAAGCCCGCAAAGAACATAGTCCCCTGGATCGAGAAATACCTTTGCTATAAGATCGAGAGCCTGTTGAGAGGCAGTAGTAATTATAAGATTTTCTATTCCGATGCTCAATCCCTGCCTGTTATGTCTTTCAACAAGCATCTTTCTCAGCAGAAGGTCTCCTTCAGTTGTTCCATACTGTAAACTTTCGGGTCCGTTTTTCTCAAGTATTTCAACGGCTATCTCTTTCAGATCATTAACCGGAAAAGTTTCAGGTGCAGGAAGTCCGCCGGCAAAAGAAATCATTCCCGGTTTTTCGAGATGTTTCAGGATCTCTCTTATTGCAGATCGCTTCATGCTTTTTCCTGAATTCGACAGGAACTGATTGATTGATGTTAACATTGCTGGTATGGATTTCTGTTATTGATTGCCCGTCCTAAAGTAATCTCATCGGTATATTCAAGCTCATCGCCAATAGCAACACCTCTTGCCAGGGTTGTAAGGCTAATATTATATTTATTAAGTCTTTTAAACAGATAAAAATTAGTAGTATCACCCTCCATGGTTGTACTCAAGGCAAGAATTATTTCTCTGACACCTCCAGCCTTTACTTTTTCTTCAAGGTGGTCGATTTTAAGATTTGAAGGGCCAATTCCATCAATAGGGGAAATGATACCTCCAAGAACATGATACAATCCTTTAAATTGACGCGTATTCTCAATAGCCATCACATCCTGAATGTTTTCCACCACACATATTACAGACCTCTCTCTCTTTTCATCATTGCAGATGTTGCATATTTCAGTATCTGAAATGTTGTTGCAGATCTTACAATAATGAATCTCTCCATGGAGCTTGATTATACTCTCACCGAATTTTCTTACCTCTTCAGAATCTCTTCTTAACAGATTCATTACCAGCCTGAAAGCAGTTTTTCTACCGATGCCTGGAAGAGAAGCAAATTCATTTACGGCGTTTTCCAGAAGCCTTGAAGGAAATTCAGTAAAACTCATGATAAAAAACTTTTAGACAAAATTAGTTCAATTTTCCGGTGTTATTAAACGGGCAGTGGATTTTTTGTCTTCCTTTCTTTTTGTTATTCTTGTAGACTAATTGACTCGGATATGTCACCACTATTGATCCTTGGTATTTTCCTGATCTATACATTGGTTTTGTTTACCGTTACCTGGGTCACAGCCCGTAGAGCTGACAACCAGTCATTTTTTATAGGAAATAAAATATCTCCCTGGTTTGTTGTTGCCTACGGAATGATAGGAGCATCGCTTTCGGGAGTAACGTTCATGTCTGTTCCCGGATGGGTAAAAGATACCCAGTTCAGTTATATGGTTGTTGTTTTAGGATACCTGTTTGGCTATTTTGTAATAGCCCTGGTTTTACTTCCTTTATATTACAGATTAAAACTGACCTCTATTTACTCTTATCTGGAACAACGATTTGGATATTGGTCATATAAAACAGGCGCCGGTTTTTTCCTATTATCGAGAACACTCGGCGCTTCTTTGCGTATGTTTCTGGTTATTAATGTTCTGCAGATTTTTGTTTTTGATGCCTGGAATGTTCCATTCTGGATAAATGTTCTTGTATTCATCACACTAATCATTCTTTATACATTAAAGGGCGGAATAAGGACAATAATATGGACCGATACTCTTCAGACGACATTTATGTTGCTTGCTGTCGTACTCTCCGTAATTTACATTGGAAAGAATCTTGATATTTCTGTTTTTAAACTGGTTTCCATTGTCAGAGAGAGTTCTGTTTCGAAAATGTTTATTACCGATTGGCATCATGAAAGGTTTTTCGTTAAACAGTTCTTCAGTGGTATGTTTATAACAATTGTTATGACAGGACTTGATCAGGAAATGATGCAGAAGAATCTCAGTTGCAAGAACATAGTGGAGGCACAGAAGAATATGTTCACATTCAGTGGGATACTCGTTCTGGTAAATCTGTTATTCCTGTTTCTCGGGGCCCTTTTGCTGATCTTTATTCAAAGCAAAGGTATAGTGGTAACTTCAAGTGATGATATTTTTCCAACGATTGCAATCAGGTACCTTGGTCCGATAGCTGGGGTTGTATTTCTCATTGGCCTTATTTCGGCTGCATTCCCGAGTGCAGATGGCGCATTAACATCTCTTACAACATCTGTGAGTATCGATTTTTTGGGTCTCGACCAAAGAGAGGGAATTTCTGAAAAGGCAAAGACCAGGATCAGGTATACTGTGCACTTAATCATTGCCCTGGTCTTCTTTATAAGCGTTTTAATATTCAGAACTCTGAATGACAAGGCTGTGATAGATAAGCTTTTCACAATTGCAGGCTATACTTATGGTCCATTGTTGGGATTATATTCCTTTGGTCTCTTCACCCGGAGAGTAGTAAATGATAAGATGACTCCGGTTATTGCGATTATTTCGCCCGTGGCATGTTTCTTTCTCAGTAAATATTCAGTATTGTTATTTAACGGATATAAATTCGGATTTGAATTGCTTCTTCTGAACGGTTTACTGACATTTGCTGGGTTATATATCTTCAGCAGGAAGAATCTGAAACCAGCCTAAATTAATCCGGACCTCCTTGCATTTTTGGATTGCATACCAATCTGCTAACGGTTTATTTTGAACATGCCCCCAACCCCTTCCCTTAATTCTATCTACCCTTTATACACATCTTTTTATTTGAGTTAAGCATATTGTTGTAAACGACGCTGAAGGTGTCAAATTCCAATAGCCACAGTCACGTCTGTGGTAATGATATAGTGACCTAGTCCAACACCGGAGGTGTTGAATAACAATGATCATGGGCAATTTGAAGATACCAGAAGCATACCATTTTCAACCCACTCCGGGGTTGGTAGATCAACTAATGATTCGACCACGGACGTAACCGTGGTTATTGGAATTAAATACCTCCGGCATTATTCTGAAATGAAATCTTACCCTTCTTACTCTAACTACATATATGACAACACAATAAAAAGATGTGTATAAAGATTATTTAATTCTATGGGAAGGTGAGTAACTAATTATATAATAGCGAGTTCACCCTTCCCTTATTGTTTAAGCCTGCCTGCGGGAAGGGATGGGTAAGGGTTAAGAAATACAAAAGAGGAGTAAAAATATTGAGTACAAAAGATTTTTACGTATCCTGGATTAAAAAAGATGTAGGACAAATATGCCTGAATTATTGCCTGATACCTGTACCTTGTTGAACGTTTTCTTTGGTACTAGTATCGTTATTATCTTCAGTCTCTTCAGGAACCTCTTTTTTGAGAATTACGTTAATCTTCTTATAAGGAATGTTCCAGACAATATAATAGTTTAATCCTGTGCTGAATGTTTTCGTACTGTTGCCAAACCCAGGGAAATAGATTGGCCTGAGATCCTTGCCTGTTCCTGAATAAAGCAACATTCTCAGACTTACAGACCATCCTATGCTGAAATTTTTGAATATTTCAGATATAACACCTGGCGATACCTCAACAAAATGAGCCCAGTTTGTCTTCAGTGCAATTGAAGAAGAGGTTGTTCCCCAATAATCTGTCTTCTGAAAAGAAGGAACTTCAGAAGTAAACCGGCTTAAACCATATCTCAGCCCGATTCCGGCCCAATACTTGCCAAGAGATTTATCAGGTTTTAACAGATTAAAATTTATGCCTGCCCGGACAAAACTTCCTTTATTCAGATAACTGTAATTATATTGGGTATACTTGTAGTTGAGATATCCTGCGTCGACCATAACGGATCTCTTTTCGTTTAAATCGACAGATATAAAACCCTCAGCGTTTAAAATATTTTTATCCGAGTAATAAATAGCAGGACCAGACACTTCCATTCCAATCTTTATTTTAAGAGGTATTGGAATTGTGTCCTGAGCTTGAACCTGAATCAAACTGAAGGTCAGAAAAGGCAGGAGACTAATAAAATATGCGAATGTTCTCCACATTTAAAGTTGTAATAGTGCTGTTAACCGTATATATGTCCTTAATGGAGTTTTTTGTATAATTTAGTGCCGTATCAAGATGGTGATAAAAGGTATAGCCACATTCCTTAGAAATAAGGTGAGGGTAGCTGCTGTATCGGAATTCAATGGTATCAGCGATTCCGTTTATTTTAATAATAAATGCGCTGCTTTCTGTTGAAGCATTCAGTGGTATCAGAGCGGGTTGAACATTAACTGTTTTATAATAAATAATTGAATCCTTGTTCAGTCCGTAAAGAGTCAAACTATCGGGGGCATGTAGCTTTTTAGTGATATTATCATAAAAGGAAGCTTTCAAATATGATTCAGTCTCCTCAAAACATGATCCAGTTGTACACGAAAGCAGGAACAGTATTAAACCTGATAAGATGACAATAAGGCTTCCCGGAATAAATCTTCTCATTACTTATTTTGAAAGCTTCAAAATTACAAAAATATTGGTGTGATCTGCAAAAGAGGTAAAATAAGAAAAATGAGATTATATTACCATAATCTCTATGAGGTAAAATTTCTTGTGATATTAATAATAACTACAGTAATTTATGCCTTACGGGCAAATCCGGGAATCCAATATTCATAATCTTTGCAATGTCGGATGACATACGGTTAAGGATAAAATAGGGAACAGATATGGATTTACAGCCTTTATAGCCTTTATAACCTTTACAACTTAGAATTTAGGTAGGTTCTTCAGTACTCCGTTGATACCATTTTTAATTCTGGCCAATACATTAATATCTTTTTCTCCGCTAAAATAAATTTCCGCAATGATATCTTTGTATTCTTTAGAAAGATAATTCCTTTTCAGTTTCAGCGTCGGAGACAATTCTCCGGTCTGGGGAGTCCATTCCTCTGTCACGAGACGGAACCTTTTAATCTGTTCATGTTCCCCAAGGGATTTGTTCACCTCCCTGACTTCCCTGTTAAATCTTTCAACTACTTCAGGCAGATCGATAAGTTCCATGTTGTCCCGGAACTGAATCTTATGTATTGAGCACCAGTCGTGCAGGAAAGCAAAATTCGGGGAGAGGACAGCACTTGCAAATTTCTGATTCTCACCAATTACCATTGCCTGTTCTATAAAGAACGATTCCTTAAGTTTATTCTCAATTACCTGTGGAGCGATGTATTTTCCGGCACTCAGTTTAAACATTTCTTTCTTCCTGTCGGTGATTCTCAGGAACTTGCCCTCTTCAATTACACCAATATCACCAGTATGCAGCCAGCCATCATGGTCGATTATCTCTGCTGTAAGTTCAGGAGATTTATAATAACCCATCATGACATTTGGCCCTCTGCATATAATTTCACCGTCTTCAGCAATCTTAACTTCGACACCTTCAATAACCGGTCCACATGTTCCAAATCCTATTTCGTCTATTCTTAAAGGATTAACAGATATAATCGGAGAGGTTTCTGTAAGTCCGTAACCCTGAATGACAGGTATACCGGCTGCCCAGAAGATTTTTTCGAGTCTCGTCTGAAGGGCAGCGCCTCCGGAGACAAGAACCTGCAACTCTCCACCGAGAGCCTCCTTCCACTTGCAGAAAACAAGTTTTCTGGCTATCCTGAGACGGAACTTATAAAATTGTGAGTTCCCTTTCAGTTTGAATTTTAGTCCGAGGTTTACAGCCCAAAAAAATATTTTTTTCTTTACCCATGGAAGGTTACGCCCTTTTCCTATAATATTATCATAAATTTTCTCGAGAAGGCGTGGGACTGTATCGAAAACATGTGGTTTAATTTCTTTAATTGTTTCCGATATTGTCCCCATGTTCTCGATATAATAGATACTAATTCCCTTATACTGAAAGTTATAATTGACCATTCTTTCATAAACATGGCAAAGAGGGAGAAAACTAATCGCCCTGTGTCCATAACCAAGATGGTGTGCTTTTGATGTTGTAATTGCATTTTTAACCAGGTTATTATGCGAAAGCATAACACCTTTTGAATTTCCCGTCGTACCTGATGTATAAATTATTGTTACCAGATCTTCAGGTTTAATACCTTCTTTTATTTTCTCCAGTTCATCGTGGAATTTGTGAGCATTCTTTTTACCTGCTTCTATTATCTCATCAAAGGATTTTACCCCTTCTACAGGGTCAAATGAAAAGATATCTTTTAGTTCATGAATTTTATTGGCGATCGGACTTACCTTATTATATATTGTTTTATTTCCTAGAATTATGACTTTGACTTCAGAATGTTCAAGTATGTACTCATACTCATCTGTCCCGATTGTCGGATAAATAGGTACATGTATAAGACCTGTCTGTGCCAGACCCATATCGACAAAATTCCATTCAGGTTTATTTCCGCTGATGGTTGCAACTTTGTCGCCTTTTTTATAACCCATTGAAAGAAGACCATAACTAACCCAGTTCACATAATTACCTACCTCTTCAGTAGAATAGGTTATCCATTCCTTATCTCTTTTTCCGCCGTACATATCTTTACGCGGATATTTCTCCAGGTTCCACTGAATTATGTCAAAAGTCCTTTTAACTTCCATAATCATTATGAATTAATCAGGCAACAAGTCTAATGATTATTTTCGAACTACTTATAATGAGTTAGTAAACAAAACCTAAATCAAATTGTAAATATCTAATAATCACGATATTACAAAAATATGTTTTATAATATATTTCGAATGGAAGGAAAATATTCCAAAAGACAAAGCTTATTATTCAGAACTTTTGAAGGTAAATGGCTGCTTTTGAAAGGGCACGCTGTATACCTTCCGGATTTTTTCCACCCGCAATAGCCAGGAAAGGTTGTCCCCCGCCACTTCCATTTATTTCTTCTTCAATCTCTTTAATTATATTTATCGCATTTATATTTCTCTCTTTAAACAGATTATCACTTACCATAACGAGAATATTGGCTTTTCCATCACTAGCTGATCCGATAACCAGCACAGTATTGTCCGAGGAGGTTCTGATTTGATAAGCAATGTTTTTGAGTACATCAGCTGAATCGGTTTCAACCTTACCTGAGACGAATCTGATATTATTAATATTAATGGCCTTGTCAATCAGCTCTTTCAGCATAATAGTTACTGACTGAGCCTGGAATTTCTCTAGACTCTTCTTAAGTGAACTGTTTTCTGCCATCAGTTTTTCAACACTTTCTTTAATACTTCCAGTGCTCTTAAGAAGTGTAGCTATCTCATCAACTGTTTTTAATCTTTTATTTATATATTCCTCAGCCTTTGAGGCAGTTACAGCTTCAATCCTCCTTATACCGGCTGCTACACCTCCTTCTGAAACTATTTTCACTATACCAATGCTTCCGGTAGCTTCAACATGCGTTCCACCGCATAGCTCGATTGATTTTCCAAATTCAACAACTCTGACCGAGTCACCGTATTTTTCTCCAAAAAGAGCCATAGCACCCATCGATTGAGCCTTTTCCAAAGATACACCGGTAGTTACCTTGGCCAAATAATTATCCCTTACCATTTGGTTTACCAGTTCTTCCACCTTTGATATCTCCTCTTTACTCATTTTACTGAAATGGCTGAAGTCAAAACGGAGCCGATCGGGATTGACAAGTGAGCCTTTTTGTTCCACATGTTTTCCGAGAACAGAACGTAATGCAAAATGAATCAGGTGAGTAGCCGTATGATTATTTGCAGTCATCAAACGTTTTTCACGATCGATACTTGCTTTGAAAACTACAGATGGATCTGAAGGCAATTTCCTGGCAATATGAATTACCAGGTTGTTTTCTTTAACAGTATCAATGATACCAATTTTCTCATTTCTGTAAGCGATAAAACCAGTATCGCCTGTCTGACCACCGGACTCAGCATAAAAGGGAGTTCTGTTAAACACCAGTTGAAAACTCTTTTTACCTTTGACTTTAATGGTCCTGTATTTTGAAATCAGCACTTCATCTGAGCTCTTTTCGTATCCGGTGAATTCAGTCCAGTCAATTTCTCTTACAATGGTCCAATCATCTGCTTCCACTAAAGCATCTTCGCGAGAACGATCTTTCTGATTCTTCATCTCATCTTCAAATCCTTTTAAATCGAGATGCATATCATTCTCTTTCAGAATAAGTTGTGTAAGGTCAACAGGAAATCCAAAAGTATCGTACATCTCAAAAGCTACTTTTCCCGGGAGTACATTTTTTTGTTCTTTCCTAAGATCAGAAATCGTCCTTTCTATCATTTTCAGCCCTTTACCAAGAGTTTTAAGGAATGCGGTCTCTTCTTTAAATATAATTTTCGCAATCAGTTCTTTATCCGACTGGAGTTCAGGGTATTGGTCACCCATCGTTGCAGCAAGGATAGGAACAAGCCGAAACATAAATGGTTCCTCAATACCCAGGTTGTTATAACCATATCTTACTGCACGACGGAGGATTCTTCTTATAACATAACCTGCTTTATTATTTGAAGGAAGTTGTCCGTCAGCAATTGAGAATGAAACAGCTCTCAGGTGATCGGCAACTACCCGGAGTGCTATATCCCATTTTTCATTAACCCCATATTTTTTTCCTGTAATAAAAGATATTTCATTGATAATGTCCTGAAAGATATCGGTATCATAATTAGATTTTTTATTTTGGACTACCATGCAAAGACGTTCGAATCCCATTCCGGTATCTACATGTTTGTTGGGCAAATACTCTAAAGAACCATCAGCCCTACGGTTATATTGGATAAAAACCAGGTTCCATATTTCGATAACCTGGGGATGTCCTTTATTTACTAACTCATTTCCAGGGATCTTTTTCCTTTCTCTCTTATCCCTGATATCGACATGTATTTCTGAACATGGCCCGCAGGGTCCTGTTTCGCCCATCTCCCAGAAATTGTCTTTTTTCGATCCTTCCAGAATATGATTTTTATCGGTTTTATGTTCCCAATGATCGAAAGATTCCTGATCGCGTTCTAGTAGTTCTGATTCATCACCTTCAAAAACTGTTACATACAACTGGTCCTTGTCAATTTTCAGTCTTTCAGTAAGTAATTCCCATGCCCAATTGATTGCATCTCTTTTAAAATAGTCACCAAATGACCAGTTTCCCAGCATCTCAAACATCGTATGGTGATAGGTGTCATGTCCGACCTCTTCCAGATCATTATGTTTTCCGGATACTCTTAAGCATTTTTGAGAGTTTGCAACTCTTCTGTTCACAGGCTGCCGGTTCCCGAGGAAAATATCTTTGAACTGGTTCATTCCTGCATTGGTAAACATAAGTGTAGGGTCATTTTTAATTACCATCGGCGCGGATGGCACTATAAGATGACCTTTAGATTCGAAAAACTCAAGAAACAACTGCCTCAGTTCCAGTGACTTCATGTTATTTAGGTTGTTAGTCAAAAAGAATTAGGTTTCAATGATTGGTTTCAAAAAAGTGAAACATTTTACATCTGATTAACGTATAAAATCTATATGTGTGTTAAATGTTCATTTATCAAAATTGGTTTGTAAAATTAGTTTATTTGATTTAGATTTGTCAAATTGCAAAATAAATTTTAAAAAACCTACTGCCTGTTGTTACGAAACCGAAAATATGTTCTTGATTCATCTGATCTGCAATATAAGCAAGTCAGATTGCACTGGAAGTTGAAGCTTTTGCATATTTTTTTATGGTTAGCCGGATCAATTATAGTAGCAACACTCTACGGTACCATTTTTGAGAACATGTTTGGTTCCCCTAAAGAGAGGTTGTTAAGTCAGCAGGTTGAAAATCTTAAACTTCAGTATTCCCTGATCGGAAGAGAGTTGAATAACTCCCTTGAATCCCTTAAAAGTTTCAGGCTCTCCGATGACAAACGGTACAGGCCAATACTCGATATGGATAGTGTTCCTGAATCATATAGAAAAGCAGGTTTCGGAGGTGTCGACAGATATCGTGATCTTGCTGGTTATGCGAACTCAGGTATTCTTATTGCATACAGATTAAAAATTGATGAGATAAAAAGCATGGCGACTATCCAGAAAGAATCCTTTGAATCGGTTGCAGAAATGTCTGCTGAGTGGAAAAGGGAGATCGATCATTTTCCGGGAATAAGTCCTGTCAGTGTAAAATTCGGTCTTGGTGATGGATACAAGTTCCGGGCAATTCATCCGGTACTGGGTACACCACGTATGCATAACGGACAGGATTTTGAAGTTCCTTATGGTACAGAAGTGTATGCTACCGGCGATGGTTCAGTTATTGAATCGGGATGGAACTCAGGTGGATTCGGAAATTGTATAGTAATAGATCATGGTTATGGCTTTCAGACTGTCTATGGTCATCTTAGTGACATTAAAGTTGTTAAGGGGATGAACGTAAAAAGAGGTGATCTGATAGGTATTAGCGGAAGCACTGGTTTGTCCTCCGGACCTCACCTTCATTATCAGGTCGAACAATTTGGAGAACATAAGAACCCGATTAATTTCTTTAATAACGATGTAAATTCGGAGGAATATACTGAAATGATCCAGGCATTTGAATCAAAATCAAAATTAAGATAATCTCTTTTCCTGTTTATTTTCATTATTCTGAAAGCTCAAATCGGATGCTTCATATCATTTTTTTTCAGAATTGATTATCTTTGACATGTCATGCCGCCGACAAAATATAAGTTTAATCCTGATTCCCTGAGTTTTGATAAAATAAGACTCGGTATAAAAGCTTTGTTGCTCAGATTTTTGGCTTATTTTACCGGGTCACTCATTGTTGCTTTAATTTACTGGGTCATTTTTGCCTCCTTCTTCGATTCTCCCAAAGAGAAGGCACTGAAGCAGGAGGTAGCGCAGATGACTATTCAATACGACCTCATTCACAGGGAGATGGCAAATGTTGAGAATGTCCTTGAAGATCTTCAGAAAACCGATGATAATCTTTACAGAACCATTTTTGAAGCAGAACCGGTACCTGCTACCCTTAGAGATGGAGGAATCGGAGGTGTAAACAGATATGAAGCGCTGGAGGGTTATGACAACTCAAGCCTGGTTATTGAAACGGCTAACAGACTCGATAAAATAAGGAAAAGGGTTTATGTTCAGTCAAAATCATTTGACGATCTCATCAAATTGGCTAAGAATAAGGAAGATATGCTCAAATCAGTTCCTGCAATTATTCCTATTTCCAATAAGGATCTTACACGAACAGCTTCAGGCTTCGGATGGAGAATTCATCCTATTTATAAAATCAGTAAGTTTCATTACGGTATGGATTTCACAGCTCCCTTAGGAACTGATGTCTATGCAACCGGAAATGGTACTGTCGTTGGCATATTGTCCGCACAACGAGGACTCGGT
This sequence comes from Bacteroidales bacterium, assembly GCA_049512815.1. Lineage (GTDB taxonomy): Bacteria > Bacteroidota > Bacteroidia > Bacteroidales > VadinHA17 > LD21. Next base: position 42,919 of record JBEKWS010000021.1, on the reverse strand, counting down.
AAACATATTATAATTAATCACGGTTTCGGATATACAAGTATATATGCACACCTTAGCAATTTCAATGTAAGGGTTGGTCAGAAGGTACTGAGAGGAGATGTTATTGGTTTTGTCGGGAGTACAGGAACATCCGTTGCCAACCATCTTCATTATGAGATCAAACTGAATGGTGTAAATGTTGATCCTGTGAACTATTATTTCGAAGACCTTACAGCAGGGGAATATGAAAGAATGATTGAAATAGCTTCTAAAACCGGTCAGTCTTTTGATTAGGCATTATTTAAACATTATAATGAAGAGATCGGTTAGGTCAATAATAGCATCTTTATTTTTATTAAATTGGTTTACAGTCGGTTATCCTGTTATCTCTCACCTTTCTGCCACATCTGTAATGCAGGATACATTATCTACTCAGAGAATAGTTGTGATAACTGGTGTTGGTGATATCATGCTTGGATCATCATTCCCTTCTACAAAATTTCTTCCTCCTCAGGATAATCCGTTTTTGTTGCTGGAAAGTGTAGCAGATACACTTAAATCTTCTGATATTACTTTTGGTAACCTCGAAGGTTCATTTCTCAATAATGGGGAAGCTTCAAAAAAATGTAAAGACACAACTTTATGCTATCTGTTCAGGATGCCTGAAAGATATGTTTCAGCTCTAACAGCAGCAGGCTTTAATGTTTTGAGTCTTGCCAATAACCACTTCGGTGATTTTGGTCTTCCTGCAAGAACCCGGACTAAAGAAATTCTGGATTCAGTTGGAATAAAGTATGGAGGACTTATCGAACATCCCTGGTCGATTTTTAAGAAAGATTCATTGTTATATGGTTTTTGTGCCTTCGCGCCAAATGAAGGTGCAGTCAACATAAATGAGGTTTCAAAAGCCGGAGAGATTGTCAAAATGCTTGCTGATACATGTAATATTGTAATAGTCTACTTTCATGGAGGAGCAGAAGGCGCTGAATTTCAGAATGTTCCAAAGACAGATGAGATATTTTATGGCGAAGACCGAGGGGATGTTTTTAATTTTGCTCATACTATGATTAACAATGGTGCTGATATTGTTTTTGGCAGCGGACCGCATGTCACTCGGGCGATAGAGGTATACAAAGACCGTTTTATAAGTTACAGCCTTGGCAATTTCTGCACTTATGGCAGGTTTAATCTTGCCGGGCCAAATGGAATTGCTCCTATTGTCAAAATAAGTGTTGATACAAAAGGAAAGTTTCTATCAGGAAGAATAATTCCCATATACCAGCCATGGCCAGGTGGAGTGAGAATAGATAGCAACAGGCAGGTTATAAATAAGATACGCGAGTTAATGGAGGTTGATTTTCCGGATGCGGTAATAAAAGTCTCAGATAATGGTGAAATTTCATATAAATAGTCGCTATGCCATACAAAGAAAAAAAAGTCGAAAAGCTCTATTATCAAATAGGAGAAGTAGCTGAAATGCTGGAAGTTCCAGTCTCCACAGTTCGTTTCTGGGAGAATGAGTTCGATATTCTTAAGCCCATGAAAAATAAAAAGGGCAATAGACTGTTCACACCAGCAGACATTAAAAACCTGAAAATACTCCGTCATCTCTTGAAAGAAGAGGGCATGACTCTGGCAGGTGCTAAAAAGAAATTATCGGAAAAGTGGGATGAGACTGATTATAAATTTGAGATTAACGAATCTCTTCAGAAAATTAAATCTATCCTTCTCGATATAAGAGATAATATTTGAAAAATGTTAATTAGAAAAATTTATTAACCACCCCTTAATCCGCTAACTGGCGGATGACACCACTCCTTTAAAAAGGAGGGGAAAGTTTTGATATTCAATATTATAACTTTCTCCTCCTCTTCAGAGAAGGAGTACCCCGAAGGGAAGAGGTGGTGGATTTTCAAAAAAAAACCAGATTATCTTGGAAAGATTTATTGATTATGAAACTAAAAGAACTTTGTTCTTATCTCGATTCAGCAGTACCATTGTCATTTCAGGAAAGTTATGACAACTCCGGGCTGCAGATTGGTTTAGCTGACAGAGAGATCTCTTCGGCATTGATCACACTTGATGTTACTGAGGAAGTAATTGACGAAGCAATAGCTCGTAAATGCGATGTAATTGTGTCGCATCATCCACTGATATTCAAAGGAATTAAGAACCTGACCGGCAAATCATTTACTGAAAGGATTCTCATTAAAGCTATAAAACACGATATTGCCATTTATTCCGCTCACACCAGCCTTGATGTTTTGAGTAATGGAGTCAGCAGGAAGATGGCCGAAAAGCTTGGTCTGGAAGAGATAAAGGTATTATCTCCGTCAGAAAACAGGCTAATTAAACTTGTTACCTACATTCCTGAATCTCACCTTGAGAAAGTGCGAAATGCACTTTTTGAAGCTGGGGCAGGTGTTATAGGCAATTATGACCAGTGCGGATTCACAACTGTTGGAACCGGTAGTTTCAGGGGAAACGAAAATACCAAACCATTCACCGGCGAAAAAGGTAAGATCCATTTTGAAAAGGAGATCCGCTTTGAAACAATATTGTATTCTCATCTGAAAGATAAGGTTATAAAGTTCCTTCTCGAAGCTCATCCTTATGAAGAGGTTGCCTATGATCTTTATGCTCTTGAAAATACGAATGTTGGAATAGGTTTAGGAAGTGTTGGGAAATTTCATACTCCGATGTCAGAGGATAATTTCCTGAATCTGATTTCTTCGATTTTTGAAGCAAAGGGGATCAGATATTCGAAACTGACTGGTAACCCGGTCAGAAAGGTTGCTCTTTGTGGCGGTTCCGGCGCATCTCTGCTCAACCTGGCAATATGTTCCGGAGCAGACGCATTTCTAACTGCCGATATTAAATATCATAATTTTTTTGAAGCTGAAAATAGGATTCTCATGGTAGATACCGGACATTTTGAAAGTGAAAAATTTTCAATAGAAATCTTAAGAGACTTAATTATTAAAAAATTCCCTAAATTTGCAGTCCGGTTTTCAGAAATAAATACGAATCCGATAAATTATTTTTAAAAATGGAAAAAGCAAAATCACATGAATCTGAAATTTCTATAGAAGAAAGATTAAGAGCATTGTATGGTTTACAATTAGTTGATTCAGAAATAGATAAAATTAAAACACTCAGAGGTGAGTTACCTCTTGAGGTACAGGATCTGGAAGATGAGATAGCAGGACTTGAGACAAGGTTAGGGAATCTGAAAGACGAAGTAGGAAATCTTGAAAAGTCTGTTACGAAGAAGAATAATGAGATTACCGATGCTGAGGCTCTGATAAAAAAATACGAAGAGCAGCAAAAAAACGTAAGAAATAACAGGGAATTTGATTCGCTCTCGAAAGAAATTGAATATCAGAATCTGGAGATTGAATTGTTCAATAAAAAAATTAAAGAGTTCAATTTTCTGATTGAAGAAAAAAAATTGGTTATTGTTGATTCAGAAGTTACTCTTGCCGATCGAAAGACCGATCTTGAAAACAAAAAATCTGAACTCGATGAGATTATTTCCGATACACAGAAAGAGGAAGAGGGTCTCTATAAGAAGTCGGAAAAAGTTGAGGCTATTATTGAAGAAAGGTTGCTTACTGCATATAAAAGAATCCGCTCCAATGCGAGAAATGGTCTTGCAGTGGTTCCGGTACAGAGGGATGCCTGTGGTGGTTGCTTTAATCAGATCCCACCACAAAGACAACTCGATATCAAATCGAGAAAGAAGATTATCGTTTGTGAATACTGCGGACGCATTCTCGTTGATGATGAAATTATAAAAGAAGGTCATCTCTAGAAGACTATCAGGAATAAGGAAAGCTGACTCCATAAGGGTCAGCTTTTTTGATACATAAAGAGGCTCACCTGATACTTCCGACTCCCTTCTTTTGTCCATACACCTCATCACCCGACCCCTTCTCCCAGGGGAGAAGGGGAGGAAGAATAAGATAATCAATGTATTAGCCCCTCTCCCTTGGGGAAGGGGCTGGGGTGAGGTAAAAAAAACTACCTTTACTTTATAATTCACAATCTCATTCCATGACCAAAGCTGAATTTAAAAAACAAATAAAAGAAGGAATTCCTTCCCAACTTCCTGCCCCTAAACCTTATGACTATAACCTGAACCATGCGCCAAAGAGAAAAGAGATACTGAATAGTACTGAAAAAAGACTTGCGATAAAGAATGCCCTGAGATATTTTCCCGGAAAATTTCATCCTGTCCTTGCAAAAGAGTTTGCTCAGGAATTGGCAACATTTGGAAGAATCTACATGTACAGGTTCAGGCCTGATTATGAAATTAAAGCTCGTCATATTGATGATTTTCCTTTCCATACCCGCAGTGCAGCTGCAATTATGCTGATGATCTCAAATAATCTCGATCTTAGTGTTGCGCAGCATCCTCATGAATTGATAACTTATGGTGGTAACGGAGCGGTATTTCAGAACTGGGCGCAGTACAGGCTAACAATGAAATATCTTTCAGAGATGACTGATGAGCAGACACTTGTAATTTATTCTGGCCATCCACTTGGTCTTTTTCCCTCACCAAAAGACGCTCCCAGGTTAGTTGTAACCAATGGTATGGTAATCCCTAATTATTCTACCCAGGATCACTGGGAAAAATTCAATGCACTCGGTGTTTCGCAGTATGGTCAGATGACGGCTGGTTCGTACATGTATATCGGTCCTCAGGGTATTGTTCATGGAACTACGATTACAATTCTTAATGCAGGCAGGAGGATCAGTAAACATGGTGAGGGGCTGAAGGGTAAACTGTTTGTATCATCCGGACTTGGAGGAATGTCAGGAGCACAACCTAAGGCTGCTTGTATTGCAGGTATAATTTCGGTGATTGCTGAAGTGAACCCCAAGGCTATTAAAACAAGGCATTCGCAGGGTTGGGTCGATGAGGTTTTTTCAGATATGAACAGCCTTATCAGAAGAGTCCGGCAGGCAACTGCTGCCGAGGAAGTGACATCAATAGCTTACGAAGGAAATATCGTTGATGTATGGGAAAAATTTGCGGATGAGAATATTTTTGTAGATCTCGGTTCTGATCAAACTTCCCTTCATAATCCATGGTCAGGTGGTTATTATCCGGCAGGTTTAAGTTTTGAAGAATCAAACAGGATAATGTCGGAAGATCCTGAGAAGTTTAAGGATGCAGTCCGCAAGTCATTAAGACAACAAGTCGATGCAATAATCAAACATACCAACAGAGGGACATATTTTTTTGATTATGGTAACGCATTTCTGCTTGAGGCTTCAAGGGCAGGAGGAGCTGTTTTAAAGGCTGATGGTGAGTTCAGATACCCTTCTTATGTTCAGGATATTATGGGACCAATGTGTTTTGATTACGGTTTTGGTCCATTCAGATGGGTCTGTTGTTCAAATGATCCTGCGGATCTTGAAGTGACTGACAAAATTGCCATTGAGACACTCGGGAAATTAATTAAAAAATCGCCGGATAAGATAAAACAGCAGATGAATGATAATATTCACTGGATAGAGGAAGCAGGTAAAAACAGACTTGTAGTGGGTTCCCAGGCACGAATTCTTTATGCTGATGCTGAAGGAAGAATAGCAATTGCCAAGGCATTCAATAGTGCCATTTCAAAAGGTAAAATATCTGCTCCCGTGGTAATAGGAAGGGACCATCACGATGTGTCAGGAACTGATTCCCCATATAGAGAAACCTCTGATATATATGATGGATCGAAATTTACAGCCGATATGGCTGTTCACAATGTAATCGGAGATTCCTTCCGTGGTGCTACATGGGTATCCTTGCATAATGGAGGAGGAGTGGGTTGGGGTGAAGTTGTCAATGGCGGTTTTGGAATGGTCCTCGATGGTACTCCCGAAACTGAAACCAAACTCAGGATGATGCTTCACTGGGATGTCAACAATGGAATTGCGCGCCGAAGCTGGGCCAGGAACAAAGAAGCCATATTCACTCTGGAAAGAGAGATGGAAAGGACACCGGGTCTTAAAGTGACTATCCCATATATAGCAGATGATAAACTTATTGACGATGCATTGAGACATGGATAAGAATTGTAGTAAAAGATTAAGTGAATAAACCAGTTACACAGAGAGCCACGGAGGAGGCACGGAGAACCCAAAGGGAAAACGGTATTTCACTCTGTGTAAGTCTGCGAATCCTTTGTGACTCTGTGTAAGTTCTTTATTTGGTAAGAAGGACGACTGCGATTGCGACAATTCCCTCCTCTCTTCCTGTGAATCCAAGCTTTTCTGTTGTGGTGGCTTTAACTGAAATGTTATCAGGATCTGTTTCAACTATGGTTGATATGGTATTTTTCATTTCCTGAATGAAAGAAGATATTTTAGGTTCCTCCAGGCATACGGTACTATCCACATTGTTTATACTGAATCCTTTTAGCCTGATCAGCTCAAAGGTTTTTTTTAGCAGTATTTTGCTGTCAATGTCTTTGTATTCAGGGTTTGTGTCCGGGAAAAAATATCCGATATCCCTTAACCCAGCTGCTCCAAGAAGAGCATCGCATATTGCATGAAGCAGGACATCTCCGTCAGAGTGAGCCACACAACCTTTTTCAGAAGGTATCTTTACACCTCCTAAATATAAATTCAATCCTGTTTCAAGTCGGTGAAAATCGATTCCCTGACCAATCCTGATGTTCATCCCTTGGATCTGCTGGCGTTTCTTAATGCATTAAAATCCCAGGCTATGGAAAATCTCAACGTATGGGCAAGCGGATTATTTTGGGCAACTGGCATCAGGTAGGAGAAATCAAGTGTAAATGATTTCAATCTGAATCCTGCTCCGGCAGTGAAATATTTACGGTTACCCTTGGTTGCATTTTCATGAAAATAACCACCCCTGACTGCAAATTGGTTATTATACCAGTATTCAACACCATATGAATAGGTTATTTCATGTAGTTCTTCCTTAAACCCGCCTGGGGCATCAAAGAATGACTGAAATATTGCTACGGGGACAGCGACATTCGGATCTTTCCCTTTGATTATACTGTCGGGATTTGTAGAGCTATAAATGGGAGGTGTGGGAACGAGAAGTTTATTAAGGTCGATAGTTGCTGTAATTTTGTTAAAATGGTCCAGGTTAATTGTGGCCGCTCCGCCAAGACGCATGTTCATCGGAATAAAATCGGATGTCTGTGAGCTTGAATAACTCATTTTTGACCCTATATTTGAGAAATTGAGTCCTAATCCAAGCTGCCCGTCTTTGCTTAAAAGACTAATCGGCTTCTGATAATAACCTGAAATGTCAGCTGCAAAAGAGATTCCTGGTTTTGTAGCAACTCCACCTGAGTAAGTTCCGCCTGTTAAGTTTGAATAAATAAATCTGAAAGCTATTCCTCCGGAAAGATTTTCGTTAAATAGTCTTGAATACCCGACATCGACGGCAAATTCATTTGGATTAAATGTGCGTTGCAAGTTACCATAATCATCGGTAAATGGGACATCACCCAGAGAAGAATAGAGAAGGCTTGCTGATAAAACCTGTTTTGTGTCGATTCTTTTATATCCGGCGAGGTAGGCAATATTAATATCCGGAACAAGATTTCTGAGCCATGGAGAATAAGATATTCCCACTCCTGCATTGCCGTCTATAAAAGCAAATTTAGCAGGATTCCAGTGCATGCTGTAAACATCTGGTGATGTGGCAACACCAGCATCACCCATGGCTCCGGCTCTTGAATCGGGAGCTATAGTAAGGAACGGTACAACAGTTTGTATTGCATTTAGCTGTCCTGAACTTTGCTGAGAAAAAAGCATTGATTTGCCCGAAAGGACTATAAGGAATAACACTACTGAAATTCTCTTTTTCTTCATACTGATTTTTATCATTCTACGATTTTACAAATATATAACTATTTTTAATCCATAATATTGTGTTACTCTTACAAAATGATCATGCGTCCCGAAACCTTTGCTGTTTCACCGCTTCGTGTGGTCACAATAACCAAATACGGATATATACCCTTTCCGATTCTCTTCCCATTGTCGTCATTTCCATCCCACTCTACCGGCGGCAGAGAATAACCTGTCGATGTGACTTTTGTTTTTATGATTTTAATTATTTTTCCATCAAGGCTAAAAACATTTATTGTAATATTTAACTCGTTATCAGGTCTGTTGTGTTCAAGGCTGATATTAGTCTGATTGTTGAATGGATTAGGATAGTTAAGAAGGTTTTTAAGTACAAATTTTTCTCCTGATTCCACCAGGAATAAAATCGATTTTTCCGAGGAGTTATTGAAATTATCCCACGCTTTTATTGTAAGTGAATGAGCACCAGCAGTTAATCCAAAAAGGTCGTAGGTAATTCTTCCTCTTATATAGTTATCGAAATCATTTTCAAAATAATTATTAAGAACAAAAGATTTGTCAGGTTCATTATCAAGGAAACCTGTTAAATCATGTCCGATACCTGACCCCGATGTATTAATGCCACCTTTGTCTGTTATGATCGCCAGGAGCCTGGGATTATTATCAGTTATGCCACCATTTCTGAAGAGTGTATCGTTCAGATATAATTTAATTTCAGGACCCTCATTGTCAGTAATGAGTGCCTTAGAGAAACCACCTACAATTATATCGTTGAAACTCCCGTTCATGTCTTCTTTAACATCGTTGGCATAATAACTGATTTTTCCTGAACCGAATGAATAATCAATATCTCTGGGTACGATGAAAGTAAACCTGAATCTGCCATCTTTTGCCATTGTTTTGCCACTGAATAGAATGTTGTTCATGAGTGAGAATGTCATGCTTTGCCCTCCATCATTTGCAAGAGTCTTAATATTACTTGCTTTATCATAGACCAATGGAGAGACAACTCCATTGAAAGTGTTCATCGGGTTTCCAGCGGGATCTTCTATATGTCCGGTAATTGTTACAAGAGAGAGAGCTTTCAGGCTGTCAATTTTATCAGTAACAGATACCTTATTAATTGAGTCTGTAATAACCTTACCATGATAAGGATAGGCTAGTTTTAATGCAGGATCGCCAAGTAAGGTAAAGTTCCTTTTATTTGGACCTGTTCCTGAATTGTTTTTAGCTATTCTTATAATGTCGCCAAAACTCATGGATTTACCGGTTTGGTCGCGATTAAAAGCGCAATTGAATATGTTTTTGTTAAGATCATAATTTGGTGCGGAATATACAACCCTGGTGGTAGACATTAATGCAATGCCGCCACCTTCCTTGTTCAAAAATACCATCTCTCCTGCAGAGGTCTTACCGGTCATCTGTCTGGTTGCTAAATTAATATCAATATCATCAAAACGGCTGAATTCACATGTTGCGGTAATAAAAAGTGGAAGTTTTCCTCCATTTTTCCATGAGTTAATATCTTCCGCTGTGACTACCCTCTCTGCGGCAAGAGTACTCTCGTTTCCATGCCCGGTATAGTTGAAAATCAGACATCCTGAATTTATGCGATCGTTGATCGCTTTATTCACGTCAGGATAGGACTGACCGTTTACTGTAGTTATTCGTCTGAAAGCATCCATGTAGATTTTATCTATATTATAAGAAGGAACACTATCTTTAAGAACAGCAGCAAGACCTTCAGCATCAGTCATGTGGGTGTTGGCATCTTCGTCATCTGCAGTAAGACAAATCACATTTTTCCAGTCACCCATATTGGCCGGATCGAGGTATCTTCTAATTTTCGAAAGTACTATACCTGCCTGCATGGTATCGGAAACCGGCAAACGACCAATGCCAATATCTTCCGTACCCTCTGCTTCACCCTCCCCATCATCGAGCAACCCATAGAAATCATCAGATGTAAATGACGAAACAACCTCATTTGAGTTCTGTGACTGATATGTGGGGATGAAATTCGGATTATTTGGCGGTGGTGTTTTGTTTTCATACGAGCCATCACCAAAGAGAAGAAGATATTTAAGAGGATGACTACTGCCCTTTTGTTTCTGATACTTCATTCTCAGAAAATTCCTGATTGCACCAATATCCGGTACACCTCCTGAAAACTCATTATATATCTGTTCAGGTGTGACAATCAGCGTAATCAGACCATCGTTCTTCAGATGAATATTTGCCAGTTTTTCAGCATAAGCTCTGAACAAAGGGTGAGTTAGAATAATCATATCAGAAGGTAGGGATGAATGAAGATCCTGGTTCGGTATTGCAGCCGGTTTAATTAATGGTACAACTGCATTGTCCGGAGTAAAAACAATAAATGTTTTAAGTGTATCAGTAATACTTTTAAAATCGATGTTTTCTCCTGTCCTGGAGTACTGAATCTTCTGGGTATTGAAAGGGTCAGTAACATCCCAGACTAAGGCATCATTGGTAAGGCTCCGGATTGTGAACCCGGTTATTCTGCCCGGAGCCACAGATTTTGAATCACTATATTGCATTACTGAGCCTGAAAATGAATCTGATCTTCTTCCCTGAAGCGTTACATAATCAAGCCATCCATGTGCTCCGGTTTCACCATTATTAAAGAAACTGATATCATAAACAGGCGATGTTGAGCCTGGTTGTATTGAACCTGTTGAATCTGATATCTGGGCATACGTGCCGGTATAATCATAAAGATCAACTCCTTGAACCTGAATGCTTTCTTTGAGTGTGGCTCCTTCATATAGCCTGAAAATGGTAGGAACTGATGCCCTGGCAGCAACCCTGATTTCATATTTAATGTTTTCTGAAGGCAAAAGATCTGTAAAACCAGGGTTGATATGAATAGTGGAAATCTCCTGAAACCACTCTCTTCCTGATTTAATAAGGTTTTCATCGTCCTGCTCATGAATGAATAAAGCATCCGATTCTGACGAGATGTAATTTGCAGGTTGCAGGGGTTCTATAGCATCTGAGATCTTTTTCCCCGGAGTTAGACCAGAGGTAATGAAATAAAATGCTGTGTCAGAATAATTGTGACGCAGGAAATCATACTTTTTGGTGGTTTGATTATAGATCCACCTGCCTGTACCTTTTCCGAAGAACAGGAGATAGTCTCCCTCATTAAAGATACCATCGCTTCCTGTAAAAGTAAGAATAGATAACTCTTTAAGGTCGTCTGGTTTTGGTGCATCATTATAATATGATAACTGACCTACATTATTGCCAAAAATTCTTGGATTAGATGGGTTCTCTAATCCGAGCTGTTTTAGTTTTGAATAATCGATTCTGTATATCCCGTCTGAAGTTACTGCAATTTTGAACCATGTACCTGAGGAGAGAATTGAAGAAGAAGAATAACTATCTTTGGAATTCTGTGCATTCAGGTTAGCGGACAACAGCAACAAATATAATGGCAATATTTGAAAAAATCTTCTCATTAGTACTGACAAAGATAGAGATGTGCTTTTTGATTGCTAGCTTATTTTGTTTTTTTGTAAGCTATGAATTATTATAATAATAACGACATCATTACGTTGATATTGCAGTAATTTTTAATATGTTAAGACAACTTAATAAAATCTTTATTTTTATCATCTTCATACCTGCTTATTGCTTTGGACAAGATACTGATCCAGTACCGGGTTATCAGATGATGATGGTGAATAATCCATCACTTTCCGGAAGCCAGGGAGATGGTGTTTTGAGGTTGTCGTATCTTAACTTTTATCCTGGTAATAGTTATAACCTTCATTCTGTTTATTTTTCATACGACTCTTATTTTAGTGAATTACACGGTGGTGCAGGATTATATCTCGCTGATGATTACCTGGGTGGTATAATAAATGATTTCAGGGGAGGGTTATCGTATGCTTATTTTTTGAAGGCCGGTAAAGATCTTTTTATAAATGGAGGGCTATCGGCTTCAATTTATCACAGGGGATTTAACTTTGACAAGGCAGTGTTGCCTGACCAGATTGATCCTCTTGGAGGCGTGTCAATTCCTTCCTCTGAAACGCTGGCATCTTCGGGAAGAACTGTATTTGATATCGGGGCAGGATTTCTTTTTATGTCCGGAAAATTTTCAGGCGGGTTTTCCGTTAATCACCTCGCCGAACCTGATTTGTCAGCGACAGGCTTTTCAAGTGAAAGACTAAAAAGGAAACTTCTCGTTCATCTGTCAGGGGATTTTTCCCTAAGTAAAACACAAAACCTTAAGATCCAGCCGCTGACATATTTTGGATTACAAAGAGGATTTGTATTTGGAGGTGCAGGTGCAGCAATTGAAAGTAAATATCTGGCAATTAATGCTGTAGTTTTAGGTGATAATGGAAAAAATATGAATATTCAGACAGGGTTTTCTTTCTATGCGGGCCGAATGAGCATTTATTACAACTATCGGTTTAATATTATATCAGAAAATAAATTAATGCCATTATCGCTTCTTCATCAGACAGGACTGGCATTCAGTTTGACTAATGTTGAAAAAAGAAATCAGGTCAAAACAATAAATTTCCCTAAATTGTAGTTATATTTGATGAACAAAAAAATAGGTATTAGTAAATTTTGTTATATTTGGGTATTCTTAAAAGCCATAAAACTAAAGGAGTTATGTATAAATTCAGAGCCTTACCAGTTGTTTTGATTGCTGTCTTGCTTCTTACATCCTGTATATTTAAGAAAAAAGGGAAAGATAATGTTTCCTCCGCAACAGGCTGGGAGTATAATAATCCTGATAATGGCGGATTTGAAGTTACTCTTGGGGCCGAACAGAAAACAGGTCCGGGCCTGGTGCTGATTGAGGGTGGACGTTTTACTATGGGACAGGTGCAGCAGGATGTTATGTTCGATTGGAATAACAGACCAAGAACAGTCACTGTATCATCATTTTATATGGATGAGACAGAGGTAAAAAATGTTGACTACCGGGAATACCTTTTCTGGTTACGCAGGGTATATAAAGATTATCCTGAAGTGTTCAGAAGAGCTCTTCCTGACACATTAGTCTGGAGAAGTCCGATGGGTTTCAATGATCCTTATGTTGAGTATTATTTCAGGCATCCATCGTATAATAATTATCCGGTTGTTGGTGTCAGTTGGGTAAAAGCAAATGATTTTTGCCTATGGAGAACTGACAGGGTTAATGAACAACTGCTTATTGACGAAGGAGAACTAAATCCTGATCCGAACCAGACAAATGAGAAGAATTTTAATACAGAAGCATATCTGGCTGGCCAGTATGAAGGTGTAGTAAATCAATTGCGCCCAAGTCTTAATCCAAGTCAGAAAGAGCGTCGTACAAACTTTGAGGATGGTGTACTACTGCCAAGTTACAGGTTACCTACAGAAGCTGAATGGGAATTTGCTGCTTATGCACTAAGGGGCAATACATTCGAAGAGCGGATTTATGAAAGAAGAATATTCCCATGGGATGGTCATACCGTACGAAACAAATCATCAAAAAATCGTGGTCAGTTTATGGCTAACTTCGTACGTGGAAGAGGTGATCTTATGGGAGTAGCCGGCAGTCTGAACGATAATGGAAGTATTACTGTTGATGTGAAATCATATTGGCCAAACGACTACGGACTTTATTGCATGGCCGGAAATGTTAATGAATGGGTGCAGGATGTCTACCGTCCTCTCACATCAGAAGATGTCGATGGTTTTAATCCATTCAGGGGGAATGTTTATACCGATCTGAAGCGCGATGCAAATGGCTCAGTGATAACTAAAGACAAACTCGGACGTTTGATTGTCGATACAGTAAAAGATATTGATGTCGCCAACAGATATAATTATCAGAAAGGGGATTATAGAAACTTCAGAGATGGCGACCTTCAGTCAGCAATAGCTTCAGGTGGTGAATGGACAACCGAAGATAACAAAAAGGGTTCGCTCAGGATGTATGCTCAGGATAATACAGCAGGCAATACTGATTTCGTTACCCTTATTAATGATAATGCACGCGTTTATAAAGGTGGATCATGGAAAGACAGAGCCTATTGGCTCAATCCATCCACAAGAAGATTTCTTGATCAGGAAAGTTCCCGTGATGACATCGGCTTCAGGTGTGCAATGATAAGGGTTGGAAGCCCTTCAGGTTTATAAAATCTGGTTCTCTGACAAAATAAGCCTCATTATGAAGTCATAATGAGGCATTTTTTTAAGAATATGAAAACTGAACAACTGTATAACCTTTTCAAAGAATCCACAGGGGTAACTACTGATTCCCGAGAGGTCGGGAAAGATCAGATTTTCTTTGCACTCTGGGGCGATAATTATAACGGAAATAAATTTGCATCTGAAGCTCTGACAAAAGGGGCATCATGGGCCGTTATTGATGATCCTCTTTTTGAAACTGAAAAAACTATCCTGGTAGATGACTGTCTATTTGAACTGCAGGCTCTGGCCGCATTCTACAGGAAGGAGATGAAAGTACCGGTAATTGCGATAACCGGTTCTAATGGTAAGACAACTACCAAGGAATTACTTGCTGCAATTTTATTAAAAAAGTTTAAAGTTCACTTTACAAAAGGAAACCTTAATAATCATATCGGAGTTCCGCTTACAATTCTATCGGCACCTGCTGATACTGAAATGATGATAATTGAAATGGGAGCCAATCATATCAGTGAGATCAGAACTTTATGTCTTATAGCAAAACCTGATTACGGAATAATTACTAACATCGGTACTGCACATATAGAGGGTTTTGGATCGGTTGATGGTGTTATAAAGACAAAAACAGAACTTTATGAATATCTCCGGAAAGTGAATGGAATTGCTCTTTATAATGACAAAGATCCGTTGGTTACAGATAAGATTTTTAAGATTATAAACAGAGCAGTTCCCTTTTCTAATCCTACAGGAGTTGATCTGCTTATTGAACAAGCTCCCTCTGATCTTAATCTTAAAATATCAGCTACTTACCATCACAACACCTATAATATTTGTACTAATCTTTTTGGTAATTATAATCTTGAAAATGTCAGGGCTGCAATAGCCTCCGGCCTTTTCCTTGGCATTGAAATGGATGATATTATTGATGCCGTTGAAAAATACCAGCCTGCCAATAACAGATCCCAGATTAAAATCTCAAAAAAAAATACACTTATCTGTGATTCTTATAATGCTAATCCTACGAGTATGACTTTAGCCCTGGAATCATTTTCAGAAATTAAAGCTGAACGGAAAATTGTTATCCTTGGCGATATGCTGGAACTTGGAGAAAAGAGCGAAGAGGAACATCTTAAGATCTTAAAAGGAATTCAATCTCACATTTTTGAAAAGGCTCTTCTAGTCGGTCCCGTATTTAAAAAGATCTCTTCAAAATCCGGTTTCAAGGCATTTGATAATGTAAATCAGCTTATGGATTTTCTTAAACGTGAGCCAATTAAGGAAACTATGATACTTATCAAAGGTTCGAGAGGAATTGGTCTTGAAAAAGTTTATGACCTGCTATAAAAAATCATCTTAAGCCATTTTCGTCTCCGGCAAATTTAATGTTGATCAAAAGGACCTCAGATCTGCTGCCCGACCTGACCCTTGGTCCCCACAAACCATATCCTGAAGATACTATAAACTGCGTGTTTCTTATCTTAAGGTAACCATAGCTCAATTCATAAATCATAGAAGTTACATAATTCAGCGGCCACATTTGTCCATTATGGGTATGTCCTGAAAGCTGAAGGTCAATCCCATATCTTGCAACTTCTTCAAGATGGAACGGTTGATGGTCAAGGAGAATAACAGGTTTGGTAGTATCTGCCTGTTTCATAAGTTCTACCAGTGACATCCGTTCCTTTCTGTAGAAACGGAATGAATCCCTATCGATTCTCCCGATAAGCTGAATTCCTCCTTCAAGAGTTACCATCTCATCTTTTAAAACTCTTATACCTTTGCTTTCTATATATGGAATGGTCCTGTTTGCGCCTCCTATAAATTCATGATTACCGGTTATTGCATACAGCCCGTCAGTGCTCTTTGGACTGGTAAAATACTGGAGTAGATCTCCTCTCAGAACCGGCCCGATTTCACCATCAACAATATCTCCGAGGAGTAGAACCATATCAGGTTTCAAATCCTTTAGAATCGATGATAGTTTTTTTATACTTCTTTTTCTTATGATGCTTCCAAGATGAATGTCTGATACAGCCGCAATGCGTAATGTTTTTATTGCTCCCGCAGATTTATTAATTGTGATGTTATATTCTTTAATAACCGGGATTAATGCATTGATAAACCCTCCGATAATCAATATAGAAGAGACGGATGCAATAATAATAAATGACCATTTGCGGAAAAGGAGGATATTATCGCCTCGTATAATTCCTGGAATTCTTAATGCCAGTAAAATAATGTCAGATAGAAGGAAAAATAAAAATCCATATAGCATGAATGCAAGCCAGAAACCGCCCAGAATATTAAACACATCAGTTATTACTGAAGAATGTTTTGACTCAAGGATCTTTGCAACTATAAAAATTACGGCAAGAAAGAAAAAAGTAATAGCATAAAGGAGCCGGTTGTTTTGTAATACCGGGAGTGCCTTATATCCTTTAAAAAAGATATAAATATTTACAAGGGAGTAAATTGTGAGTACAATAGAAAAAAATACAATCATCTGATATTTCTTCATTTCAATTCAGTTTTATGATATAAGGCTATTATAAGTTTTATTGCCCTTAACATAAAACTCGAAAACTAAACTCTTGTTCAAAATAGGTGCATGAGCATGGTTCACTTCTAATTTCTTGACAGATTTTCTCTTCTCTTTGAGTTCATTAATTGCTTTATAATAATCCATATGAGCTTTCCATACTGACTTAACACTCACGAAACTGCCTTTCATAAGAAAAAAAATAGCGGCCAGTCCGTCTAAAAGCCTTCTGATGAACAAAATCGAATATAATTTATTGTCTGGCAGGTTTTTATATAGAAGAAACAGGCTGTTTCTGAAGTTCAGATATGTTTTAAAAGGGGAACTATAGGAAAGGGTTCCTCCTCCTACATGATAAATCACCGATTCAGGTAAATAACAAACACGATATCCGGCTTTATTAAACCGCCAGCAAAGATCAATCTCTTCCATGTGGGCAAAGAAATCGGCATCAAATCCACCACATTTTTTCCACGCTTCACTCTGAACAATCATACATGCTCCGCTTGACCAGAAAACGTTAATCCGGGAATCATACTGTCCTGTATCCTTTTCAATATGATTAATGATCCGTCCACGGCAAAATGGAAAACCGTATTTGTCAATAAAACAGCCGGCAGCTCCGGCGTGCTCGAAATAATCTTTCCGGTAATATGATAGTATTTTTGGCTGACAGGATGCTACATCAGGATTGTTATCCATAAAGCTGACTAGTGGCTGAAGCCAGCCATCTGTCACTTCAATATCAGAATTTAATAATACGAAGTATTTGGCATCCAGCTGATTAAAAGCGAAATTATAACCAGCGGCAAATCCATAATTTTTATCGAGCTTTATTAGTTTTATCTCCCTGAAATTTTCCGCTATCCACTCCTGGGAACCATCCGTTGAACCATTATCTGCAACACATACAAGAGTTTCGTGGTTCCGGGAAAATTTTACAACAGTTTCCAGGAACATTTTCAGATAACCAAGACCATTCCAGTTTAATATTACAATTGCGGTTTTATTCATTTTCAACCGGTCTTTTGTGTTTCCATCGGCGATGACTCCAAATCCAATACTCAGGCTTCTCTCTGATGATCTCTTCTAACCGCCTCACATGTGCTTCAGTTATGAGTTTTTCCGGAAGTCCGGCAGTATGATCGAGAAGAAGTTCTATGTCTAGATTGTAATGACCGCGTTTTACTTTTTGAATATGAAAAAAAACAATTGCCATATCGTACTTTGAAGCAATCTTTTCAACACCAGTAAAAACCGGAGTATCCTGGTTTAGAAAAGTAGTCCAGTATTTAATATCTCCTTTTGGCGGTGTCTGATCGGAAATGAAAACTGAAAGAGTATTTATATTATTCCTTTTGTAGTTTACTATTTCCCTGATTATTTGCGAAGTTGGAGTCAGGACTATACCAAATTTTGATCTATTATTGTTAATAAACCTGTTGAAGTACTTGTTTTGCAAAGGTTTATAGATTATAATAATTTTGTATTTCAGGTAATATGGAAGCAATGTCGGCCATTCCCAGTTATTGTAATGACCAAGAACTGCAATTATATCACGTTTCTCCTCCCGGAGTTTGTCAATAATTTCAAGATTACTGTATGTGAATCTTTTCCTCTGCTCGGCTTTGGTCATGTGAGTGACCTTGAAGGTCTCAATAACAAGATCGGCAAGGTGTCTGTAATACTTTTTTTCAATGGATTTAAGTTCTTCTTCAGTTTTTTCAGGGAATGAGTTTTTAAGATTAGTTGCAACAACTTTTCTGCGATATGAGGGAAAGTAGTAAAGAACAAGATAGAGGATGTCTGATATGATATACAATACTGGTAATGGCAAAAGTGTTATGATCCAGTTTATGCCGTAAAAAATGTAGTATCCTATTGCTCCCATCTAAGTAAAGAGTCTATTTTTTCATAAATTTACCTACAGTTTCCAGGATTTCTGAATAAACTGAACTGTTTGCAGCCACTATTTCTGCTCCTGTAACATTACTCTCAATACCTGAAAAATCGCTTACCCGACCCCCGGCCTCTCTGACTAAAAGCATCCCGGCAGCAATATCCCATGGATGCAAGCCATACTCATAGAATGCTTCGAACCTGCCGCAGGCGACATAGGCAAGATCAATCGCAGCTGATCCAAGTCTTCTGATTCCATGGGTATGTTTACATAAATGAGTAAGACATTTCATATAAGGATCAACCTGGTTGAAATCATTATAAGGAAACCCTGTGGCAATAAGACTACCAGCTAGTTTTATGACTTTCGATACATGAATCGCCTTACCATTTAGCAATGCTCCGCCATTTTTCCATGCTGTAAATACTTCATTTCCGCTGACTTCATAAACAACACCTGCAACAACCTCATCGAATTCCTTCAAACCTATACTGATAGCATAGGGGTGAAGACCATGCAGAAAATTAGTTGTGCCATCTAGAGGATCTATGACCCAGCAATATTTCAATCCAATTTTTTGTGAGGTTCCTTCTTCAGTATTAAATCCGGCTTCGGGAAGTAAACGGCTCAGTTTTTCTACCAGCATCTTTTCGGAGCCCTTATCGACATAACTGACAAAATCATTTAATCCCTTTTTTTCCGCACGACTGATATCAAATCCCTGAGATTCATTTAAAATAAACGCACATGTTTCACGGGCAGCTTTTTCAATTTCAGTACAAATATCTTTAAGATGGATCATGGGTCAGTCGATTAGTTCAATACACATTCTTCCTGATGGTGATATTTTATTCAGCTTAACTTTTTTAATCTGTCCTGCAAGTTTGGTCTCCCAGGGATACTCTACCCGGATATAATTAGAGGTAAAGCCGGTTATTAATCCTTCACTGTGGGTTCTTTCAAATAAAACGTTTGTCACCTGATCAATATTCAATTTATTAAATATAAGATTTTTCTTTTGAGAAAGAGCGATAAGACTTTTACTCCTTTTTACTTTATCTCTGTCTGATACTTTTGCAGGAAGCTTTTCTGCAGCTGTATCAGGTCTCTCAGAAAAAGTGAAAACATGCAGATACGAGAGAGGTATTCCTTCAAGAAAGGAATATGTATCATTAAAATCTGAATCTGATTCTCCCGGGAAACCAACTATCACATCAGCTCCTATACCGGCTAAAGGCAACTTCTCAAGTATCATTTTTATCCTGGAAGAAAAGACATCCCTTGAATATCTTCTTCTCATGAAACCGAGGATTTTGTTACATCCGCTTTGCAAAGGAATATGGAAATGAGGAAGGATCTTTTCATTTGTTGCAGTAAGTTCAATCAATTCATCAGTTAAAAGGTTTGGTTCGATTGAAGATATTCTGAACCTTTCAATGCCCGGCACTTTTACCAGTTCTTTCAGAAGTTCTGTAAATGATTCTCCGGTTGATTTTCCAAAATCACCAACATTGACACCTGTTATAACAATCTCTTTTACACCTCTTTCGGCAATTTCCTCTGCTTCAAGGATTATAGAAGAAATTTCCGGATTTCTGCTTTGTCCACGGGCTAACGGGATTGTGCAATATGAACATCCATAATCACATCCATCCTGAACTTTCAGGAAGGACCGTGTTCTGTCGCCAACGGAAAATGACGGCTGAAAACTATCAGTTGAGGAAATTTCGCAGGAATGAATTTCCGGGTTTTGTTTCTTATCAAAACCGGTTAAATAATCAGATATATTAAATTTCTCATTAGTGCCAAGCACTAGATCCACCCCAGGAATAGAAGATATCACGTGCGGTTTCAACTGTGCATAACAGCCAACTACAGCAATAAATGCCCCTGGTGAGAGGCTGATAAATTTCTTTATTGCCTGCCTGCATTTTTTATCAGCTGTATTGGTAACAGAACACGTATTGATGACATATACATCAGCTCTTGAGTTTGCAGGGACTCTATCAAATTTATCCTGAGGAAATGATCTTGAAATAGTTGAAGTCTCGGCAAAGTTGAGTTTACAGCCAAGGGTATGAAATGCTATCTTTTTTTTTTCAGTATTCATCTTATTTTGCTACGAAGGCGCGAAAGCACAAAGTTGCACTAAGGATTAACCAAATTTTATTCTTTAAGTTTTGTCAGGAAAATATTTCTGAATTCAATATCCTTACCTTCACTTTGCAAACATATGGATCCTTTGGTGAGGTTTACATTTGTTCCTTTATTTTGCAGAATTCCGTTTACATGCACTTCGATCGTATTTGTTTTGCAAACAACTTCCATTGTGTTCCACTCACCTGTTGGTTTTTCTGAAGAAGAGGCCATTTTTTTCACAAATACATTCAACTTATCTGTTCTCTCAATCATATCAGACCCGTTCATACAGACGAAATCACCTGCATTTCCGACCTGCAGCTGACATTCGATACATTTTAACCAGATAGTGTCAGGCGGCTGGGCATGAACAAAAACTCCACTGTTGGTTGCTTCGGCCGGCCAGCGCCATTCAACATGAAGCTTGTAATCCGAGTAGATACCTTTCGTTCTCATATACCCGAAAGGATTGCCTGAAATATGGATGAGTCCGTTCTTGATTGTGAAAACTGTGGAAGGATCAACTGAAGGATCCTTCAGCTTAAATACCCAGTTATTCAGATCTTTTCCATTGAATAGTTGAATGTTTTCGATTTTTGATGATTCAAAATTTTTAGTTTTTTTTGCTTTAGTCTGAGCCATATTAACATTTGGGTTTGCTAACAGGATAATTATCAGCAATGTTGCCAACCGGATTGTCTTTCTATTCATAATAATATATTTTACTTTTTACTTTTGTCTTTTGTCTTACAATAATTTACTTGCAAGTTCAGCCAGGAAGCTACGTTCACCTTTAACAAGGTTCACATGAGCAAAAATCTCCTGATCCTTCATTTTGTCAGAGAGGTAACTTAACCCGTTTGATGCAGTATCGAGGTAGGGTGAATCAATCTGTTCAATATCACCGGTAAAGACCATTTTGGTACCTTCTCCGGCTCTCGTAATAATAGTCTTAATTTCATGTGGAGTAAGATTCTGAGCTTCATCAACTATGAAGAAGATACTTGAAAGACTCCGGCCCCTAATGTATGCAAGTGGTGTAATTACAAGTTTATCCTCTTTCATCATATCATTAATCCGAAGAAATTCAGGACTCTGGTGGCTAAACTTATGTTTGATAACTGTAAGATTATCATAAAGAGGTTGCATATATGGTTCCATTTTTTCTTTAACGTCTCCAGGCAAAAACCCGAGATCGCGATTAGCAAGAGGAACAATAGGCCTGGCAAGAAATATCTGTTTGTATCTCTTGTGTTGCTGGAGAGCAGCTGCAAGAGCAAGAAGCGTCTTTCCAGTTCCGGCTTTGCCGGTTAATGATACGAGTTGAATATCGGGGTTCGAAAGAGCCTCGATAGCGAATGTCTGTTCGGCATTTCTTGGATCAATACCGTATGTTGTTTGTTTGATAACCCTGCTGAGAGTCTTATTAACGGGATTATAATGAGCGAGTGCACTTGACCCGTTATTTTTCATAATAAAAAACTGGTGTCCTACAAGATTTGGTTCAAGATTAAATTCTTCAGAAGGGACACCTTCGGGAATTTCATAAAGCTTACTTATTGATTCCTGATTAACACCTTCAAGTATCCTTATTCCTTTATAGAGATCATCAATATTGGCAACTTTATCGTTTTCGTAATCCTGAGCAATTATACCCAGTGATTTGGCCTTCATCCTGAGATTAATATCCTTTGTAATCAGCACTACTGTTTTATCTTTATTGGTACTGCAGACATACTCGGCAATTGCAAGAATCCTGTGATCAGCTGTTCTTTCAGGAAAGGATTGGCTTACCTTTTCTGAGAAGTCTTTGCCTGTTTCAATATGCATATTACCAAGGTTTTCTCCCAAAGGTATATTTGCTGTCAGCAGCATGTCTCCCGAAAGCTTGTCAAGCTCCCGTGTAAACTCACGGGCATGAAAGTTGATCAGGTCATTTCCCCTTTTGAATTTGTCAAGTTCCTCCAGTACAACAATTGGAATGATAATATCATTTTCTTCAAAATTGTATATACATTTAAAATCATGCAGTAAAACATTTGTATCAATTATAAAGAGTTTCTTGTTATGTTTCCTTTTCATCGTTAATGGTTAAATATCAATAGTTTATATTTTCATAAACGGACATGTTCCTACATGCAAAAATAACTATTTTAAGGTATAAATTGTTATCTAACTGTTAAGTTTGTTATTTTGTATCATGACATACGCACAAACCCTCGAGTTTCTATTCAGCCAACTTCCGGCATATCACAGAATAGGGAAAGCTGCATATAAGAATGACTTGAAAAATACAATTGCACTTGACAGCTATTTTGGCAATCCTCACCTGAATTACCTGACAATTCATGTCGCCGGAACAAATGGCAAAGGGTCCGTTTCACATATGATTGCTTCCGTTTTACTGGAAGCCGGTTATAAAACGGGATTATATACTTCCCCTCATCTCAGAGATTTCAGGGAAAGAATAAAAGTGAATGGTGAAATGATCCCCGAAAATAATGTTGTAACATTTGTTACAAAACATAAAGGTATTATTGAATCCGTGAAACCCTCCTTTTTTGAAATGACTGTTGCCATGGCTTTTAATTATTTTGCTGAATGCAATGTCGATGTTGCAGTTATTGAGGTAGGTCTGGGCGGAAGGCTCGATTCAACAAATATTATTAATCCTGTCTTATCAGTTATTACAAATATCGGGCACGATCATATGGACGTGCTTGGTGATACTTTTGAAAAGATTGCAATCGAAAAGGCAGGGATTATAAAGAAGAAGATCCCGGTATTAATAAGTGAATCACAGCCGGAAACAGAAGAAGTTTTTATTAGAAAAGCTAATGAATCGGATTCTCCGATCTCTTTCGCTGATAAAAGCTTTTCATGCAATCTTGAAAAAAATGATGGTATAGTCAGCGAAAGAAGGTATTTGATGACTAAATTGTCGACCTATCGGAAATTCGAAGGAACAACATTACTTGGAGGGGATTACCAGTTAAAAAACCTTCAGGCTGTTTTTGCTGCTTTTGATATTTTAAAAGGTGTTTTTGAGGTTTCAGGAGAAAATATTACTGAAGGCATCAGAAAAGTTGTGATAAACACGGGCCTTTACGGGCGATGGCAAATATTGAGGACAGATCCATTAACTATTTGTGATACAGGACACAACATGGAGGGTTTAAAATATGTGCTTGATCAGATCCAACGTCTTCCAAAATCAGCTTTACATATAGTCCTGGGTTTTGTCAACGATAAAGATCTGAAATTGGTTTTATCTCTTTTCCCGACCACTGCACACTATTACTTTACAAAAGCGCAGGTTCCAAGAGCACTTAATGAAGAAAAACTTAAAACAGAAGCTGCGGCATTTGGACTATTTGGTCAGAGTTTTACTGATGTTAAAACTGCTCTCTTCCATGCGAGAAAAAATGCCGAACCATCAGATTTGATTTTCATAGGTGGCAGCACTTTTATTGTTGCAGAAGTGATCTAGTTTCTTTTAAGAAAGTCTCCCTAAGGCTTGTATAAAGATCCTATTTATTGATTAGATTTGTAAATAACTAAACTTTTATATGATGAAAAAAGTATTAGTGTTTTTGATTTGTCTTATTCCAATCCTTTCGGTTACCGGGCAACCAGAAAAAAAGATCATCATTCTTCATACAAATGATCTTCATTCACGTCTTATTGGTTACGCCCCTGAATCAGCCTATTCTCCTCTTACAGTGAACGATGATAATACAGTTGGAGGGTTTGCCAGGATAGCTACGATAATAAAGACTGAGAAAGAAAGCAACAAAGTAACAACTTTGGTTTTAGATGCAGGAGATTTTCTGATGGGAACACTTTTTCCCAGTCTCGAGAAAGAAACCGGTTTCCAACTTAGGTTAATGAAAACAATGGGGTTTGATGTCACCTGCCTTGGGAATCATGAATTTGACTTCGGACCCGCATGGCTGGCATCCGTTATTAACACTTCCGTTAGTAAAGGAGAGATACCTTCTTTACTTATTGGTAATGCGATTTTTGACAAAAAAGATGTAAGAGATGATGCTCTCGAAAAGCTTTTTTCCGATAATATTATTGTCAGGAAACTGATCTTGACTAAGGACGGTGTTAAAATCGGTTTTTTTTCAATCCTGGGAAAAGATGCTGCGAAAGATGCTCCTCGCGCTGTTCCGGTCACTTTTGCAAAACAAACCTCTTTTGCAAAGAAAATGGTGAAGGAACTTCATGACGAAAAATGCGATATTATAATTTGCCTTTCACATTCCGGCGTGGTAAAACAAAAGAATGGAGAATGGGGTGGTGAAGATGTTGAACTTGCTAAGGCAGTCAAAGGGATTGACCTGATCATTGGCGGACACACGCATACCAGGCTTGATCAACCTATTATTGTAAACGGTGTTCCCATTGTTCAGGCAGGGGAATTCGGTCAGTTTGTCGGCCGTCTTTCATTAATATATTCGAACGGGAAATTGAGAGTTGATGATTATAAGCTTATTCCTGTTGATGATAAAATAATGGGAGATAATAATGTAAACAAACTTATTGATGAACAAAAAGAAAAGATAAATAATGAAATTCTCAGACCTCTTGGGTTGGATTATAATAAGCCGATAGTTGAATCAGGTTTCATGCTCGAAGGCAATGATGTGGGAGACTATGTAAATAGTAATCTCGGACCCATTATTGCCGATGCTATACATTTTTATGTAAATAAGCATAGCAGTAAAGGTACCGATGTCAGTATGGTTGCTTCGGGCATGATATTTGACAAAATAGTGCCAGGATTTCAGACACCATCGGATGTTTTCAGGGTAATGCCACTCGGTTCAGGGAAGGATAATATTCCGGGTTATGCTCTATCAAGATTATATGTAACTGGAAAGGAGTTGAAAAGCATCCTTGAAATATTGCAGGTTGCATCTAAATCGAATCCCGAAGACTATTGCTATTATTCCGGTCTGAGAGTTGAATATGATCCAGATAAAGGGTTTCTTAAAAAAATAAAAAAGATTGAAATTGTCCATTCTGATGGCAGCCTGATGAATGTTGATTTTTCAAAGAAGAAAAAATCTCTCTATTCATTAACTGCAGATTCATATATGCTTGAATTTATCGGGATCATCAAAAAGAAGAGCTTTGGCCTGATAAATGTAGTTCCAAAAGATGCTGCCGGGAATAAAGTTAAAGATTTGAAAACCACAGTCATCGATATGGATGAGAACCGCGAAGGGATACAGGAGGGAAAGGAGTGGCTGGCCCTTATGGAATTCTTTAGCTCAATGAAAGATACCAATGGTAACGGGATTCCCGACATTGATAAAAAATATGCCGTTCCGGTTAAGTGTTTCTTCCTGATAAAAGCCAGATAAAATTGTAAACAGAAACAGGAATCATAAGTCTTTGAGCCACGATGTGTGTTCATCAACCTGTTCAAAGTTAGCCATGGTAATCGCAGCTGAACTTATGAATTTATGTTGAAGAACCCATAGAACGGCTTCCTTATAACTTGGTTCAATATCTGCTGACGGAGAGTATTTCCCATCTGAGCAGGTCTTCATCGCTATCACCCCGATGCCTTTATTCCCGGCATCAGTAAGAATTGAAATAAGTTTTTTCTGATCCCATTCTGAGTAACTGCCTGTTACTGAATGCACGAAAGAACCTTTATGGTTAAATGGGACCATTATAACATCATAAAATCTTTCTGAGTTATTTCTTTTAGGAAGATTCATGTAGTCATTATGGGTTGAGAAGCCATGAGCCTTTATAACACCCGACTTTTTCATCTCTGCAAAAAACCTCATTGTTTCCTGATGAAAAAGAAGGTTCTCATCAACTGCATCGTGATACAACATTACATCGATATAGTCTGTATTCAGAGCCTTCAGACTGGCTTCAAGTTTTGAAGCTAAAGAATTCCTTATCTCTTCGGCTCCCTTCCTGCCTTTCCCTTTTGAAGGCAGTTCATTTTCTTCGAGCCTTATTTTAGATTGAATAACAACATTACCTCTTGTTCCTGCTATCGCCCTTCCAACCAGTTTCTCGTTATTCCCGTTACCATAAGCACGGCCGGTATCGATAAAGTTCATCCCTTTTTCGAGGGCATATTTAATTAGTGATTCGTCATTTGTTCTTGGAGCTCCGAAGCCTATTGGACTGACCATTATGCCCGTGTCCCCGATACCTCTCAATTTAGGTCCTGAGGAAATAAGACCGGTCAGATTTTTTGATACCAGACTTATTCCGGCAATCCCGTCTAAAGCTTTGATAAAGAACTCCTTGCGGCTTATTTGATTTTTCCCCATGAGCGTATGGATTATCAACAGCGAATTAAAGAAATATTTTCATAAGTTTGCAGACTAATGTTAGATTAATGGGAACAAGCATTTATTTCTGGATTGGATTTCATCTCTTCATATTTTTAATGCTTGCGCTTGATCTGGGTGTTTTTCATAAACATACACATAAAGTACCTGTAAAAGAGGCTGTTGTTTGGAGTGCAGTCTGGATTTCTTTAGCTGTGCTGTTTAATCTATTCGTTTTTTTTGAATTTGGGAAAACCAAAGCCCTGGAATTTTTTACAGGATATGTTATAGAATACTCTCTGAGCGTTGACAATATTTTTGTGTTCATTCTTATTTTTTCCTATTTTGCCGTTAAAGAACAGTATCAGCACAAAATTTTATTCTATGGTATTCTTGGAGCGCTGATAATGAGAGGTATATTTATCTTTGCCGGGGTAACACTCATTAACCGTTTCCATTGGATTGTGATAATTTTTGGGGGGTTTCTTTTGTTCACAGGAATAAGGATGCTGTTTCATGAAGAAACAGAGGTTGATCCTGAAAAGAACGTTGTAGTAAAATTCTTCAGGAGATTTCTACCAGTTACTAATTCCCTGCAGGGCGACAAATTAATTATAAGGCAAAACAGAAGATTGTATGCGACACCTTTGTTACTGGTTCTGCTTATAGTTGAGTCTTCTGACCTCATATTTGCTGCTGATAGTATTCCTGCAATACTTGCAATAAGTAAGCACACATTCATCGTTTATACATCTAATATCTTTGCAATATTAGGTTTACGGTCACTCTATTTTGCCATAGCCGCAATAATGGGATTTTTCCGTTATCTGAAAGTCGGTCTGGCTTTTGTTCTGACCTTTGTTGGTTTAAAGATGCTTGCCTCATATTTCCATTATGAGATACCAATAATTACATCTCTGGGAATAATTATCTCAATTCTTCTGGCATCAATTCTTGCTTCAGTTTTTATAAAAAAAGAGGAAAAATGATAACACAAAGACAAAAACCACCTACCCCCTGGCCGTTATTGGTTCTTTTCTTTGTCATTACCTTCAGTGCAATTCTGGTTGGATTTATATACTATACTTATCAGAAAAAAAATCTCTTAACTGAAAAGCAACTTGAACTTTCAACAATAGCTGATTTAAAGATTCGACAGATAACTCAATGGCGGCTTGATCGGCTTGGGAATGCCAATTTTCTGGGAGAAAATACCCTGCTGGTAAGATGGATGTCGGATCTTATAAAGCGACCGACACTTATGCCGGTGCGTAATAATGTTCTTCAAAGCCTTAAATCACTGACGGAAAATTTTGATTATAAAAGTGTTCTTCTTTTAGATAATCTTGGAAATGTCAAACTGGGTTACCCTCTTCAGGATACTTTAATAGGTGATCATTTGCGGCCATTACTATCTGAAATTGTAAAGAATCGTAATGTAGTTCTTACTGATCTTCACAGGGCCAGTGTTGTAAGCTTTGTTCATCTCGATCTGATCGTCCCGCTTATCGATAGAAGTGTTAATGATACTCTGGTACTGGGTGTACTGGCCCTTCGGATTGATCCCCAAAAAGTACTTTATCCGTTAATACAATCATGGCCAACTCCAAGTAAAAGCGCTGAGACTCTTTTGTTAAGGAAGGATGGTGATGAAATAGTATATCTGAATGAACTCAGGCACATGAAGAACACAGAACTGATCTTAAAGAAGCCTGTTTCAGATGAGAATCTGCCTGCAGCAATGGCTGTTCAGGGTATTAACGGTACTATTGACGGTATAGACTACAGGAATGTCAGAGTTGTGGCAGCAATGAATAAAATTCCCGGAACACAATGGTATATGGTCGCTAAAATCGATCGTGATGAGATATTGTTTTCACTTAACGACCAGATGAATATGGGTATAATCATACTGGTTCTTTTCATTATTACTACTGGTTTGTTCTTAGGATTTATTTGGTGGAATCAACGCGTGAGGTTTTATCGTGAGAAGTATGAGAATGAGCTCAATCGTCTTGCTTTAGTTAAACATTTTGACTACATATTAAAATTTGCAAATGACATAATTCTTTTGATAGATGAAAATTTAAATATAGTAGAAGCTAATGACCGTGCTTTAGAATTCTATCAGTACACCCGCAATGAGCTCATTGGTATGAAAGTGGAAAAAATCCGGGCGCCTGAAACTTTATCACAACTTCCGGAAACCCTTGTTAATTTAAATGAAAATGATTCTGCAACTTTTGAAACTATTCATAGGCGTAAGGATAATACTATTTTCCCGATTGAAATTAGTTCCAGGGTCGTAAACATAGAAGGGTCAAAATATTATCAGACAATCGGGCGGGATATAACCGAACGGAAACGTGTTGAAAATACTCTTAAAGAAAGCGAAGATAAATTCAGGAAGATCTTTGAAGAAAGTCCTTTTTCAATGCTTATTACAGGCAAAGATTTTGGTATAATAAGAGCAAATTTATCCTTCTGTAATTTGATTGGTTATCAGGAAGAAGAGCTGAAGTTATTGTCTTTCAGAAATTTTACTCATCCCGATTATATAAGAGAGGATGAAATATCACTCCTGAAGTTAGTTGCGGGGGAGATCCCTATTTACCACACTGAAAAAAAGTACATCCGAAATGACGGATCAATTGTATGGGGATCGACTACAGTAAGTATTATCCGGAACAATAAAAATGAAGTTCAGTTCTTTCTCGTCATGATTGAAAATATCACTTCGCGAAAGAAAGTTGCCGCTGAACTTGAAAAATCTGTTTCCCTGCTAAAAGCTACTCTCGAATCAACAGAGGATGGACTTCTTGTTGTAGATTTTTCCGGGAAAATTGTCCAGTTCAACCAGAAGTTTATTGAAATGTGGAGAATTCCTCAGGAAATACTCGATAGTGGAGAAGATAATGACGCGTTGGAATATGTCAAGAGTCAATTGATAAATCCTGAAACTTTTTTGGAAAATGTAAAACATCTTTATTCTGAGCCTGATGCGACAAGTTTTGATTTGCTTGAATTCAGAGACGGAATGTTTTTTGAGCGCTTTTCACAACCACAGAAGATTAATGGAAAAAGTGTCGGACGTGTCTGGAGTTTCCGTGATATAACCAAAAGGAAGAGAGCAGAGTCAGATCTTATTGCAGCCAAAGAAAAAGCGGAGGAGAACGACAGGTTAAAAACTGCGTTCTTACATAATGTTTCACATGAGATCCGCACTCCGATGAATGCTATTATTGGATTTTCAACTTTATTGAATGAACCTGATCTGTCTGAATCAGACCGGGATCAGTATATAAATATCATTTTTAAGAGTGGAGGTCAGCTTCTTTCAATAATTAACGATATCGTTGATATTGCCAATGTAGAGAGTGGTCAGGCTAAAGTTAATCTTAAGGAAGTCAATCTTAATTCGACTCTGAAAAGTCTTAATGAACAGTATAGCATTGATGGGGAACAGAATAATGTTTCTATAAATCTTAAAACGACACTGCCTGATATAGAATCTGTTGTATTAACTGACAGTACCAAGCTTGTTCAAATCCTCTCAAATTTAATAAACAATGCTATTAAGTTCACTAAAAACGGGCATATAGATTTTGGATATATAATCAAAGATGAATTTCTTGAATTCTTTGTGAAAGACACAGGAATAGGTATTCCCCAGGAATATCATTCCCGGATATTCGACAGATTTTTTCAGGTCGATAGTAAGGTATCCAGGCAATACAGTGGTACCGGATTGGGGCTGTCGATATGTAAAGGGTTCGTTGAACTACTTGGAGGTACCATCGGAGTTAAGTCAGAACCTGGTGAGGGTACTTTATTTGTTTTTACAATCCCATATTCACCTGTCTTAAAGGCTTCTGATTATTAAGTTATTACTACTTATCATTTCAATTTTTTTGGATGTATTTAGTAATTAAATCTGGTTAAATAACCTGGTTTTATAGAACATTTTATAATCTATAATGTTTATTTAGTATAAATAAATATAATAATTGAATTTAATTAAATAATGATTACAATGAAAAAGATGTTGTTTTTTGTTTTAATGGTCTTTTTTGTGACGCAAGTATGGTCACAGAATGAATTTCTCAACAAAACAGAAAAACCTCCGGAAGACAGAAACTTCCGTATTCCTCTTATTGGGGAGCCAGCTCCATCATTCGTAGCACAATCTACAAATGGTACAGTAAATTTCCCAATGGATTATGGGCGTAACTGGAAGATTCTGTTCAGTCATCCTCAGGACTTTACACCTGTATGTTCCACTGAAATTCTTGAGCTTGCTTATTTACAGGGCGAATTTGATAAGCTCGGTGTAAAAATTGCTGTGATGTCCACTGACAAATTAGATACGCATGTACAATGGAAAAAAGCAATGGAAGGTCTCAAATATAAAGAGAGAGAGCCTGTTAAAATAAACTTCCCTCTTATTGCTGATGAAAATCTGACAATATCTAAAGAATATGGGATGATACATTCTGCATCCAATACAACAAAAGATGTAAGAGGCGTATTTATAATTGACCCAGATAATATTATTCAGGCTATATATTTTTATCCAAAGTCTGTAGGCAGAAACACAGATGAACTTGTAAGAGTGGTAACAGCGCTTCAGAAAACATCCGCTGACAAAGTAATGACTCCCGCCAATTGGAAGGCAGGTAATGATGTACTGATTCCCGTTCCGCCAAATACAGATCCTGATAAACCTGCAATGGTGCCTGAAGGCTATTATAATATTGCCTGGTTCCTATGGTTTAAAAAAGGTAATTAACCTAACATTAATTATGTTTTAATCCTCGACCAGAATGTAAATTGTTTATGATAGGATAAGAAAATGGGCCAGGTTTTTACCTGGCTTTTTTATTTTTACCTCTGTAATATTTTTTTAGTATATCATCCTATAAAAAACGGTGCATGAAAGCACCGTTTAATAATGATTCAATAACCTGCCGGTTATTATTTCGGTTTGGTCGTTGTAGTAGTAGTTGTTGTTTTAACAACTTTTTTCTCTGTTGTGCCAACTTTTTGAGCTAACTTTTTGATAAATTTTCCATCTTTGTCAAAAACAAGAGTTTCAGTGGTGGTCCCCTTGACAATAACTACCTCATAGGTAACCATGTTATTTGCAGTAACGCTTGTTGCTTCTTTAATAGTGAAACCGACCCAATCTTTAGCAATAGTGTCAGTTATTGCTTTCTGGAGATCTGCTACCTGGACAGTTGTACGAGTGGCCTTTGCATTGGTTACAGTAGTTTTGGTGGCCTGTGCATTGACGACCAGAACTGCCATCATTAAAACCAGAACAAATAATACTTTTTTCATAATTTATAAATTATTTTGATTAACAGATCAAATGTACTATGAGATTCTGAAGATAATCTGAAGTTGGTAATATTTAATAAGATATTAAGAATACCATTCATGAATACTTTCATGATGATAATTCAGTTTCATATCATGAATTATGTGTTCGGATTGATCTCTTATGTTTAATATTAAGAATATGAGTTGATTAATTTAACATTTATTTGACATCGATCAGAACTTAATGATAGCCAAAAGTGTTAGTACTTAAAAACAAATTAACTTACGGATAAGCAAATAACTATGGTTCATGAACAAAACCATAATGACAGAACGACTGAACTTACAGGCATAAATAAAGCCTTTATAATTGGCATTGCCTTAAATTTAGTGTACGTTTTGGTGCAAGTCATCATCGGACTAAAAATAAATTCTTTGTCATTATTATCTGATGCCGGACACAACTTTTTAGACGTTGCCGGTTTGGCGTTAGCAATGTTGGCTTTCAAACTTTCTAAATCAAAATCGACAGAAAAATTCACTTACGGATACAAAAAGGCATCAATTTTAATATCCTTGCTCAATGCAGTTATTTTATTGGTTTCAATTGGAGCAATTGGCTACAAAGCAATTCTTAGATTTCAAAATCCGGAATCTTTGCCGGGTAAAATAATTGCTGTTGTTGCAGCAATTGGTATATTAATAAACGGAGGTTCTGCATTTATGTTTTTTAGAGATAAAGATAAAGACATAAATGTAAAGAGTGCCTTTTTACACTTGGCTTCCGATGTCTTGGTTTCGCTGGGATTAGTAGTTGGCGGGATTATCATTTATTACAGTCATTTATATTGGATAGACCCTTTACTGAGTATAGTAATTTGTTTAGTAATCATTGCAAGCACCTGGAGGTTACTCAAAAACAGCTTAAGACTTTCACTTGACGGAGTTCCCGAAAATGTGGATGTACTAAAAGTAAAAGAAGTGATATTGAAAACTAGCGGAGTAAAAGACTTCCATCATTTGCACGTTTGGGCAATAAGTACAACTCAAAACGCAATGACAGGACATTTGGTGGTTTCTGAAAACATCTCAAATGTTGAACTTGTAACAATTAAAAACAAAATAAGACGCGGATTAGAACGTCTAAACATTCATCACACGACACTTGAAATAGAACTTGACACCCAGAATTGTGAAGAAATCAAGTGCTGAGAATAAGTGCAGCACATTAAAACTGGGTTGGTGTAAGTTATGCTACATTTTTTACAACTGAAATAAAATTGAATCGCAATTAGTAAAAAAATGGAATCGTAGTTACTAAGGGCAAAAAAATCCCTTACAAAAACCCAGGTATTATATGTGAGTACTCCTTTACCAAAGTGCAACTTTAATTTTATTAGTTTTCATAAGTTCATTTTAATCACAAAGATATATAGGAACTAAACAATTGTTTTGGTAAAATATCAGGATTTAAATTTATAGCTCTCAAGAAATTCAGAAACTGTAACGAAATCGCCCTTCTTTTTTAGATAGCTTAGTAGCTCTTCGAATTTTTTAACATACTTGTCACCATTTGGGTTTTGAACATAACCGGGAATTTTAAATTGATCGATTTGGGCAAATTCCCAGGGATGAAAATACAAATGAAGAAATTGATCTTGCCTTATTGCCGAATAACAGAGAAATCGATAAAGGAATAAAGGTAAGTTCTTAAAACTAATCCAAAAAAGGGGAAATCGAATAACCGGACTAACCGAAAGAGGAAATTCTGTAATTTCTGTGTTAGCAACTTTATAAGGTGTCCTGGAAACCATAAAATGGTTATACCTGCCAGGGATAAAAGTAGGGTTGATGGAAGAATCATATTCATATCCGGCTTGTATAAGTTTATCATAATCAATTTTCTGCAACAATGGCATACGAAATGCTTTTACCTGTTTGCCCGAAGTTGCTTCGAGAATTATTTTTGATCGAATAATAAACTCTTCATCAGATCGCGAATGATAATATCCATGCGAACCAATTTCATGATTTTCAGAAAGAGTTTTAATAGTCTCGTAATTTTTCTCACAAAAACTTCCGGTAATAAAAAAAGTTGCTTTTACATTGTACAGGTTCAGAAGGTCAACCAATCTTTGCAAACCTTCATTGGAAATTTTAAATTGCATTTCTTCGGAAATTGGGCAATTATATTCTAAAGGAAGATCAAATTCCTCAAGATCAAACGTTAGAATGATTTTTGGTTTCAAAATCGAAAAATGATTTTAATAAGGTTTTTCAATTCTCTTTTAACTTCAGATGTACGAAAATCGGAGAACTTTATTTCGGGCCTGGGATGGATTTTGATGATTGAATATTTCAACCTCTTCCGTAAGCACCTGCGGATAAATTCAAGGTCGAAAAGAAACCCATTTGTTCTTGTGGCCAGGAACTCCTTTTTAGCTTCATTATCAAAGCCTTTTATTCCGGCTTGTGTATCGTGTACTTTAAATCCGGTTAAAACAAAATTTATATTGTTTAGTGCTATTGAAAGTATTTTACGCTTTATTGGCAACAGTTTAAAGTATTCTTTATTGCGTATTCCAATTATCAGATTAGTATTAGAACTGGTGAAAATCCGGTGCATGTTTATTATAACCTCGTAACCGAATGGAAAATCAATATCAGTATATACATAATAATCGGCCTGAGTTTTACTTAAGCCGAAACGAATTGCATAACCTTTTCCCTGGTTTAGTAAGTATGAGATATAAACAACTTTGTTGGTTTTGGCTATAAGTTTTTCAATGTACGATTCATCGAAAGAGGTTGAACCGTCATTTACCAAAACTACAGAATACTCAACATCATTAAGAATAGAATCTAGTCCTGCAATGGAATTGCAAATAGCATCGAACCAGTCGTTATGTGGATTGTACAGCGGTACTATTATGGCCAGACTTGACATAATTATATACAAGTAAAATTTGAATTTTAATAAAAATAAGCATTGGGCCTAATACCTTAAGGCTGTATGGTTTAACAAAATTTGTCCGCAGGTAAGATGGAAATAAATCAGATGGAGACATTACAGTTAAGATAAAAGTAGTGATCATCAGTATTTTGTCTAAAATTGTTTTTTTTGAATTAACATACCAGATAGCTGCACCTGTACTTGCAATAATATAAGTTGCACTCTCTGAAGCATGGTTGAAAATAACTACCCATATCATGACATAAGCCAAAAAGAAAAACTTAACCTCCTCATAAGTTTTCTTCAGTGCTATAAGCAGCATGGTTATCAACAACATAAAAACCCCAACAAACTGAGTATAATAAACCGGTCCGTGATAGTTGAAAACGCCGGACATAAATGACATAACCGACAAACCTAGGTTAATATCGTGATCGTTCGATAAGCATTCTATCCATTGTTTGTAAAGTACAACAAATTGATCCGGAGAATAAAACAGCAATGGCAAGCTAAGTAAGACCAAAAACCAAATCAGTAAATACAGCAAACTTTTTAAACGAGTAGTTTTAAGAATATAGAACGCTCCGGAAACAGCTCCGTAAGCCTTAATAAAGAAACCGATATTAACAAAGAACGAAGATTTAAATGTCGACCTTTTTTCAAGAAAAATGAATGCGAGTAAAATACTTGCCGCTATTATTGAATTGGTTTGCAAATTCTGAACCGAGGTAATTAATTCAGGGAAAGTAAAATAAAGGATAAATAAGTTTGACTTTTTATCCAATGGTAAAAGTCGTACTGCATAGTAAAACAATCCTGTTAAAAAGGTTCCCCAAATAAATATCCCTAAAATTGTCGGAATGTAAGCAATCGGCGTAAACAGAAAAGAAAATGTAGGATTGTATAAAAAAACATCATAATATTCTTTTGGATATGCCAGATATAAATTTACTTTCTGGAAGAAATGGAACGATGAATGCTGAAAAATAGTAAAATTATTATACTTATTCGTTAAGTAATGCTGAAATGGCACAATTAAAATATAAAGAACAAATAATACCGTTATAAACATGTAATTATTGAAAGCCTTTTCCAGGTATTTTTTTAACATACTAATTGATTTGATGATGAGATTAAATATGGTAGAAATAATTGTGTCGTGTTTTTGCATTTTTATTGATAATTCAGTTCTTCTGTTTTTTGCTCTTCCCTTTTCGGTTAGATATCAGGTAATTATCCATACAAGTTAGGAAATTATTATAAGATAGGGGATAATAAAAATGTTTAATTCTCTGATGGTCGTCGATCACAGAACTTAAAAAGAA
Source organism: Bacteroidales bacterium (assembly GCA_049512815.1). Lineage (GTDB taxonomy): Bacteria > Bacteroidota > Bacteroidia > Bacteroidales > VadinHA17 > LD21. The sequence continues at coordinate 6,429 of JBEKWS010000021.1, read as the reverse complement.
AGCGACACTTAGTTGTGTAAGTCAAATCTGCAATACAATGCCAGAAATGTCTATTGTCCGATAAATGGCAGGTGTCACATGAAGAATCTTTATCTATGAATTGTGTTTCACGTTCAATACAGCATATCAAATATTAACTAATTAATTTGTTAAATTTACTAGGAGAATTTTCATAGAATGGTAAATAGTTTGGTGTCAGATCAATTTAAAACATAATAAAAATGAAAACAATACTTTTAATTCTGATGACAGTTCTAACTATGGATTGTGTCTATTCGCAAAAAATAAAAGAATCAGAAGTACCGGCTCCGGTAAAAGCAAAATTCCAATCGCTGCATCCTGAAATAAAGGATATTAATTGGTTAAAATTAAAAAAGGGTGGTTATGAAGCAGAATTTACACAAAACAAATTACAATTCAGTGTGTCAATTGATTCACTTGGTAATCTGAAAGAAACCGAAATGGAAATGAAGGTTTCTGAATTGTCAAAAGAAATTCATGAGTATGTAGAAAAAAATTATCCAGGCTATTCAATTACTGAAGCAGCTCAAATTACTTATGTTGATGGGAAACCGATGTATGAGGCAGAAATAACAAAGGGAAAAGAAAGTTTTGATTTACTATTTGACAGCTCTTCCAAATATGTCAAAAAAGGTCATTTTTAAGAATAAATGATATGATTTTTTATTAGTGTTCCACTAAAAATTAAATATTGTTCTTTGAAATCATGAGTATATCGAGGTTGTAGCGCTTTTTAATTACATGTCGATTTGAAAATGAATAACTACCAGGGCTTTAATAGTAACTCACCTTAAGTCAAAACTCCTCTAAAATAGCTACTTACAAATCTCGATAACAAAGATGTCAAAGAACTGAACTGTATGTAACTGAAAATCAATTATATTTAAGTGGACACTAATGAGAAGATAATAATATTCATTTCATTTTGGAATGAAAGATTCTTGTAAGATTAAAGCCGAAGTAAACATGACCTTTTGACCAGCTTCCAACTGTATTGGTTGTTATTGCCTTTTCATTTGTACCATAACTATTACTGAAAATTAGCTGAAACTGGTGGCCTCCTGTATTTATGTCCAAACCCAGGGTAAGAGGATTTGTTTTTGTAAAGTATTCGTTTGTTAAAATGGGAATATATTCAGCAATCAGTCCGATCTTTTCGCTTAATCTTATTCTGCCGTCCAGATCAATAGCAAAAATATCCAATGACCCTGCAGTCCTTACTTCATAAATGGAATGTAACCATAAAGGTGAAACCTGAAAAGATAAAATTCCCTGATTTCTTGCCACAATAAGCTGGTTTACAAAGCTAAGTCGTGAACTGAATGAATTATGTCCTTCCGGAAAATAGTTTTTAGAAGTGTTGTCCAAAACCGAAACATAATAAGATAATGAAACAGGAATATTACTCTCATTTTGTTTAAGCATAGAAGCTTTTAATTCAAAGTCATATGTTTTTTCAAATAAGCTTCTTCCAATCCCGCATGAAAGCCATTTCGATATCCCGTAATCAAATCCAATCCTTGTCAGTGCAGCATCTAATCCGAATAATTCGTATGCTCCGCCATTAATATCACCAAAACGATGTTGAATAACAACATGAAATTCGCCTTCCGGAGTAGTCATCACTGATTGGGCCACACCGATTCTTGAGGTTGTGAAAGTCTGTTCATAAGAACCACCTTTAAAAACTGATCCGGAGACATCAGAATTCTGACCTTGCGCTTTATATAGGAATATAAAAATGATAAAAATGACAAGAAGTGATTTTACACCGCAGTACTGAATTTTTTTCTTAAAATAGTTTAGGGTTTCCATAATATAAGATTTAAATAATACCTGTCAGAACACATGTAAAAATGAATCTACACTGATTAAAAAAACATTAATGATTTAATAACCAGTCTGGAAGTTACTTTGAAATATTGCAATTTTAATTGAATCATTTGATATTAATAAAATTGATTGCTTTACACGAGATTCAGGTAGCAGAGTCGCTCTACAGCTTAAATTCAAAAATAAAGTATAAATCAGAAACTTAATTCAGCAAAATTAAATAAAATTCATTTTACTTTCAAGTATTCATGATCCGTACAAAACCTGAAATGGATTTAGATTGAGTATGTCAGATTACTAACATATCAGGGTAACATTGATGTAAAAACCTGATGGGGTGGATTTAGTTAACTTCAACAGATGCAATCATCATGGGATATACTGTGCAAGGTATGGGTAAGTACCGACAGCATTGAACGTATGGTTGCAGGTTCCATTGGTGCTGATGGATCCGCAATCGAATAAATAGGTGATACTGGTGAATGTGTGTGCAATAACATCTTTGTTTGTCCAGGAAAAAGAAGTGCCTGTAGGAAAAGTGATGGTTGAAGGGCTAAATGCGATCCCCTGAATAAGGACCTCATTTGTTCCCTGCACATCTGATGTTTTTTTCCATCTGTTTGTAATAATGAAAATGGATAATATAATTAGAGTGATTAGCATAAATCCATTTTTGGTAAAAGTATTTTTTTCAAACCATTGCAATATTATTAGTCACTCACTCTTCAGCCACAGTTTAAAATGCATAAGTCTTTTATATTCAAAAGAAACCAAATATGTCATTCATATATTAATTTTGGCTGATTATCAGCAATTCACTTGATGTAAACAATTTTAAACAATTAGAATTGTGCATATAAATTTAATTTATGCTTATTTAGACTAATTAAACATAACATAATATAAAATGTTCAAAGCAGATGAAAATAATTAAATTAAGAACTTTTGAAATTTAAATGAAAAAGAACCCCATGTAAAAAGGTGCTCGACTACTCTCTTTATGTTGCATTGCAGAACCCCAGGGCTTAGGGTATGCAACAAAAATCGCAACCCTCACTATCAATTGATGTGAACCTGCTGCAACCAATTTTAATCTGCACTCGCGGGTTTATATAAAGCAATGACAATAACACGATAAACAAATTGTCATAAAGCGAAAATGGTAACTTCTTCAACAAGCATTTATTTCAATGTACCATAAAATTTTTACCATTTATTTTCAGTCGGTTTAAAAATAATTCAAAAAATATTTGGTGGTTTAATTAATTAGATAATTGTATAATTAAATAAATATATAATCGTCAAACAAAAAGAAATGAACGATATTTTCAAAGCCCTGAACGATCCCGCTCGAAGGGAAATTCTAAAAATGCTTCAAAAGCGTGATATGACAGCAGGAGACATTGCCTATAAATTTGACATGTCGGCCCCGAGCATTTCGCATCACCTTGATAAACTAAAACGCGCCAGACTGGTGACGACAATAAAACAAGGGCAGTTCGTACATTATTCAATTAACACTACAATTATTGACGACTTACTTCAGTATATACTGACACTCAAAAAATAAAACCATGAACAAATATCTTAAAGAGTCATTATTATGGGCCTTGATAGTATTGCCCTATGTTTACCTTGCAATAGTATGGAAAAAAATGCCCGACCAGGTGCCAACTCATTTCAACATAGCAGGGAACGCAGACGCATGGTCAGGCAAAACCTCCCTGATCTTTCTTCCCGGAGCATTAGGTATTGGTATTTACCTTTTAATGCTCCTGATTCCTGTTCTCGATCCAAAAAAGAAAATCCGGAATATGGGTGATAAATATTACACCTTCCGTTTTATGCTTACATTTTTCTTTTCACTATTTGCAACATACCTTTTATATATAAGCAATTCAGGCAGTTTAAAAAATCCAAATTTACTTATTGGCCTGATTGGTGCATTATTTGCCATGCTTGGGAATTATTTCCATACAGTAAGGCCTAACTATTTCATTGGGATCCGCACACCATGGACACTGGAAAATGAGCAGACATGGAAAAAAACACATCGTCTGGGCGGACGCCTGTGGATGGCCGGGGGTATATTGATTGTTTTTATTTCTTTTATTATCCGCAGCAACAATGCACTTGCAATTACTTTTGCAATTATATTATCTGTGAAGGTAATAGTACCAATTGTTTATTCTTATATTGAATTTCAGAAAGAAAAAAAATGTTAAATCAATAAATAATAACAACACATACTGCTTAAACATATACCAATGAAAAAAATATTTAACCTCTTTATGCTATTGTTATTTGCTTTGCTGACGGCAAAAGCATAAACATACATTGACACTGTCTTTGTCGGCACAAAAATTATCCTGCAAGCAAAAACCGGATAGATATTGAGTGAACAACCTAAAGAAGTTCAAGATTTATGTTTTCCGATTATTGATAGTTTGAAAAACGGGGAAAAAGCGCAGGCACTTGCAATCGGGCGGGAGGTAGGTTATTGTCACAATATTTGCAAATCTTCATTCCGATTCCCCATCATATTCATCATATTGACTATCTGCAATATACAGTAACAGATGCAAGGATAATATTGCATTATGCAATTAAAGCTAATGATAGTGGTATATTGATATGCCATAACCAACCCGGGTGGCAATGTACAAACAGGTGAATCTGATATCCTGATCACAATGACGATAAAGGAATCGGGGAATGTAATGGATATACAGTTATTGGATCATTAATTATAGTTCCCGAAGGAAGATATTATAGTATGGGAGATGAAGGGATTGTATAGAATAAAAAAACATATTAAGAAATATTGCTCCCAAATTCCCCAACTTTATGTAAATTGAGCATCAAATGTGAATGGTTGGTAATAGGCATTATATCAGTATGTTATGTAATATTATTGATATTTGCCTATGTGACTGACGAGGCTGTGCCGTGATAAGACAAAAATAAGATGAGAACCCGGGAGGATAAATTAATTAAAGTATGATATCACATGATCCCAGGGTTAATCATATCTGACAACAGGTAGCAGGTTTAATTGATTTTTATTCTTATAAAAACGAGTTATAAGCCATTCAACAAACATCCGCGACTGGAAAAAAGCAACTAATTCACCTGACTACCTGTAATATTGAGTCAATAGAATTGTTTATACCATGATATTATCTAAACTTTGTGATAACATAAAAAAATGAAAATGAAGTATTTAAAGATTTTTGTAGCAGGAGTATTGGTGACCTTAATTGGATTTCATTCACAAATCTCCTATGGGCAGGAGAATGAAAAAGTATCTATTGGAGAAAAAATTAAAGTTAAATCTGCTGTACTTGGACACGACAGGGATATTCTTATTCATTTGCCACCTGAATACCAACAATCAAAGGCGACTTATCCTGTCATCTATGTTACTGATGCAGAGCAATCTTTTTTACTCGTAACTTCAATGTATGAAATTTTCCCTCGCGGAGGAATTTTCCCCAACGCTATTGTTGTTGGTATTGTCAATCGCGGAGAACAAGAGCGTTATGTGGATTTTGCACCTGTAATTAAAGATAGGCCTGAAAGCGGCCGTGCTGAACTTTTTATGGAATTCTTTAAAAAAGAATTATTCCCATACATTGAACAAAATTACAGGACCCAGCCCTTCCGCATTTTATTCGGACACTCATTTTTAGGTATGTTTGCTAGTCACATATTTCTTACACAACCTGATCTATTCAACGCCTATATTATATCATCACCTGATTTACGCTGGATAAAAGACAGTATTTCTGTCAGTAATCTGAAAAAACTGTCTAAGCCAACATTTTTGTATATCTCAAATGGAACAAATGAAAAACCTTCACAGGAAATTAAAGCATTCGCCGACATTCTGAAATCAGTGGACAATTTAACCTATCTGTATGTTGAAAATCAAGGAGAAAGTCATCAATCCAATGGGGTATTCAGCATAATAAATGGATTGCGTTTTATCTATTCAGATTGGAGTTTGCCTAAACCACCAAGGGATTGTACTCCATTAGAAGTTGAGGAACATTATAAAATGTTGTCAAAAAAATATGGTTATGAAATACCGAATCCTTTGCAACTTGACAAATAAAAAAACGGCTTATAACTCGGACGGTTTGGTTAATTGGCTTCGCCAGCCAGGACAACTTTGCAATCGGCCCAAAAGTCTATGCGAGTAAAATCATCTCAACTTATTAAATCTTGTGCTACCCGGACTGATCCTGCTGCCGGGACAACGTCAATAGGGCTGGCGGCCGACCTGCCTACCGGCAGGTAGGTTTTTTGCTCGCCATCTGGACTATTTCATCATGACACGAAACCACCCATCCATCTATCGGGACTTGGTACCATCTTGACAACTTCATCGTGACACGACAGCTCTCGTCCATCTACCAGGACTGACAAAAATCACGCCACCGCGACGCTGACGGCAACTCATTAAACGTGCGACAAGAAGTCGCTTACTATAACTGTTTGACGTCAACCTGTCGATAGGAAGGTTTTGACGATCAAACCTTGTGTTCCATCACAAGTAGCCTACGGACACAT